>NZ_JACAWW010000008.1:0-279 GCF_020075515.1 Bacillus sp. KS1 | reverse complement strand
CTTTCTAACTTAACCGTTAAAAAGAATCACTACGTGATATCTTGCATTACTAATTGAATGTGAATTACTTCTGTTATCTAGTTTTCAAAGAACACGTTGGTGGAGCCTAGCGGGATCGAACCGCTGACCTCCTGCGTGCAAAGCAGGCGCTCTCCCAGCTGAGCTAAGGCCCCGTATTGGGTAAAGATGGTGGGCCTGAGTGGACTCGAACCACCGACCTCACGCTTATCAGGCGTGCGCTCTAACCAGCTGAGCTACAGGCCCATCTACCATATGAAA
>NZ_JACAWW010000007.1:0-210 GCF_020075515.1 Bacillus sp. KS1 | reverse complement strand
TATCGGAAGGTGCGGCTGGATCACCTCCTTTCTAAGGATTTTAACGGAATATAAGACCTTGGGTCTTATAAACAGAACGTTCCCTGTCTTGTTTGGTTTTGAAGGAACTTTGATTCTTTCATATGGTAGATGGGCCTGTAGCTCAGCTGGTTAGAGCGCACGCCTGATAAGCGTGAGGTCGGTGGTTCGAGTCCACTCAGGCCCACCATC
>NZ_JACAWW010000006.1:0-208 GCF_020075515.1 Bacillus sp. KS1 | reverse complement strand
TTGGGGCCGTTCCTTGTCTATGTTCCTTGGAACAGGACGTCATAGAGGGTGAGAATCCCGTGTGGCGAGGAGTGCGGTTCTTTGTAAAGTGCCTTCGAAGAGTCGAGTTGTTTGGGAATGCAGCTCTAAGTGGGTGGTAAATTCCATCTAAAGCTAAATATTGGCGAGAGACCGATAGCGAACAAGTACAGTGATGGAAAGATGAAAA
>NZ_JACAWW010000005.1:0-912 GCF_020075515.1 Bacillus sp. KS1 | reverse complement strand
CTCCACCATATTTGCCGGCCTAGCTCAATTGGTAGAGCAACTGACTTGTAATCAGTAGGTTGGGGGTTCAAGTCCTCTGGCCGGCACTGTTTTTGGACAAGATTATAACATAAGTCTTTTAAAAAGAGCCATTAGCTCAGTTGGTAGAGCATCTGACTTTTAATCAGAGGGTCGAAGGTTCGAGTCCTTCATGGCTCACCATGTTACGCGGGTGTGGCGGAATTGGCAGACGCGCTAGACTTAGGATCTAGTGTCTTATGACGTGGGGGTTCAAGTCCCTTCACCCGCATTATACAGGATAGTTATCCTGTATGCGGAAGTAGTTCAGTGGTAGAACACCACCTTGCCAAGGTGGGGGTCGCGGGTTCGAATCCCGTCTTCCGCTCCAACTATACCATCCACGCCGGGGTGGTGGAATTGGCAGACACACAGGACTTAAAATCCTGCGGTAGGTGACTACCGTGCCGGTTCAAGTCCGGCCCTCGGCATTATTGTTATGCGCCCGTAGCTCAATTGGATAGAGCGTTTGACTACGGATCAAAAGGTTAGGGGTTCGACTCCTCTCGGGCGCGCCATAATATTTTTAAAAATCGGGAAGTAGCTCAGCTTGGTAGAGCACATGGTTTGGGACCATGGGGTCGCAGGTTCGAATCCTGTCTTCCCGACCACTTCGGGGCCTTAGCTCAGCTGGGAGAGCGCCTGCTTTGCACGCAGGAGGTCAGCGGTTCGATCCCGCTAGGCTCCACCATTTATAAAAAATATGTTGACTTTAAAAGAAACTTGTTATATACTTAAAAAGTTGCTTGAGAAAGTGAACAAAATGATCTTTGAAAACTAAACAAGACAAAACGTACCTGTTAATTCAAAGTTTTAAATAAATCGCACAGCGATGTGCGTAGTCAGTCAAACTAC
>NZ_JACAWW010000004.1:0-994182 GCF_020075515.1 Bacillus sp. KS1 | reverse complement strand
AGTAGTTTGACTGACTACGCACATCGCTGTGCGATTTATTTAAAACTTTGAATTAACAGGTACGTTTTGTCTTGTTTAGTTTTCAAAGAACTTTTCCGCCCCTCTCGAAGCGACCTCTTAATCATAACATTTTCAGTTTGCTAGGTCAATACTTTTTTAAAAAATATTTTCGCTAGGCTTGCCTTTCTATTAAAAAGACAACAAAAAGAATTATATCAGCATCATCACCATGTGTCAAAGCTTTTTTTCATTTCTTTATATAGTAAAAGCGCAGCCTGTTGCAGCTGCGCTTTTTCGTTTATACTTCTTCCGTTTCTTCCGGCTCTTCTTCATTCTTTTCGACAAGCGCCACAGTGGCTACATGCTCTTGATCAGACATGCGGATCAGACGGACGCCTTGTGTTACGCGTCCCGTAGTGGAGATATCATTAATATCCATTCTGATTAACACGCCGCTTGCCGTAATAATCATTAAGTCCTCTTCGCCTTTTGTTGCTTTCACAGTTACTAACGGACCGTTGCTGTCAGTGATTTTACATGTTTTAAGGCCTTTTCCGCCCCGGCTTTGAACTCTGTATTCTGAAGCCGGTGTGCGTTTGCCGTAGCCGTTTTCTGTCACTATGAGGACATGGGAGTCTTCTTCAAGAATCTCCATGCCTACAACGACATCATCGTCTGTCAGCGTGATACCTTTAACACCCGCAGCTGTGCGTCCCATTTGTCTTACATCTTCTTCAGGGAAACGGATCAGCAAACCGTTCTTCGTTCCGATGATGATTTGTTTCTTGCCGTCAGTCAGGCGGACGGCCATCAGTTCATCGTCTTCCCGGAGACCTAGGGCGATCAGACCGTTATTCCGTATATTCGCAAACTGGGACAGTGCCGTACGTTTCGACACCCCTTGTTTGGTCGTAAAGAAGAGGTATTGCTCCTCATCAAACGTGCTGACCGGAATAATGGCATTAATCCATTCGCCTTTTTCAACTTCCAGAAGGTTAATAATCGGAATGCCTTTTGCCGTACGGCCGTATTCAGGGATTTCATATCCTTTAGAACGGTATACCTTCCCTTTATTAGAGAAGAACAGAATCGTATCGTGCGTTGATGTGGAAATTAAGTGTTCCACAAAGTCATCTTCATTCGTTCCCATTCCCTGTACGCCTTTTCCGCCCCGTTTTTGGCTGCGGTATGTGGACGCCGGGAGACGTTTAACATAGCCGTTATGGGTCAGTGTGATGACGATATTTTCTCTCTCGATAAGATCTTCATCTTCAATTGTTTCAAGACCGGACGTCACGATTTCAGTGCGTCTCTCATCATTGAAACGCTCTTTGATTTCATTAAGTTCTTCACGGATGATCTCAAGAACTCTTTCTTCATTGGCTAAAATATCTTTCAGCTCAGCGATAAGCGCAACAAGTGATTGATATTCCTCTTCAATCTTTTCGCGCTCCAGACCGGTTAATCGCTGAAGGCGCATATCCAGAATGGCTTGCGCTTGTTTTTCAGTCAGTGAGAATTGTTCGATCAAACCCGTTCTCGCAATTTCAGCCGTCTGGGAATTGCGGATAAGAGAAATAACGGCATCTAAATGATCGAGAGCAATTCTTAAACCTTCCAGAATGTGAGCTCTCGCTTCCGCTTTGCGGAGTTCGTAAGCCGTTCTGCGCCGGATCACAACCTTTTGGTGATCAAGATAATGCTCCAGACATTGTTTCAGGCTTAGTACCTTCGGCTGTCCGTCAACGAGCGCCAGCAGGTTGATTCCGAAAGACGTCTGCAGGGCCGTTTGTTTGTACAGGTTATTCAAAATGACGTGAGCATTGGCGTCACGGCGGATCTCAATGACGATTCTCATTCCGTTACGGTCGGATTCGTCTCGCAGATCGGTAATTCCTTCGATTTTTTTGTCCCGGACAAGATCCGCGATTTTTTCAATTAATCTCGCTTTGTTCACCTGATAAGGAAGTTCCGTGACAATAATTCTTTCTTTTCCCGATGAAGTCTCTTCGATTTCAGCCTTAGCCCGGATCGTGATTGATCCCCGTCCGGATTCATATGCCTTGCGGATGCCGCTCCGGCCCAAAATCTGACCTGCAGTCGGAAAATCCGGGCCCGGGATGTATTCCATCAGCTCCTGGTTTGTAATCTCAGGATTCTCACTTACGGCAAGCACGCCTTCAATGACTTCCCCAAGCTGATGCGGGGGAATGTTTGTCGCCATTCCGACCGCAATACCGGCAGCCCCGTTTACGAGCAGATTCGGAAATCTCGAAGGCATGACGGCAGGCTCTCTTTCTGAACCGTCATAGTTATCTTGATAGTCAATCGTGTCTTTCGTAATGTCACGCAGAATTTCCATTGCGATTTTTGACATTCTCGCTTCTGTGTAACGCATCGCGGCCGCTGAGTCGCCGTCAACCGAACCGAAGTTGCCGTGTCCGTCAACAAGCATGTAGCGGTAGTTAAAATCCTGCGCCATTCTGACCATTGATTCGTAAACCGCTGAGTCACCGTGCGGGTGGTACTTACCGATAACTTCACCGACGATACGGGCAGATTTTTTATATGGTTTGTCACTGGTCATGCCTAAATCATTCATTGCGTACAAAATCCGTCTGTGAACCGGCTTCAGACCGTCACGCACATCCGGAAGCGCCCGGGATACGATAACGCTCATTGCATAGTCCAGGAAAGATGTCCGCATTTCCTGACTGATATTGACTTCACGTACTTGTGGTGTGTTTTGTTCACTCATTAAAAAAACCTCCCTGAAGTATCACATGAAATAATGTGGGAGTAGATTGTCCATTATGATCTTCAATACGATTTCACTATTCTCCATTATATCAATAAACTTGTGTTTATACACATTAATTTAGTAGAATATACGGGTTTTGCGGGTTTTCAGAGGCTTTAGAAGCCGCTTTGAGAAAAAAGCCTTATTTCTTAACGAAAATAAGGCTTTCTTGGTTAAATATCAAGATTTTTCACGTATCTGGCGTTTGCTTCTATGAAGTTTCTCCGCGGTTCTACTTTGTCACCCATCAGCATTTCAAAAGTCTCGTCAGCGTCCATTGCATCTTCAAGATTGACTTGCAGAAGCGTTCTGGTCGCAGGGTCCATTGTTGTTTCCCAAAGCTGAGTCGCGTTCATTTCTCCAAGACCTTTATAACGCTGGAGGCCGGGCTTAGGTGATTGCGGAAGCTCTTTTAACAGCTCATCAAGCTGCTTATCGTTATAAGCGTATTCCACCCGTTTTCCCTGCTGCACTTTATAAAGCGGCGGCTGGGCAATGTAGACATAGCCGTTTTCGATGATTTCCCGCATGTATCTGTAGAAGAACGTTAATAAAAGCGTTCTGATATGGGCGCCGTCAACATCGGCATCCGTCATGATGACCACTTTATGATAACGCGCTTTTTCAAGATTAAAATCTTCTCCGATTCCTGTTCCGAGGGCCGTGATCATTGATCTGACCTCATTGTTTGAGAGAATCTTATCAAGTCTGGCTTTCTCAACGTTCAGAATCTTACCGCGCAGCGGCAGAATGGCTTGGAAATGACGGTCCCGTCCCTGTTTCGCTGATCCGCCCGCAGAGTCACCCTCTACGATATACAGCTCGGAAATGCTCGGATCTTTAGAAGAACAGTCCGCCAGTTTGCCCGGCAGATTGGAAATCTCAAGCGCACTTTTGCGCCGGGTCAATTCCCGGGCTTTTTTCGCCGCCATCCGCGCTCTTGCGGCCATTAAACCTTTTTCAACGATTTTGCGGGCTGAGTCCGGATTTTCAAGAAGGAATGTTTCCAGCGCAGAAGAAAACAGCGTATCAGTGATCGTTCTCGCTTCGGAGTTGCCGAGCTTGGTTTTCGTCTGCCCTTCGAATTGCGGATCAGGGTGCTTAATTGAAATAATGGCAGTCAGCCCTTCTCTCACATCATCCCCGCTTAAATTCGGATCATTTTCTTTGAAAATCCCTTTTCTTCTTGCATAGTCGTTTATGACACGGGTCAGACCGGTTTTAAATCCGGCCTCGTGCGTGCCGCCTTCGTATGTGTTGATATTATTTGTGAAAGAATAAATATTGCTTGTATAGCTGTCGTTGTATTGCAATGCAACTTCAACCGTTATGCCGTCTTTCTCGCCTTCGATATAAATCGGCTCTTCATGAACGACTTCTTTGGAACGGTTTAAGTACTCAACATAGCTTTTGATTCCGCCTTCGTAGTGGTACTCGTTTTTCCGTTCTTGTCCTTCACGTTTGTCTTCAATCGTGATGTTTACGCCTTTTGTCAGGAAGGCCAATTCCCGGACACGGTTTGAAAGCAGATCATAGTCATATACAGTTGTTTCTTTGAAAATTTCCGGGTCCGGAACGAAGTGCGTAATCGTTCCGGTCTTATCAGTTTCGCCGATCACTTCAAGATCGGCCACAGGTACACCGCGCTCGTACGCCTGATAATGGATTTTTCCGTCACGATGAACCGTAACGTCAAGAGTGGTCGACAAGGCGTTTACGACGGATGCCCCTACACCGTGAAGACCGCCGGATACTTTATATCCGCTTCCGTCAAATTTACCGCCGGCGTGGAGAACGGTCATGATGACTTCAACCGCAGGGCGGCCCATCTTCTCCTGGATACCGACCGGAATTCCGCGCCCGTTGTCCTTAACGGTAATGCTATTATCTTTTTCAATCTCGATGTTAATATCTGTACAATAACCGGCCAGGGCTTCGTCAATACTGTTGTCGACGATTTCCCACACCAAATGGTGAAGGCCTTTGCTGTTAGTTGATCCGATGTACATCCCCGGTCTCTTTCGAACAGCTTCCAAACCTTCTAATACCTGTATCTGATTCTCATCATAACTATTTTGCTGCTGTTCCATAGCCATGCACATTCACCTACACTTTTCTTAAACGATAATATATTCATTGTAAAGATCCGCTAAGAATCTATTTCTAACATAAATTGCGCACGTTTCTTCAGTGTGCCGGAAGATAAGGGAGAGTAATATATATTCTCAGTCGTGACTACGATAGACTTTGGCGTGCCGTTTACGGACGGCACTACTTTTTCTTTCTGTCTGTCCAGAAATTCTTCAACGATCGGCGATACATTGACCTTGCAGTCAAAAATGCCGACGATATCGCGGGTTGAAACGACAAAGTCGTCACCTAAATGAATATACAATCGCTCACCTCATTTCTTCACTTCACTAACGCACCGTTTTCCACACGGAACATTCCTGCTTGATGTAAGGTATCGTGGTCAATGCCATCCACGCTCGTCGTGGTGACAAATGTCTGCACACGGCCTTGGATCGTATGAAGCAAATGGGACTGTCGGTAATCATCCAGCTCGCTTAGTACATCATCCAAAAGTAAAATGGGGTATTCTCCGATTTCTTCATGAATCAAATCTATTTCAGCCAGCTTCAGAGACAAAGCCGTCGTACGCTGCTGTCCCTGCGAACCGTAAGTCTGCACATCGCGTCCGTTCACATAAAAAAGGACATCATCCCGATGCGGTCCGAATAATGTGACGCCTCGTTCTATTTCTTTTTCTTTTAATTTCGAAAAAGACTCCTGGTAGCTGTTACCTATTTTCGACAAATCTTTGGGATCTGATACATCAAGCGCCGTGTGATACTTAAGCGTCAGTTCTTCAATTCCCCGGGAAATGCCGGAATGGATCGGCTGCGCCCATTTTTCAAGCTGCGCCGTAAACTGCAGACGTCTGGCGACAACTTTTGCGGCTGCTTCAATCAGCTGATCAGTGAGAACGTCAAGCATGGTCCGGTCAGTCTGTTTCCGGCTTTGCAGCTGTTTCAGAAAATGATTCCGCTGTGAAAGGATTTTTTGATAAAGAGATAAATCATACAGATAAACGGCAGAAACCTGCCCGATCTCCATATCGAGAAATCTTCTCCTCACCTGAGGGCTTCCTTTGACGAGATTTAAATCCTCAGGGGCAAACATAATGGTGTTCAGCGCTCCGACATACTGACTGAGTTTTTGCTGCTCTATATGATTGACCTTGCCCTTTTTACCTTTTTTGGAGATGACAAGCTGCATCGGGATGTCCCCGTTGCGCTTCATCACTCTTCCTTCTATTTTAGCATAGTCTTCGTCCCACCGTATAAGTTCTTTGTCATTTGAGGTGCGGTGTGATTTTGCCATCGAAAGGACATAGATGGCTTCCATCAGATTGGTTTTGCCCTGGGCATTTTCCCCGATGATCACATTCACCTTGTTTTCGAATTGAAGCTCAGCGCGCTCATAATTACGGTAGGATGTTAATTCTAAATTTTGGATATACAACCGCTGTCACCCGCTTTAATTGACGACTTGAAATGAACCAAATCCTTCAATCGCGACCACGTCTCCAACGTAAAGCTTTCTGCCGCGGCGATTGTCAGGTTCATTGTTGACAGTCACCTCATGCTCGCTCAGAAACCACTTCGCCATGCCGCCGGACTGAATCACATCGGCTAATTTTAAAAACTGGCCAAGCGTAATCATTTCTGTATCAATCGAAATCGGATTTGCCATAATATCGACCTCTTTCAAATATCACTAATATCTAATTGTACTAAAAAATCCTGAAATAAGGAAAGGGAAAACTTGAGGGAGCGGCTGATGAATAGAAAAGCTGCCGAACTAAGCCGGCAGCACATTCTGTTTGATTAATACGTTCTGACCGGAAGGATGAGCTGAACGATAGTCTCATCATTCGGCGTACGGATAAGAAACGGTCTCATCGCTCCCGTAAAGCTGATACGGATGTCCGCTCCTTCAAGTACTTTCAGTGCGTCCATCATATATTTTGGACTGAATGAAATATTTAATTCCTCGCCGTCAATCTTGTCAGCCAGCACAGCTTCGACCACTTTCCCGATTTCCGGAGAATTTGATGAAATCTCAAGCGAATCCGCCGGTTTGGCAGAAAGTTTTACAACGTTGTTGCGGCCTTCTCTCGCCAATAAAGAAGCACGGTCTATCGCCTGTAAAAATTCCTTCGTGTTCACGACGATTTCCGTTTTGCTTTCCTGCGGAATTAAGCTGGTCGTGTCCGGATAGTTTCCGTCAAGCAATCTTGAGAAGAATAATACGTTTTTCGCTTTGAACAGAACTTGGGTTTCTGTAATGACGATATCCACCAGCTCTTGGCTGTCATCAAGAATTTTGCTCAGCTCGGTTAAGCTTTTCCCGGGAATGACCACGTTATAAGTACTGTCTTCCGGAATATCAAGCTTCGCCTTTCTTAAAGCGAGTCGGTGGCTATCCGTGGCAGTGCATAATAATTCACCGTTTTCAACTTTCCAGTTTACACCTGTCAAGATGGGGCGTGTTTCTGAGGCGGACACAGCGAACACGGTTTGGCGGATCAGGTTTTTCAAAAGATCCGTCGGAATCTGAATGGCGTGATGCTCTTCGATTTGCGGTAGATGCGGATATTCATCTGCATCAAGGCCGTTTAAATTAAATTCGGCTTTTCCGGAACGGATAATCGTTAAATATTGATTTTGAACTTCGATTTCAACAGTCGCCATCGGCAGTTTTTTAACGATTTCGCTGAAGAAACGCGCTTGCAGCACGATACTTCCCGGCTGATCGATCGTCACGATTTCTTTATCATCATCTTCTTTCGGAATGAATGACTCAATTGAAATATCAGAGTCACTTCCTGTGAAAGATACTCCTTCATCTGAGGCGACGATCTTAATACCGGTGAGAATGGGAATTGTGGTTCTGGATGAAACGGCTTTTAGAACGTCTTGTACACTTTCGACTAACCGATCTTTTTGAATCGTAAATTTCATGTTTATCCTCCTAACGGATAATATAATTAATATATTTTAAAAATAGCAGTAGTAATAGTAGGGCCTGTGGATTTGTGGATAAGTTGTGAAAAAGACAGGAAACACAGCCTATCCACATGTGGACAGACTGTGCATGGCTATGAAAAAGTTATTCACACTTTCCCCGATTCATCCGAGGGCACTATTATTTAAGCAGTTCTTTTATTTCTTTCACCTGCTGCTGAAGCTGCTCGTCATCAATCAGCAGTTTTGAAATCTTTTCGTGGGCGTGAATGACGGTTGTATGGTCTCTCCCGCCAAATTCTTCCCCGATTTTAGGCAAAGAAGAATCCGTCATTTCTCTTGAAAGATACATCGCAATTTGTCTTGGGAAAGCCACAGATTTCGTACGCTTTTTCGCTTTGAAATCTTCAAGCTTAATGTTGAACTGCTGTCCGACAATCCGCTGAATCTCTTTTATCGTAATGACCTTCGGCTTAGAAGACGGAATAATATCTTTCAATGCTTCTGCAGCCAGGTCTGCGTTAATGTCTTTATTGATTAAGGATGAATAGGCGACAACCCGGATTAATGCCCCTTCCAGTTCGCGGATGTTGCTGTCAATCTGATTGGCGATGTAAAGCATGACCTCGTTCGGAATATCAAGGCCCTCCGCCTTCGCTTTCTTTCTCAGAATGGCAATCCGCGTTTCCAGATCCGGCGGTGTGATGTCTGTAATCAATCCCCATTCGAACCGCGAACGCAGGCGGTCTTCAAGGGTCGGGATCTCTTTCGGCGGTCTGTCACTGGAAATCACGATTTGTTTGCTTTCTTCATGAAGCGTGTTGAATGTATGGAAAAACTCTTCCTGTGTTTGTTCTTTTCCGGCTAAAAATTGAATATCATCTATCAAAAGTACATCAACGTTCCGGTAGCGGTTGCGGAAATCAACGGCTTTATTATCGCGGATTGAGTTGATGAATTCATTTGTGAATTTTTCAGAAGACAGGTACACCACTTTGGCTGAAGGATTATGATCAATGACATAATGGCCGATCGCGTGCATTAAGTGGGTTTTTCCTAAACCGACTCCCCCGTATATAAATAAAGGGTTGTACGCTTTAGCGGGTGCTTCCGCCACAGCCAGTGATGCTGCATGGGCGAATCGGTTTCCCGATCCGATGACGAATGTGTCGAATGTATATTTCGGGTTGAGCATGCTTTGGGGAAAATCAGACGGTTCCTCTTTTGCCGCTTTTTTCACTTGCGGTTTCGGCAAAAAGTCTTCTTCGTCCTGATTTTGAGGAATGACAAATTTGACGCTCAATTCTTCCCCGGTTAATTCATATATGGTATCTGCAATGAGATGTAAGTACCTGGACTCCAGCCAGTCTCTGGCAAATTCATTGGGAGCGGTGATGGTTAAGGTATCTCCTTGCAGCGAATGGGCTTTCGTCGACTTCATCCAAGTTTCGAAACTCGGTTTGCTTAGCTTTTTCTCAATTTGAGCTAGAGCTTGATTCCAAAGATCCAATATATTCTCCATTATCCGGCACAGCCCTCCTTTTCTTTAAAAATCAGCGCCCTTCCCCTGTTATAGAACACAAAAAAAGAGCATATGGCTCTGACCATTCGTACACACGAAATGTTGAAAACATATAGTATAGTAGAAAAATAGCTTTTCGACAAATTCCACAAGTTGTGGACAACAATCTACACAAGCTGTGTGAAAACAATCCACAACTTATCCACAATTTGTGGATAAAGAGAATGGACTGGATAAGTAATTAAGAGTTAAAACACAAATATAATATCAAATTAAGCGAGGACTTGCAATGGTTCTCGTAATCTTATCCACAAACCTGACAACTTGTTGAAAAATCTTTGTCCACAGGGGTTAGCAATGTGAAAATGTTGTCGATAACGATTGTGGATATTAAAAAAAGACCAAAAAATTATCCACATGTCGTTTTTCGGGGGAGCGCGGCTTTTTTGTGCGTTAAAAAAAGGAATATGAAAAATAAGGTTTCTAATCTGGTTAAGGTATGTTATCCTATTATGGTTGTAAGAAATAAAAGCACTGCTGAAGTTGACAATGAATAGGCAGCACAAATATAATAAGTAAGACTGTCTTTAACAGCTATTCCTCGAGGGAGGTGTCATAAATGAAAAGAACATTCCAACCGAATAACCGTAAACGCAGTAAAGTTCATGGCTTCAGAAGCCGTATGAGTTCAAAAAACGGTCGTCTAGTATTAGCACGCCGTCGCCGCAAAGGCAGAAAAGTATTATCAGCTTAGGCCACTGAATAATGTCAGTGGTCTTTTTTCACATTAAGAGAAAAGAGATGTCATGCGTCGCCCGGTACTGGAGAAATTTCTTCAGTATTCCGGCGGCCCGTTTTTTTTAAATAGAAATAAAAGTTTCTGCGAGTGAATATCGGAGTGAATTAAAGTGAAGAAGCGAAATCGGTTAAAGAAAAATGAAGATTTTCAAAAAGTGTTTAAACGCGGAACGTCTATGGCAAACCGCCAGTTCGTGCTGTATACGCTTGATCAGCCGAAACAGGAAGAGCTCCGGGTAGGGCTTTCTGTCAGTAAAAAAATCGGCAATGCCGTCGTGCGCAATCGGGTGAAGCGGTTAATCAGGCAGGCGGTTCAGGAGGAAAAAGAGCTGCTCAAGCCGAAAGATTTTATTATTATCGCAAGAAAACCCGCCGGCGACCTCAGTTTTGAAGAAACGAAAAAGAGTCTGCAGCACTTATTCAGAAAAACCTCATTATATAAGAAATCTTCGTCAAAATAGCTCATATTTTGTTTTCTTCACGTTTTTAAAAGCGCTTCCTTTTATTTGGCGAAAAATGAACGCCATTTGAAACTGAAAGATGCTAAAATACATACAAGGTTTATAAAGATTGGTATAGGAGGAAACGTTCTTGAAAAGGAGAATATGGTTACTACTGAGTATGGTCGGTATGCTCGTGCTGCTGGCCGGGTGCTCGAGTGTGAAAGAGCCGATTACGGCGAATAGTCCGCATTTCTGGGACAAATATGTTGTGTATCCATTGTCAGAAGTCATTACGTACGTAGCGAAACTGACGGGCGATAACTATGGTTTGTCGATCATCATCGTTACGATTTTAATTCGTCTGCTGATTCTGCCGCTGATGATCAAGCAGCTTCGAAGCTCAAAAGCGATGCAGGCGCTGCAGCCTGAAATGCAGAAGCTCAGAGAAAAATACAGCTCTAAAGATCAAAAAACGCAGCAGAAGCTTCAGCAGGAAACAATGGCCCTGTTTTCAAAGCACGGGGTAAACCCGCTGGCGGGATGTTTCCCGATCCTGATTCAAATGCCGATTTTGATCGGATTCTACCACGCGATTATGCGTACGCAAGCCATTTCACAGCACAGCTTTTTATGGTTTGATTTAGGAGAGAAGGATCCTTACTATATTCTTCCTATCGTTGCCGGTGTGGCCACTTTTGTCCAGCAGAAGCTGATGATGGCGGGAAATCCGACTCAGAATCCTCAAATGGCAATGATGGTATGGATTATGCCGATCATGATCATCGTATTTGCGATCAACTTCCCGAGCGCGCTTTCTCTGTATTGGGTAGTCGGAAACCTGTTTATGATTGCTCAGACATTCCTTATTAAAGGACCTGACATTAAACACGATCCGGAAACGCAGAAAGCCGGAGGAAAGAAAAAGTGAAGAAGGTGACTGCTGCGGGACGGAATGTCGAAGAAGCAGTTCAATCAGGCCTTCAGGAACTTCAACTGACGAAAGATCAAGTAGAAATAACGGTGGTGCAAGAAGAATATAAAGGGTTTTTGGGTATTTTCGGAAAAAAGAATGCGATCGTAGAACTGGAAGAGAAAAGAAATCCTGTTCAGGAAGCGAAAGCGTATTTAGAAGAAATCATCCATTCCATTGCCGGGCCTTCTGAGATTGTTACGGAAGAAAACAAGAAAACAGTCTGTTTTCACATTAAAGGTGAAAAAGCGGCGCTGCTTATTGGCAAAAGAGGACAAACACTCAATGCCTTGGAAACATTGACGCAGCTTGTTTTGAACCGCGGCTCCGGCCAGTATCGCCAAGCCGTTGTCGACGCTGAGAATTATCGGCGGAAAAGAAGAGAAATTCTGGATCAGCTGGCAAACAGGCTGGCCAAGCAAGTGTCGAAAACGAAAAAAGAGGTGCATTTAGAACCGATGCCGTCAGGTGAAAGAAAAATCATCCATGACGCGCTGTCAAAGCATCCAAATATCAAAACGTTTTCTACCGGTGAAGGCCGGTACCGCCATCTCGTTATTTCCCATAAAGATAGCAGAAAACCGAAGTCCGGGTAAAATCGGAACTTCGGTTTTTTTATTGGTAAAAATGGCTCTATTCCTGAGCAGAATCGCATTTTTTGCGTTTAAGTTTTTTCTTTTTCGGTCTATGCTGTTGATAAAAAAGGTTTTAGGAAATAAAATTAATTGTTATTCACATGTGGATAAGTTAAAGTAATAAGGGATGAATTTCTGCTTTTGTGGATAACGTATCTTCCACTTCAAACCAAACTATGTTATCTTTTAATTTTGGCATAAATAAATTTTTTATATAGATGGAAACAGAGATAAAGAGAGGTGAACAGCATGGATACAATTGCGGCGATTTCAACTCCGATGGGTGAAGGCGCGATTGCGATCGTTCGGCTGAGCGGCCCGGAAGCCGTAAAGATCGCCGACAAAATGTACAAGGGTCCGAAAGGCAAAACGCTCAGTTCGGCAGAATCGCATACCATTCATTACGGGCATATCGCGGACAGTACGACGGGACGGATTATTGAGGAAGTCATGGTGTCTGTTTTAAGAGCGCCCAGAACATTCACAAGGGAAGATGTCATTGAAATCAACTGTCACGGGGGTATTGTGACGGTTAATCAGGTGCTCCAGCTTGCTTTAAGAGAAGGTGCGAGACTGGCAGAACCCGGTGAGTTTACGAAGCGCGCATTTTTAAACGGACGGATTGACCTTTCACAGGCGGAAGCGGTGATGGATCTGATCAGGGCCAAAACGGACCGTGCCATGAATGTCGCCATGAACCAGATGGAAGGACGGCTTTCCGCGCTTGTCCGCCGTCTGCGTGATGAGTTGTTAGAAACACTTGCCCATGTTGAGGTGAATATAGATTATCCGGAATATGATGACGTCGAAGAAATGACGCATCAGCTTTTAGTGGAGAAGGCAAGCGGCGTGAAGAAAGAAATCGAGGCGCTGCTCCGTACGTCTGAGCAGGGGAAAATTTTGCGTGAGGGACTGTCTACCGTGATCATCGGCCGTCCGAACGTCGGGAAATCCTCTCTGCTTAACAGCCTTGTCCATGAAACGAAGGCGATCGTAACCGATATTCCGGGAACGACGCGTGATGTGATTGAGGAATATGTCAACGTGCGAGGCGTGCCGCTTCGGCTTGTCGATACCGCCGGAATCCGTGAGACAGAAGACATCGTCGAAAGAATCGGTGTGGAACGGTCACGGCAGGTTCTGAAGGAAGCGGATCTCATTTTGCTTGTGCTTAACCACAGCGAAGCGCTTTCTGAAGAAGATGTGAAATTGTTTGAAGCGGTTGAGGGAATGGACGTCATTGTCATTATGAATAAGACGGACCTTGAGGCTAAGATTGACGCTGAGCGCGTCAAGGAACTGGCGAAAGGCCGGCCTGTCGTCACGACCTCATTGCTGAAAGAAGAAGGCATTCAAGATTTAGAGGAAGCGATTCAGTCGCTATTTTATACAGGAGCGATCGAAAGCGGAGATCTCACCTATGTCAGCAACACCCGTCATATTTCGATTCTGCATCAGGCAAAGCAAGCGATTGATGATGCGCTGAACGGGATTGAACAGGATGTTCCGATTGATATGGTGCAAATTGATTTGACAAGGTGCTGGGAACTGCTGGGCGAAATCATCGGTGATGCCGTCCACGAAAGCTTAATTGATCAGCTCTTTTCACAATTTTGTTTAGGTAAATAAAAGGGAGGAAAAAACCATGGGGTATGAAGCAGGCCAATACGACGTGATTGTCATCGGCGCCGGGCATGCCGGTGTTGAGGCTGCCCTCGCATCCGCGCGCCAGGGAGCCAAAACGCTTGTTTTGACGATTAATCTTGATATGGTTGCGTTTATGCCATGTAATCCGTCTGTCGGCGGCCCCGCGAAAGGGATTGTCGTCCGCGAAATTGACGCGCTCGGCGGAGAAATGGCTAGAAATATAGATAAAACTCATATTCAAATGAGAATGCTGAATACAGGAAAAGGTCCGGCCGTACGGGCGCTGCGTGCGCAGGCGGATAAATTCCAATATCAGCACGAAATGAAGCATACGCTGGAAAAAACACCGAATTTGACACTTCTTCAAGGGATTGCCGAGCGTTTAATCATTGAAGACGGAGAGTGCCGCGGTGTCATTACGCAAACCGGTGCTGAATACAAGGCAAAAACGGTCGTGCTGACAACCGGAACGTATTTAAGAGGGCGGATCATTCTCGGGGATCTGTCTTACTCAAGCGGTCCGAATAACCAGCAGCCGTCTATTAAACTTTCTGAGCACTTAGAGGAGCTCGGTTTTGATCTCGTCCGTTTTAAAACGGGCACGCCTCCTCGTGTCTCAAGCGATTCCATTGATTACAGCAAAACAGAAATCCAGCCGGGGGACCCGGTTCCGCGCGCTTTCTCATATGAAACGGTTGAATACATTACCGATCAGCTGCCTTGCTGGCTGACTTACACGAGTCCTGAGACTCATGAGATCATCGACAGCAACCTGCATCGTTCGCCGATGTATTCCGGTATGATTAAAGGAACGGGACCGAGATACTGCCCTTCGATTGAAGATAAAGTCGTTCGGTTTAATGATAAACCGCGCCATCAGATTTTCCTTGAGCCGGAAGGCAGAAATACGCAGGAAGTATACGTTCAGGGTCTATCCACGAGTCTTCCTGAGGACGTGCAGCAGCGGATGCTGGCGACCATTCCGGGACTGGAAAAGGTGCAGATGATGAGAGCCGGATACGCGATTGAGTATGACGCGATTGTACCGACGCAGCTCTGGCCTACACTGGAGACGAAAAAAATCCCTAACCTGTACACAGCCGGTCAAATTAACGGTACATCAGGTTATGAGGAAGCAGCCGGGCAAGGAATTATGGCAGGGATCAACGCAGGCCGCAAAGCGCTTGGAAAAGAAGAAGTGATCCTCAGCCGTTCCGATGCTTATATCGGTGTATTGATTGATGATTTGGTAACGAAAGGAACCAATGAACCGTATCGTCTGCTGACTTCACGGGCGGAATACAGACTGCTGCTCCGTCACGACAACGCGGATCTTCGCCTGACGGAAATCGGCCATGAGATCGGCTTAATTTCTGATGAGCGCTATGAAGCGTTTGAGAAGAAAAAAGCGGCGATCGAGGCAGAGAAAAAACGTCTCTGGTCTGTTATTATCAAGCCGTCTCCTGAGAATCAGGAATATATCCGTTCACTCGGCGGAAGCGAGCTGAAAGACGGAGTGCGCGGCACAGATTTAATGAAACGTCCGGAAATGAACTATGAAACAGTGACAAAACTTGCGCCTGCAGATTCTCCGGTTCCGCAAGATGTGGCGGAACAAGTGGAAATTCAGGTGAAATATGAAGGATATATCGAAAAATCCTTGCAGCAAGTGGAAAAGCTGAAGAAAATGGAAAACAAAAAAATCCCTGATCGGATTGATTATGACGCCATTAAAGGAATTGCTACTGAAGCGCGTCAAAAGCTGAAAGAAGTGCGTCCTTTATCAGTTGCTCAAGCGTCCCGTATTTCCGGCGTCAATCCGGCAGACATTTCAATCCTGCTGGTATACCTGGAGCAGGGCCGTATTGCCAAGGTAGCTGAATAGAAAGGATGACGGCATGAATATAGAGGAATTTACATCCAGTTTAGCGGAGAAAGGGATTTCCCTTTCTGACCGCCAGCTGGAGCAATTCGAGTTGTATTACCGGATGCTCGTGGAATGGAACGAAAAAATGAATCTGACATCCATCACTGAGAAAAAGGAAGTTTATCTCAAGCATTTTTATGATTCGATAACGGCGGCATTTTATATTGATTTTGAAAAGGTCACCACTCTTTGTGATGTCGGCGCCGGCGCCGGTTTTCCAAGCCTGCCCGTCAAAATCTGCTTCCCGCATCTGCATGTCACCATCGTCGATTCACTGAATAAGCGGATTACGTTTTTGGAAACTCTCTCTGATGCTTTACAATTAGAGCATACAACATTTGTCCATGACAGAGCGGAGACATTCGGACAGCGGAAAGACGTCCGGGAAAGCTTCGATCTCGTGACGGCCCGTGCGGTGGCGCGTCTGTCGGTCCTGAGTGAGCTTTGTCTGCCGCTGGCCAAGAAAAACGGTATATTTGCGGCACTAAAAGCTGCAGCCGCTGATGAAGAGCTGAAAGCGGGGCAAAAGGCGATTAAAGTATTGGGAGGAGAGCTTGAACAAGTTCATTCCTTTACACTTCCCGTTGAAGAAAGTGAACGGAACATTATGATCATTCGCAAGACGAAAAGCACTCCGAAAAAATATCCGAGAAAACCGGGTACTCCAAATAAATCGCCAATTGAAGGGTAATTTAGACAGCCTGATGTGACAATTCCATCATATTTTCTGCAAAATTGATGAAGATACAGCAGGAAAAACCATGAGAAAATAGAATTATAAAAATGGCAGTTTTTAAAGGTGGTGTAGGTACATGAAGCATTCATTCTCTCGTTTCTTCGGGTTTGGTGAGAAGGAAGAGGAACCGGAGATAGCTGAGCATGATACAAACAAAGAAGAGATACTCGAAATACCGGTACATGCTATCGTTCCCAACCGTTTTCAGCCACGCACCATTTTCTCAGATGAAAAAATCAAAGAGTTAGCAATGACTATCCATACACACGGCATCATTCAGCCGATTGTTGTCAGACATACAGAAGATGAAGGACAATATGAGCTCATTGCGGGTGAAAGGCGCTGGAGAGCGGTACAGACGCTTGAATGGGAGAAGATTCCCGCAATTATTAAAGATTTTTCTGATACGGAAACAGCATCTGTCGCTTTGATTGAAAACCTGCAAAGGGAAGAATTGTCCTCCATTGAGGAAGCTCATGCGTACGCAAGACTGTTAGAACTTCATGATTTAACACAGGAAGCCTTGGCGCAGCGCTTAGGAAAAGGCCAGTCAACGATTGCGAACAAGCTCCGATTGTTAAAGCTCCCGGAACCCGTCCAGGATGCGATTATGGAGAAAAAAATTACGGAACGTCATGCAAGAGCACTGATTCCGCTCAAACAGCCGGAGTTTCAGGTCACATTGCTTGCGGAAATCATTGAGAAAAGCTTAAACGTCAAGCAGACAGAAGACAGAGTGGTGAAAATGCTTGAACAGAATAAGCAGAAACCAAAGCCGAGACGCAAAGCGTTCAGCAGGGATACAAGAATTGCGATGAATACGATTCGTCAGTCACTGTCCATGGTGGAAGACAGCGGCGTCAGGCTGAACACTGAAGAAGAAGAATTCGAAGAGTACATCCAGCTTACCATTCGGATACCTAAATAAAAACTCTCCTGATCAGCAGGGGAGTTTTTATTTTAATCAAAAAACTATTTTGAGATAATAATAGATTTATTGTGCACTATACATTATATATGTAAAATTTTATCTTTTTGTGTCGTGAATTGTCTTTTTACAGTCAAAAAAGTCACTTTATCGGAGAACTTATATTAGAAAGTGTCTTTTTCGTTTACATTTTTTTCACTTGCTGATAAACAAATTATGAAAAAAATAAAACGCTTTACTCTTTTTTTGATAAGATAGAAACAAGACAGTACATGTTCATGTGAAGGTAGGTGACATCGTGGGAAAAATCATAGCAATTACGAACCAAAAAGGCGGAGTCGGGAAGACGACGACTTCTGTTAATCTGGGGGCTTGCTTGGCTTACATAGGTAAAAGGGTTCTTCTTGTTGATATTGATCCGCAGGGCAATGCAACGAGCGGATTAGGGATTGAAAAAGCCGATGTGGATCATTGTGTGTACGACATTTTAGTAGATGATGCAGATGTTACAGATATTATTAAACCGACTTCAGTAGAGAACTTAGATGTCATTCCGGCCACGATCCAGCTTGCGGGAGCGGAAATCGAATTGGTTCCGACGATCTCACGGGAGGTCAGGCTGAAAAGAGCATTAGAATCTGTGAAACAAAATTACGATTACATGATTATTGATTGTCCTCCGTCTCTCGGGTTATTAACGATTAATGCGCTTACCGCTTCAGATTCAGTCGTTATCCCGGTTCAGTGCGAATACTACGCTCTTGAAGGATTGAGTCAATTATTAAATACAGTTCGGCTTGTGCAAAAACATTTAAATACCGACTTAATGATAGAAGGAGTGCTTCTGACGATGCTTGATGCCAGAACGAATCTTGGCATTCAAGTGATAGAAGAGGTAAAGAAATACTTTAGAGATAAAGTGTATCAAACCATTATTCCTCGCAATGTCCGTTTAAGTGAGGCGCCGAGTCACGGCAAGCCGATCATATTATACGATCCGCGTTCGAGAGGTGCGGAAGTATATTTAGATTTAGCAAAGGAAGTGGCAGCGAATGGCTAAAGGCGGGCTCGGAAAAGGGATTAACGCGTTGTTTAATCAGGTTGATTTGTCTGAAGAGACAGTGGAAGAAATTAAAATCAGTGATTTACGCCCCAATCCTTATCAGCCAAGAAAACAATTTGATGATGAGTCATTAGCTGAACTGAAGGAATCCATCATTCAGCATGGCATTCTTCAGCCCATTATCGTGAGAAAATCATTGAAGGGCTATGATATTGTAGCCGGCGAACGCCGTTACCGCGCCGCAAAACTTGCCGGTAAAGAGACAGTGCCGGCTATCGTGCGGGATTTATCTGAATCGCTGATGCGGGAAATCGCTCTTTTGGAAAACCTTCAGCGTGAAGACTTATCACCGCTTGAAGAAGCTCTGGCATATGACTCACTGCTGAAGCATTTGGATTTAACCCAGGAACAGCTCGCTAAACGGCTCGGGAAAAGCAGGCCTCATATTGCCAACCATTTAAGACTGCTGACGCTGCCGGAAAGCATCCAGAACCTCATTGCAGAAGGTACGTTATCCATGGGACACGGCAGAACCTTGCTTGGCTTGAAAAATAAAAACAAGCTTGAACCGCTTGTGAAGAAAGTGGTTGAAGAACAGCTGAACGTCCGCCAGCTTGAGCAGCTGATTCAGCAGTTAAACAACAATGTTCCACGTGAAACAAAGAAAAAAGAACCTGTTCAAGATGTTGTGTTAAAAGAGCGGGAATCGTATTTGCAAAATTACTTCGGAACAACAGTCAATATTAAGAGACAAAAGAAAAAAGGGAAGATTGAGATTGAGTTTTTCTCAAATGAAGATCTTGAACGTATCCTGGAACTATTGTCCGAAAGAGAAGCGTAAAAACCATCTTTTTAAAAAAAGATGGTTTTTTATATACGTCTTGTCAGCTTATGAAACGGACTGAGCCGTTCCTGCCGGCCTTCTGATTTATCTGTCAGCTGTAACCCCTCTGCTAAAACATTTGCCATGCTCATAACAAGATGAAGCCTCGTATTCTGCAGGACAAAATACTCCATAAACCCGCTGACATTGACGATTCCATTGATATGGACGTCACCGATTTCAGGAAGGTCTTTTTGAACACCTGCTCCGGGCTTCAGCGGCCCATCGCCGATTTGAAATGAGCCTACGCTTTTGACGCGGCCTAAACAAGCATCAACCGCTATAATAAACGGATTTTTATGTAGATGTTGAATATCTTTCAGCTTGTCTTTCATATTGACGGCGTGAACAGGATCTGACAGCGTGCCGTAAACGTGCAATCTGCCTAAATTCATTTTTTCTAACTTTGTTCCTACGAGCGGACCTAATGAATCTCCGGTCGACCGATCTGTACCGATACATACGGTGACTAACGGTCTGCCGGCTGCTTTACGTAAAGATGAAGTAAGGATTGCTTGTATTTGATTCGCAGCAGAAGAATCCGTATGAGAAACATATTGTTTTGCCCGTTCTTGAGAAAAAAGCCCGCCTTTTCGATTCATAAGGTTCACTTCCTTGTCATGTCATACGAGTATTACATTGTTGTTTTTGGTGATGTATGGTTGTTTACAGTATATCCAGCGCTGCCTTTTTTTATGCTTATGTCATGATCAGCATGCCGGTTGTTTGAAAAGAGCGGGATAGAAAAAAAGAACCCAGAGCAGTTGTTCTCTAAGTTCATGAAAGAAGTAAGACCATTTGATCTACATCAACATATTGCTGATGATCTAATTCCAGCGCTCTTTTTTCTGCAGAGAAGAGGATAATCCTAACTGAGCGCAGAGTTTTTTTGCGGGTTCCATTTGTTGAAGTAACAGAGAGATGGAGCTGTTCTGTGTCTTTCATCTTTTTTGCCCGGCTGATGGCTTCCGTCATTAAAGCTTTTCCCGCGCCTGACCCTAGGTGTTTGGGGGAAATATACATAGAACCGATAACCGCAATGTGTCTTAGTTTAAACAGCAGATGCTTGGAGATCTTGAGGATTCCTATCAGGCTGTCTTGTTCAAAGGCGCCAAGCAAGATGGCATTGCCGGCTTCAAGCCTGGCTTTGCATTTTTCGGACGGCCTCATAGCTGACGGCGAATGCGTCCGGGTGATCTTTTAAAGCTTTGAGCCTGAATCGGAGTAAGGCTGGGTATCACTTGCGATTAAACGCCTGATGTCCATGATTTGAGCGCCTAACATAAATGAAGTTTCTGAATAGTCAATCGTCGTTATCATACCATATTTGTCCCAATTGTATGAATGTTTGCTGCTGTCACTCAATATAGTAGCAATATGCGGAGATGATCAGAAATTTTATGAGGTGATGAGGGTGTGGAGAGCCGGGATGAAGTGGATGCTGCTCATATTAAGCAGCCAGATTGGGGCCGGGTATGCAAGCGGGCAGGAAATATGGCAGTTTTTCGGTGTCGAAAGCGGACTGGCTATTGTATTGTTTACAGTCATGTTTACGATTTCGGCTTATATTGTGTTGAAGATCAGCTATCGGGTTCAATCAACGCACTTTTTACCTGTGCTTGAGCATCTGATGGGGCAGGCTCTTGCTAAAGTCTATGATGTGCTTATTATGTTTTATTTGTTTTCAATGACGATGGTTATGATTGCCGGCGGCGGTGTGACGCTGCAAATGTACAAGCTGCCGTTTTGGATCGGTATTTTTCTTCTTTGCATTGTGACCGTGGGTTTATTCTTTTGGGATATAAAAGGGATATTATCTCTGAATAGTATTTTGATACCGATTCTTGTAGCGGGGCTGTTATATGCATTGGTCTTTTTTCAGACAACGCATCATTACACGTGGACGATAGACTTGACCCGCCAGTATAATTGGCCGGCAAGCATTACCTTCACGTCCTTAAACATTCTTTCTGTTGTCGCTGTTCTTTCTTCAATCGGGAAAGATATGAAGGGACTGGGAGAAGCCAAAATCGCAAGCGTTGCAAGCGGGCTGATTTTCGGTATGATTTCATTTGTTTACAATGAAACGCTTGTACAGCTTTCAGGCAGTCTTACACAATATGAGATTCCTCTTTTCGCCGTCCTTGAAGGCGCTCCTTATCCGTTATTTGTTTGTATGGCCGCCGTGCTTTTTTTAGCCATCTATACGACAACGGTGACCGGTCTGTTCGGGCTGTCCAGCCGCATGCTTGCATTTGTGAAATTGCCGAGATGGACGCTCGTATCTCTTCTTTTAGCTGTGATGGTGCCTTTTACGACAATCGGTTTTTCAGATTTGATTGCGATTTTATATCCCATTTACGGGCTTTTAAGTCTTTATTTGCTGGTATGTCTTCTTCTTTACCCTATTTTAGGGAGATGGAAAAAAGTATAATGCTCATTTTGAGTGCGGCCGTTGCTCTTATCCTGTCTTTTTTTGTACAATAAATAAAGCAGTCTATGGAGAGAGGTGAAGGGTCTTGGCGGATAAAGACTTTGGCCTGAATGATATTGTTGAAATGAAGAAACCGCATCCTTGCGGTGAAAACAGGTGGAAAATCATTCGGATGGGAATGGATATTCGGATCAAATGCACGGGTTGTTCCCACAGTGTCATGATTCCGAGAAGAGATTTTGAGAGAAAGCTGAAAAAAGTACTCGTCAAGCATGAGGAGCCTACATCATAAGGGCTGGCGCTCATGCTTTTTCATATAGAGGAGAGGAAGAGGCCCGATGAGCAAAGTGCATCAGTCAGCGTGCCCGCTGAATTGCTGGGACAGCTGCGGCTTTTTGGTGACAGTTGAGGATGGAAAGGTGACGAAAGTAGACGGAGACCCGAATCATCCCATTACAGAAGGGAAAATTTGCGGCCGCGGCAGAATGCTGGAGACGAAAACGAATGCGCCGGAACGGCTTCGTTTTCCTTTAAAAAAGAAAGACGGCGAATTTGTCCGCGTTTCCTGGGAGCAGGCGTTAGATGAAATCGCGGAAAAAATGGCGGTGATTAAGGAGACGTTGGGCACTGCCGCAGTGCTGCACAGTCATGATTACGCCAATAACGGTCTTTTGAAGGCGCTCGACCAGCGTTTTTTCAATGGATACGGCGGTGTGACGGAGATTTCGGGCAGCATTTGCTGGGGTTCCGGCATTGAAGCGCAGCGCTGGGATTTCGGGCGTTCTTACGGGCATGGACCGCTTGATATTTATCACAGCAAGCATGTGATCGTATGGGGCAGAAACGTGTCCCGGACGAATATGCACCTCTATCATCATCTGCAGCAGGTGAAGAAAAAAGGAGCGACACTGACGGTCATTGATCCTATTTTTAACCCGACTGCAAAGCTTGCCGATCGGTATATATCCGTCAAACCCGGCATGGATGGCTGGCTTGCGGCGGGTGTTATAAAAATATTATGCCAAACCGGCAGAACCGATTCTGATTTCATTCAAAGGCATTCGGTCGGTTTTGAAGAAATAGAAAAGCTTCTGCAGACGATTTCTTTTGAGGAGATCATTGAGAAAACAGAAACGTCTTTAGAAGTGCTAGAATATCTTGCTGATTTATATGCTGACGGTCCCGCCTCCACTTTTATGGGTCTTGGGATGCAGAGATATAAAAACGGGGGCGGGACGATACGGTGGATTGACGCTTTAGCTGCGGCGAGCGGAAATGTAGGTATCAAAGGCGGCGGCGCAAACTTCGGAAATGTGCAAGTCGGTGAAAGCTTTGCAAAGGCCGAGCTCACCCGTCCTGATCTGAAGAAAAGTTCGAGAACGTTTTCGATGATGACTCAAGCCGAAGAGGCGCTGAATGCAGCCGATCCGCCGATTGAGATGATCATCGTGACGTGCGGCAATCCGCTGACACAGGTGCCGAATACAAAAAAAGTGAAGGAAGTGTTTGAAAAAACACCGGTCACAGTGGCCATTGATTCGGTCATGACCGATACGGCGAAGCTCTGTGACTATGTGCTGCCGACGGCCGTTGTTTTTGAAGAGGAAGATATTTATTATTCCAGCATGTATCATCACTATGTTCAATATGGCAAGAAGCTTGCGGAACCGCAGGGAGAGGCAAAATCAGACCGCTGGATCTGGACGGAGCTCGCAAAGCGTCTCGGATTCGGGGAACTCTTTGATTACAGTACGGAAGATTTCTTAAAAATGGGGCTCTCTTCTTTGGAGAAAGAAGGAATCACCCTTGAGCAATTAAAGGAAAAAGGACATATGCCGCTTCCGGTCAAACAGGTTCCGTGGAGTGATTTTCAATTTTTAACCCCGAGCGGAAAATTTGAATTCGTCTCGTCACTGGCAGAAGAGAAAGGATACAGCGGCCTCCCTCAATTGGAAGTACCGGAGGAGTCTGTTTATCATGACGCCGGACTGGCCGGGAAATATCCGTATACGCTGCTGTCCATTCACCCGCAGCGCTCCAATCATTCACAGCACGTGCCGTTTATTGAAAAGCTTCAGCAGATTCAGGTGGATCTGTCGCCGGATATCGCCGAGGAGCTTTCACTTCAAGACGGAGATACGGCAGAGGTATACAATGACCGCGGCCGTCTGCGCGGCAGGGTGAAAATCATGAAGCAGGCTCACCCGAAGACAGTAAATATAGATGAAGGCATGTGGGCGGCATTCGGAGGCTCCGTCAACATGCTCACAAAGGATTCAAATTCCGATAATGGAATGGGAAGTACGCTTTTTGACTGTCTGGTAGCGGTTAAAAAAGGATAATCTAAGGAGAGAGAGGGCGGGAAATGCTTTTTTCTCAGCTTGTCTTTTCCTATGAACCTCCTTATAATTGCTCTAGGTTTACAATACGTTTATACGATGATGGTTTGATATAGAGGAGATGAAAGAATGGCTTTAACTGCTGGAATTGTCGGTTTGCCGAATGTCGGAAAATCGACGTTATTTAATGCAATTACCCAGGCTGGTGCCGAATCAGCCAACTACCCGTTCTGTACAATTGACCCGAACGTGGGGATCGTGGAAGTGCCGGATGAACGTCTGCAAAAGCTGACTGAATTGGTGAACCCGAAAAAAACGGTGCCGACTGCGTTTGAATTCACTGATATCGCGGGGATCGTAAAAGGCGCATCTAAAGGTGAAGGACTCGGAAATAAGTTTCTTTCTCATATCCGTCAGGTTGATGCGATCTGTCACGTTGTACGCGCATTCGCTGATGACAATATTACGCACGTGTCAGGGAAAGTCGATCCGATTGACGATATTGAAACGATCAATCTTGAATTGATTCTTGCCGACATGGAGACAGTCGAAAAACGCATCACGCGTGTAAGCAAGCTTGCTAAGCAAAAAGACAAAGAAGCGGTTTTTGAATTTGACATTCTGTCTAAATTAAAAGAAGCTTTCGAACAAGAAAAGCCTGCCCGTTCCGTTGAATTTACGGAAGAACAGCAAAAGCTTGTGAAGCAGCTTCATTTGCTTACGTCAAAACCCGTGCTTTATGTGGCAAATGTAAGCGAGGATGAAGTGGCTGATCCTTCAGATAATGAATATGTTGCGAAAATCCGGGAGTACGCCGCGGGTGAAAACGCCGAAGTTATCGTCGTCTGCGCGAAAATTGAGTCTGAAATTGCTGAATTGGAAGGCGAAGAAAAACAAATGTTCCTTGAGGAGCTCGGCATCGAAGAATCAGGTCTTGATCAGCTGATTAAAGCGTCATACTCTCTTCTCGGCCTTGCGACATACTTTACGGCGGGCGAACAGGAAGTGCGCGCATGGACATTCAGAAAAGGCATGAAAGCTCCTGAGTGTGCGGGTATCATCCACACTGACTTTGAACGCGGCTTTATCCGCGCTGAAACGGTTGCTTATGAAGACCTTTTGGCAGGCGGCGGAATGTCCGGAGCGAAAGAAGCCGGAAAAGTGCGTCTGGAAGGTAAGGAATATGTAGTCCAAGACGGAGATGTCATTCATTTCCGATTTAATGTATAGGACACAGTTGTAAAGGGACAAGAGCTTTGGTATAATATAAACTTGTGAGTAATAGAATTATTGCTCCTTGCCCATTATAGGGCCGCTTAGACCAAAAGGAGGTGCAAACAGATGAAAAAGTACGAAGTTATGTACATTATCCGTCCGAACATTGACGAAGAGTCAAAGAAGGCAGTTATCGAGCGTTTCAACAACGTATTAACTTCTAACGGAGCGGAGATCACTGGAACAAAAGATTGGGGTAAACGTCGTCTTGCTTACGAAATCAACGATTTCCGTGACGGTTTCTACCAAATCTTAAACGTTCAGTCTGAAGCTGCAGCGGTTGCTGAATTCGACCGTTTAGCTAAGATCAGTGACGATATCATTCGCCACATCGTTGTTAAAGAAGAAGAATAAGCAATTTGAAATATATAATGTTAAAAGGTGGTCTTTCATATGCTTAACCGAGTTGTATTAGTCGGAAGACTGACAAAAGACCCAGAGCTTCGTTATACGCCAAGCGGTGCGGCTGTCGCCACGTTTACTCTTGCTGTGAATCGTACATTCACGAACCAGTCCGGAGAACGTGAAGCCGATTTCATTAATTGTGTCACTTGGAGAAGACAAGCCGAAAACGTTGCAAACTTTCTTAAAAAAGGAAGCCTTGCCGGCGTAGACGGCCGACTCCAGACAAGAAATTATGAAAACCAGCAGGGACAGCGTGTCTTCGTGACAGAAGTCCAAGCTGAAAGTGTTCAATTTCTTGAGCCTAAAAACAACGGCGGTTCTGGATCAGGCGGATACAACGAAGGAAACAGCGGCGGAGGCCAATACTTTGGCGGAGGCCAAAATGATAATCCGTTCGGCGGAAATCAGAACAACCAGAGACGAAATCAAGGGAACAGCTTTAATGATGATCCATTTGCCAACGACGGCAAGCCGATTGACATCTCGGATGATGATCTTCCGTTCTAATAGATTATCGCTATATTCATAACGAGAAAGGTGGGAAATGACAATGGCAGGAGGACGCAGAGGCGGTCGTGCGAAACGCCGTAAGGTTTGTTACTTCACTTCTAACGGCATTACGCACATCGATTACAAAGATGTAGATCTTCTTAGAAAGTTTGTTTCTGAGCGTGGTAAAATCTTACCTCGCCGTGTAACTGGAACAAACGCGAAATACCAACGTAAATTGACTATCGCGATCAAACGCGCACGTCAAATGGCTTTACTTCCATACGTAACTGGCGAGTAAGCCGAAAGAAAAGAGCAAGAGCCTGCGGGCTCCTGCTCTTTTTTTATATCAGCCCCCCTCCATTCTGCCGAAATGTTTCACATGAAACATGGAAGTGCTTCTTACACCTTTGTTATCTTGCTCCTCTATTCAAATACGCGTACTTATGCAATGAATTTGTTTATACTGAAGAACAGGGGGTGGCTGAGATGGAGACAGACAGAAATATCCTGACTGATGAAAAGTGGAGCGCAATCATACGCAATGATGCTTCTTATGACGGGGCATTTTATTATGCAGTAAAGACGACGGGGATTTTCTGCCGGCCTTCTTGTAAATCGAGAGTTCCGAATAAAGAAAACGTGCTGGTGTTTGATACGGCTGATGCAGCGCTTGATAAACATTTTCGTCCCTGTAAAAGGTGCCGGCCGAACGGTCTTCGTCTTCCTGATGAAGAATGGATTGCTCAAATCATTGAGTACATTGAACGCCATTATCACGAATCTCTGACTCTGAGTGTACTGGCCGAAATGTGTCACGGCAGCCCTTATCATTTACAGCGGACATTTAAAAAAATCAGGGGAATATCCCCGATTGAGTATATACAGAACATAAGATTGGCGAAGGCGGAACACCTTTTAAAGCATACTGATATGACAGTCATGGAGATTGCTCTGACGGTCGGAATTCCAAACACAGCGCATTTTGCCACTCTTTTTAAAAAGAGAACCGGGAATTCGCCCACAGAATACCGAAAAACTGCCGGAATGGGACAGGGAGGTTCAATATGAGTAAAGAGACAATGGTCTATTGGACACTTTTCACACGGAATGATTGGAGCCTGTATACAGCCGCCACATCTAAAGGGCTTTGCTTTATAGGTTCAAATCATGGAAGCTTTGAAGAGCTTGAGCAGTGGGCAAAAAAATCACTGCCGCAATACCGATTGGCACGTGATGATGAGAAGCTGGCGTCTTACACGGCAGAGCTGTCCGAGTACATCGAAAATGGCAGATCAGCTTTTTCAGTGCCGGTGGATCTTTACGGGACAGAATTTCAGCTTGCTGTATGGAAAGCGCTTATGGACATACCGTACGGCGAGACAAACTCCTATACGGATATAGCAGAAATGATTCAGAAACCGGCAGCCGTAAGAGCCGTGGGCGCCGCAATCGGGAAAAATCCGGTATTGATTACGGTTCCGTGCCATCGCGTCATCGGAAAAAACGGAAAACTGACCGGATTCAGAGGCGGTTTAGAAATGAAAAAGCAGCTGCTGGCATTAGAGGGCGGAAACATTGAAACACTGGAATGCCGGCTGAGCCGGACAGGGGGGAACACATGAAACTGATTTCTTGGAATGTAAACGGCTTACGTGCCGTGATGAAAAAGATAGATATCAATACTTACGTTCAGGAAACGAAAGCCGATATTTTATGTCTGCAAGAAACGAAAGTACAGGACGGACAAGTATCATTACAGCTTGAAGGGTATCATGACTATTGGAACTATGCGGTGAAAAAAGGCTACTCAGGCACGGCTGTTTTTTCGAAAGAAAAGCCGCTTCACGTGTTTTATGGATTGGGAATTGACGATCATGATCAAGAAGGACGGGTGATCACACTTGAATTTGAGAACCTGTTCGTCGTCAACTGTTATACGCCGAATGCCAAACGCGGATTAGAGCGAATTGATTACCGTCTTCAATGGGAAGCCGATTTTAAGGAGTATCTGCAGAAGCTTGACCGGAAGAAGCCCGTGATATTATGCGGCGATCTGAATGTCGCACACAGGGAGATAGATTTAAAAAATCCGAAAGCCAACCGGAAGAACGCCGGTTTCTCGGATCAGGAGCGGGAAGCGTTCAGCGCCCTGCTGAACACCGGATTTACCGACTCATTCCGCTATTTATATCCTGATCGGGAAGGCGGCTATTCCTGGTGGTCTTACAGGACGAACGCACGTGAGAAAAACATCGGCTGGCGGCTTGATTACGTCATTGTTTCAGACAGACTGAAGCCGCGGATCAGCGAAGCGGCCATTTGCGCCGATATCATGGGTTCTGACCATTGCCCTGTTGAAATGACAGTGGATTTATGATGAGATAGCAGTAAGAGAAATCCACTCTTGCTGCTTTTTTATCACCAAAAACGGAGGAGCACATGGCAAATATAAAAGAGATTGCGAAACTGGCGAATGTGTCGGTGGCTACCGTATCACGCGTATTAAACCGACACCCGTACGTATCTGAGGAGAAAAGGCGTCTTGTGAATCAAGTGATGAAGGAGCTGGATTATACCCCTAATCGAACCGCCATTGATCTGATTCGAGGAAAGACCAATACAATCGGCGTGATTTTGCCGTACAGCGACCATCCCTGCTTTGACAAAATTGTAAACGGTATCACGAAGGAAGCGTTTGCCCATGATTACGTGACAACCCTTCTCCCCACCAACTATGACCCCGCTATAGAGATGACCTATTTCGAACTGCTGAAAATGAAAAAGATTGACGGACTGATTGTCACGTCCCGCGCGAATGAATGGGAAACCGCTGTGCCTTATCTGGAGTACGGTCCCATTGTCGCTTGTGAATATACGCAGCATCAAGAGATTCCCTGCGCTTATAATGACAGGCAGGCAGCTTACAGAGAAAGCTTTTTGTATTTGAAAAACCGCGGGCATCAAGATGTTGCTTTTACATGTGTGCGGGAAGCGGAAAAAAGCCCGAGTACGGCCGACAAGGTAACCGCATATAAGGCGGTTTTCGGCTCTCTTGATGAAACCCGCATTCTGATCGGATGCCATGATATGGACGACGGAAAGCGGGCAGGTGAACACTTCTGGGGTTTCGACAAGGCGCCGACGGCCATCTATGCGCACAGTGATGATGTGGCTGCCGGCTTGTACCAGTTTGCGAAAGAACAGAAATGGGACGCGGAGATCATCGGCGAGGGAAACCTGAGCGTCAGTCGGGCATTGAATATCCCATCTCTGGAACTTCATTTGGAACGGGTCGGAAGGGAAGCATTTTTGCTGTTTTTGCACGGAGAAACGGTTAAAAAACAAATTATGTATCAATTTCAGCGGAAAAAGTCTTGAGCTGAAATGGGTTTCATGCTTTATAACTAGATTGAGAAAAAAAAGGAGGCGGACATATGCGAATTGAACATGCGGCCATATGGGTGAAAGATTTAGAACGGATGAAAGAATTTTATGAGAAATACTTCGGCGCCAAGGCCAATGACCTTTATCATAATGAGAAAAAAGATTTCAAATCGTATTTTCTTTCGTTTGACTCCGGATGCAGGCTGGAACTTATGAAAAAAGGCGGCATTGATGAAGCTCCGTCACAGAATATGACCGGATGGGCGCATCTCGCATTTTCTACAGGCAGCAAGGAGCGGGTGAATGAATTGACGGAGACGTTTAAAAACGACGGATTTCAGGTTGTAAGCGGCCCGCGCGTGACGGGTGACGGATATTATGAGAGCGTGATAGAGGATGGGGAAGGCAATTTGATAGAAATCACAGTGTAACAGTGCGGGGGAACCCGCACTGTTTTATTGATTAAATTTGCTGAGCATTAGTTTTCGGACCGAATAGAATTAACAAAACGGAACATAGAAGCCAGCAGCCGCCGATGAACAAAAAGACGCTGATGTAGCCGAGCTTAACGGCTATAAATCCGACGAGCAGGGATCCGAATATATTGGAAAAACGGCCGAGCCCGTACGCCAGCCCGCTCCCGGCCGAGCGATATTCCGTAGGATACGGCTCCGATGTATATGCGTATAAGTTTGAGGTGAAAACCCGTTCCGTGACATTGACGACAAATCCAAACACAATAATCATGACGGGAATAAACGTCATGCCGTATAACAGTCCGGCAATGGCAGTCAGAAAAGCGCTTGCGGCCAGAATCCATTTCCTTTGGAACGTCTCGGATATCATGGAACCGAGCAATGCGCCAAGCGGTGCGCCGACAGAGTGAAGCACATTGTACCACAGCGTTTTTTCCATGGTGATGCCGTTGCTTTTCAGCAGGCTGGGCACCCATGAAGCAAAGCCGTAAAAGCCAAAGGTTTCAAGAATCCATACCGTTGACAGGATGATGGTGATCTTTAAATTCCTGCCCTGAAACAGCCCTAAGTAGCCTGCGTGCTTCACTGTATGTACTTCTGCCGCCTCTTTTGGCGCGGGAAGCGGGCCTTTTTCTTTCTCTATACGTGCTTCAAGACGGTTCATAATGGCGTTTGCCTGATCATATGCGCCCCGATTTTCGTGCCAGCGCGGCGATTCCTCAAGCCGGCGGATAAAAAAGAAATAAATGAGACCGGCCGCCCCCCATACGAATACGAGCCGCCACCCCCATGAGCCTAAAGGAATGACAAAAGCGGAAACAACGTTTGTGACGGGAACGCCGATCAGTCCGATCATGGCGCAAAAGGAGATGTATTTTCCCCGTACGGATGATGGAAAAAATTCCGCCAAATAGCTGTTCGTCACAATCATGGCGGCCGCGACGCCGAGCCCGGTCAAGAAGCGGAAAATCATTAAGGACGGAATGTCCCATGCCAGTGCATTCAGAAAAGATGAGATCGAAAAGACAAGGACAAAACAATTCAGCGCTTTTTTCCTGCCGATCCGATCGGACAGTCTTCCGCCGATGGAGGCGCCTAAAAACATGCCCAGGAAGGATGCCGCCGTGATGTCGGCAATGACGGACAGCTTCACGCCCCAATGCTCAATCAGCGCCGGAGCCACGTTGCTGAGCGTAAACAGATCAGCGAGATCGAAAAAATAGATGATTCCGAGAGCGGTTAATACTTGATAGTGCACACGCGAAATGGGGAGACGGTCTAATCGGTTCGCTACATTTGAGAATGTCTGATGTTTCATAAAAAACCCCCTGACTTAGCAATTGTAATCAGAAAATACTGTAAATTCATCTGACGAATACATTATAAAGGTCTTTTTTTGGCAAAAACAGAGTGTAAATAACCAGAGCCAAAGGAAACGGCATAGCGCTTTCTTCTTAAAATATATAACATTTTCTATATCTGTTTCTGTTTATATTGTAAAATGTTGAAGGAAAGGAAGTTGATGCATAAATATGAATACGTTTGTACGGCCCGCAGAGGGAAGAAATAGTGTATCGAGATATCTTCTTTCTCTGTTGCTCATTGTGGGTTTGTTCTTTTTCGGAAGCATACTGACCGTGTTTTATATGTTTCTCACGTCCGCTTTCAATCCTTCACTGACGATAAATTGGGATGAGGCGGCATTAAGTGACCCGCTGGCGGATATTTATTTACAGCATATCGTCTATTTCATAGCGATTCCGGGCATTTGGATAGCGGTTCGTTTCATTATGAAGCGGCGGTTTTTATCCATCATTACACCGAATCAGTCGCTGAACTGGAAGAGAATTTTCTTTGGATTCGGCACATATGTTGTGCTGATGTTTGTCGCGGGGCTGATTGATTTTTTAATTCATCCGGATCGTTTCACGCTTCAGGAATTCCATGCTTCACGTTTTCTGCTGCTGTTAGCGGCGGCCGTCTTGTTGGTGCCGATTCAAACCTCTGCGGAGGAATTTCTCTTTCGCGGTTTTCTGCTTCAGTTTGCCGGAAAATTGACGGCAAACGCGGTGGTTCTGACGGTCATTATCGGCGGATTATTCGGCGCACTTCATTTCGGAAATCCGGAGATGGAAAATGGAGCTCTCTGGGCGGGAATCGGATATGTTACCATCGGCATGATCTGGACCTTTATCACGATTAAAACGGGCAGTCTGGAGATGTCCCTTGGCGGTCACGCTGCCAATAATATGTTTTTATTTATCTTTCTCACAGAGGATCATTCGGTATACGGCGGCATTCCGTCGATATTTACAACAGCAGCCGGCGGCTATGAAATATACGATTGCATATCGACTCTGGTGATCAACATCATCTTCGCATGGCTCGCATTCCGTTTTGTGAAAAAAGAAAAGCAGCAGGCCGCCTAGGCTCTGCTGCTGATTTGTAAGGTGTTCATCGCTTCATCAATATCCGTCGTCGGCCTCCGGCAGGCGAAATTCTCACAAATGTAGACCGTTGTCTTCCCATCGATCATTTGATAACCCGCGGCAAAGTCAGAAATGCCGGCAAGCTCATCCGGATGTTCTGCGGCGAGAATCGTATAGGCGGGAGTGAAATGCTCCTGAAGCGCCTCAATGAAACGTTTTCTGTCCGGGTCATCTTTCCTTCCGAACACAACGATTTCTTTTTGGGGCATTGTGTGTGCCAGTACGCTTTGCATGAAGAAAGCGTTGCTGCTCGGATAGGCCTCTATTTCCCGTTTGAACACGGAAAACATCGCTTCGGCTTTTTCAATCAGTGATACATCACCCGTCAGGCGGCCGAGACGAAGCAGCTGTACGGCAGCCGCGCTGTTTCCGGAAGGCACGGCTCCGTCATAAACTTCTTTTTCCCTGACAAGAAGAGTCTCAGCATCATTCCCCGTAAAGAAAAAACCTCCGTGCCGTTCATCCCAGAACAGCTTCAGCATGCTTGTACATAACGTTTTCGCTTTCTGCAGATAAGACGGATGAAAACCCGCTTCATACAATTCAAGGTAACCCCAGATGAGAAAAGCGTAATCATCGATAAACCCTTTGTTTTTCACTTCGCCCTCGCGGTATCGGACCATGACGCGCCCGTCCGGCATGAGGTGACGTTCGAGAAAGCGGATCGCTGTTTCCGCCATGCTGAGAAAGTCAGGCTCGTGAAATACCTTTGCGGCTTTTGCCAGCCCGGCAATCATGAGCGCGTTCCATGAGGTCAGCACTTTGTCATCTGTATGCGGATAGCTTCTGTTTTCACGCGCTTCCAGCAATTTTGTTCTTGCCTCTTCAAGGCGTTCGGCCAACTCATGTCCGGTGAGGCCGGTCTCTTCGAGGATGGCCTCACGCCGCGTGAAAATGAGGTGCGGGATGTTTTCGCCTTCAAAATTGCCTTGATCTGTGATGTTATACACCTTGCAATAAAGCGGGCCGAGTTCATCACCGAGAAGATTCATGATTTCTTTTTTGGACCATATGTAATATTTCCCCTCACGGCCTTCGGTATCAGCGTCTAAAGCTGAGAAAAAGCTGCCGTCTTCATGCATCATTTCCCGCTGAATAAACGTTACGATCTGCATCGCAATCTGTTTGTAGCGCTCATTACCCGTGACTTGATAGGCTTCCGTATAGGCAGTCAGGAGAAGGGCGTTGTCATACAGCATTTTCTCAAAATGCGGCACGAGCCATTCATTATCAGTCGAGTAGCGGGCGAATCCGAACCCGATGTGATCAAAAATTCCGCCGTTCGCCATGCCGTCGAGTGTCTTGGTTACGCCGGCCAAAGCCTGTTCCTTGCCCGTATAGCTGTAGTAGCGAAGCAGAAACATGAGCATATGCGGCATCGGAAATTTCGGAGCCTGGCCGAACCCGCCGTACACCGTGTCAAACCCGCCGGCCAGCTGGCGATACGTGTCATGAACAGCCTGTTCGCCAAGCATGCCCTCAGCCGGGTGAATCTTGACTTCAAGATGAGCGGCGGCGTTTTCGGCGATATCCTCGACATGCTGCCGGTCATTCGCAAACGTTTCGGACAGATGTTCAAGCACATCAATAAAGCCCGGACGGTTAAATTTGCTCGTCTTCGGAAAATACGTCCCCGCATAAAACGGCTTCTGATCTGGTGTGACGAACACGTTCAGCGGCCACCCGCCCTGCCCCGTCATCAGCTGGCAGATTCTCATATACACGGAATCTACATCAGGCCGCTCCTCACGATCAACCTTGATGGCTATGAATTTATCGTTTAATATACCGGCGATCTCTTCGTCCTCAAAGGACTCGTGAGCCATTACATGGCACCAATGACAAGTCGAATAGCCGATGCTGACAAGAACCGGCTTGTTTTCGCGTTTTGCTTTTTCGAAGGCTTCTTCTCCCCAAGGGTGCCAGTTTACGGGGTTGTGGGCGTGTTGGAGCAGATAGGGGGACTTCTCCGTGATTAATCTATTGGGTTTACTTTTGTTTGGCATGGGCTCACCTGATTTCTCTTAAATTAATTAATCATAATTATATTTCTCAGTGTGTTGAGAAACATGTACCTAGCTTTATGATTGTGCTTTTTCAGTCATTTCTTATTTTTGTGTTTTATTTTATCTGGGCTAATTCTTTTATACAACTAGGTATAAAGGTCAAACCAGTTACTCCAAATTTTCCTCAAGGAAATGAATTAATTCTTGGCCTCCTATTAATTCCAACGTTGGCTTATCCCTTACGTATTCTAGAGCCCCCTTAGTGAAACCTTTATTAACAATCAAACTTGTTGCTTTTGCTAGAGCCTCCCCTAATGCTCTTGCCCTTTTTACATCTACATTCTTTTTGTGTCTTTTACATTCAATACTTATTCTGTGCTATGAACAAGTATAGAAGATATTATATTGTCTATTAGGATGATAGGGGGTTATTGACTTGGATGTGTTGCATGAATTGAGGGCGCAATATGGCAAAGACAGAATTTATGTCGAGATAAATGACCGTATTACAACAAGAGAAAAAAATCGAACCTGTAAAAGTTGATCTTCGACATTACCTTTCAGGCGATGAAAAACTTGGACATCGAGTCTATCTTCAAACTAATCCGCGGCGGAACAGACGGCTCCCAGCTGTATACATGGGGGGCCTTGCCACAAATATCTTAATACCTGCGGGCAAACTTCACGGCAAATACAAAATATATTTCCGCCGACAATATGGTGAAAGCTGTGAATGTTGTTGTGGAAAGTGCGAAGTTGTTTGAGAAAAGAGCATAGCATACTAAAGACAACGACAGCAAAAGATAGAGCTGTCGTTGTCTTTAGCCTAAAAACATCATACTGCTAACGAAACTAATAAACTTTTACAATAAACTTTTGTACTGACACTCCATCACTTCCAATAATATGAAGATCAACAGTCTGATATTTATTCTCACTATCGTTTAAAAATGTGAAAGTTACCGTTCCATTTAATAATTGATAGGGTTTTAAATCCGAAATTTTTTCCCCTGTCTTATTATCAATAAAGTCTATTGTCTCAGTTTCTTCCTCACCTCTCATCATTCTGTAAAATTCAGGGTGAAGTGTAAGCTTATCTTTTGTCGTATTTTTTAATTCGATTGGGATACGATACTCTGTTACTTTATTTCTCATTTCATCAATTGTATTAATTTTCTTTGCTTTTCTAAACGTATGAGATATTTTTAGAAACTCAAACGTTTCATTCGTGGTAACATTTTTTTCGGTTACTTTATAGTTGGAGTACTCCCCATTCACTTGTTGGTATCGAAATAAGCTGATCAAAATGAAAAAAATAAAAAAAACGACCGTTACTAAAATGATTTTTTTTCTAGTCATTTTTCTTTTCCTTATCGATCATAGTTTCTTTAACAATTTTCCCAGACTCAATATCATAAATAATATCAGAAATCTTTTGAAGCGTTTCTCTATCATGGCTTGCAACCAGAATTGTTTTTCCTTCATTTTTTAATGATAATAGCAATTGGTGTACTGTTTTAACCGCTTCTTCATCCAAAGCATTAGTCGGTTCGTCCAAAATAAGCAACTCCGGATTTTCCATGATCGCTTGAGCGATCCCCAAGCGCTGTTTCATGCCGAGTGAATACTTTCTGAACTTTCGCTTGTCATTTGGATCAAGACCCACACGAGAGATTACAGCAGAAACTTCATGATCATTGATTTTATTTTGAATCATAGATAGCAATTTCAAGTTTGCAAAACCAGTATATTCCGGAATAAACCCAGGGTACTCAATTAATATTCCGATACTTTCAGGAAAAGAAATATTTTTGTGTAATACCTTTCCATCAATAATTACTTTGCCTTCACTTGGTTTCACCAATCCCGATAACACACGAAACAACATTGTTTTTCCAGACCCATTAGGTCCACGAAATCCATATATCATTCCCTTTTTCAAAGATAAATTTATATTTTTAAGAACAATGTTCTTTTTGATAACTTTGTTTACACTTTCAACTTTAATATATTCTTCTGACACGAGTTTCACCTCAATCAAAGTTCTTTTTCATTATCGATGCTGTATTCATTAAAATAATCTTGGTTGATTAAACATATATATAGAACTACAGCAAATATTATCCCGAAACCGCCAATTAAATAAATCATTTCTGAAAATAATCCGGGTATCAGCCAAGACGTCATTTCTAATGAAATCGGGTCATTAATTAAAGAAAACTCAAAGTAAGTATGAAGCATCTTATCAAGAATGACCACAGATGTGACAATGATAAAGCTGTATATGTACTTCTTAATAAACACATAACAAACGACTGCAAATAGTCCAATCATATGAAACAACAATAAGCTTGTAATGATATATCTAACCATCATCACATTCGATGAATAGTATTGATCCAAAGGTAATTTATTGCCATATAAAAAATAAGGAGCCCCTTCTGGCGATAGCCATACATTATCCCATCTTCCAGACAGAAAAACGCCGAGAAGGACTCCGCCAACGAGATACAGAATGGTAAACATTAAACAAATCCAAAAAACACGAGATAATAATGATAAAAATACTCTCTCTCGTTTTTGATAACGAATAAAACGGACTGAATCAAAAAAAGGCAGTACCCCGAAAGAAAGGAACATTAAAAACAGGGGCAACACTGGAAAGGCAAATGTATAGGAAGAGAAAAATAAATTAAGCGCCTGAGGCGGTCCCATTATCCCTACTTGCGGAACACCTTCTTTTACCAGATATACTATACAAAGCAAAAAACACAAGAACCAAAAGCTTAAACGCCTTTTATGACGACACATATCTATTAAAACAAAACGAAGCTCGTTAACGAACAACATTTTTCTTAGCTCCTAGAATATATAGTAAAAGACCTAAGATGAACCCAACGATCAAGTGTAAAATAAGACTCTTCAAACTAACACCATCTGTAGCCTGTTCCTGCAAAAAGCTGGTTGAAATCATTTCTTGATGGCCAATCGTTGAAAGCAGCATGTTAATTATGTATAAACTTGCAAAGGGTATAAGTAAAACTATAAATGATCTTTTGATAAACATTCCCGCTCCCAAAGCTATACTTGCAAACATGCCGGAAAAAATGCCAATGATAATTACATATAACATCATATGAACAAAGGGATGTGTATAATATAATTCTGGAAAGAAGGTATTATCAGATGCCAAGGGCATCTCGTTGTTAATAGCTCTATCAGGCCTTATATTTGGAAGTTTCATAAAAGACAAATAGATATTTAACAATAGAGGAAAAATGGCAGTCACGACTCCAGCTAAGAAATTAATGAAAAATAAACTGAAAAAGTATTGTGTATGCTTGCCTCGGATCATTAAAAAACGAATAAACCCAGTTGAACGATCTCTTGCGTAAAGATCCGATAATGGAAGTGTTGCCAGAATTGGGAGCAAGAACATGTAAAGAGCCGGATAATCGGAGATTCCACCTATCCCCATCCATTTTGTATAGGGAGTAAAAGAAACCCCTCCAGTTAGTTCCAAATGTTCTGTTAATGGCATTTCCTCTGTCCAAAAATAGGCCGTGGCCAAAACTGCTCCAATTGCCAATGAGACATAAAAAGACGGTCGTTTTAGTAATCGAAATAGCAGTAAATAAAACATAAATTTCCTTCTCTCGCTTTTATTAAATATAGAAGCGACTCAGAAAAACCTGAGTCGCCGACTTTCATATGATTTTTTCATAATTTCAGTCTTCTGATCTCATCAAGGACTCTTTGGATCATAATCAGGACTCCACTTACCATATGCATGACCAGCTGCATTTTTCTTTGCACCTATTGTAACAGAAGGTGTTCCCAAGCCAAACCATGTGTTTTCAACAGCCAAGTTCCATAGTAGTTTTCTTCCATAGTAGTTTTTCTTTATTGTATAATAGTGCCCGCCTGAAACATCTTTTCCGCGAGATCTTGCCCAAGCTTCATAAGAAGTATTATTTTCTGTATTAAACATATAATAATAAGAATCAGTAAATTTTGTTCTGGATTTGGTTTCGTCATAAGGGTTTCCTTTTAGAAACCGAAAATTATAATCTGCATTCTTATAGTTTGCGGTTGGTTCTCCTGCATAAGCATGCATAATTCCTATAGTAGAAAGAGATAATCCCAGTACTAAAGTTAGTGTAGTTATTAGCTTCTTTATCATGTGTTTCTCCTTATTGTTTTTCTAAAATAAAAAATTTATCTGCAACGCCGATGCAATCACCATTTTTATTTAACCAAATCATTCTTAGCGCTATCTTTGCTTTTTTGCCTTTAAATTTAGGCAAATTGATTAAATAATCATGGTCTGCATCTTCTCTTTCGTAAGACTGTTTCCAACTATATGTATGTCCTTTATCATCTTTAACCTTTCCCAATATGGTTGACGGAAACGGCTCTTTCTGACTAAAGGTCATCGCCAGTTCATAATTCTTAGGAAGCGGTCCGACTTCTATTTTCTTGCCTTTAAAAACCCTATCAATTCTCACATCATTATTTTTTATTTGGCCTTGATAATAATGATTACCCTCCAACTTATTCCAAAATACAACCTCGAATAAACTTCGACCTTGTTCGGTATCAAAATAAAAAATATTCGGTCTTTCTTTATTGTTGTTATCCAAATCTTCAATCCTTATAGAAGGATCTGGGGTTTTATCTTTTATTACGTTATTGTATTTGTTTGTTTGACATGCACTAAGCATAGTTATAGCAATTAGACTAAAATAAACCAAAAATATTTTTTTCACTTTCTTCTCCAAAAAACCCTTAATTTGTACCGGTACTAAATGATTATAACATATATTAAAAGAAAATAATACCTTTTAATTTATTTATTTCAAATGCTGTGTTATGCTAATACCTAGTTGATTTATAGGAAAGGAATTTATTTTATGAATAGTTTATTCTTGCTTTTTAAAAGGGACTTGGCCCTTGGAGTTAATAAAACCACCAGGGTTTTCATTATATTATTTATGATTGCGCTATTGAATTTTCTTTATCCTCTGTATTTTCTTCGTACTAACATACCTGACAGTTCTATTGCCTTTTGGGATCTCATTGGTAAAACCTTTTTAGGTGTCCCTTTTGAACTTGTCCAACAACATACATTTGAGTTTCCTTTTGGGTGGTTACTATTTCAGTTAAGCGGGGCAATATTGATCAACACATACATAAAGGATGATCTATTTGCTCACAGTGCTTTTGTCAGGATCAGAGCAAAATCAATATTCAAATTATGGGTAAGCAAGCTGTTTTTTTCTTGTACTGTAATCATTGTGTTTTACATATCATTATTGTCCTTAACTTGGGTTGTTTGGAAATTGAGTGGGGGTACAACATGGGAGTTGACAGTTTACGGCGAAAGCATTTTGAGATACTCATCATTTCAATTATCCTATAGTCAAATAATTATTTATTCTATTGTTTTAAATATAGGCGGAACATTTCTCATTACTTTTATTTTTGCATTTTTTTCGTTAATCTTTAAAACAATTTATAGCTTCGTAATTTGTAGCTGTATTTTGTTTTTCTCAATTTTTTCAGATAGCCCGATATTACTTGGAAATGAAAGCATGTTGATTAGACATCCTTTATTTGGTTTCTCTCCTGTTGTTTCTATTAGTATTTCATTAGTCACAATACTTACTGTTTGTATTACCCTCTTAATTGGAGGAGGTTTATATCTATCAAAGTGTGAATTGATATCTGATGCAAAAATGGAATAATATATCTTAAACACACTAATCTGGGGTCTAGAAATTTAAAGTAGCTTTTGAATTTATTATCAAACTTTTTTCCTTGGTTTAAAACTGGATCTTCGACTTGCTGAAATAAAAATTCAGCACATGCTGTGTATCTGGAGCCTTTTGTATCCCCCTTTTCTGAATCCGTCAGAACAATACTTACATTGGCGAATGACAAGCAACCCATGATTATACTCTTGTATGAAGTGTGAAATAAAAAAGCTATACCCTACAACGTCAATTCGAATAAGAAACCACGGATAAAAGTATCCCCCATGCCGTCTTCATCTTTTGGGACAATGACTTTGAAATAGTCGGTAAAAAGCGACGGAACTGTTAATTGCAAAAAAGGCTGCCGGCACATCATCTATATCAACGGGAAGTATATCCTCCCGCCGATGCATATTAAAACAATGGATAAGAATGGCCATGTTTTATATTTGGGAAATTTATTGAAAATTTTAACTCCGGGGTTAAGAATTGGATGGATAGTGGGGCCGAACCAGGATATTAAATGCAGATAGATTACGGATCCAGGTTCATTATCCCAAAGGTTGCAGCGGGAGTGGTTTATATCCGATCAATATCAGCAACACTTAGAACATGATAATAAGTTCCTACAAACCATTCAGCAGTTTTTATATCTTTTAAGTATATTTTTCCTTCTTTAATTATTAGATGATCTAAGAAATGATCAACTTCCTCCATTGTGATGTTTTCGTACCGATACATATCTCTTAAGGTATAATCGATTCTGCCAGCGCATAACTCAGGGGCTGGCTGTTCGAGCAAATTCCAATTAGAGTTGTCTAATAGAATGTCTTTATAATTAAATTCATATTTACTAAGAATATGAGGGATTTCTGAATCAGTTATGATTTGTTGAAAAATGTTTTCGTGATAATTCTCATTTTTATTGTTAAACACAAAATCAATAACGTGTGAAAATGCAGTATGAGATACATCGTGAAGTAAACCTGCGATTTGTTCTTCTAAAGAACCGCCAAGTTTTTTTATGAGGAGCATTACGCCTATGGAATGTTCATACCTCGTGACATTCCACTTTTGATTTACAAAATAACTTGCTCCTCCTTGGTAAACCCTTTTTAGTCTTTGCACTGGATGACTGAAAATAAGCTCTCCAAGAATTCGCCATAAACACTATCTGTTATCTTCATTTTCCTTACACCCCTTTATGCGCTAATTGCAGAAACTGAAAGTCAAGCATGGCAAAGAAGTTGCAACCTATCGCATCATGGATTTTCTTCCTTTTAATATTGATATACTTAACATATCACAATTCTGAAAAATTCAGTTGAGCCTGATTATATTTGCTTCCAAATAGATAAAACACACCCCGGCGACTGTGACTGCTCCGCCCAAAAGAGAAATAAAGGCGGGGGCTTCCCCTATCCAAATCCAGGAAATGAGTAAGGATAAAGCGGGTGTTGCGTAAAGTGAAATGGCTGCTTCTGAAGCACCGACGAGTGAAGTGACGTATGCAAGTGCAAAGTAAGGGATAACCGTGGGTAATAAGCCTAAGTAAACGACAGACCATGTGGAATTCATCGATGCGTGAACAACTTCTCCCCATAACCCCGGAAGAAATACCAGCATTGGCAATGTCCCGCCCCAAATAGTGAATGTAACGAATGGAATAAATCCATATTTTTTTATATAGCGGGCTTGAAAAACGAAATAAATACTCTCCGAAAAAGCTGCCAGCAGGATTAACAAAATGCCGTTCACTGAATTTATATAGTTTCCTGCCCCAAATGAAATGATCGACACACCCAATAAACTTATGATAGAGCCAATCCATTTATAAAGCCCAAAATGTTCACCAAAAAAAAGACGAGATAACATTGCAGAAAAAATAGGTGTCATGGTCACGAGTAAGCTTGCTACCCCTGCGCTGACTGTTTTTTCTCCGATATTCAGCAAAATGTGATATAGTGCAAAACCTAAAAATCCTAAAGATAAAATAGCAGGGATATCCTTCATGTCAGGTAAACGCATATGAGTCAAAACAGCAAAAACCACCAGTGCCATTGACCCAATCAACAAGCGAAACAAAGCGAGGTGTTCCGGTGTGTAACTCTCCAAACCCGCGCGAATTCCCGGGAAAGCTGATGCCCACAATCCAATCATCAGACTGTAAGATATGCCGATTCGAACTGTTTTCTTTCGCATCTTTCTCACTCCTCTTTACAAAAACCAACCAGTTATTTAATGTGTTTCTATATTAATAAAGATTTGATGAGATGACTTCAACCAGTTAAATAGATTTTGACCCAACCACTTTAAGGAGGATACTTTTTATGAGCGCTCCAGAAGAAAAAAAGATGAAAAAGCTTCCTAAGTACATACAAATCATTCAATTTATAAAAGAGAAAATAGGAAATGGAGAATGGCCGATTGGAAGTAAGATTCCAAGCCAGCGCACGCTTGCCAAACACTTTGAGGTGAATAGGAGCACAGTCATTACAGCTTTAGAGGAATTGATGGCGGATGGATTAATCGAAGGCAGAATGGGCAAAGGGACAGTTGTTACGAACAATACATGGACACTTTTGGCTAAGAATTCCGCCCCTGATTGGGATCAGTATGTAACCTCTGGAATCCAGCAGCCAAGCCAAAAAATCGTTCAAGAGATCAATAAATCAGAATCAAACTCCGATCTTATACAGCTCAGTAAAGGAGAACTTTCAAAGGAGATTTTTCCTTTAGCTGCTATGAAAGAGATGATGGGAAAGGTATCTCAAAACATAGAGGCATTCGGATATGAGGAACCAAAAGGATATTTGCCTTTGAGAGAGGCATTAAGCGGCTATTTAAGAACAATCGGGATTCAAGCTTCTCCTTCTTCCATTCTTATTGTTTCGGGCGCACTGCAAGCCATACAGCTTATATCAATGGGGCTTTTACAAAGGGGATCAACCGTATTTCTCGATCAGCCGTCTTATCTTTATTCGCTGCATGTATTTCAGTCAGCCGGGATGAAGCTGACTGGAGTTCCTATGGATAATGATGGACTTTTGCCGGAACATATCCACATGGCAAGGGGGGAGCGGGGGAGGGCTATCTTATATACAAATCCCTGTTTTCATAACCCGACAGGTATTTTAATGTCAGAACGGCGACGAGAAGAAATCCTTGCGGCAAGTGAGAATGCACAGCTTCCCATTATTGAAGATGACATTTATCGTGAGTTATGGATAGATGAGATTCCTCCAGATCCTATTAAAACAATTGATAAAAATGGGCATGTGCTTTACATAGGCAGTTTATCGAAAACATTAAGTCCGGGTTTGAGGATTGGATGGATCGTCGGTCCGGAACCAGTGATTGAACGTTTATCCGACATAAAAATGCAAACAGATTACGGCTCCAGTTCGTTATCCCAGAGAGTAGCGGCAGAGTGGTTTACATCCGGTGAATACCAGCAACATCTAGAACAGGTGAGAAGTCAATTAAAGGTGAGAAGACAATTGGTCATGAGTCTTTTAGAAACCAATTTGAAGAATGTCGCTGCATGGAATATGCCGAAGGGAGGATTCTTTGTCTGGGTCAAAATATTGCCTTCACTATCTATGAAATTACTTTATACAAAAGCTTTGACAAAAGGGATACTTCTCAATCTCGGCAGTATTTATGCTCAAGAAAAAGGGAATTATATTCGCTTATCATATGCTTATGCATCTCTTGAAGACCTTCAAAAGGGAATTTATGAATTGGGTTTGATGATTAAGGAATTGGCAAGCAGATAAATTTATCATAATTACTTTAATAGAAAGAGACATGCTATCAATGACAAGAACCGGCTTGTTTTCGCGTTTTGCTTTTTCAAAGGCTTCATCTCACCTCATAAAAACCAGTAAAAAAGCCGCTAACAAAGCGGCTTTTCTTAAGTTAAGATGCAAAATGTAAAAAAAGGTTAATTTCTGCTCTCCTTGTTTTTATTCAAACTTCAATCTGTATGGCTATGTCTCTCCTAGAAGAACAGCGGCTTGGTTCTTGAAGAGTAAATCATTTAATCCAAAGCGCTATGACTCCTGCAGATGAAATTCAGATTATTGGGCTGTATAACCGCCGTCCATTACGACTGCCTGCCCTGTAACTCCTTTAGCTTTGTCACTGGCGAGGAATACTGCGTAATCAGCGATTTCTTGCACGGTTAACAAACGTTTTTGAGGAACCAAGGGGTAAATGACTTCTTCAAACACCTTTTCTATAGAAATGCCTCTAGTCTCTGCAATATCTTGTAACTGGTTTTGCACCAATGGAGTGTCGATATATCCCGGACACAAGGCGTTGACAGTAATTCCGTATTCCGCTCCTTCTAATGCTGATACTTTAGTTAAACCGATCAAACCGTGTTTAGCGCTGCAATAAGCTGCTTTCCCTGAAAAACCAATTAAACCATTTATGGAAGCCATATTGATGATGCGGCCAAATTTTTGTTTTTTCATCAAAGGGAACGCTCTTTTTGTCGCACTAAAAGGAGCAGTAAGCATTAATTTCAGCATAAATTCAAATTTATCAGTCGGGAAGTTTTCTATATCCGACACATGCTGAATCCCCGCATTGTTTACCAGAATATCCAATCGCCCAAAGGTTTCAAGTGTCTTAGAGAAACTTTTTTCAACTTGTTCTTCGTTTGTTACATCACAAACTGCAGAGAGGACTTCGTATCCCTGCCCCTTAAGTTCCTCAGCTGCATGATGCACGGCTTTTTCGTTCAAATCGGAAATTACCACTTTTGCGCCTTCTTTAGCGAATTCACGTGCAATTTCTAAACCAATTCCGCTAGCCGCGCCTGTAACAAGAGCAACTTTACTTTCTAATAATTTACTCATAGTAACCCCTCCAGGAAACATTTTGGTCTCCTAAAAGTTTACACCCGGCAATTGTATAAGTAAAATGAATAAAAAGAATATTATGTATTCGTTAAACTTATGGAATGGAGATCATACGATGGATATACGCCAAATCACATACTTTCTTGAAGTTGCTAAATCCAACAGTTTTACTAAGGCATCAGAAAATCTGCATTTGTCACAGCCTGCCTTAAGTAAGATGGTTAAAAGTTTGGAAGAGGAATTAAAGGTTGAGCTCATTGATCGATCAGCTAGACAAATCGCTTTGACAGATGCAGGCGAAATTGTATTTGAGCAAGGCCAAATGATTATGAAGTCAATAGATGACTTGTCGACGAACTTATACGATCTTTTACATTTAAAAAAAGGAAAAGTGAAAATTGGAATACCGCCGCTTATCGGTGTCTTGTTTTTTCCTAAAATCATTAAAGGATTTAAACAATTGTATCCTGATGTGAACATCAAGCTGATAGAACATGGGGGTAACAAGGTGAAACAGGAGGTTGAAGATGGGGTACTGGATCTTGGAGTGGTTATTGAACCAGTGGACGAAGAGCAGTTTGATATCATTCCATTGCTTAATGAAGAACTGATGCTCTTCGTTCATTCCGCTCACCCGCTTGTTCATAAAGAGATTGTGGAAATGCAAGACTTGAAAAATGAACCTTTCATCCTGTTTAGTGAAGATTTTTCTCTTCACGATCGGATTATTCAAGAGTGTATTAGAGCCGGTTTTCGTCCAAATATCGTTTATGAAAGTTCTCAATGGGATTTTATCAGCGAAATGATTGGAGAAGAACTAGGTATCTCCATTTTCCCTCAGTCTATAGTGAAAAAGACTGATCAAAGTTTAGTTAAGGCAATCTCCATTGTCAATCCATCCATTCCTTGGAAAGTGGCGATTATTTTAAAAAAAGGTAAATACGTTTCACACGCAGTACGCGAATTTATCCGGTATATTTCATTTTTTTGTAAGAGTAATTACGTAAATCAAGATAACTCATGAAAAAAATGAATGGTTTTTATAGTTTTTATGTATTTTACGGTTAGAGAGGGCTGCGATATATTATCTTATGTCAGAAAATAAGTACCTTTCAGGAGGAAATTCAAATGGATCAAAGCCGTTACCAACAAGGTTTAGACAAATTAATGGAGTACACTTTAACAAGCGATGATAAAATCTCTACGCATTTAAAGATTTCTGAAGACTTGAAAGATATCGCTCCAGATGTAAGTAAGTACATTATAGAATTTGCTTACGGAGATATATATTCACGGCCGGGATTAACCAATCAACAACGTGCGCTTGTTACCATTTCATCCCTTGTAACGCAAGGAACCGAGCCGCAGCTTGAACTTCATATCAATACAGGGCTTACATCCGGATTAACACCGACTGAGATTGTAGAGAGTATCACCCAATTGGTTCCTTATACAGGCTTCCCGCGTGTACTTAATGCTCTTTCAGTGGCTAAGAAGGTGTTTGCACAACGACATGTAGAAAGCCATTGAGAAATAAAGAGCTTGTATGGAATGCGCGATGATTTAGTAAAAACTCATCAGTAGAATATACACAAAACGACAGCCTATAAGGCTGTTTTTTAACATTAAAATGTCTGACCTCTTTTTTGTTTTTCGGTTGATCATATGTAAAAGCGATTATATTAATCGCTTTTTGATACTTCAAAACATGCTAACCTTCGACCTCTTTATCAGTAAGCACTTTTAAAGCATTTCTTACTTTTAAGGCGAAGTTGACAGGTTTATCAATCGCTTCGAAATGAATATACATCAGTCTCGGTTTATCAAACAGCCAGTGATTGTGTAGAGACGTTACAATCAGATCATGTTTCCGAAGAGCGCTGATAAATGGATTGATTTCTTTTTGCAGAATTACAGTTTCTCCGCTGCAAAGAGCACGGCCGTCTTTTGTCATTGATTCAAATGAAAACATTTGCGGAATGAGCAAAAATGATCTTCCGGGCCGTCCCAGTACAACCGGTTTTATATTCGTTCGTGATCTCATTACTGTACAAATTCCATTTTCAAACGTATGCATGGTTCCGCCCAGAATATCGTTGAATTCGTCACAAAGACCATGCCGTTCAATCATTTCCCCGTCAGTTTTTGGTACCGCACGCACAGTTTTAGCAGTCAGAACTCTTAGGGCCTCTCTTACTTTTCTTGCAAAATTGAGAGGTTTGTCAATTGATTCAAAATGCATAAACATCAGACGCGGTTTATCAAACAGCCAATGGTTATGAACGGCAGTTACGATGATACCGAATTTGCGCAGTTCACTCATTAATGGGTTCACTTCTTCTTGCAGTAAAACAGTCTCACCTAAACATAAGGCTCTGCCTTCCGAGTCCATGCTCTCAAATGAAAAGGCCTGAGGAATAAAAGGAAATGCCTCGGCTCTTCTTCCGAGTACCACCGGGTGAATGTTGCTTCGAAATCTTGTCGCCGTACATACGCCATTTACGACACTGGGCGTTGAATTGAGAATTCTTGCAAATTCTTTGCAGAGTCGTGATGGCTCCATACTCGTTTCTTCCACTTCATATCTCCTCCTGAAATCAATTTAAACGTACTTAATAGTAAAGATATGTGAAGATAGAAAAAATGTAACGCGGCAGGAGTCCATAATAGAGAGAATCAGCTTTTTTCACCATCTCTTCAACTGTTAATTATTAATAGATTTTAATCGGACTATTTAAGATGTGATAAAAGCCTTCCGCATGTGTTTGTCCATTCAGTTTACATTGGGTGATGCCTTTTTCTTTTACCATGTTTTCTCATTCGCTTATGATTACTTTGCCCAACCCGTATTTACAGTAAGGTTTCAGGATGCAGATTCGTTCGAGCTTGCCTGTTTGGTTTACGATGCGGACGCGTCCTGTGCCGGCAGGCTGATTTTCATGATAAACCAAGACATGCCCGCACTGTTCCTCAAGCGCATCGAACTGATCAAATTCATCGGATTCAGGTACTTGCTGTTCCTCAATGAATACTGCTTTTCTAATCTCAAGCGCTGCTTGTAAATCAATTTCTGTTGTATCCTCATGATCAACCAACCCTTTTCACATATTAGTCTGGACTGCACCGCTTGCTTGTGGTCTTATAGAAGTAACGACAAAACATTTATATTGCAAGTGCAACAAAAACATGAAGGGTTTGAAAAGATATGACTGATATTTTGCGTGAAATCGGCATGATCGCACGGGCATTGGATTCCATCAGCAATATTGAATTTAAAGAATTAGACTTAACAAAAGGGCAGTATCTCTATCTTGTGCGTATATGTGAAAACCCGGGAGTGATACAGGAAAAACTGGCGGAAATGATTAAAGTTGATCGAACAACAGCGGCGAGAGCGATCAAAAAACTGGAAATACAAGGATTTGTTGAAAAGCGTCCTGATGATCAAAATAAAAAAATAAAAAAACTTTTCCCGACCGAAAAAGGGAGAAAGGTTTATCCGTTATTGCAAAGAGAAGGAGAGCACTCTGCGGAAGTAGCCCTGTCCGGCTTTACGTCTGAGGAAAAAGAAACCATTTTCAGCCTTCTTCAGCGGGTGAGAAAAAATATAGAGCATGATTGGGAATATGTGAAGAAGGGAAACAAAAGAGACTATTAATGGATGATAATTCCTTTTACTGAATGATTGCGTTGTGAATGATTAAAGTCATAAATGGATACGTTATCTGTGAAATCTCCTTCCTCGGTTCCTGCTTCAACTAGCCGATAGGCTTATTTTTAACGAAAAGTATCAATTATGGTATATTTAAATAAGACAAAATAATTGAAGCGGGGAATGATATGAGTACAATCGAAAAACAAAGACGTAAGAAATTCAGAGCCAAATCAATCGTACGGGCCATCATGGTCATCATCGGCGGAATTATTGCCGCGTATGGACTGGAAACCGTACTGATTCCGAATAGTGTATCTGACGGCGGTGTAACCGGGCTCAGCATTGTCGGTTCACAGCTCTTTCATTTGCCTCTTGGGATCTTGATTGCGGTGATTAATATACCGTTTGTCTGGTTAGGATATAAGCAAATCGGGAAAGGTTTTGCGTTTCTATCAATTATCGGTATTGTCTCACTTGCCGCGGGCACGAGTTTTTTCCACCACACGCCGGCTATCATTGAGGGAGATACCCTGTTAATCACCGTTGTCGGCGGGATTATTCTCGGCTTGGGAATGGGATTGGCATTGCGCAACGGCGGCGCCTTAGATGGAATTGATATGCTGGCTGTGCTTCTGTCACGGAAATTGCCGTTTGGCACGAGCGATCTCATTTTATTTTTAAACATGTTTGTGTTTATTTTTGTTTCTTTTGTATTCGGGCTGCAAGGCGCATTGCTTTCCGTCATTGCTTACTACATCGCATCCAAGGTGATCCATGTGGTTGAGGAAGGCTTAAGCGGTTCTAAAACATTTCAGATTATCACCAACGAGCCTGCATTAATGGTAGAGACCATTCGTGAAGAATTGGGCCGGAGCGCTACGTATAAAGAAGCATACGGCGGTTTTTCTCATGAAAAATTCAAAGAAATCACATGTGTCATCAACCGTTTGGAAGAAACCAAACTGAAGGAAATTATTAATGACATTGATAATCAAGCCTTTGTGACGGTATATGATGTCGCTGAAGTAAAAGGCAGTAATTTCAGAAAAATCCATAATCATTAAGAAGGAGCTGCCGTTCACCGGCAGCTTTTTTTAAAAAAGGAGAAAACACTTGCAAAAAAAGAATAACGGATGTATATTATTGATACATCAAACATTGACTAGTCAATTAATTGCGCAAAAGAAAGTAGGGATGGGTTTTGACAGCATGTTGTTCAGAGGAAGGCGAGATTTTGTATCAGCTCCAATCACTGCACAAAGTGATCGGCACGAAGTTTGAAGCGTGCACCGGAATCAGCCAATCCCGCCTTGAGCTTCTCGCCGTGCTTTTTTACGTCGATGAGATCAGCCAAAGCGATCTTCAGAAAAAGGTGAATATTGACGGCGCAGCTGTGACAAGACACTTGAAACAGCTTGAAGCCAAAGAAATGGTCACAAGAAGGCGGAAGCCCGAGGACAACCGAATTATACTTGTCCGGCTTACTGATCAGGGGCGGGAGAGAATTGAGGCTTCCAAAAAGGAGAAGGAGCGTTTCATAAAGGAAATGCTTGCCGGTGTCAGCGAGGAAGAACGCAGTATGTTAAAAAACGTATTGTCACAGATGCAGAATAATATAGAAAATATGAAAGCATAGGAGTGTTTTACACATGAAAACAGAACTGAAAACAAACGATTTTATGGACATTATGAAAGGCCGCCGTTCCATTCGGAACTACGATCCGGCCGTAAAAATCAGCAAAGAAGAAATGGCTCAAATATTGGAAGAAGCAACGACAGCGCCGTCTTCAGTCAACGCGCAGCCATGGCGTTTCCTCGTCATTGACAGCCCTGAAGGAAAAGAAAAACTCGCGCCGCTTGCCAGCTTTAACCAAACACAGGTCAGCACATCATCTGCGGTGATCGCGGTTTTCGCAGATATGAACAGTGATGACTATTTAGAAGAAATTTATTCAAAAGCGGTCGAACTGGGCTACATGCCGCAGGAAGTAAAAGACAGACAAATCGCTGCGTTGACGGCGCATTTTGAAAAACTGCCGGAGCAAGTGAACCGTGAAACGATTCTGATCGACGGAGGTCTCGTTTCCATGCAGCTGATGCTTACGGCACGCGCGCACGGCTATGATACAAACCCGATCGGCGGCTATGATAAAGAAAAGATTGCCGAGGTTTTCGGAATGGATAAAGAGCGTTATGTACCGGTCATGCTGTTATCAATCGGAAAAGCGGCAGACGAAGGATATGCTTCCTACCGTCTTCCTATCGAAACAATCGCACAATGGAAATAAGGTTGAAGTGAAGCTGAGAGGAGAGGGACAGTGGACATAATTGCGGCTGTTTTCGTCGGAATTGTAGCTTTAGAACATATATTTATCATGATACTTGAAATGTTTTTTATCAATTCGAAGGCTGCCAAGCGGTCTTTCAAATTGCCGAAGCATTTAGAAGGTGATCGGAATGTGGCGGTCATGTTTGCAAATCAAGGTCTGTATAATGGATTTCTGGCTGCCGGCCTCATTTGGGGACTGATCCTCGGAGCTGATCCGATTGGCCATATGATTCAAATGTTTTTCGTCATCTGTGTGGTCATCGCGGCCATTTTCGGAGGCTTTACTTCAAACAAATCAATTATCGTAAAACAAGGACTTCCGGCTGTTTTAGCGCTTATTTTTCTTTTATTGGCGTAGCAGACGGAGTGAGTGAGGGCTTCCGGAAAGGAAGCCCTCTTTTTTTATTCTGTTTTGAAAATCATTTCTTATATACATCACTATAGATTGGGGATGTCAAATCAGCTGTCACCCCTTCTTAATTGTTATTTGCTGAAAGTCTTCTATCTGCTAATAAAGCCTAATAGATGGAGTGGACTCCATGTCAATCTGTTTTTTTAAAAAAAGCTGATCGGTAAATATGGTATGATTTACATAATCAGGGAGTGGGGTTGCAGAGGATGAATATGAAGAGAGCGTATTACGCTATTTTATACAGCCAGACCGCTATCAACTTGGGGTTTTCACTTTATACGATGGCCGTCATCTTGTTTTTGTTTACAAAAACCGGTTCGACGGCGATGGCCTCTCTTATGACGCTCGTCAGCATTGTATGCCGCGTATTGGGCAGCGCCGTTTTGCCGCTGGTCACCGGTCGGTTCACGCTTCGTTCTTTGTTAATCAGTTCTCAATTGATACAGATCACACTGTTAGTCTGTTTGTTTTTTGTCATCCAAACCGGTTCATCCGCATTCTTTTTTCTGCTGTTTTGTCTGATCGGAGGCATTTCTTTTTGCAACGGATGGTTTGCTCCGATAAAAAGCGCGCTGATTGGGGAAATCATTCCTCCTGATCGAAGGGCGAAAGCGAACAGTTTATTATCGGCGGCGGATCAGACCGTTCAGTTTGCGGGGTGGTCTCTGGGCGGCGTCATCATAGCGTTCCTGGGAGTGAGCGATACAATGATCGTCACTGTCATGTTATTGGTTTCTTCAGTGTTGGGCATCATTCTGTTTCTTCAAGTACGCATGTGTGCGCCGGCAGCAGTCAGGGAACGTTCCCTTTTTGCAGATGCGGCAAGCGGCTGGGTGTATTTATTTCAGCAAAAACAGCTCAAGGTCCTCATTGTGATGGATGTGATCGAATCGTGGGCAGGCATGATATGGATCGGGTCTGTGTCCTTAACTTATGTGCATGACGTCCTTCATAAAGGAGAGGCTTGGTGGGGGTATGTCAACGGAGTCTATTATGCAGGGACGATGATCGGCGGACTGATCATCTATAAGTTATCCGGTAAGCTTCAGCATCATCTCATTCCGCTTATGCTGACGGGAGCCTTGGCATATGGAATGTTCACGTTTATTTACGGGCTGATCACAAGCGCCGTTACGGCCCTTTTTCTGGTGCTGTGTATGGGGCCGGCTTGTGTATTACGAGATCTCACGCAGGAAACATTACTTCAAAATATCACGACCGAAAAGACACGGGTCAATATATTAGCGGCGAGATCAGCTTTAGTTCAGTTCATTTTTATGTTTTCCATTATCGGAACGGGGATTATCTCGGATGTATTCGGCGTGCGGTTTATTTATATTGGCGCAGGCCTTCTCTTATTAATTTCGGCTTTTATCGGATTTTCTCAGCTGCGAATGAAGAAAATGGTACAGAGCGGCATGTAGTGTAGTATAATTAGGAACGTACGTTCTATATCGAGAGAGGAGAGGGTAATGTGGGACATCTGGCACTGCAATTGTATGATTATCATCTTTGGGCAAATCAGCAAATATTCACCCGGCTTAAAGAGCTTCCGGAGGATGTGTACCGTAAGGAGATTCAAAGTGTCTTTCCGTCGATAGCCGGTGTATTGACTCATGTGTATCTGTCGGATAAGGGGTGGTTTGATGTGTTCTCCGAAGAGCGTCTGGAGGATACGCTGAAATCAGCTGAACAGCAAAAAGAGGACATCTTGTCTAAAGAGATAGAAGAGCTGGAAGATCTATTTTTGGAATTATCAGACCGATATCGACTATTTTTGCAAAAGGAGGAAAATATCAGTCTCCCCCTTGAAATAGAGCATCCGTCAGGTGACATCATGAAAACCGCAGCGGCCGATATGATCCTCCATGTTGTGAACCACGGAACGTATCACCGCGGGAATATAACAGCCATGCTCAGACAGATGGGGTATGCTTCTGTGCCGACGGATTACGGTATTTATTTATATATAAACAAAAAGTAAACAAGACAGCCAACGCGGCTGTCTTGTGATATCCGTAAAAGAGCCAAATCATATGAGTGATTTGGCTTTTTCGTTTGCTATGCCATGTTTTGCAGCCGTTCTAAACTGTTTTTCCAATTCGCTTCAATCGCTGTAAAAGCAGCGGCGGCATCTTGCTGTTCTAATGCGTGAATGATATCAGAGTGTTCATTATATGATCTGTTTAAAGCGCCATTTTCACTGAAATAGCGGATTTCCAGTCTCTGAATTTTGACTTTCAGGCTTACTAGCAATTTGTGAAGTTCAGCGTTGTCCGCAAGCAGAATGATGCGATGGTGAAATGCATTATCCGCTTCCAGAACGGCCATTTTATCGCCGTCTTTCATCGTTTGAAGAAGATTTTCATTCAGCTGTTTCAATTCTTGAATCACGGCATCGTCCATACGCGGGAGGGCTTGCTGCAATGCGAGTTTCTCAAGCGTCCAGACGATGGAATACAAGTTTTCCGCTTCTTTTAACTCAATCGGAGCGACAAGTGTCCATCTGTTCGCTTTTGTTATCACCAAGCCGTCATCTTCCAGCCGCAATAAGGCTTCCCGTATCGGGGTGCGGCTGATTCCCAATGTTTCCGACAAATCCTTGTCCTTTAACTTTGTTTCCGGTTTGAGCTTGCCCGTTATGATCCAGTTTCTGAGTGTGCGATACACTTCGTCCCGCATGATGGTTCTTTTCAGCACAGGTTCTTTGTTTTGATTATCCAATGGAACACCTCATGAATCGTAGTATACATATTTGCATTTTACCACAGTCCGGGCGCCGGTTAGAAATGAAGAGGGACGTCTAAGAATGAATCGAACCGAGATGCTTCATCTCAATATGCTGAAAGTCAGCGGAGCCGCCTTCAGAAAAGAGCGTGATTCCCTGATCTTCGTGTTTTGGGAACACTTCATTTGTCAAAACGGTTTTTCCGTCGTCTGCAAATACTTCAATACTGGTTTTATCCACTAGAATTTTCAGATGGACGCGCCCTTTGTTTCCGTCAAATGGAGCTTTGCTTTCGACGTATGCGCCGGTTTTATCAGGCTGGTCTGTAAACGATCTGTTCACATAGGCACAGCCGTCTTCTGCTGAAATACCGACATCAATATGCCGGCTTTGGTCTGCTGATTCTCTGAGTCTGACGCCTGCATTTTTGATATCTGACCAAGCGATATCCATATCAAGCTGATATGTATCACCTTTGATCGGCAGTGTCTCTGAACCGTTCACCTGTTTGTGTTCTATGCTGTCAGTTGAAGAAGTTAATTGGTTCAATGCTTCAATCGGCTCTGACACAAGGCTGTATGTGCCGCCGTCCTGTTGCTGAAGACGGATTTCACGGACGATAGAATCCGTGCCGTTAAAGCCGTTTTTTAGTGTCGGTGTTTCATTCGGATAATCCCAATTGTTCATCCATGCCAGCGCATAGCGTTTTGTCAGCGGATCTTCGCTATTACCGTCTTCAAATGTGACGCCGCCGTACCAGTCAAAGCCGTAATCAAGCCATTGCGGTTCTTCTTGATCGGCGGTAAATTCCTTCCCGTCAAAGTTTCCGGTCCAATACGCGTACGTATTCGGTTTGCCTGCGGGTTTGCCGTTTGCGCTTGCGCCCAGAACCCACTTGGCTGTGCCGTCATCTGCACGCATCATATAAAGGTCGGGGCATTCGATGAGGCCGATCTGCTGAGTGATAAAACCGCCCGTGTATTTCCAATTTTTTAAATCGGGTGATTCATAAAAACCGATTTTTTCTCCTTCGGCCATGGCCATCACCCATTTGTCATCCTGTTCATCCCAGATCACTTTCGGGTCCCGGAAATCCTTAGTTCCCGGGTTTTTCATAACGGGCTGATCACTATAGGAAGTAAACGTTTTTCCTTTATCCGTGCTGTACCATAAATATTGTTCCTGGGCTTTTGTTTTGGCTGTCGGCTGCGTTGTGACGGCGACCAGCGCGTTTTTGCCGAAGCCCGCGGTGTTGTGTTTATCAATGACGACAGAACCGGACCAGATATCGCCGTTTTCGTTGGTGTATTTCGGAATAGCCGTGCCTTCGTCCGTCCAGTGCACCAAGTCCTCTGATACGGCGTGCCGCCATTCTGTGCCGTTGCCGTTCGGGTAATCCCGATTATAAAGATAGTAGTAATGATATTTCCCCTCGAAAAAAATGGGCTTTTGAGGGTCGTTTTTCCATTTGTCCGGAGTCGTAAAATGATACGCCGCCCGGTAATCCTTCTTATGCTCCGTGTTGTTTGTGTCAGAGGAATTGTGGTTTTTGTTCGGCAGTAAGCCGACAAACAGGAACGCACCCAAAAAGATCAATATTACAACGGGCCATTTTCGTGCCATGATTGAATTCACCATCTTATTGAGAAATAAAAGAAAATGCCAATGAAGTATCGGCATTTTCTTTTTGTTGTTATTAGTTGTTAACCGTAAGCTGTCCTTGTTCAAGGATGCTGTTTTTAACAACGGATGTTTTCTTGCCTTTGATGTTCATTAAGAAGCTTGGCGCAAATGTCGCCTTTTTATCCTCAAAGAAGCCTCTGTTTGTCATGTAGCTTGTGATCACGACATTGTTGCCTTTGGCTTGCGGCACTGCGAAGTGAGAGTAAGTGAACGTTACGTCGTTAGGATCAAGACCCATTTGCAGGACAAGACCAGTTTTGTTCAGCGGCTTGTAAGGACCTGTTAAAGAGTTTGATACATAACCAAGCATGTAAATATCGTTTGAGTTAATACCGTCGATCGTCATTTTTGAACCGCGTGAATCAGTGAACAGGTACCATTTGCCGTTCATTTTGAAAACATTCGCGCGCTCGATTTCATCAGTTACCGTGTTTGAAGTGATCAGCGGCTTCATGACTTTTTTCAATGTGTAATCATCGTTTAACTCTACCATACCGAGGGCGCCGTTCGCTAATTCAGCATCGCGTTTTTTAGCGCTTTGCTGAAGCTTCTGACTTTCTTTACGGAAGAAGTTTGTGCTGCCGCCGTAGTACGCTTTGTTAAATAAAGATTCTTCGCCTTGGTATCCGTTTTCTGTTCCCGTGTTGGCTTCGAATACAAGGTATTTATGTCCTTTGTCTTCAACGTAGTGAGGGTCTCTCAGCGTATGGTTGTCGCCGGATGTATAGTTCCCTTCATCGATAAACTGCTGAACGTTTTGATATGTTTTTCCGTCGCCGTCAAAAATCGTTTTATGATCTTCCACTCCGTTGATCTTGAGCGTGTCATCAGATTTTGACACATTTACCTGCGCTGTTGTCAGGCTTTGTTTGCCGTAATGTTTACCGGAAAAGTCAGTGTAGAATAAACGGATTTTTCCGTCAGATGTAAAGGTTGCAGAACCGGACCATTCTTGTGTCTGTTCTTTCAGGATTTCATCGTTGGCGTCGAACTTATCGCTGTCTTTAAAGACACGGCCCGCGTTTTTCCAGCTGTCGATCGAGTTGTCGCCGACTTTTTGATAAAACATGTAGATGGATGTGTCATCAGCGTCTTTCGGGCTTCCGGCAAGAGCAAACACGACGTGATAGCCGTTGTATTCAGCTACTGTTCCGTCAGCGTTTTGGAGCGGCCAGCTGTCCCACACATCCAGTCCTTTCGCGGACTCGATATTTTTAATTGTTGATGGGTCGAATTGAGGCACTTGGTATTTTTCACTTTGCTGCTGTTTAGGGATCTGCAGCATATCATGGCGTGTGATATGAGAGACGCCGTACGTTTCTTTGTAAGGTTTTTGGGTATTTTCTTTCGCGAAGGCTTGAGTCGCTCCCCCTGCCAGAAGTGCAGTCGTAAAAGTTAGAACTGTGGCTCGTTTTGCAAATTTTTTGATGTTCATGTTCATGTCTCCTTTTGTATGTACCTTTTTTTGCGATCTGCCGATTCGATCCTCCTGCATTCATGGATGACAGGTTTGTTACAGAAAAAAAGACCTAAAATATGTATGGGGTGACGCCAAAGAATACACTTTGCCCTTAACACATTTTAGGTCTTGCCTGCTTTATCAGTAACAATCCTGCATGATTTACTTGTCGACATCATTCTATTAGACTCTGATTCTATTGACAACTGGTCTATTTTCCTCTTTTGGATGATAGTAAAATGAAAAAAGGCCTTTTAATATATGGGTAATTGAGACTAAGGGGTGCTCTGGGCCTAGGAAAAAACCTCTCTAAAAAAGAGAGGTTATTTTTTCTTGATAGATAATAAAGCGATAGTGGCTAAAATCAGCAAAGTACCCAGCCATTCTGATATTCCGAAGGGAACATGCAGCCAGATAACAGCTAAAAAAGCTGCCGACAGCGGCTCTGCACAGGCGAGCAGGCTGGTTTCAGAGGCACTCAGATATTTCAGGCTTTCCAAGTAGCAATAAAAAGCGATGAGCGTTCCGAAAATGATGATAAACACAATCGCGGCATATGCAGGAAAGGACCACTCGCCTTCAAATGTCCAGGGCGGGCGGATCAAGCTGAGGGCGGCTCCGCCGATCAGCATGCCCCATCCTACAACAATGGCGGATCCCCATTTTTTCAGCAGACGATGCGGCTGAAGGGTGTAAAACGCCAGTGCAAACGCCGAACTGATGCCCCAAAAGACGGCCAGACCGGATATGGACAGGCTTCCGACATTCCCGTGCGTGACCAAAATGAATGTGCCGGCAATCGCCAATAAGACGGCCAGAAGCTCTTTTGCTGAAGGAATTCTCTTTGCGCGAATCGCTAAAAAGCATGTAATGATCGCTGGTCCTAAATACTGAAGAACGGTAGCAGCGGCCGCGTTGCCGTACTCAATTGCCGCGAAGTAGGTGTATTGGACGCCTAACATTCCGAAAATCCCGAATAAGAGAAGGGGAATTCTGTCCCGTCTGTCTTTCCAAACAGCCCATATCCGTCCTTTTTCTTTGCGGTACGCGATGCCGAGCAGAAGCGCCCCTGACACCAGAAGGCGCACCGAAGTCAGCCATTCTGTATTAAAATGGCGGTGCTGGAACAGATACTGGGCAACCGTTCCCGAGACCCCCCATAAGATAGCTCCTGTCAGCACAAGCCAAATGCCTGTTGTTCGTGAATAAGAAAGAGCAGCGTGTTTTTCCAGGATAGACACCCCCGATTCTGATGTTGCGATATTAACTTACAATAATTAGAAAATGAACATCTTCCATGTGATATATTATATATTACATATTAGTTTTCGTCAAAATGATTTTTGGAGAAAGCGCTTACGAAACGACCGTCTGATGATGAGCAATAAAAAAACACCCCGGCGGGTTTCCGGGGTGTGTTGGTTATTCTGCAATCGCGTCTGTTAAAACAGGAACGACTTGTTTCTTTCTGGATACGACGCCTTTTAAAAGAGCCGTGTTGTTTTCTAAAGTCACGTTGAATGCTTTTTCCACTTTTGACGCTTGATCACCGATGGCAAGCGCAAGGGAATCGTTTTCCAGAATATCCGTAATCACGAGAAGGAACAGGTCAAGGTTCTTCTCAGCAATTACTTTTGAAAGAGCCGCTTCTAATTCCGGCTGCCGCTTTTTAACATCTTCAATATCAACTGTGTTGACTTGGGCGATTTCGACTTTTTTGCTGCCGAGCGTGAACTCTTTCGCATCAAGAGAAATCAGTTCTTCCACAGTTTTTTTGCTTAAGTCGGCGCCCGCTTTCAGCATGTTTAAGCCGTACTCTTCCGCATCTACGCCGGCAATTTCAGCAAGCTCTTTTGCCGCTGCGATATCTTGCTCCGTGCAAGTCGGAGATTTAAATAACAGAGAGTCGGAAATGATTGCTGACAGCATGAGGCCCGCAATTTCTTTCTCGATTTTCACGTTATTTTCTTTGTACATTTTGTTTAAGATCGTAGCCGTACAGCCGACCGGCTCAGCACGGTAGTAAAGAGGTTCCGCTGTTTCGAAGTTGGCGATACGGTGGTGGTCGATAACTTCAAGAACCTGAACGTCTTCGATATCCTTGATGCTTTGCTGGCGTTCATTGTGGTCAACAAGGATGACGCCGTTTACTTCGTTTGCGGCTGTTTCCACCAAACGCGGGCTTTCCTGTTTGAAATAATCAAGCGCGTATTGTGTTTCGCCGTTGACTTGTCCGAGGCGGACGGGCTCAGCATTGAAGCCGAGTTTATTTTTTAGATCAGCGTAGGCAATGGCAGAGCAAATGGTATCTGTGTCTGGGTTTTGATGTCCGAAAATAAGAATTTTTTCCATAATAACTCCTTGTCCTTTTTTGTAGTGTAAACAATCTTTTTATAGTTTAACACGTCTTGAGGAGGGTGTAATCTTCAAAACCTTAAAAATTGATGTGAAAAAGAAGCATTTTTGTTGAGAGGTGGGGAGGGTTGCGAGTAAAATACTGGGTAAGTCAGATGCTAATCAGCATATAGTATCAAAAAAGGTACTATGGAGGATGAAAAATGAACATATATCCGAATAAAGAAGGTTGTCCGGTTGAACTGACGCTTTCCGTTATCGGCGGAAAGTGGAAGGGTATTTTGTTTTATCATATGATCGGCGGAAAAAAGCGGTTTAATGAGTTTCGGCGCATTTGCCCCAGCATTACGCAGCGTATGCTGACGCTTCAGCTTCGCGAGCTTGAGGCGGACGGCATCGTGCATCGCGAAGTATATCAGCAGGTGCCTCCAAAGGTGGAGTATTCTCTTACCGAATTCGGCAGGTCGCTGGAACCGATCGTTTTGCAAATGAAGAAATGGGGAGATGCCAACCGGGAGTTTCTCGAGGCATACCGGGAAAAAACGTCTCCTCAAGATCAGTCCGCTCAAAAATAAGAAGCAGCAAAGGATTAAATTCCTTGCTGCTTTTTTTTTATTTCATCGCGATGGCCTTTCTGGCGTTGCGCACGTCATTCTTCAGCAATTCGCTCAGGTTGTAAGCCGGATATTGACCGCGTTCTTCCATATACTCAAAGACCATTTGATGCCACTTGATGGCCGCGTTTAAGTGCTTGACGAAAACGTGTCTTAATTGAGGTGTGGCCGTCTCTGTAATGGCTCCGGCATAATTGCGCACAGATGTTTTGGCCAGGATGAGCAGGCCGCCGCTGTAAAAGGAGGAATCAGCGCGCTCTTCTGTTTCATCCTCACGAAAAGCGGGAGCTTCAGGGAAGAAAGGAAGCAGTTCACGCAGATTTTGTTCCAGCGAATGGATGGAAAATCTGTAAAGCTGTTTTAATCTGGCATCGCTTACGTCCCGCTCTGTTCTTTTTAATTTCACAAGTCCGTTTGCCTGGAACGCCACTAACTCATGCAGTTCTAACGTTTCATGCCATGCTAATGTTCTCCGCTCAGTCATGGTGTAAGAATCTCCTTTATCCTTCATTTTCACTTTCAGCATATGCCCCGGTCCCGATGTTGTTCCTGATGTTTTGAAGTTTCCAGAAAGGGAAAATCAATGTAAAGGAAATACGAAATAGAGGTGAAACTATATGTGGGACATGATAAAGAACTTCTTCCTTTTCAGCAGCGGGGTTTTGCAGGCGACCACTCTCTTACTTATCGTTATCGTCTTGTTATATGTACGAAAAACCAAAAAGAAAAACAGAGATACTTCTGGTTTCATGGATGATCAGGATCACTGATACAACGGGCATTCTTTCACTGGGATGTCCGTTTGTCTGTTTTCATGTTTCACATGGAACATTGCGGCTGTCCGCGCTCATTTTACTTGCGATTTCGACTTATGTTAAAATATATACGTGTATTTTGGAGAGTTTATGGAAAATTCAGGTCTTGAAAGAGACATTGCGGCGTCAAAAGAGCAGTCGTCTAAGCTGCTCTTTTCTATTCGTATGTTCGAATGATACAAGGTTTGAGGTGAGTAAGTGAAAAATACAAGGGCTCTAATAGAAGGCGCCATTTTGATCAGTATTTTTGCAATCATTTCCCTTTTGGTCGTGTACCTCCCTTTACTGGGGGCAATTCTTTTCTTTGCTTTGCCGCTGCCGATCATTCTTTACACCATTCGGCACGGTCTGAAGCCCGGGGTATGGATGGGGCTTGCCAGCCTTCCTGTCAGCTTTATTGTAAGTTCGTTTACCGGGCTTACAGGCGCTTTTACGGCGGCCTGTACGGGAATCGCCATGGGATATTATTTTAAAAAGAAACAGCCCGGCTATGCGGTTGCTGCCGGCGCTATGGCGTATGTGTTGTGCGGCGTCGTTTTTTTTGTGGTCAGCATCGTGTTTCTTAATATGAATGTGGTTGATACCACCATGTCCCAGCTTCGGGAGTCGCTGTCTGTGGCTGATACCATGTCAAAACAGCTCGGTTACGGAGACCAGTTCGGGAAGCAGATCAAGCTGATGGAAAGTCAGCTGAGCACGGTTCAATATCTTTTTCCGGCAGTGCTCGTATTGACCGGCATCGTTTTTTCTTTCCTCAGTTATGCTATGGCAAGGCCGCTTTTACGGCGATTTTCCCCTGATCTTCCGAAGATGAAGCCTTTTAGAGAGCTCAAACTCCCACAAGTCGTTGTTATTTTGTACTTTGTTGTGACGATATTAGGGTTTCTGCATTTAGAAAAAGGGCATATGATGTATTCGGTTTCATTGAATGGGGGACATATTCTCAGCTTGCTGATTTGTATTCAAGGATTAGCGTTTATTTTTTTCTATTGCCATGAGATGGAGATGCCGAAAGCCGTGCCTGTATTAGCAATTGTGCTGGGGGTGCTTTTTCCGCTCATCTTGTCCGTGTATCTCCTCTTAGGCATCATTGACATAGGCTTTAACATAAGAAATAAGGTGACGCGAAATTGAGTGTGACTTACAGGTGGGGAGTTGATAGAAATGCCTAGTTTTTATGAAAAACCGTTGTTTCGGTATCCCATCTATGCATTGATTGCATTGTCAATCATCATAATCCTCATCAGCATTTACTTTAACTGGCTGATAGGAGCCATCGGCGTTGTGCTGCTCGCCGTGATCTTGTTTTTCATTAAGCGTGCGGATTCTCTGATCAGAAAAGAAATTGACGATTATATCTCCACGTTATCGTATAGATTGAAAAAAGTAGGCGAAGAGGCATTAATGGAAATGCCTATCGGGATTATGCTGTTTAATGATCAATATTACATTGAGTGGGCGAATCCGTTTTTGTCTTCCTGTTTTAATGAAAGCACGCTCGTCGGACGCTCGCTGTATGACACATGCGAGGCCGTCGTGCCGCTGATCAAGCAGGAGGTCGATTCGGAAACGATCACCTTGAATGAGCGGAAGTTTAAAGTAGTGATTAAAAGAGATGAGCGCCTGCTTTATTTCTTTGATGTGACAGAACAGATTCAGATTGAAAAGCAGTACGAAAATGAGAGAACCGTGCTGGCATATATCTTCTTAGATAACTATGATGACGTCACACAGGGGCTGGACGACCAAACGAGAAGCACGATGAACAGCCAGGTCACCTCATTATTAAATGCGTGGGCGCAGGAGTACGGCATTTTCCTGAAACGGACGTCCTCGGAGCGGTTTATCGCAGTGTTAAATGAACACATTTTAACGGAGCTTGAAAACGCGAAATTTTCGATTTTGGATGAAATCCGAGAAAAAACATCCGTTCACACTGTATCTTTGACCCTCAGCATCGGGATCGGCGCATCGGTTTCTTCCTTGAAGGAGCTTGGAGATCTGGCGCAGTCCAGCCTCGATTTGGCTCTCGGCCGCGGAGGCGACCAAGTGGCGATCAAAATGCCGAACGGCAAGGTGAAATTTTACGGCGGCAAAACGAATCCGATGGAGAAGCGCACAAGGGTGCGCGCCCGGGTGATTTCTCACGCGCTCAAGGAAATTGTCTCAGAAAGCAGCAATGTCATTATTATGGGGCACAAATTTCCTGATATGGACGCGGTCGGAGCCGCAATCGGAATATTGAAGGTGGCGCAGGCCAACGGCAAAGAAGGCTACATCGTCATTGATCCGAACCAGATCGGATCAAGCGTTCAGCGCCTGATTGAAGAAATTAAGAAATATGAAGAGCTGTGGTCGCGGTTCATCACGCCGGAAGAGGCGATGGAAATTTCAAATGATGACACGCTGCTTGTCGTCGTTGATACACATAAACCATCCCTTGTGATGGAAGAGCGTCTCGTGAACAAAATCGAGCACATCGTTGTGATTGACCACCACCGCAGAGGCGAGGAATTTATTAAAGACCCGCTGCTCGTTTATATGGAGCCATACGCTTCATCCACCGCAGAACTCGTGACGGAGCTGCTTGAATACCAGCCGAAGCGGCTCAAAATCAATATGATTGAAGCGACGGCCCTGTTAGCTGGTATAATAGTGGATACGAAGAGCTTTTCCCTTCGCACGGGCTCGCGGACGTTCGACGCCGCTTCTTATTTGAGAGCGAAAGGCGCAGATACGGTTCTGGTGCAGAAAGTTCTCAAAGAATCCGTCGGTTCTTATATCAAGCGGGCGAAGCTGATCCAGCATACGTCTCTTTATAAAGAACATATCGCGATTGCTTCTCTTCCTGAGAACGAAGAGGAGTACTTTGACCAAGTGCTGATTGCGCAGGCGGCTGATTCCCTCTTATCGATGAGTGAAGTGGAAGCTTCATTTGCGGTAGCCAGACGGGATGAGCATACGGTGTGCATCAGTGCGAGATCGCTGGGCGAGGTCAATGTGCAGATTATTATGGAGGCGCTGGATGGCGGAGGGCATTTAACCAATGCGGCAACCCAGTTATCGGGCATTTCTGTCTCAGAAGCGCTCGTCCGGCTGAAGGAAGCTATTGATGAATATTTTGAGGGAGGCGTTCAGAGATGAAGGTTATTTTCTTACAAGATGTAAAAGGAAAAGGAAAAAAAGGCGAAATGAAAAACGTAGCAGACGGTTATGCACATAACTTTCTCATTAAAAAAGGCCTCGCTGTCGAAGCAAATGCGACAAACATCAGCGCATTGAAAGGACAGAAAGAAAAAGAGAAAAAAGAAGCGATTGCCGAGCTTGAAAGAGCCAAAGATTTGAAAGAAACGCTTGAACAGCTGACTGTTGAGCTGAGTGCCAAATCCGGTGAAGGCGGCCGTCTATTCGGATCTGTCACAAGCAAACAGATTGCAGAAGCGCTGCAAAAAACGCATAAGATTAAAGTGGATAAACGGAAACTGGAGCTCCAAGACGGTATCCGCACACTGGGATATACAAACGTCCCTGTAAAGCTGCACCCTGAGGTTCAGGCTGTCCTGAAGGTTCACGTAAAAGAAGAAGCGTAATAAACAATGAAAAACCCGCCGATCCGGCGGGTTTTTTTCATGTCAGCAGACGGCGCAGCGCAAGAAAATGATGAGATTGTTTCATTTCCGATCATCACCAGAGTGCATATTATATTACATCATAACGAAGGATGTGTCGGTATGAAACGATTTTTTTCTGAAACATATTTTAATAATCCGGAGAATAAAAAGGCGCTGGAGCACTATCCGCTGATCGGAGACGGAAAAGACGGGGAAGTCTATCGTTTGGCACACAACAAATGTATAAAATATTTCTTTGATCAAGAGACATGCAAGAAGGAATTGGCAGCTTTAAAGACCGGACAAGGTTCCCCGGTGATTCCAAGACTGTATGAATACGGAAATCGTTATATTGTGATGGAATATGTCCAAGGCACCTCTCTTGCCCGCCATATCAAACAAGAAAAATCCCTGTCCGTCAAACTGACTGCTGATATTTTAAATATGCTGGATGAATTAAAGAAAATCGGTTTTACCAGATGGGATGCCGAAATCAGGCACATTCTGATCAATGAATACGGCAATCTTAAAGTCATCGACCATAAAAGAGCTTTTTCCGCCATTACCCGGTTTCCCGTAAAACTATTAAAAGGACTGGACAAATACGGCTTGGCGGATGAGTTTTTGAACACTATAAAAAAATTAAATCCGTCACGTTACCTGGAATGGCAGCCGCACATGTAAGTTTCTGAAAATCCGCACATGTAAGTTTCCTTTTTTTAGGGTCGTCATATGATATTTGTAACATTTGTTTGGTGGAGTGTGGAAAAAATGGCAGAATACATTATGGTTATCGGCGCTCATCCCGATGATGAACTATTGGGATCAGCGGGCACCATAAAACGGCTGATCAATGAAGGATATAAAGTGATTTCCGTTATTACGGCATTAGGAAGAAAAGAAGAAGCTCATCATATTAAACAATTAGGCGAACGCGCGAATCAAGAGCTTGGAATTGAGAAAGTCATCTTTTTGGAGCACACGAATTTAGAGCTGGAATGTATCCCTCTTCATAAGCTTGTTAAAGAATTAGAGCAGCTCATTCGCGTCTATCAGCCTGATAAAATCTTTACACATCATTACGGCGATATCAATATGGACCACCAGAGAACATTCCAAGCAGTTTTAACAGCCGCCAGACCGCTTCCGAATCAAAAGCCTATCGAACTGCTTACGTTTGAAACGTTATCTTCAAGCGAGTGGGAGAGAAATACGGCTGATAAACTCTTCAAGCCCAATTACTTCGTCAATATCACAGACACAATGGATGCCAAACTCGCGGCGCTTCACCACTATGACGTAGAAATGAGGGATTACCCTCATCCCCGTTCATATGAAGGCGTAAAACATTTAGGAAAAGTCAGAGGGATGACGGCGGGTGTGGAATACGCTGAAGCTTTTGAAGTCGTGCGGAGGATCTGGAAATGAACAAGACATTTTCCGTCCCCTATCCGTATATGATCCAGACGCTTGACCGCTACTACGGGGTCAAAACGCGCCCTCAAAAAAAGGCGGCAGTAAAGACACAGTTGAAACATGAACATCATATTCCGCGGTTATACAGGAAAAAAAAGAAGTTATCCATTTTGATTGCCACGTTTTGGGACTACCCGCACACGGGCGGTTTATCAAACTATATTAAAACGCTTAGTGAAGGCCTGAAAAAGAGAGGTCATAAGGTGGATGTCATATCCCCTAATCTGTTTCCATCCGCACAGGTAAAAGAACTGCGGGCGGCTGTTGTTCCGAAATTAAAAGATTTCTTTAAAGACAGATATGGGGATTATAACGATCATATTTTGAAAAATAATCGGCTGATGTTTATATACGAGCAAATGCTTCAGAAGATTCATTTGGAAAGATATGATGTGTTCCACGCTCAAGATTTATTTACAGCCAATATGTTAGGCAGGTTCAATCAAATCTATAAAAAACCTTTATTTTTCACACCGCATGGCATGTTTACTTTCAACAGACTTAAATTTCACATCTTTAAAAAAGGCTCGGTAGAAGAGATTTATTATAAAACATTAGAGATGAAAGCCATTGAATACGCAGATCGCCTGATTATTATCAGCGATACGTTCCGCAGCCCGCTCATGAAGCTCGGAGCCGAACAGGAAGACATGACAACGGTGGTCACAGGAATCGATTACGATGCAAAAACAGGCGGGAAAAGAAAAATCCCGGTACCGAAAAATAAGATCATCATCTCGTGTATTGCAAGATTAGGCCCGAGAAAAGGTCACAAATATTTACTGGACGCACTTTCGAGAATTCCATCTGATGTACTTGAGCATGTTGAAGTGCTGATCGCAGGCGACGGAGAGATGAGGAGCGCCTTAGAGGAACAGGCTCGAAAACTGAATCTATCTATGGTTTCCTTTTTAGGAAAAAGAGATGATGTTCCCGCTATTTTGAATATGACGGACATATTCGTACTGCCGACCATTAATGATAGTCTGCCTATTTCGATTATTGAAGCTATGTTCAGCGGCTCGGCTATCATCGCGACCGATTGCGGGGGTATTCCGGATCTGATCCGCCATAACAAAACGGGGCTTATTGTCGAGCCGGGAAATGCAAAGGTTCTTGCCCGGGCTTTAGCGTTTTTTATCACTAACAAATCTGCGCGGAAGATAGCTGCTTCAAACGCAAAGGCCTACGCGGAGAAATATTTAAGCAGTGAGACGATGATAAAAAATATCGAATCGATTTATCAAAATACCATCAAGCTCGGAGGGAGATCATGAAACATGAACATGCAGCCGTTGTACTTGATTTCAGTGCAAACGGGATTGGGATCATTCGCAGCCTGGCCCGAAGAGGAATCGATGTTTACGCGTTTGACACGGAGGGACCTTATCGTATCGGAAAATCAAGATTGGCAGATTGCGGGATATGTCCCAGCCCTTTAACACAAGAGGAAGAACTGCTGACATTTCTGACTGATTTCGGGAAGCGATTCCAAGCAAAGCCGGTTCTGTACGCAGGATCTGATGATTATGCGGGATTTATATCTAAATTCCGCGAGACATTAGCCGGTTTTTTTTTATTTTTGCTCCCGAGCCACTCTCTGTTAGAAACGGTTTTAGATAAAAGCAAAGCATATGAATTAGCGGTCAAGCATAACATCCCCTGCCCGAAAACCTTTTTTCCGAACAACCAGGATGAGCTGGAAGAGGCCATCGCCAATATTGACTTCCCGTGTATTTTAAAACCGGTGGCCGGCCATGAATACAGAAAAAAAGTAAACAAAAAAGCAATTGTAATGAAGGATGCCGCACAATTGCGCAAGGAGTTCAGCTCCTACAGAGAAAATGGAGAACTGCTCGTGCAGGAGATCATCCCCGGAGACAACCAGTGTTTTTATAAAGTCGCCACTTTTTATGATGACCAAATGAAATTAATGGGCTTATTCTCTCTGCAAAAGAACCATCAATTCCCTGCAGATTTTGGCGCGGGGGCCCACGTCGTCAGCAAACGGCTTCCTGATTTAATCGAGAAGACCCTGCCGTTTTTTGAAGCGATTCAGCTGAAGGGAGTAGGCATGGCGGAATTTAAAAAGGATCCCCGGGACAATGTTTACAAGTTTATCGAAATTAATCCGCGCTTTTGGCTCAGCCATAGCCTGACAGAACCGGCAGGCGTTCATTTCGTTTACATGTACTATCTGTATTTGACCGGACAACATGTGAAGCCCCAGCTCGAACAAAAAGACGGAATCAACTGGATTTATGAGGTGCGTTACTTCTTAACGTTTTTGAAGAAACGAAAAAGAGGAGAAATGACGTTCCGGGATTTTTGGAAAGGGTGTAAAGGAAAAAAAGAGTACGCTCTTTTTGCTTGGAATGACCCGATGCCATTTATCAGAAACACTTGGTCTCATCTCAAAAACAGCTGGAAACGGAAGCGGAAGGAAGATCGGCATGTATGAAAAGGATCTTTTGTATGGCGCATTTCAAAAACTGAGAATTGACGAAAAACTGTCGTATTCGTTCGGTGAAAGGGCCGCGGTGAATCCGGATGACATCACGTGCCTGAAATCGACGGACAGAAGCGCCATTTATAAACTGTCTGTAAAGAAAAAATCCGGCACTGTTCCGCTGATATTGAAGGTATATAAATCTTCCCGTGAAAAAAATAAGGTCGAGATTAATATATACGGGAAAGCCCGTTCTGTTTTAGGGGATTTGCTGCCGGACATCTATCATATAGAAGAAAGTGACCATGAAACGTGGATATTTATGGAGTTTGTCAGCCAGATCAGGGGACAGCTTACATTTCAACCGAAGCATTTCAAGTATATTATTCCGTCTGTCGCAGAACTGCACAGCCGCACCTTTGAAAACAAGAATATTTCTGACGGTAAATGGCGGTCGTGGCTGCCGGTATACGAATCGGAAACCATGAGAAAAGAGCGTAAAAAGCAGATCAAAAAGACAGCGGAATTATTGGATAGAGCTCTTAAAGATGAGCGCACAAAAGATATCGTGAAGCCTCATTATCGGCAAATCACAAACTTGCTTGAGCAGGAGGAGCCGGATTTTTTCCCTGAATTGATACAAAACGGCTCAGCCATCACACACGGTGATCTTCATATGCAGAATATCTGCACCCACGATGCGTCCGGACATGAACCGTGGGATATTCAATTCATCGATTGGGAATCCGCAAAATACGCGCCGGTTTGGTTTGATATGACGGTGCTGGTCGAAATTCTGCTTGGCTTCAGAAAAGATTGGAGCCGGCACGCAGAAGATATTCGGACGTATTGCGTAAAAGTGTATACGAAAGAAATGAAAAAGCGGGGCATTCATTTTCAGACCCCTCCTATGACGCTTTATAAAATGGCTTATTTGCAGAGAACACTTGAGAAAGGGCTTCATACCCAATTGCGGAGAATCTTCGACAATCGGGGAGGGGAACTGCTGCCGTATCATGTTGACAAAGTGTCAACATGGGGACGGGAATTAGGATTATAAGTTTGAGAGAGGGGGAGCGGATGTGAAAGAAGAGATCGGCAAGCCGAACGGTCTGGTGCCTCCAGCCTTATTGCGCGTCATGGATCAATTTTACGGGATCGAACATCAAGGTGAGCCAGAGATACTGTATTCGTTCTGTGCGGAAGGAAAAAGCTCCCCCAAACGAAAAAAGCCATTGCATATTCTGTACGCAACCTTTCTCCGTTACCCGAATGTCGGAGGGTTGGCGAGTTATATCACGTCAATTAAGACGGGTTTTGAGCGCATCGGTCATCAAGCGGATGTCATCTCGCCGCTCCAAATGCCGCCAACTTTTTTTCAGGAAGATATCCCGCGGGCCGCTGACGAGATCAGAGCGTTACTTGTTGGCAGATACGGCGCCGCAAACGAAAAGTTAGTGAAGAATCTCAGCTATTTACATGTCTTTCAAAGATTTTTGAAGGAGAAAGACTTAGAACAATATGACCTGTTTCACGCGCAGGATTTATTTGCGGTATTTTTGCTGGGATACCTTAATCAAACGTATCGGCGTCCTCTTTTTTTTACGCCGCACGGACATTTTACGAAAAGCCGGATGAAGTTTCATAAAATCCAAAAGGGTTCAATAGAAGAGGCATATTTCAGTGAAATAGAAAGGCAGGGTATTCGGGCTTCGGATAAAATCATTACAATCAGCGACTCCTTTCACGAGCCCTTGCTGGAGTACGGAGCGAAGGAGACTCAGCTGACGACTGTTCATACCGGTATTCACATTCAGGATGCCCCTGAGCCAAAACGTGCTGAAAAGCTCGTGATTGCGTGCGTTTCCCGTCTGACCGAGCGAAAAGGACATGATGTGCTTTTGGACGCCCTCGCACACATCCGGCACCATTTATCCGGAGTCGACATATGGATCATCGGAGACGGAAACATGAGAGGGTTTCTGGAAGAAAAGAAACGGAAACTGGGCCTCTCGAATGTGTTTTTCCTCGGAAAACGCCGTGATGTGCCGGCGCTTTTGGCTGAATCATCTATATTTGTCCTGCCGACATTGAATGATAATTTCCCTATAGCGATCATCGAAGCGATGTTCTCAGGTCAAGCCATTGTCGCAACTGACTGCGGAGGAATCCCTGAGATGATCCGGCATGAGGACACAGGACTTATCTGTCAGCCCGGCAACAGCCGCGAACTTGCTGATGCTCTCGTAATGCTGATTACGGATCAGTCTCTCAGGGAACGGCTTGGAAAAGAAGCGCGCTCCTATGCCGGCCGGCATCTGCGTCAGGAACTGATGGTTTCAAAAATAGAAAGTATTTATCAATCATTTTTCTGAATGATACCGGCGCCGCATGGCAGGTGCTTCCAAGAGCAAAATAAAGAGGCCGGCGTTTAACTATCCAGCCTCTTTGCGAACTATTTTTTCATCTCATACAGAGTCTGCTGACTTTGTCCGCCCGGGCCGCCTGTCATTCCTTGCCGGGCTGAGGTTGTTTTTCCGGTGCTGTATTGGTCAGCTGAGATTTTTGTGCCGTTCTTTTTAATCCATGAGACAAGCTTTGTGTTGCCTGAACTGTTTCCGGATAATAAGAAATACTTCACTTTTCCATCATCAACAAGTTTTTTCAGCTGTGAGACGGTTAAAATCGGATCGGTTCCGTTAAATCCTCCGAGTGCCATGACTGATTCATTCGTATGGATGATATAAGGCGCCGCAGTCACCGTGGTGAGCGTTGCAAACAGATATTCCTCACCTGTCTGATGCTTTTTCAAATAAGACAGCAGGCCTGTATCCACTTCAGAGGTGAACATATTGCCGCCGTTTGAGCTTTTCAGCTGCGGGCCGGATTCGGGTATGACGCTGTTTCCGCCGTAAAGGATCGGCGTGGCTGACCAGTACAGCGGCGTGAGCATCAACACACACATGGTGATCACGGTCAGTTGTCTGCCGAACGGCTTGTGTTTCATCACAATGAGGGCAATGACAGTGCCGAGCCCCAACAGTCCGAGGATGTACATCCAAGCGCTGCCGATCTGGTTTGTATACCCGCTTACGATGAAGACCTGAAAACCGGCGGTGAGAAAGACACCCGCAGGCAGCAGCCAGCCCGTCCAGCCTTTATCATGCTTGTATAAATCATATAAGGCCCGCCAGCCGATTCCGGAAAGGGCTGCGATCGGAGGCGCCAGCATGATTAAGTAGTACGGATGGAAAAAGCTTGCGATGCTGAAGAAACCGGCGGCAGGCACAAGCCATGCTGTCCAAAACATCGTTTCTTTCATTTCCTCCGCTTTTTCCCGGCGGTTTCTGTACCAGCTGATGACGGCGCCGAACAAACCGGTGAGCGCAAAAGGCAGCATCCAGCTGATTTGCCCCGATAATTCAGATTGGAAAAGCCTGAGCGCACCCGGGGTACCGTTGCCATACATGTTCATACTCATGCTTTTGCCGCCGCCGGGGCCTTGTGAGCCGCCGTTTTGTGGCGGAGGAGTTCCGCTTCCTTGCGGTGAGGCCGCGTTCTGTCCGGATGGCTGCCGGGGCATTTGAACCTGCCCGTTTTTTCCCTGAGGAGCGCTGCCGCCCATTGCCGGGCTGTTCGTTCCCGGAGGCTGCATGCCCATCCCTTCCTGCATCACGCTTTTTCCGCCGGTCATGCTGCCGTGAGAAAGGCCCGTCGTCTGCCCGAGCAGCCGTTCTGTCCCGTTATATCCGAATGCCAGCTCCAGCACGGAGTTTGTCTGGCTGCTGCCGATATAGGGGCGGCTTGATGCGGAAATGGAATCAACGGCTGCCGCCCATGAGACGGAGAGCGCCAGTAGAACGGCTGAAGAAGCGAGAAGTGAGATCAGTTTTTTCTTAATGGATGTGTGTGATGCAATGAGATAAAAAAGCAGAAAAGCCGGAAGCACGATGTAGGCCTGCATCATTTTCATATTAAAGGCAAGACCGACAAGTGCGAATGCGGATAAGAGCCAAATGATTTTGCCGCGTTTCACCGCGCGCATCAAACACCAGGAACCGAGAAGCAGTGTAAAGACGAGCATGCTGTCGAGATTATTCGTCCGGCTGACGGCCGCCGCAATCGGCGTCAGCGCCATGACAAAAGCGGCGATTCTGGCCGCGCCCGTGCCGAACGAAGGCTTTATCATGAAATACAGCAGCAGAACGGAACCGAGCCCCGCCAAAGCCTGAGGAAGAATCACGCTCCATGTATGTACGCCGAAGACCAAAGCGAAAATCGTTTGAATCCATAAAGCGACAGGCGGTTTGTCTACCGTGACAAAGCCGGACGGGTCAAAGGATGCGTAGAAGAAGTTGTGAAAGCTTTGCGTCATGCTTTTGACGGCAGCCAAATAATACTGGTTGGCGGCATCATCCTGCCAAATGCCGTACATATTCAAAGCCGCCGCTGCTGATAAAATACCGATAAGAACGATGTCCAGTCGTTTTGTTTTCAATGGTTTCACCTCTTTTGTGACCCCATTGTAAAAAATAAATATGAAAAAGTTATGAATAAATGATAACGATTCAAAGAATGTTTTACCAAAATTTTCTTCACGAAAAAAAGAGGCGGAAAGCCATCGCTTCCGCCTCCCGCACATATATATGAGAGAGCAGCCTTTATTTGTGATCGTTCTCTTTTTGGATTTCAGCTAATTTGGCAAGCAGAATGTGCTGAGGCATGTGCATGATTCTCTCAAGCGGCATATTCAGTGATTCTGCGAGCTTTTGCGCCGTTTCGGCGGAAATTTGCAGCGGTTTCATGTGATCACTCCTTCCGTTTCTTTATTGTACTAAAATCAGAAATCTATCGTAAGAGGATATGACAAAGGAATGGAGGTTTGAAAAGCGGGGCTTTATAACAGAATGGGGGAGGTTTTTTATGCAATCGCCATTGATGTTATTACAGCTGAAGCTGGCTGATTATCAGAAAAAAGCCGCAGAACTGCGGACAATTGACGAATTTATCATACTGAAACAGACATTGCAGGACATGATGAAAGTATTCGCCGCCTGTGAAGAATGGGAGCTGTATCAAAAAACGGCCGATCTCATGGCGCAGACGGTGCTGCACATCCGTTTCATCGAATAAGAAAAGCCCTCGCTCGGGCGAAGGCTTTTCTTAAAAGGACCGTTCTTCTTCAATGTTTTTATGCTGATCATAAATGACAAGCTTAGACGGGCTGTTCTCTTTAGCCGTCTGCTCCGCTTTCTCGATCGCCGCGTCCTTTGATGTATAAAGAGCCGTCGGCGCCACATTTTCCACCTTCACAAACCATCCGTCCGCATCAACACTGGGTGTTACTGCATATGTTTTCATCCCTCTTACCTCCTGGTTTCGATTTATTTATTTGTTTCCCAGCATTCGGAATGGCGAAACACGCAGCCGCTGTTTGACAAATACAGGGAAAGTGATATTTTTCTATTCTTTTTCATGAGAAATGGTAAAATGGAGTTTGGATATTTTTTAAGGAGAGGACGGTGCTTAGCATGACAGACCTTCTGAATGATCGGCTGCCGCCGCAAAACATAGAAGCTGAGCAGGCCGTGTTAGGTGCTGTTTTTTTACAGCCGTCTGCGTTGACACTGGCTTCTGAAGTGTTGATTCCGGATGATTTCTACAGAATGTCACATCAAAAAATTTACAATGCCATGCTTGTGCTCGGAGACCGCGGTGAACCGGTTGATTTGGTCACGGTAACGTCAGAGCTTGCGAATACCGATTTGTTAGAAGAGGTGGGAGGCGTCTCTTACCTGACGGACATCGCGAATTCCGTTCCGACAGCGGCTAATATAGAATATTACGCGAAAATCGTTGAGGAAAAATCCATTCTCCGCCGTTTAATCAGAACGGCGACCTCGATTGCTCAAGACGGGTATACGCGCGAGGATGAAGTTGAAGATTTATTAAGCGATGCGGAAAAAACGATTATGGAGGTCGCGCAGCGAAAAAATTCGGGCGCCTTCCAAAATATTAAAGACGTGCTTGTGCAAACATACGACAACATTGAGCAGCTTCACAACCGGAAAGGCGATATTACCGGGATTCCGACCGGTTTTATCGAGCTTGACCGGATGACAGCGGGGTTTCAGCGGAATGATTTGATCATTGTCGCGGCCCGTCCGTCTGTGGGGAAAACGGCGTTCGCTTTAAATATTGCGCAAAACGTGGCCACCAAAACGGATGAGAGCGTCGCGATATTCAGTCTTGAGATGGGTGCCGAGCAGCTTGTCATGCGTATGCTCTGCGCTGAAGGGAATATTAACGCCCAAAATCTCAGAACGGGAAATCTGACGGAAGAAGATTGGGGCAAGCTGACGATGGCGATGGGAAGCCTGTCAAACAGCGGTATCTTTATAGATGACACCCCCGGCATCCGCGTCAGCGAAATCCGTTCAAAATGCCGCCGGCTGAAGCAGGAAAACGGATTGGGCATGATTTTAATTGACTACTTGCAGCTCATTCAGGGAAGCGGCCGTTCGAGCGACAACCGCCAGCAAGAGGTATCGGAAATATCACGGGCGCTAAAAGCGCTGGCGCGGGAGCTTGAAGTCCCGGTCATCGCTCTGTCTCAGCTCTCCCGGGGTGTTGAGCAGCGGCAGGATAAACGTCCGATGATGTCAGATATCCGTGAGTCGGGAAGTATTGAGCAGGATGCCGACATCGTCGCCTTCCTGTATCGTGATGATTACTATGATAAAGAATCCGAAAACAAAAACATCATCGAGATCATTATCGCCAAACAGCGTAACGGCCCGGTGGGTACCGTCTCACTGGCTTTTGTGAAAGAATATAATAAGTTCGTAAACCTGGAAAGGCGCTTTGATGACGGCGGTGTTCCGGCAGGTGCGTAAAGCCTCAAGCAATGTCTTGAGGCTTTTTTTCATCCGAAAGAATGAGAGAATGCCGTCCGTTCGGCAGACGAAAAAAAGAAAGCGCTTTTATATAATGGCATGAAGGGAGGGATGATGATGACAATTGAATTTCCGCAATTTCAAGCGGCGCAAATCCGGATTGCCCGGCCGACCGGACAGCTCAAAGAAATCATCAGGTTTTATGAAGAGGGCCTCGGGCTGAAAAGGGTCGGCAGCTTTTCCGGACATGAGGGCTACAGCGGCGTCATGTTCGGCCTGCCCCATACGCAATATCACTTAGAATTCACCGAAGAAACCGGCTCGTCTCAGCCGGCGCCTGTTCCGCACGGCGACAGCCTGCTTGTCTTTTACATCCAGGATCAGCAGGAGATCATTCGCATCAGCACGAAATTAAAGCAGATGGGATATGAGGAGAAAGCACCCGAAAACCCGTACTGGAAAGAAAAAGGCGTGACCATCGAAGATCCTGACGGCTGGGGGGTCGTCCTGATGAATACAAGCGGCATATAAATGATTGTCTGAAGAACCCTGATTACGGGTTCTTTTTCTTGTTAAAGCATGAAAGTTTCAGGAGTAACAGATAGTAAATGAAAGAGAAAACGCTTTTAATCATGTTTAAGGCGAACAAATATAGATTGATAAGATTTTAATGTTCGGATTTACGATTGACTTTCTGTTTCGGCACTGATACACTTAATTTGTTTGAATGAGATATCGTTTTGAAAGGTTAACGGAGGTGCACGGATATATGTCTTCAGTAGTCGTAGTAGGTACGCAGTGGGGCGATGAAGGAAAAGGTAAAATTACAGATTTCCTATCAGAAAATGCAGAAGTGATCGCACGTTATCAAGGCGGAAACAATGCAGGACATACCATCAAGTTTGATGGCGTCACGTACAAGCTTCATTTAATCCCATCAGGAATTTTTTATAAAGAAAAAGCGTGTGTCATCGGGAACGGAATGGTTGTTGATCCGAAAGCGCTCATAACGGAGCTTGCGTATCTTCATGAACGCAATGTGAGCACGGATAACTTGAGAATCAGCAACAGAGCCCACGTCATTCTTCCATACCATCTGAAACTGGATGAAGTAGAGGAAGAACGCAAAGGGGCCAACAAGATCGGCACAACGAAAAAAGGCATCGGACCTGCTTATATGGACAAAGCGGCGCGGATCGGCATCCGGATCGCAGACCTGCTAGATCGTGACGTGTTTGCAGAAAAGCTTGAACGGAACCTTGAAGAGAAAAACCGTCTGCTTGAAAAAATGTATGAAACGGAAGGCTTCAAAATTGAAGATATTCTGGATGAGTATTATGAATACGGCCAGCAGATTAAAAAGTATGTATGCGATACATCCGTCGTCTTAAATGACGCGCTGGATGAAGGCCGCCGCGTTTTATTTGAAGGCGCTCAAGGGGTTATGCTTGATATTGACCAAGGGACATACCCGTTTGTCACTTCATCCAACCCGGTCGCCGGAGGGGTGACGATCGGTTCAGGCGTAGGCCCGACAAAAATCCAGCACGTCGTCGGTGTATCTAAAGCGTACACAACCCGTGTCGGTGACGGTCCTTTCCCGACTGAGCTGAAAGATGAAATCGGGGATCAAATCCGTGAAGTCGGACGCGAATACGGCACAACGACAGGCCGTCCGCGCCGTGTCGGCTGGTTTGACAGCGTTGTTGTCCGCCATGCCCGCCGTGTCAGCGGAATCACAGATCTTTCTCTGAATTCAATCGATGTGCTGACTGGCATTGAAACATTGAAAATCTGTGTCGCTTACCGCTACAAAGGTGAAGTGATTGAAGAATTCCCGGCAAGTCTGAAAGCTCTCGCAGAGTGTGAACCGGTATATGAAGAAATGCCTGGCTGGACGGAAGATATCACAGGCGCAAAAACATTAAGTGATCTTCCTGAAAATGCGCGCCATTATCTGGAACGCGTATCTCAGCTGACGGGTATTCCGCTTTCTATTTTCTCTGTCGGTCCCGACCGTTCACAAACGAACGTCATCCGCAGTGTATACCGCGCTAACTAAGAATTTGCAGCAAACAAGCCTCCGGTCACGGAGGCTTGTTTTTTTATGTAGGAAAAAAATAATAGATTTTTTTCAAAAAAGTAGTTGCCACTTTCGAATGTTCTATGATATTATAAATCTCGTTGTTACGGAACAGCTTCAATAGAGTACTGCAAGAAAGCTTTTGTCTCAATGCTCTATGATACATAATCCGACACATCAAGAGCCATTAGCTCAGTTGGTAGAGCATCTGACTTTTAATCAGAGGGTCGAAGGTTCGAGTCCTTCATGGCTCACCACTTTTTATGGCCCGTTGGTCAAGCGGTTAAGACACCGCCCTTTCACGGCGGTAACACGGGTTCGAATCCCGTACGGGTCATTGATTTACTTTAGCGTTATTGCTAACTCCTTATTTGTCCTCGGAGGGCCGCCACGATACGGTTCTCCGGACAAATTACTGTAAGGTCCGGTAGTTCAGTTGGTTAGAATGCCTGCCTGTCACGCAGGAGGTCGCGGGTTCGAGTCCCGTCCGGACCGCCATTTTACTTTACTTTATAGTATAGAAAAGAAACATCTGGCTCGGTAGCTCAGTTGGTAGAGCAACGGACTGAAAATCCGTGTGTCGGCGGTTCGATTCCGTCCCGAGCCACTTACCCAAACGCATCTGCAATAGTAGGTGCGTTTTTTCTTTTGTTATAAAAAAGGGAGAGCCGGCTTTTCAGCCGGCCCAGAAGAAGACGTCAAACACTAGACGGCGTTTTTTTTCTTGAGGTTTCAAAAAAATATTATTTTTTAAAAGAAAATAAAAAACATGACAAAAGGATGGCAGTTCAATACGTTTTTGCGCTGTTCTCTTTAATTTTTTTATCTTTTGACCTGAAACCGTTATAATAGACGGGGAACGTTTTTCACGATACGAATTGTGATCATCATGAAACATCAATAGATGAAATGAAGTCATTCTGGCAGGAGGAAAATCAAGATGATGGATAAGAAAATCCTTGTAGTCGATGATGAAAAACCGATTGCAGATATATTAGAGTTTAATTTAAGAAAAGAAGGCTATGACGTGCATTGTGCGTACGACGGAAACGAAGCCGTGGAAATGGTGGAAGAGCTTCAGCCTGATTTAATTCTTTTAGATATTATGCTTCCGAATAAAGACGGAGTTGAAGTGTGCCGGGAAGTCCGGAAAAAATATGATATGCCGATTATTATGCTGACGGCAAAAGACTCGGAGATTGACAAAGTCATCGGGCTTGAAATCGGAGCGGATGACTATGTCACGAAGCCTTTCAGCACGCGTGAGCTTCTGGCCCGCGTCAAAGCGAACCTGCGCCGCCAGCTTACGGTTGCGCCGGCTGAGGAAGAATCAGCTTCTAATGACATTCATATCGGTTCTCTCGTCATCTTCCCTGACGCTTATGTCGTATCAAAAAGAGAAGAAACGATCGAGCTGACTCATCGTGAGTTTGAATTGCTTCATTACTTAGCCAAACATATCGGACAGGTCATGACCCGTGAGCATCTGCTGCAGACTGTGTGGGGCTATGACTATTTCGGTGACGTGAGAACGGTGGATGTAACAGTGCGCCGCCTTCGCGAGAAAATCGAGGATAATCCGAGCCATCCGAACTGGATCGTCACAAGACGGGGTGTCGGTTATTACTTGAGAAACCCTGAACAGGACTAACCGGCGATGAATAAGGTTGGTTTTTTTCGGTCGATTCAGTTTAAGATCACGCTGATCTATGTGCTTCTCATTATCATCGCCATGCAGATTATCGGCGTGTACTTTGTGAAACAGGTGGAGAATTCTCTTCTCAAGTCCTATGAATTATCGTTAAATCAGCGGATTGACAATCTATCCTATTATATTGAGCAGGAATATAAAGGAGATAATGACAGCACCGTCATTAAAGATGACGTCAAACGGATTTTGAATGATTTTACGAAGAATAATGAAATACGGGAGATTACATTTGTTGATAAAAGCTATGAGGTCGTCGGTTCTTCGAGGCCTTATGGCGAGGAAATAGCGGGGAAACAGACGACTGACCCGATTTTTAAACGGATTTTCTCAACAAAACAGGCCTATTCAAAAAAATATTATGATCCTAAAAGCAAAAACAGAGTGCTGATTTCAGCAAAACCTGTCGTCACAGAGAATCAGGAAGTTGTCGGCGCGATATATGTCGTGGCCAGTATGGAAGATACCTTTAACCAGATGAAAACCGTCAACTCGATTCTTGCTTCAGGAACAGGCTTAGCCCTTGTTCTGACGGCTCTTCTCGGTATATTTCTCGCCCGCACCATTACCCATCCGCTGTCGGATATGCGTAAGCAGGCGATGGAACTGGCAAAAGGGAATTTCTCCAGAAAAGTGCGGAAATATGGGCATGATGAAATCGGTCAGCTCGCAACGACGTTCAACCATCTGACGAGAGAGCTTGAAGATGCCCAAGCCATGACGGAAGGGGAGAGAAGAAAGCTTTCTTCCGTTATCGCGTATATGACGGACGGTGTCATCGCTACGAATCGCAACGGGGCTATTATTCTTTTAAACAGCCCTGCGCTTGAGCTGCTGAATGTTTCACGTGAAACGGCTTTAGAGATGCCGATTACGTCTTTATTAGGCATAAAAGAGAACTTTACATTTGAGGATTTAGTAGAACAGCAGGATTCAATGCTGCTGGAGATCGAACGTGACGATGAGACGACTGTACTGCGGGTGAATTTTTCCGTTATTCAGAGAGAGCACGGAAAAATCGACGGTTTAATCGCGGTTCTTTATGATGTCACCGAACAGGAAAAACTCGATCGGGAACGCAGAGAGTTCGTTGCCAACGTGTCTCATGAGCTGCGGACACCGCTGACGACCATGCGAAGCTATTTAGAGGCGCTTGCAGAGGGCGCGTGGGAAAACAAAGATATCGCTCCGCGTTTCTTAATGGTGACCCAAAATGAGACTGAGCGCATGATCAGATTGGTGAACGACCTGCTCCAGCTTTCTAAATTCGACAGCAAAGATTATCAGTTTAATCGGGAGTGGATTCATATGATCCGCTTTATGTCACTGATTATCGATCGTTTTGAAATGACGAAAGAACAGCATGTCGAATTTATCCGCGAGCTGCCGGACAGAAATCTGTACGTGGAGATTGATCAGGATAAAGTGACGCAGGTTCTCGATAATATCATTTCTAACGCACTGAAATACTCACCGGAAGGCGGACATGTCACTTTCTCGGTCGATGTGAATGAGAAAGAAGAGCTGCTTTATATCAGCGTAAAAGATGAAGGTATCGGCATTCCGAAAAAAGATGTGGAAAAAGTCTTTGACCGTTTCTACAGAGTGGATAAAGCGCGCACGAGAAAACTCGGCGGCACCGGGCTCGGCCTTGCGATTGCAAAAGAGATGGTTCAGGCTCACGGCGGAGACATTTGGGCCGACAGTGTAGAAGGCAAAGGAACGAAGATTACATTTACTCTTCCATATAAAGAAGAGCAAGAGGATGATTGGGATGAGGCGTGAAAATATAAAAACAGTCATACTGTCAGTGCTGGTCGTCATTAGTCTTGTTTTAACATGGGGAATTTGGACATTCCAGCCCAATTTTTCAGAAGGCACGGCCTCAACCAAATCGACTGTCCGGGAAAAGCATAAAATTGATAAAACGAGCCAAAAAGTGTCGCAAACGGTAAAACCCCGGGATATGTTTATTCATACAAACGGCTCTCATTATAAAGTGGATGATGAGACGCTCTTTAATGACCTGTGGGCGGATTTGCCGCAATGGGAAGTAAAAGGGATGAAGGATATTTCCGATCAATACGACAAGCTCGGTTTTAAAAATTGGCTTTACGGCAGAAACGGCAATTCGGCAAAGCTCGATCTGCAATTCAATGACACCATTCCGATTGATTTCTTCCAAACGATGTTTAAATGGTCGAATCCGTCAATGGAATACAGCTCATTTGACCATATTGTCATTCCATTTAATGAGAATAAGACAAATAAAAAGATTTACATGGTCTCATACAGCAAGCAGCTGATTTTGGAAGTGACTGTGGAATCGGCGAATTACCGCAATCTGATGAATGAGCTGTACAGCAAAAAGTCGAGTATGCCGTTATACCACCTCTATTCGGTCGGAAAAAGCAAAGAATTTCTCATGCCGAATGCGCGGTTTAATATGAAGGAAAAAGAATTTATCACTGAAACCATTAAGACGAACCTGTTTAAGCAGACGCTTTTTAATGATCCGAGCACGGTCAGAGAAGACCCGAATTACAATCGGAATGTGCTGACTGACGGAATCAGCCGTCTGGAAATCAATTCGACACAGCGGCAGATTCAATTCCAGCATCGGAACCTGGCACAAAGCGCTTCTTATCAAACAGGGGAGCTGATTAAGAAAAGCTATAAATATTTAGAGGATACGGGAAGCTGGACGGATCATTATCAATTTTTCAATGTGAGTGATAACCAGCAGCTGAGTTTCTACATGTTTAAAGACCAAATGCCTGTGATCAACAGCACGTCTAAGCCTTTCGGATCCGGACCTGTTTTAACCCTGCAATGGGCCAATGACGAGGTTCTCAGCTACAAGCGGCCGAACTATGTTCTCGGACCGAATCCGATTAAAACAAAAGACGTAAAAATGATGAACGGCAATGAGGTTGTGTCTCTGCTGGAGCAGCAGGATAAATACGACGTGAACAAAATCGACCAGATCTTCCTGTCCTATCAAATGGTCTCTTCATCAACGAATGATCTCGTTGAACTGGAACCCGTCTGGAGTATGAAAATCAACGGGAAGATCGTCCCGATTACGAAAGATCTGCTGGGGAAGGAGGAGGACGATAATGGAGTGGAATAAGACAAAAACGATCTTCATCATTGCCTTCCTCATCCTCGATATTTTTCTCGGCTATCAGTTTTTTGAAAAACGCTCGAGCAGTGAATACGAAGTGATTAAAAATTCAAATGTGGAAAAAGACATGGAGATGGATCATATCACATTCGGAAACCTGTCTTCTGATTCCGCGACGGGCTACCGGCTGACGGCGGGCCAAAAGGTATTTACCGCTGAAGATATTGATGCTTTGAAAGATCAAAAGCCTTTAATGGAGATGCCGGCGGATGATCACAAGGTTACCACACTGAAAATGAAATTTACCGATCCGGTCGGTTTATCGAAGCAAAAACCGCAGGAGGATGCGGAATCGCTCGTCAGCTCTAAAATAACCGGCGGTGAAAAATATAAACTGTGGAAAGTCGACAAGGATAAAAAACAGATCATTTTTTACCAGATGTATGACGGCCAGTTTATTTATCAGGATTTTGACTCGTCCACGGATGCGATCGGACAGGTGATTCTGCACCTGAACGATAAAAACGAGGTCGTATCTTACGAGCAGACCATGCTGGAGTCATTCAAACGAATCCAGACGGAGAGCCTGATTCCTGAGCTTGATGCGGTCGAATTATTGTATTCTCAAAATTACTTAAAAGCGAATTGCGCCGTTAAAAGCGTCAAGTTCGGCTATATTGCCCAATATCCGCTGACAAGTACGCAGGTGCTGGCGCCGGTATGGAGAATTACAATCGAAGATAAGTCAAAAGGGACGAAGAAAAAGACACTGCAAACGTACACTGTGAACGCATTGGAAAGTACAGTCATTGATAACAATCAAAATAAATAATGGAGTGAGACACAATGGGCTTGCAATTTAGCGTGCTTGCGAGCGGGAGTACCGGAAACGCGTTTTATCTGGAGACAGATGAGCACTCTTTTCTGGTAGATGCCGGCCTGAGCGGTAAAGCGATGGACGGGCTGATGGAGAGAATCGGCCGCAAGATAGACGACGTCGACGGCATTTTTGTCACTCACGAGCACAGCGACCATATTAAAGGGCTCGGCGTCATTGCGAGAAAGTACGGACTTCCCGTCTACGCCAATGAAAAGACGTGGAAAGCGATGGAGAATCAGATCGGCAAGCTGGATACCGGACAAAAGTTTCTGTTCCCGATGGAAAGCGTGAAATCCTTCGGCGGGCTTGATGTTGAGTCATTCGGCGTCTCTCATGATGCGGCCGAGCCGATGTTTTATGTTTTCCACTACCAAGGCAGAAAGCTCGCGCTGATGACGGACACCGGGTATGTGAGCGACAGAATGAAAGGCATCATCCGTTCGGCCAATGTGTTTGTGTTTGAAAGCAACCATGATGTCGGCATGCTGCAAATGGGCAGATACCCATGGAGCATTAAGCGGCGGATTTTAAGCGATGTCGGCCACGTCTCGAATGAAGATGCGGCGCTCGCCATGACTGATGTCATCGGCGACGGCACATCGCGCATCTATTTGGCGCATCTGAGCCAAGACAACAATATGAAGGAACTGGCGAGAATGTCCGTGCAGCAGACATTGGCTGCGAAAGGATTTGTCGCCGGGGAAACGTTTCAGTTATTTGATACCGATCCGAAAATCCCGACGCCGCTGTGCGCCGTGTAATTTTTCCAAATGAATCATGATTATTAATCCGCGATCTGACCCACACTATAAGCAAATCGAGTACTCTTGAAAGGATTTGAGATAGGGTGGATTATAATCGCGATGATGAACAGTACGCCTCCGAACAGCCCCGCCGCAGCAAGAGAGGGTACTTTCTATCAAGTCTGATCGGCGTCATCGTCGGGGCCGCGCTCATGGCATTCCTGCTGCCGTACTGGACAGGCGGAGACCATGGGGAAAGCAGCAAAAGCACCAGCCAGCGTCTCGGCAGCGAACAGGTGAAAACAGTCAACGTAAATGTCAATGACGCTGTCACGAATATGGTCAGCCGTGTATCAGATTCGGTAGTCGGTGTTCTCAATATCCAAAAGACCGATATTTGGGGAGAGGGCGGCGAAGCGGGAAGCGGGTCCGGCGTCATTTACAAAAAGAACGGAAACACTTCTTATATCGTAACCAATCACCATGTCATTGAAGGTGCGACTGAGATTGAGATCAGCCTGAAGGATGGCTCGCGCGTGCCTGCTGAGCTGATCGGGAGCGACCGTCTGATGGATCTCGCTGTGCTGAAGGTGAAGTCTGATAAAATCAAATCGGCCGCCCAGTTCGGCAATTCCGATCAGGTCAAAGTCGGAGAACCGGTCATTGCGATCGGAAATCCGCTCGGGCTTGAATTTGCGGGATCAGTGACACAGGGGATCATTTCAGGCACGGAAAGGGCGGTGCCCGTTGACTCAAACGGCGACGGACAGCCGGATTGGAATGCGGAAGTGCTGCAGACCGATGCCGCGATTAATCCCGGCAACAGCGGCGGCGCTTTGATGGATATATCGGGCAAGGTGGTCGGCATCAACTCAATGAAGATCGCTGAATCCGCCGTTGAAGGAATCGGCCTGTCCATCCCGTCAAAGCTTGTCATTCCCGTTATTCAGGATTTAGAAAAATACGGAGAAGTCAGACGGCCTTTCCTCGGTATTGAGATGAAATCCTTAACGGATATTGCGAGCTACCATTGGAGCCAGACGCTGAAACTTCCGAAAGGCATTAAAACCGGGGCAGTCATTATGGGTGTCGACGCGTTTTCACCGGCCGGAAAAGCGGGTTTGAAAAAGCTCGACGTGATTACCGGGTTCGACGGACATAAGGTCAATGACGTTGTGGATCTCCGTGAGCGCCTGTATCGCAAAAAGATCGGCGACCGTGTGAACATCACGTTCTACCGTTCGGGAAAGAAAAAAACAGCGGAAGTCAAACTGACAGAAGCGGATCGATTACAAAAATAAAAAAACAGCCCGGATATCCGGGCTGTTTTTTATTGATTTATTTGTTAATATTATACTATTGTGAGTACGGGAGGTGAAACACATGAAAACGGCTGATGTGATCATCGTATTGAATGAAATTGAAGGTGAATGTGAAGGAAGAATTATTTTAGAATGCAGAATTTAAGAACATGAAACATGTCATATCAAACGTCCTTTTTCAGGGCGCTTTTTTTATGCCTTTTTTCAGAAGCCATAAAAAAGAACTGAACGTGGGTCACAACACGTTCAGTTAAAAATGGGTATATTTAGAAAAAGGCAGACATGAACTTAGAACTTTGTGATTGAAACAGACTGGTGCTGCTGAATTGAAGCGGCAGATGAAACTGCCGGCAGCTTATTTTTTGTTATTTACAGATGGCTCCGTTTTGAGCGTTTACTTTCACCGTTTGTTCCGTATGGTTTTGGGCAGTGATTTTCACGATGTACTTGTAGACGCCGTTTTCTTTCTTCATTTCAGACGATTTCACAGCGCCTTTGCAATGGCTGAGCGCGATGGAATGCGCTTTTTTAGAAGCGATCATCACTTGTTTTTTCTGCACTTCTTCTTTCAGGATTTTTCCGCTTTTGCCTTCCATGTGGAGCGTATGAAGCTTGCCGTCCTGGCCGAATATGCTGACAACATAGACTGATACGCCGTTTTCTTTTTTCATTTGAGCGGATTTCACAGCGCCTTTGCAATGGCTGAGCGCGAACGATTCCGCTTTTGCACGGGTCATGTGTTGCTGGTTATTCTTTATATCATGTTTGACGATTTTGCTGTTTTTACAATTGATATGGAATGTGTGAAGCTTCCCGTCTTGTCCTGACACCTGAACCACGTAAACCATAGCGTTATGTTCGGTCTTCAGCTCAGAAGACTTCACTGTTCCTTTGCAATTCTTCACGGCGATTTTTTCAGCGCCGGATTTTGAGATGAATTGCTGTTTCTTTTCAATTTGGTGTTTCACGACTTTTCCGCTGGAGCTGTTGACATTGACGGTGTGCTGCTTTCCTTTTACGTCAAGGACGTTGACAACATATACGTAAGCGCCGTTGACTTTTTTCATTTGCGCTGATTGAACGGCGCCTTTGCAGCTGCAGTTTTTCAATGCGGTCTCTTTCGCTTTAGAGATAGAAACGGAAGCCTGCTGTTTCGTTTCCACTTTCGTCTGCGCTGCGTCATCCTTATGAATGACAGCCGCATGCGCTGAAGTTAAAGAACTGATTGAAAGTATGGTCCCCAGTGCAGCTCCTGATAAAACTTTTGTAATTCCCATCATATATTCCTCCTTAAACATTTCATTGTTGGCTTCCCAACTAAGGCTTATTGTAAAGACCCAAACTGAAAACAACATGAATCTAAGCTGAAAACTTCCTGAATTCAGCGGATTTTCAGCTTAGATTCAGTTTTGTTTCAGATAAAAGCGAATAATAGAAGGGGAAGCGAAAAAAATAAACACAGGCTGATACATCTAAGGAGAGACTGCATCATGGATAAGTTGAAAGGCATCAAGGTGCTGATTGTAGACGACGAGCCCGCCATCATTGATTTTTTAACGATGGGGCTTGTCAATGAAGGGTTTGAAGTGATGTCCGCGGCAGACGGGATGTCGGCGATGAATCTTGTGAAAACATTTCAGCCTCATATTGCCGTTTTGGACGTGATGATGCCGGGAATGAATGGGCTTGAGCTGTCAAGGATGCTTAAGAAAACAAGCAATACCGCCATCATCATGCTGACCGCGAAGGATGAAGTAGAGTTTCGCGTAAAGGCGCTGATTGAAGGCGCTGATGATTACATGATCAAACCGTTCAGCTTTGAGGAGCTGCTTGCCAGAATTTACGCAAGAATCCGCAACCAGTTTCCGCATCTTTTCGATGAGGTGGTGCTCGGCCCCTTCCGAATCGATGACCGGAGCAGAGAGATTTTTTACAATGAACAGCCTTTGAAGCTGTCCGCCACCGAGTATGAACTGCTGAAATGTTTAGTGCTCCACCACGGAACGGTTCTCAGCAAAACGAGGATTCTCGATCAGGTATGGGGCTATGATTTTTACGGGGAAGACAATATCGTCGAGGTGTACATCCGTTCTTTGCGCGAAAAGCTGAAGGACAAAGAACACAAGGTGATTCGCACGGTTCGGGGCGCCGGGTACAGGGTGGATCTGGCATGAAACGGCTGTACAGAACCCTGCGATTCCAGCTCCTGTTCAGGTCACTGGCGATTTTGGCTTTGCTGTTATGTTTTATCGGCGGCACTCAGTACATGTTTATGACACGGACGATGTATGAAAATCAGGCGATCAGCATTCAGAGTTATATCAATTCAATGGATCAAAGCGTATGGAGGTCAATCAAAACCCTTGCCCGTTCCGAAACACCGGCTCATCCGAATTTGATTTACCCCGGGGTGACGGTTGCTTTTATCAATCCATCATACAAGATGTCTGTTTTATCAGAAGACCCGCACGCGGGGGCCGCTCCTTCTTTTCCGAAAAAAGTGTATCAGGATGCGCTGACAGATACAATGGCGCTTCACTATCAGGTGGCTCACAATAAGGCGGGTGAGGAAATCATCGTCGTGTTTCAGGCGATTTCCGTTGACGGAAGGCAGGCGGGAGTTGTGCAGATGAGCACGCTGACCCAGCCTCTGAATGATTCGCTTTTCCGCCAGATCAGCATTTTCGCGGTGCTTTCCTTTGCGGCTTTGGTCATCGGACTGTTTGTTTTCTTGCCGGTGATCCGGCTCACACTCAAGCCGCTGTTCCGCATTGTGCGTATGATGGGTGACATTCATGCCGGAAGTCTCGATAAACGGCTGCCGATCGATAGGAAGCAGGCCGAAATTGAGTCATTGGGCATCTCCATCAATCAGATGCTGGAACGGATTGAAACCTCTTTTCAGGCGGAAAAAGAAGCGAAGGAACGAATCCGGCAGTTTGTATCAGACGCATCACATGAGCTGAGAACGCCGCTTACCTCCATTCACGGCTTTATCGAAATTTTAATGCGCGGAGCGGCGGAAAAGCCGGAGCAGAAAGAAAAAGCGCTTCAAAGCATGTACGCGGAATCCGCCAGGGCGAATAAGCTGATAGAGGATCTTCTGTTTCTCGCGAAGATTGACCGGGTGCCGAGCTTTGAAATGAAAAAAGGCGCATTGGGAGACGTCATTTTGGAAATGGAGGCTCAGCTGAAGCTGCTCGCGAGAAACCGGAAGCTCGAGTTCTTTGTCGATCAAAAGATAGAAGCCGTTTTTGACAAAGACAAAATGAAGCAGGTCATTCTCAATCTCTTTTACAATGCGGTGCAGCATACGGATGAAGACACGGGTGTCATCACCGTCTCCCTGCAGAAAGACGGAGGAATCATGCTTATGATTGCGGATAACGGAACGGGAATCGCTCCGGAGCATGTGCCTCATTTGTTTGACCGGTTTTACAGGGCGGAAACCTCCCGATCCCGTCAATCCGGCGGCGCGGGGCTGGGTCTTGCCATTACAAAAACCATTATCGACAGCCATAACGGAACAATTGAAGTGAAAAGTGAGCAGGGAAAAGGCTCCGTGTTCATCATCCGGCTGCCGGGATAAACCGGGAAGCAGGAAGAAATATCACAATTTATATATAAATTCTAAATTTTCAAAAAATAACTTGTCCTTTTCCAATATTGATGATAATATCTAGTTATTGGTAAAGGGGGTGTGTACTGATGAAGATTGAAGAACTTGATCTTGATACAGAAACAGCAAGCTTGGTGCATCGCTGCTAGTAAAGCCGTGACTCCCCTCATTGGGGAGTTATTATCTTTCAGGGGGTATGTCATGATGTCAACGGACTGTAAGCGCTGGAAGTTTAAAGACAGCGTGCAGGTGCTGACCTACGCGGCGCATATTATCATTCAATATCGAAAGGCGATTAAGCTTACGCATACGAGTGAGATCAAAGAGGCGGTTGAACGGCTGATCACCGGCTGTGAAAAACAAGAGCTTTCTGATCTTCTGGGAGAGGAAGCGGGAAACCAGTTTTTCGATGCATTAATGAAATTGGATGCTTTAATAGAGCCATGGCAAAACGGCCGTGAAGGCCGCATCACTGAAAAGCAGCTGTACCATTTTGAGAAATACAACCAAAACCCCAATCTGATCCAAAAGAGATTAGACGGCAGCAGGGCAGCGATCGTGGGTCTGGGGGGCGTCGGAACGATCATTCTTCAAAACCTTTTGGCGGCGGGCATGCAGCATTTTATTCTCATTGATTTCGATGCCGTATCAGTACATAACCTGAACAGACAATTCGTCTATAATAAATCTTCTGTAGGCAAATTAAAGATCTCAGAATGCAGAGATTATATTGCGGGTATCAATCCCCGTGCGGACGCAGCACTTTACCATAAGGAAATTACACAGCCGCAGGACCTGCGTGTGTTAGATCCGTACGAAATTGATATCGTCATAAATGCCGCTGACAAACCCCATAACATTTCTGAATGGGTTTACCGGTATTGCAAGGAGCGGAGTATTGCATTTATGACCGGGGGTGTCGGCAGCTTCAGCGGCCAATGGGGGCCTCTGCTCACGCCTGAATCCTATCAATCCGGCATCACCTATGAAAAAAACATGCCGGCCGGACTTCTGAACTGTTACCCCAATGAGCCGATCAAAGGTTCCTTAGGAGCGACAAACGGTATTATATCCTCGTTTATGTCTCATGACATTATCACATACCTTGCAGGCGGAAGCCCGAAATCCCTGAATACCCGTATCGGCCTGGACTTTGACGGCCTTCATATTACAGAAACGAAGCTTTCTCAAAAGGAAAGCGCTTTATGAAGACGATACATCGTACGGCGAGAAAACCGGGCGACCCTCTGAAAATAGAAATCGACACAAGCCCGATACGCTTGAACCCATTAGATACGCAGGATTACACAAGCAAGATGATTTGCAGCATTATGTATGAAAGTCTGCTGGACGGCTATAACTGCCGGATCATCCGCAAAGATCCACGCACCTGTCAGGTGGACATTCACCCGGACTATTTAGGTGACGCCGAGGGTGTGGTTCAAACGATCATCTATCATCTGACGAAAGAAAATCAAAGCCCCCATCTCGGCAGTTTCCTGAACATAAAACAGGCCGTTCCGTATGTAAAAGGCCTCGTCTCATCCGATCAGCTCGGGGTGAACGTAACGGGTGAAAAAAGTTTTGAAGTCACCTTGGACGAGCCGTCTGATGAAATAGAAGCCGTTTTGCAGAGCAGCTTTCTGATTCCTGGGACCGCCGGGGGCGATGTGCCGGAAAACGGCCCGTACCGATTCAAGCGTACGTTTGAGAAGGGGCTGGAATTTGAGCGGAATCCGCAATATAAAATGACGCCCGCGGATCACCGCACGGTTCAGACCATCCAATTTATTTTGAATGATGATCTGGAAAAAAGCATCGGGCTGTACGAAGCGAATCAAACGGACGTGACCTGCCACACCCAGTTTCATCATTCAAACATGAGGTATCGGCAGTATGCTGATTTTAAAGAAAATCATTTGCCGATGTTATTTACCTTCAAGGTAAAGGACGACATGCTGAGAACTTTCATACAGCATTATTTTGATAAACAAAAGCTGGCCGGCGATTTGGGGCATATCATCACACCGACTGATTCACTGATCGGTATATGGGAAAGCGGGAGGACACCGCAGAAAGATCCGCCCCTTTTGACAAAAGAAGAGCCGATCCGAATCGTTTATGCCGATTATTATCCCAACGGAGAGATCATTGAAAGGCTGGCTGATCTGTTTCGGCGGGCCGGAGCGGACGTATCTGTCTCCCGCGTCAGTCATTTCAATGATTATTACCATATGGATAAAAGCGGGTTTGATATTGAGCTCCATTTGTTCCTGCCGGCTTACATGCATGAGCTGAGCTATATCAAATATTTTATCCGCGACATCAGCGATCCAGAGAAGAAAAAAACGATCGTTGATGCCATAGGATCTGAAAAAAAGAAGGAACTTTTTGGGTTATTCGAGAATACAACTCATTATTGCCCAATTTGTTTTGGGAAAAGTCTGTATCTGCAAGATCCATGTATAGAGGGTTTTAGTGTAAAGACTGACGGGCTCCTTTCTGTTCATGATGTTAAATGCAGATAGCTGGAAAGGGGTATTCATTTGCGGAATCGAAATTTGCTTTACTTCTCCGGTTTTTTCGGAAACTTCTTTTTCGAACGGGGAATTTGGATTTTATATTTAACAAGTATGAATTATTCATTGTTTCTAGTGGGCATCCTGCAATCGGTCCTGAATTTGGCGATGTTTCTGGCGGAAGTGCCGAGCGGCGTCATCTCGGACAGAATCGGGAGAAAAAAATCGCTCTTGCTCGGCCATTTTATGGTCATTATCTATTTGGTGATGTTCCTGAGCTTCCATAACTTCATCGCCCTCTTCATCGCCCATATTATATACGGTATCGGGCTGACGTTTATATCAGGAACGGATCACGCCTTTTTGTTTGATTCACTGAAAGAACAAGGGAAAGAAAAGTGGTACGGCAAATCCATCGGAAATTATAACGGACTTGTCATACTCGGTCTTGCGATCGCCATGGGCATCGGCGGCTACTTGCAGGAAATATCATGGTCGTATGTGTTTATCGCCGGGATTGTCACTCAGCTGATTGCGATGGCGGTCATTACACAGCTGACGGAAATCAAATTTGAAAACAGTGAACACGAAACGCAGACGGTCGGTGACATCTTAAAAGAAGTCAAAGATTTCTTCAGGCTGAACAAAGCCTTTAAATATCTGGTGCTGTCACTCTCCGTTTTCTTTGCGATTACATCGGTTTTTTATATGTACGGACAAGATTTGTTAAGTCAGGAAGGGCTGTCCGTGCGCAATATATCCATTATTTTTGCGGGACTGTCCATCTTGCAGGCGCTGTGCTCCATCTTTTCTTCAAAGCCGGCGGAAAAATTCACGCCGAGGCGCGTGCTTCTGCTGACATTCTGCATCATCGGGGCGGCCTATCTGTTTATACCATCGGGCAGTCTGTACGTGACGATTGCAGCTTTTGTCGTCATTAACGCGCTCTATGATGTGATAGAACCCGTATCCAGTCAGGTGGTGAATAATGAGATTCCGTCCAGAACGAGAGCCACGCTGCTGTCCATTATCAGTTTGATGACCTCGCTCTTCATGTTCATTGCCTTTCCGTTTATCGGATTCTTAACGGACTATTTTGATTCAGCTTTGCTGCTGACCGCAATCGGGGTATTATCCATCTTATTGTCGCTGTTTATGATGCTCAGCTTTTACAAACTGAAAGCGAGCGTCGCCATCCAGAATAAAGTCGAGCTTTGAACCAGAATGACAAAGGGATGATGTGAGTTGCTGAATATTCATAATCTTACGGTAAATTTAGCGGGAGATACGATTTTCAAACAAGTTTCTTTTTTCATCAATGAAGGCGAGAAAGTGCTTGTGGCCGGGCCGAACGGTTCCGGCAAAAGCACGCTGTTCAGGGTGCTTTCCGGAGAGCTTGAGGCAGATGAAGGAACGATTGCGATCAACAAAGGGGCGAAGGTCGGTTTGCTGAAGCAGATCGCTGATCCCCATGAGGATCTGACGTTGTATCAATATCTGGAAAAGTCGTTTGAAGCTCTCGCGGCGATCCAGAAGGAAATGAAGGCCATTGAGCTGAAGCTTTCGGAACCGATGAGTGATGACGAGCTGACTGCTTTATTGGAAAAATACAGTCAATATACGGAAACATTTGAGCGGAACAACGGCTACCAGATGCACGCGATGATTGACGAGGTATGCAACGGGCTCAGCCTCAGCGAATTAAAGGACCAGCCGTTCTCAAAGCTGAGCGGCGGCGAAAAAACAAAAGCCGGCCTTGCCGAAATTTTAATCCGCAACGACGACGTTATACTGCTGGACGAACCGACCAACCATTTAGACGTCCATGCGATCGAGTGGCTTGAAGGGTTTATTAAAAAATCGAACAAAACCATTCTGTTTACGACCCACGATAAAACGTTTGCCGACCAAACGGCGATGAAGGTGCTCGAGATTGACGATACCGAGGTGAAGATTTGGCCTTACGGATTCAGCGAATACTTGAAAAAGCGGGAAGAATTCATCATCGCCCAGTTTGAGAAATATGAAGAACAGCAGAGAAAAATACAGAAGATGAAGGAATCCATCGCCCAGCTGAGAGATTGGGCCAACCGCTCAAATCCGCCGTCTGTCGGCCTGCACAGACGCGCGAATAATATGGAAAAGGCGCTGAAAAGGATTGAGCTGATCAATAAGCCGGTCCGGACGGAGCAAAAATTAAAAAACGCATTTCAGGAAGCGGGCGCCGGTTCAAAAGATATTGTGTTCATTGAAAACGGAAAGGTGACCAACGGATCTTCCCTTTTATATCAAAATGTGAATCTGCGCATAAAGCATAAAGACAGAATCGGCATCGTCGGCAGAAACGGCGTCGGCAAAACAACGCTGATCCGCTGCATCATCGGGGAAAGAGAACTGTCGGACGGCACCATTAAAGTGGGGGAAAATCTTAAGATAGGCTACATTGATCAAAAGAGCCAAGTCGGAGATTCGAGTCAGACGATTCTGCAATTCTTTAAAGAAAATCTGCTGACTGAAGAGGGCATGGCCCGGAATATGCTGGCCAAGTACGGATTTTACGGGTCGTCGGTCTTTAAAAAACTTTCCGTCCTGTCGGGCGGTGAGAGAATCAGGCTGAAGCTGTCCATCTTAATGGAAAAAAAGCTGAATGTCCTGATCCTGGATGAGCCGACCAACCACTTGGATATTGAATCTCAGGAAATTCTCGAAAACAGCCTGATGCAGTTTCAAGGCACCATCATCTGCGTTTCTCACGACAGAAACCTGCTGGAGAAGTTCAACAAGATTTTCTGGCTTGAGAATCAAAACGTCACCATCTTTTCAGGTCCATACAGTTACGCCAAACAAAAAAAACGGCAGATTGCCGAATAAAAGGGGAATGGATATGACCATTGACAGACTGACAATCAATGAGTTATCGTACGATCTTTTTGTAAGCGAGTATGCTGATAAGAAACCTTTTATTTTGACGGGGGCAATGGATCACTGGGAATGCAGACCGTGGACGCTTGAATACATTGACGAACACTATGGAGACAGAATGGTCACCATCCGGAAATCAGATATCGAAGGGGTCAAAACGTTTAAACAAGTAAAGCTTTCCAACTATATCGAGTACATTGATCAGAATGATGACAAATGGTACTGTGACTGGAATTTTACGCAGCTGAACCAAAATGACTTAGACCTTGTCTATTCCGCACCCGAGTATTTTACAAAAGACACATTGAGAGCGGATGAAGAAACGGGACGGGACTGGAAATGGTTCTTTCTCGGTTCTAAGCAGACAGGCACGCCGCTGCATCAGGATTTTAACAACACGCACGCGTGGAACGGCGTCATTTTCGGGGAGAAGGAATGGATCTTCTATCATCCGGACGACTCTCCGTATTTGTACGAAGGAAATATCAATGTCTTTGATGAAAAAGACATTGAGCAAAAACCGCTGGTGCAAAAGGCGTCTCCGATCCGCTTCAGACAAAAGGCGGGAGAAATCATTTACGCGCCGCGCCATTGGTGGCATCAAGTCGAGAATACGGAACATACTTTGGCAGTGAGTGAGAACTTTTGGTTTACCGGAGAGCGGCTTGCCAATCAGATATAAACGAAAGGCTGAGGAGCATCTCAGCCTTTTTTGTATGGATTCATTTCATCCGGTCCAGACCGAATTTTTTCAGGCGGTATTGCAGGCTCTGTCTGCTGATTCCGAGCTCGTTTGCCGTTTTGGATATGTTATTGCCGTGTTTTCTCAGGGTTTTTTCGATCATGTATTTTTCGAAGTTTTCCATTTTGTCTTTTAAATCTGTGCCGGGCTGGGTGCTTGCGGCGGCTTTGCTTTCCGTGTCAGCGGGTTTGATTTTCATCCGGTATTGGTAAGGCAGGTGGGCCGCCGTAATCGTCGTTTCATCCGTCATAAAGTTCATGGCGCCTTCAATCATATGTTCAAGCTCGCGAATGTTGCCCGGCCAGTCATATTCCAGGAAGAATCGCTGCACAGCGTCACTGATCGAATCGACATGCATTTGAAACAGGTGATTGTTTTTCTGGATAAAGACTTCGGCCAGAGGCAGAATATCCTCCTTGCGCTCCCGGAGCGGGGGAATGATCAGCGTGACAACGCTTAAGCGGTAGTATAAATCTTTGCGCAGCCGCTCTTCTGAAATGGCGGTGATCGGGTCTTCATTCATCGTGGCGATGATGCGGACGTCAATCGGTTTGTCCTGAGCTGATCCGATGCGCCTGATTTTCTTTTCCTGAAGGGCGCGGAGCAGTTTTGCCTGCAGGCTGAGATTGAGAGAGTTGATCTCATCAAGGAGCAGGGTGCCTCCCTGCGCCTGCTCAAATAAGCCGGGCTGGTCGATGGCTCCGGTAAAGGCGCCTTTTTTCGTGCCGAATAAAATACTTTCGACCAGGCTGTCCGGCAGAGCGGCGCAGTTTTGTGAGATGAACGGGGCGCCTGAGCGCTGGCTGCCGTTGTGAATGCTTTGGGCGAACAGTTCCTTGCCTGTTCCCGTCTCGCCGGCCAAAAGAACGGACGATGACGTACGGGTTGCCCGTTTCGCGTTTTCGATGACTTCCCGAATAACCGAGCTGTTGCCGAGAATACTGTCAAACGTGTAGCTGTTCTGTTCTTTCCTGTGCATGTTCTCCCTGATCAGCCGTTCGAGCTTGGTGACGTCCTTGGCGATTTCCACGGCGCCCTTGATCTCGCCGTTTTGCACAATCGGGAAGGTGTGGTTGATCGTCGTGATTTCCTGGCCTTTGTTATTGAAATAGCTTTGCTTCACATTTTTAATCGTTTTGCCTTCTTGAAGGGCCTGAACGAGCGTGCTGTCCTGCTGATTGGAAAACATAAATACATCAGTCAGGTTTTTATGCAGGACGTCCCGTTCATCCATATCTTCAATCTGCATCATTTTCTTATTGTAAATGACGGTGCTGCCCTTCTCGTCCACCACATGCAGCCCGACATCAATCTCTTCCAGAATGCTTTGTAACACGAGTGTGTAAAATTCGCTGGTTGTGTGCAGGTCAATTCCCCCTCTCAATCGTCTTAACATTCATTATTTTAAAATAAATCGAACGGGAAACGCAAAAGAATTTTGCGCTTGGACGATGTTTAAAAATAAATGGAAATTGAGGTAATAAAACCATTGACTTTTTTAGGGAAATGATTGATATTTAGATATATACTTAAATATCTAAATCATGTACGTATGAGAGGGGGAAAGTTTTTGAATAAAGCTTTTAAAGCACTGGCCGATCCTACAAGGAGAAAAATTTTGGATTTGTTAAAGAAACAAGACATGACAGCTGGCGAAATTGCGGAACACTTCGACATGTCAAAACCCAGTATTTCTCATCACCTTACCATATTGAAAAATACTGATTTGGTTCACGATGAGAGGAAAGGCCAATTTATTATGTATTCATTAAATACCACTGTATTACAGGATCTTATAGGCTGGTTCTTTTCTCTGACTGATTCAGAACATGATAATAAGAAAGGCGGGGAATCATGAAAAAATATCTCTTTTCAGCAGGAATCATAGTTTTAACTGTTTTCACGTGGGTTTTCACATATTCATCTTTACCAGACAATTTGGCGACACACTGGGGATTAAACGGAAGTGCAAATGATTACCAAACGAAAGCTAATGCGATGATGATGCTTATTGGCATCATGATTATTCTATATATTTTAATGGTTCTCATCCCTAAGATTGATCCTAAAAATAACTACAAAACATTTACCCGGCCATATATAGCTATATTTAATACAATGTTTGCGGTTCTGTTTGTCATTAATCTGATGACCATCTTGACCGGCCTGGGATATGATCTCCCTATATCTTATTTAGGAAACTTTATAGTGGGAGTCATTTTCATGGTGTTTGGAAACTTCATTCAGATCGTTAAGCCTAATTTCTTTTTAGGGATAAGAACACCTTGGACGCTGAGCAGTGAAAGAGTTTGGAAGGATACACACAGGGTTAGTTCGAAAATTTTTGTCTTAGCGGGCATACTCATGATGCTTGCAGCTTTTTTGCCGCCGGTATATAGAGTGTCAGTCATTTTCATTGCGGCAATCGGCTGTATCATATTATCTTTACTATATTCTTACATTGTATATCAGAGACAATTGAATAAATAATTGTTGAATAGGAGCAATCTAATTGGATTGCTCCTATTTTGTCAGCGGGAAACGCAAAAAAATTTTGCGCTTGGCTGAAGTTTGCACGCAAACTGCCGGAAAATTTTGCGGGAAAAGAAAGAATGCTGGCGAAACATCCCGTTTTTTCGGATTGGCACGGGACTTGCTTTATAAAAAGGGAAAGCAAGATCTAATGTTGAATGATTACAAAACAAGGGGGAATCAGATTATGTCAGCTTTCACAAAATCTCAAGAAATTATCAGCCAAACTTCACATTACGGCGCGAACAACTATCATCCTCTGCCGATTGTTATTTCCGAAGCGCAGGGTGTTTGGGTAAAAGACCCTGAAGGTAATCAATATATGGATATGCTGAGTGCTTATTCTGCGGTGAATCAGGGGCACAGACATCCGAAGATCATTCAGGCGCTGAAGGATCAGGCGGATAAAATCACTCTGACGTCACGCGCGTTCCACAATGATCAGCTCGGTCCGTTTTATGAGAAAACAGCCAAGCTGACCGGAAAAGATATGATTCTGCCGATGAATACGGGGGCGGAAGCCGTTGAATCCGCTGTCAAAGCGGCGAGACGCTGGGCATATGAGGTCAAAGGAGTAGCGGATAACCAGGCGGAAATCATTGCGTGTATCGGCAACTTCCACGGCAGAACGATGCTTGCGGTATCCCTTTCTTCAGAAGATGAGTATAAACGCGGTTTCGGACCTATGCTTCCGGGTATAAAATTAATTCCATACGGAGACGCAGAAGCGCTGCGCCGGGCGATCACGCCGAACACAGCCGCTTTCTTATTCGAACCGATTCAGGGAGAAGCGGGCATCGTCATTCCGCCGGAAGGATTTTTACAAGAAGCGGCCGCCATTTGTAAGGAAGAAAATGTACTTCTGATCGCTGATGAAATTCAGACGGGACTCGGCCGCACAGGGAAAACATTCGCGGTTGACTGGGAAAATATCGTACCGGATATGTTCATCTTAGGCAAAGCGCTCGGCGGGGGCGTCTTCCCGATTTCGTGCATCGCGGCGAATCGTGACATTCTCGGCGTGTTTAACCCGGGTTCCCACGGCTCGACATTCGGCGGAAACCCGCTCGCTTGCGCGGTATCGCTCGCATCTCTTGAAGTCCTTGAGGAAGAAGGGCTGGCAGAGCGTTCCCTTCAGCTTGGCCGTTATTTTAAAGAAGAGCTTGAGAAAATTGATAACCCGATCATAAAAGACGTGCGCGGTCGCGGCCTGTTTATCGGCGTTGAACTGACAGAAGCGGCCCGCCCGTACTGTGAAAAGCTGAAAGGCGAAGGGCTTTTATGCAAAGAAACACATGATACCGTGATCCGTTTTGCACCGCCGTTAATGATTTCCAAGGAAGACTTGGACTGGGCGATCCAAAAGATCACAAACGTGCTTCAAAACGCGTAAAACCTTGATGCAGCAATGCTTTCCCTCGGCTTGTATGGAATTTACAAATAAAAAATTCAGCACACTCTATTTGCGCGGAGACAGTATTTTAGTATAATGTATCTTTATGTACGAAAATGAATTTCATATAACATTCATATACAAATAGAGGCTCTTTGGACAGCAAATCGGTTTCAAAGCACCGGCTTGGTTCCAATACAAGTTGCTGAAGGGGTGCAGAATAGTGAATACAAATCAAAAAGAGAATCAGCTTCAGCGCACAATGAAATCACGCCATTTGTTTATGATTTCTTTGGGCGGAGTGATCGGCACCGGGTTTTTCCTGAGTACCGGATTTACAATTAACCAGGCGGGACCGCTGGGCGCGGTTCTGTCTTATCTGGTCGGCGGTTTTATTATGTTTTTGACAATGCTCTGCTTAGGCGAGCTTGCGGTTGCCCTTCCTGTATCAGGGTCGTTTCAGACGTACGCAACCAAATTCATCAGCCCCGCTTTCGGTTTCGCATTCGGCTGGCTGTACTGGCTCGGCTGGGCGGTAACATGTGCCATTGAGTTTTTATCTGCAGGACAATTGATGCTCCGCTGGTTTCCGCATGTTCCCGTATGGGTGTGGTGCCTCGTGTTTGTCGGACTGATGTTTCTTTTGAACGCCATTACCACAAAAGCGTTCGCTGAGTCGGAATTTTGGTTTTCCGGCATTAAAATTTTAGTCATTCTGCTGTTTATTATTTTGGGCGGCGCCGCCATGTTCGGCCTGATTGACATGAAACACGGCGAGCAGGCTCCTTTCTTCTCTCATTTTTATGAGGATGGATTGTTTCCGAACGGTATTAAGGCTATGCTTATTACGATGATTACCGTAAACTTCGCGTTCCAGGGAACGGAGCTGATCGGGGTTGCCGCGGGAGAAAGTGAAAATCCCGAGAAAACGATTCCGCGCTCTATCCGGCAGACGGTGTGGAGAACGCTTGTCTTTTTCGTTCTCTCCATCATCGTCATTGCCGGGATGATTCCGTGGAAGCAGGCGGGAGTGGTCGAAAGCCCGTTTGTCGTGGTGTTTGAACAAATCGGTATTCCATATGCGGCCGATATTATGAACTTTGTTATCTTAATTGCGCTGCTCTCAGTGGCCAACTCAGGCCTGTTTGCATCGACGCGTATCCTATATGCCATGGCGAACGAAGGACAAGCCTTTAAATCGCTCGGCAAAATAAATAAACGCGGCGTGCCGATGAACGCTCTGATCGTGACGCTGGCCGTCGCCTGCCTGTCCCTGCTGTCTAAGGTGGCTGCGCCGGAAGTCGTTTATATGTTTCTCTTATCATTAGCCGGACTAAGCGCGCAGGTCGGCTGGATTACGATTTCCCTGTCGCAGCTGATGTTCAGACGGAAATACATCCGCGAAGGCGGCAAAGTGGAAGACCTGAAGTTTAAAACACCGCTGTACCCGGTGCTGCCTATTATCGGGCTGACGTTAAATACGGTTGTTCTGATCAGCCTCGCATTTGATTCAGAACAGCGGCTCGCCCTTTATTGCGGCATCCCGTTCATGGCGGTGTGCGTTATCGTTTATCATCTGTATGTAAAAAAGCGTAAGCAGTCAGAAAAACAGATAGAGCTTTAAATCTTTTCGTGTCCAAGTCATCTTTGAGAAACCCGCACAGGACAACATACAACATGTTGAGGTGGAAAAACGGATGAACAAGAATATCTCAGTTATTGGAATGCCGATGGATTTAGGACAAGCACGACGCGGAGTGGACATGGGCCCGAGCGCCATCCGCTACGCGCATCTCATTGAACGGTTATCTGACATGGGGTATGCGGTGGAAGACTTAGGCGACATCCCCGTCAATCGTGAAAAACTCAAAAATGATGAAGAGCTGAAAAATTTGAACTCTGTGCTCTCGGGGAACGAGCAGCTCGCCCAAAAGGTGGACAGCGTCATTGAGAATGAGCGGTTCCCTCTCGTCTTGGGCGGCGATCACAGCATCGCGATCGGAACGCTGACAGGAACGGCAAAGCACTATAAACAGCTCGGCGTCATCTGGTACGACGCGCACGGCGACTTAAACACCCTGGAAACATCGCCTTCAGGCAATATTCACGGAATGCCGCTGGCCGTCAGCCTCGGCGTCGGGCACGACACATTGGTGAACCTGGGCGGCTATGCCCCGAAAATCAAGCCGGAGAACGTCGTCATCATCGGCGCGAGATCGCTTGATGAAGGCGAGCGTGAATACATTAAGGAAACAGGCATGAAGGTCTATACGATGCATGAGATTGACCGCCTCGGCATGACCAAGGTGATTGAAGAAACCATTGACTACTTGTCAGACTGTGACGGCGTTCACCTCAGCCTTGACCTCGACGGCCTTGATCCGAGCGACGCACCCGGCGTAGGCACGCCTGTCGTCGGCGGCATCAGCTACCGTGAAAGCCACTTGGCAATGGAAATGCTGTATGATGCCGACATCATTACTTCAGCTGAATTTGTTGAAGTCAACCCGATCCTCGATCACAAAAACAAAACCGGCAAAACAGCGGTCGAGCTGGTGGAATCTTTGTTAGGAAAAAAACTATTATAAAATATGCGCCTCCGCACTTGCGGGGGTTTTTTTGTTGCCACGAGGAAACTAGCGGGCTGTCACCCTCTTTTTAGACCTGTAAATATGATATATTTATTACACAAAATGGGAAAGGGAGGTGTCCTGACAGATGGCTGAAGTGATGGCCCACGAAACAGTTGCGAAAAAAATCAGTGACTGGTATGAGGAAATCAAAAAGCACAACACTGAATCGGCTGAGGCGTTAAGAGAACAACTGCTTACGGATCTGCAAAATATGACACAAAATCAAACGGTGCTCCTTTATTTTAATTTAATTGATTCCCGCTATAAGCTTTTAATGGAAGAGTATGAGAAAACAGACGGCATTTTAAAAACGATCCAGCTGAACGCCGATAAAGAAAAAACAGACCAGATGATTCAATACTATTATTATTTCTTTTCCGGAATGCACGAGTTTTACCGTAAACGGTTTATGAACGCCATTAATTTTTACCGGATTGCTGAAAGCAGGCTCCGGCACATACCGAATGAGATTGAAAGAGCCGAGTTTAATTATCAAGTGGCGATTGCCTACTATGAAATCCGCCAAAACTACTTTGCGATGAACCACGCGGAAAAAGCGTTGGAGATCTACAAAGCCAATGAAATGTACGCGGTCAGAGAAGCACAGTGTTTAATGGTGATCGGCTGTAACAGAATGGACTTGTTTCACTATCAGAAAGCCGAAGAGCTCCTGCAGACGGCGGTTCATCAAGCCGCCAAAGCGGGCGATCCGCATATTGAGGCGCTTGCCCACTTTAACGCAGGCATTTGCTATGAAAGACAGGAAAAGCTTGAGGAGGCGCGGATCGAGTTTGAAACGGCTCTCGATCAAAAGGAGCATTTGCAATCAGCATATTCGGTGCGGAGTCTGTACATGCTGGCCAGAGTGTTATTGAAACAGGAACAGATGGATGAGGGCCGGTTTTGGCTGCATAAAGCGCTGAATGCCGCTGAAGAAAAAAACGAGCCCGTATACACCCAAAAGCTGCGCATCTTACAGCATGTCTTTATTGACCAGAGTGAAGAAGCGCTTGAATCAGCTTTCGCCGAGTTAAGAAGGAAAGAGCTGTGGAGTGACGTTTCCGATTTGTCGTATCAGGCCGCGGCGCATTTTAAAAAACAGGAGAATTACAAATTGGCGGCGAAGTATTTTCAAGAATCAATTGATGCCAATGACCAAATTTTGAGATTAACGGAGGGGATTCGTAATGAAAACATGTAAATTCATTGTACTCTCAGCAGCCTTGGCAAGTCTCATTTCGATTGGATTATTTGCGCAAACTGGTTCAACGGCACAAGCCGAACAAATCATAAAACCGGCGGAAAACGGAGCCTTCGGATAATACTTCATGATACCGCTTTCAGTCCGTGTTTTGTAAGGAGTGATTCAATGGCTATCACGCTGCAGCCGATGACAGGACAAGAATTTCAGTCCTATCTCGCCCATTCAGCCAAGCAATACGCTGAAGAAAAGGTAAAAGCGGGAACGTGGCTGCCTGACGAAGCGCCGGAGTTAGCGAAGCTGGCGTTTGAAGACCTGCTTCCTGACGGCTTGGAGACGGCCGATCACTATTTATGGACGCTGACATTGGACGGAAAGGAAAATGCCGGCTGGCTGTGGCTGCACGCCGATCCGGACCACCCGCAGCAGGACGCATTTATTTATGATTTCGGCCTTCATCCGCCTTTCCGCGGCAAAGGCTATGCAAAAGAGGCGCTCGCAAGGCTGGAGGACCAAGCCAAAGACCTGGGTGTCCGCAAGATTTCTCTCCATGTGTTCGCTCATAACGAAACGGCGCGGAAGCTGTATGAGAAGACGGGATTTCTGGAGACGGATGTCATCATGAGCAAAAAGCTGTCATGAAAAGAGGCCCGCACGATGGGCCTCTTTTGTTATTCATCTAACAATGTCATCATTTGTTCCGGATAACGCTCGCCGGCCGCGGTGCCGATCGGAAACATCTCATCCAACCGCGCCTTCACATCCTCGGGAAGCACAATGTCGAGAGCGGCGAGGTTTTCTTCCAAGTAGTGTTTCTTTTTTGTGCCCGGGATCGGAATGAGATCATCGCCGTTTGCGAGAACCCATGCGAGCGCAAGCTGAGGCGCGGTGATATTCATTTCCCGGGCAATGGCGGTAAGTTTTTGGACGAGCCCTATATTCACCGCCAAATTGTCTCCCTGAAATCTCGGCGTTCTTCTTCTGTAATCATCGGCATCCAGATGATCTGTCGACGTCATCTTTCCGGAAAGAAAACCTCTGCCGAGCGGACTGTAAGGCACAAATGAGATGCCGAGCGCACGGCAGGCGGGCAGCACATGCTCCTCCGCTTCCCTGCTCCATAAAGAATATTCCGATTGAAGCACGGAAATCGGGTGAATGCGGACGGCGCGCCTGATCGTTTCTGCGGAAGCCTCTGACAATCCGATAAATCTCACCTTTCCTTCGTCTATCAGCTCCTTCATGGCACCGACAGTTTCTTCAATCGGCACCCGCGGATCAACCCGGTGCAGATAATAAAGGTCGATATAATCCGTCCCAAGGCGTTTCAGACTGGCGTCACACGCTTTTTTCACATAATCGGGCCGTCCGTTAATTTCGATAAACTCACCCTTTTCACTTCGGACATAACCGAATTTCGTCGCGAGGCACAGCTCCTTTCTGAATGGGGCGAGCGCTCTGCCGACAAGTTCTTCATTCGCACCCAATCCGTATTGATCAGCCGTATCAAACAAATTCACGCCGAGATGAACGGCATGATGCAGTGTGGAAATCGACTCTTCCTCACTCTGGCTGCCATAGTATTCCGACATGCCCATGCACCCTAACCCCATTGCGGAAACCCGCATCGAACCGATCGTTCTGTCCTTCATATGTCCTCCCCCTTTCTTGTATGATAACCGGATTTCCTGATATTTGAAAATGATTTATGCATATGATTTACATATTGTTATAAAATTTTTAAAAATCTGTAAATTGTATATTTTTTCATCACAATTTCGTCATATAATGAAAATGTGGAAAAATTATACTCGAAGAAAAGAGGCGAAGTCAATGTGTAAAAAGCTGTTCAAAGCCGTTCTCCCGTTTGCCCTGTCATTCACCATGGTTCTGTCGTTCTCCGGTATGAATGTAAAAGCGAAAGAAACAGAAGCAGCCCGCTACGCAAAAGAAATCGCAGACCTTCAGCAGGGCACGACTCCTCAAGACGTTCTCCAATCCGCCAAAGAGCTTGCCAAACAGAAGCACGTTTCAACAGAAGCAATTCTCAAGCAGTTTCATCAAGAAATCACGGCAGACAAGGTGCAAGGAAATGTAATCGCTTCCAAAGAAGGGCTCTCTACAATGGGCGGATCATCAGGCACAAAAAAACTTCCGAAAAGCACAAAAGGCAATATTTATTACACGAACTCATACACGGCTTATTACAACCACGGGCATGTCGGCATGTATTCATCCGCTGATAAAATTGTTGAATCCGTGCCGGGAGACGGCGTCCGCCAAATTGCTTATAACGGCAGAGAAGTCGAAGACAATTCAATCGTCCAGACCGTGAAAGTCACTGATGCCCAAAAACAAGCCGCCGCTGACTGGGCCGTATCAAGAGTGGGTGATGAGTACTCCTTCAACTTCGTCAATAACAGAAATACGGGCCATGAAGGCGCCAAAAACTGCTCAAAACTGCTGTGGTCGGCATTCCTTTTAAAAGCGGGGATTGATATCGACTCTAACGGCGGCTTAGGCGTATATCCGCGCGACATCACAAGTTCGTCCTACACGGCCACGATTCTGACCATTCACTAAGGAGAACAACGTGAAAAAAATCATCTGGATATCCTTAATGATCATCGCCGCCGCAGCGGTCTTATGCTTCATCTATTTCCGCACGGAAGATCCTGCGGAGGTCGCGAGAAACACATTAAATGACCCTGATTTTCTGAAAGATAAAGAGGCGCTGCTGTATTTCTCCACTGCGGCTGACCAAGACACGTTTGGCGGCGGAAAAAGCTACGCCCTCTTCGCCGATGAAAAAGGGCGGCTCTCTTCTTATCAAATGAATGGGCTTGAGCTCGGATCGGCCAAAGTGCATGACGAAAGCGTGCTGCTGGAGGACAAAAAAGGAATCTACACCGTTCAGGGCGGCCTTCACACGTATAAAAGAGCATACCAGCATACGGGAGACAGCGCGGGATATATCGAACGGACGAAAGGCTTTTACACGCTGTATAATTCGGGTTACGACAAGAGCGGCGGCAGCTATCGTTCAAAGCTGTACCGCCAGATTGACGGCAAGTGGAAGCAAGACGTCATCCCGCACTATATCCGCGCTTCAGGCTTTTTTAAAGATCATCTTTTCGCACTCACGCCGACAGATGACGAAAAAGGCTATCACGTCCAAGACATTCAGGCTGATAAAGAGAAACTCCATACAACATCAATCGCGACATGGACGTATAAAGAAGGCACGTCTGTCGAATCCCAGCTCGCCGCGGACGACAGCGCCATCTGCTTTGTCACCAGAGGGGAAAAAGCCGATCACATCTATCAAATGGTGAAAGTCATGAAACACAGCGGCGCTATCAAAACATATGACATCGCAACTTATAAAAATGACGAACAGACTATTTATGACTCCATGCCGTTCAGCTTCAAAAAAAGCTTTTTCATGGAGCAGCGCAGCTTCTATTTCGTTGACGGCTTCGGAACCGTCTACCGCATCAACCCTGAGACCGGAAAAAGCAAAAAGGCCTTCACCCTCCCCGCATCACGAATGAAAGCCGACTTCAAGGAGCTGACCCATCAAAACGGGAAGCTGTATCTGTTCACGTACAGCTACAAAAAGCCCGCCAAAATCGAATCCTTCGACCTGAAAACGGGCAAAAAGCTGAACGACCGGACTATCTCCAGCCTGAAAGACATTGTCACACCGAAAAGCCATCTCAAGCTGTATGATGTGCAGGTGATGGGTGGGTTTTAAAGAGTATGAACATTTCGGAAGAGCTTGCCGCTTTTGGTAAGCTTTTTATAATGAAACGTTACTGCGGGAAAGAAGGTGTTCATTTGAAATCATTCAGTATCTTCTTATTGTTGTCCGTCATTTGTATAACCATTGTTTTTGTCATAATGAATATGTTGATTGGATACCCTGATGTGAGTAACGGGGCATTGATTATGATTGTATATATCGTTGTGACCCTCATGATAAGGCTATATAACAAGAGAAAAGCCGACCGAACATAGAGATAGAGGAATTTAGAAGGGAGCCGATGAAGAAAAAGCTTCCCGCGTTTTTAAATGACGGAAAGCCGGACGGGATTGATGTATGCTGTACGCTGCTGGCGTGTCTATTAGGAATTCTGTTCGTCCTTCGCTTAGAAAAAAGAGAAAACACGTAAACAGCCGGATGCTGAAAACACCAGCTCTTTTTGCGCGTGATTTGCCGAATTGTGGATAAAACTCAGCCCGAAGCACTACTAACATGTGTATAAATAGGTTATATTGAAAAGAGAACAATTGCCACGTGCAAAAGAAAACCGGAGGACGTAACTATGAAAACCGCTTATTATTCTTGTGAAGAACATATCGAAACCGTGCTGGACATGTACATAGATGATCATGAGCTTCCGCCCGAAATCAGAAAAATCGAACATACTAACAGTTTATCCACAGCCTGTGAATTATGTGGGGACACTGCAACATATCTAGTAGGGAACGAATGATCCTACACAAAATACAGAAAAGATATCCACAATTGTGGACAATATATATGAATAACTTGTTTCTAAAGTGGGGATGACCTGTGAATATCAATATTGTGACAATCGGAAAACTAAAAGAAAAATACCTCAAGCAAGGCATTGAAGAATACAAAAAACGACTCTCAGCCTACGCAAAAATCGACATCATTGAACTCCCGGACGAAAAAGCGCCGGAAAACCTGAGCGACCAAGACATGAAAATTGTTAAAGACAAAGAAGGCGAACGCATCCTGGCCAAAATCAGCCCGGACACCCACGTCATCTCCCTCGCCATCGAAGGAAAAATGAAAACATCCGAAGAACTGGCCGATACAATAGATAAGCTGGCGACATATGGAAAAAGCAAAATCACCTTCGTCATCGGCGGCTCACTCGGATTGAGCGACGCAGTGATGAAGCGCGCAGACGACAAACTGTCATTCTCAAAAATGACATTTCCTCATCAGCTCATGCGGCTGATTTTAGTGGAGCAGGTTTATCGGGCTTTTCGGATTAATCGTGGGGAGCCTTATCATAAGTGAGTGGGGTTTTTAGAGTAAAGAATTTATTTGCTAATAGTAACAGAGTAATGACTTAAAAAGAACCCTCCCAATTCGACTTTGAAAATCAAAAGAGAAGGCAACGTAGGAGTTTGTCAAAGAATATTAATATTAAAGAAAGGAGAGGGGAGTGTGGTAAAGGAAGGATATAGAGGTGTAGAGTACTACAAAGGACCAGATTTGGCAAAAGGATATATGCTAGATAAGGCTAAAGAAGTTTATGAGGAGTTGGTGATAGGTCATACAATAGAGAATATCAATGAAGCTATAGAATTATATAATATAATCAAGTATGTGAAGGACGATACATTTCTATTATATCTTGGTGAAGATAAAGAGGAATGGCTTAAAGAAAAAAACGTTATAGCTAATTCGTTAGTGGGTAAATATATCAATCAGCATTCAGACATATTAGCCGAATATGAAGAAGTAGATTTCGAATATAAGGAATCCTTTTGGGAAATAATAGAAAAAAGAAAGTTGAGTGATATTACAGAAAGCAGATTTAAGATGTTTCTTGATAAACTTGATGTATTTGCATGGCAAATATTTAAGCAATATAAACTTGTGATGAAATATGACGTGGAATTAAGAGAATACATGCTTATTAATCCAGAAGGAAGTACAAATTTACTTTTGGATAAATATTTATTAAAGCATAGGAGCGAACGAGAGGAATCTTATTTGCCACAATCATTAACTACAGAAGATAAAGAGCAGATTATTAGCACCTATATAGATTTAGACAAGCCTAATTTAAATTATACCAGGCTTCTTAGTAATGTACAGAATACAAAAGAGTTTGCTTTAGATACTAGAGTTAAACTGAAAGCAAAAAGAGTAAGCGAAAGACTTGAGAGAGAACTCTTTAAAGATGGTAGTGGGCGGGGAACGGAAATAATAGTTGAGTTAAAAGAAAATGTAGAGGGTACAGTAAAGCAACATTTTACTTTAAGTAAAGTAGGAACAGAAGTTGATAAAGAATGGTTAGAATCAAACCTTGATAATCCAACATTATTGAACAACTTTATATACATATTCGAGTTCGTAAATAATGATATGGTTTCTAAATTCCCATATAATGAAATATATGCAAGTGTTTTTGAAAGATTTGGTTTTGCTCATGAAAAAGAATACAAGACCTGTACAGCTTTCTCAATAAGAGAAACTTTATCCTTAGCACAAATGCATGTATATTATTCATTTCTAAAGAGTAAAAACAAAGATTTAGAAGCAATAATTGAATGGTTCTTCAATGTTTATCTAAAAGAGGAATTCTATATTGAGGACTTCACCATTAAGCTACCACCTATAGATAATCCGAATTTTGAAAAGTGCAAATCTATATTTCCAACTATTGAAAGCATAATCAAGAAGTATAGGTTTTATTTAGAGGATGGTTACATTGATGAAGAGCTTGTACAAATGGAAAGCAAGCCTTTGCCATTTTCTGAATGCCCAAGCATGACAAAAGACAGATACGTGTATATAGCGCCAAATAATGATGAGGCTAGAATATTGAGAAATATTATGTTTTCTGACCAAAGTAATATTACTTATTTCCCGAATTATGGTGATAGTCAATATAATACGCTCATTGAAAGGTTGGATACTGATAAGCTGTATTTACATGACATAGAGGTTTATCAAAAATCGTCTTTAGATTGGCTTGTTGAAAATGATTATGTAACGGTAAACGACGATAATGAAGTAGTGTTGGTCAATAGGAATAGAACACTTATATATTATTATATCCATATAAACGGTGTAGTCGTAACTAGTAAGCTATCTAATGCTCTAAAGAAAGAAGTTGATAAGTTATTAAATGAAAGAGCTTTAGTTTCTGAAAATACACTATTAACAAGGCAAGAATCCGATTATATAGATTACTATCTGAATAAAAGAAATTTTATCAATGGACATGACTTGAGGAACAAGTATTTACATGGTACATCTTCTGGATATGAGAATGAAAATGAGCATTATGTGAATTATCTGCATGCTCTTAGATTATTAATAACGATTATGATAAAGATAAATGATGATCTTTGCACAGCAAAGGTTGTGGGTGATTAATATTAGGAAGAAACGAACCTGGTCCTTGGTGCAGGAGTAAAAATTGTAAGCATAAAGTTAAATTGGGTTCTTTACGAAATTAGTTGATAATTCTTTCTAGGGATGTTCAGAGCTCTATAATCAAGAAAAAGAAGAAGTAGAGACCATGAATGAATTGATACCGCTTTTCGAACCGCATTTGGAATACAATTCTCGTGAAATAACGATCCATGCTGTGGTGATTCATGTATCGTCAAACCTTCATGAAGTTTCCTGACCCTATTGTGGTGTGAGTTCGTCCAGCCTTCACTCCACCTATCCGAAAAAAGCTTTCAAGATTTGCCCATGCAGAGAAACAAGGGCATGATTGGTTTGAATAGTCGGAAATTATTTTATGAGAATCCAACTTGTAGCCACAAAATTTTTTCTCAGAACGTGCATTGTCCGTGCACTGCAGTTCCGTGTCGGTTTCGAAAGTCTTGAGCAGGGGCACGGCCGATATCAGCAAAAGTACCCTAAACAAAAATCAATTATAAAAACCACACTTAGATTAGTCACGGTGAGCCTTATCATAAGTATTTTATTTACATTCAAACTGATTTTTTCAGAAAAAAAATTAAACTCATGATAATATATAATTAGGTCCATTTTAGAAAAAATATGTTACAGGAGGGTATTTATGAAATCTATTGCAATGTTTAACAACAAGGGCGGAGTAGGTAAAACTACATTAGTATGCAATTTAGCAAGTTTTATAGCTGCTGAGTATGATAAAAAGGTACTGCTAATAGATGCGGATCCTCAGTGTAATTCTACGGTGAATTTACTATCTGATAAGCAATTTGAAGAAGTTTATTATAAAAAAGATGGGTTCACAATATATGACATGTTAAAGCCCTTACATAGAGGACAGGGCTATTCACAAGAGTTAAATCTAATAAAAGTAAATAACTTTGATATTAGTTTCTTAGCTGGCGATCCACGGTTGGCATTGATGGAGGATTTACTATCCAATGATTGGAGAGATGCTGTTGCTGGTTTACCCAGGGGTTTGAGGACAACGCTTGTTTTCAGTGAATTGTTAAGTAGATGTAAAGAATTTGACTATGTTTTTTTTGATATGGGTCCATCTTTAGGCTCGTTAAATAGATCTATATTATTAGCATCAGATTATTTTATAACACCTATGTCTTCCGATATCTTTAGTTTATTGGCGGTTGAAAACATTGGTCAAACTTTAGAAGCTTGGAAAACAAGGTTTAATTATGGAGTTATAAATAATGAAGATCCAGAAGCTTTAGATGGATTAAAAACAGAGAGTAACCTGAAGTTTGCTGGGTATGTTACTCAACAATATACTGCAAAAACAAAGGATGGAGTAAAGAGACCAGTCAAAGCATTTGAACGTATACTTGAACCAATTCCAGCTACGATGAAAAGGGAATTAATTGAAGTCTTGAACAAAGAGGTTGGAGAGAATGATTATGATCTGGGAAGTATTCCTAACTTCCATAGTGTGATACCAATGTCACAAGTTGCCCATAAACCAGTATACAGATTAGAAGCAAAAGATGGAGTAGTAGGTGCTCATTTTACTAAAGTAAAAGAGTTTAAATATATTATGGAAGGTATTTCTCGGAAACTGATTGAGAGTTTGGAGGTAATTGGATGATTAGCTGGCCACTTCCTCTCGTGAAAGATATAGCGAGAAGAAAGTCTGTTTTATTTTTAGGTTCAGGAATATCTAGAAATTCCATAAATGCACAAGGTAAAAGACCACCTACTTGGGAAGAATTTTTGAGAATAGCTTCAGATAATATCTCTGAGAATACTGAACATATTAATACTTTTATAGCTGAAAAAGATTATTTAACTGCTTGTGAAATAATTTATTACAAATTAAGTTCCCATGGTTTTAATGAAATAGCTAAAGATTCTTTCATGAGACCTGGATTTGAAAAACATAGAATTCATGAAGCGATTTTTAAATTAGATTCAAGAATAGTAGCCACTCCAAATGTTGATAAAATATATGATACATTTGCCAACCAAGAATCAAATGGAACTATTAGTGTGAAAAACTATTATGATGACGATTTAGCAGATAAGCTTAGATCTGAGGATCGGATAATCATAAAAATTCATGGCACTATAGATTTCCCTAATCAAATGATTTTTACCAGAAAGCAGTATACTGAAGCTAGGTATAATAATTCCACTTTTTACAAGTTGTTAGATGCCTTAGCCTTGACCCACACCTTTATATTTTTAGGGTGCGGTCTAAATGACCCTGATATTAGATTGATTTTAGAAAATTATGCTCATGTATATCCAAATAGCCGCCCACATTATATGGTAACGGCCTCTGATAATGTGACTGAAGATTTAGTTCGGTCTACAAGAGAGAATGCTAACTTGGAAATTATAAGTTATGATTCAACGAACAATCATATAGAACTCTGTCGATCATTAGAATCATTAGTTGTTTTGGTTGAAGAGGAGCGAGATAAAGTTGCTAGTGCAAGAATTTGGTGAGTAACATTCTGTATATTAAGAAATTAACCCTAGTATTTAAATTCACTTTATACGTAAGTGATCGGTAAATTGAATTTTTGTGGAAAACTATTGCTAGTTAGCAGTCAATGAGGTGAAGCAAAAACCAGATTCCACTACAAATCCGGTTTCCACAGCTAAGAGAAGCAATCTACTGTTGCTTCTCTTTCACCATCTTTATAAAGAGAAAGAAGACAATGAATACAATAAAGTAATTCAATGGATTCTTAACGATGCTTATCTCCAGTGAAATCTGTAAGAGTATCCAGAGAATGAAGATGGCTAGTATTGAAGGAATAATGATTTTGTACATGTCGACCACCTTCCATAGTTAGTAAAAGAAAGGGGCGCGGGCCCCTTTTTCTTCAAGATTAAAAGCAAGATGCGGCAGCTCCTGTCATTGCGCCGCCAACAGCGCCGGTAATTGCTCCAACGGCACCCGCTCCTACTGTTCCGATGCCGGGTATTGTAACTGTTCCTACAGCAGCTCCTGCGAGACCCAGTGTGCCGCCTCCAGTTACCGCACCGCCGCCAGTACCTAAAATACATTTCCCGACTGATTGGGTGCTGATTGAACCGCTCGTTTTTCCAGCGTCTTTGTTTACGACTTTGACTAAAACGCCATTTTTGGTTTTTTCATATTTCAGTGTAACGGGGTCACCATTTTTGTCAGTAGAGCTTTTCGGAAGAGCCTGCTCCTCGCCCGTTATGTTGTCTTTTAGGGTTGCATTGCCTTTAGCGTCAATATGAACATCTGCGTGATTGAACGTCATCTTCAGCTCACTGTCGTTGAGGTTTTCAACTTTGTATGTAGCTTGGGATTCTGCGGCAGCCGCAGAATGGGGTAAAACCGGGAGGGCAAAGGCACCTGCTAGGAATACCAGGGCTGCCAGTTTCACTGCGGTTAGCTTCATTTTGCTTTGCATAATTGATCCTCCTCCTTTGGTTGCCATACTAACAAAGGCATTCTGCTTCTTAAACCCTTACCATATAATATGATAAAAAATTCACCCAATTTCATCACATTAACTAACAAGGTTTGTATGTTTCCCTTCGAAAGTCATAGGAGAGCAGGGTTCATATCTGATGCGAAGTTATCAAGGAGGGAAGAAACCAGAAGAGCCAGAGAAGCACCTTTATTGCGACAACAGCTTCTTCTGCATTTTCCATACGACAGTATAAATCCCTTTCCGTCACGGAAACCTAGTGGAAAAGGTTTCTGAAAGGAGGGGGCGTATGATGAAAGGTGAAAAAATTCAAAACAAAACATCTTTGGTTTGGAAGATGGCGATTGCCTCTGCGGTTGCTTGGGAAGCGGCAAAACTGGCGGGCTCTGATCATCCCTATTTAGCGCCTCTATCTGTTATCTTATGTTTGCAGCCAACGATAGATCAGTCGATTCGCTTTTCTTTTCATCGTATTGCGGGAACTGCGATTGGGATCATGTTAACGTCCTATCTTGTCAGTCACTTGCCAATGAATGGCTGGATGCTGGGGCTGTTCCTGTTAGGCGGTACTTACATTGCGAAGTGGTTACGAATAGATGTAACGGTTTTACATCAGGTAGCGCTCACCATTTTGTTGGTCTTTACGTTTGAACGGAACTCTAAAGATTATGCATTCGACCGAATCATCGATACGGTGATCGGCGTCCTCATCGCCATTCTGGTTCACATGTTCCTTTTTCCGCCGGACTACACGAAAAAGGCAGCGGACTCTTTTCAAACATTGGCTCGTCAGCTTTCCGGCACACTTTCAGATCTTTCCAAATGGGTGCAATCAGAGTGGGGACAAGGAAAAGGGAACCTTATGGAGTATAAAATGAACCATCTTCTGCAGGAGCTGCATACGGCAAAAGAGATGATGCAAACAGCCTCTGACAGCTTAAAATTCAACCCCGTCAGAAAAAAACATAAAGTCATCATTTCAAGCTATCAAATAGAGATGCAAAAGTTGAACGCCGGATTTGAGTATCTATCAAATATAGTGAAAACGTTAAAAGAATGGGAAAAAGAAGGAGCTTTATCTTCAAGTGACAAAAGGGAGCTGGGGAATGATTTACAAGTGTTAAGTGAATACTTTGCGGGCTTTAAAGGCATACAGCAGGGTGAAACAGACAATTGGAAACAGAAGGAACAGAGCGTGTTGTTGGAGTCTCTCCGTTCCGACATGCTGTCGCACCCGCCGCCCGGTCATAAGGTCTATAAAGACTCTTTTTTTTTAGAAACGAAGAAATTGCTGAAGCGTTTGTAATGTTTTCCGGAAAAAAAGAATACGGATATACAGATGCAGATATGATCAGGTAAAAGCGGGGGACATGAGATGGATGATATACACCGGATTTTGGATGTCATCGCCAATTCTAAAAACGCTAAGGTACTGGCTACCATCATTAAAACAGAGGGGTCCGCTTATAAGAAAGAAGGGGCCTCCATGCTGATTTTAGGGGATAAAACAAGAGTCGGAATGTTATCCGCCGGTTGTCTGGAAGAAGATCTCGTTGAACGGTCGGAACAGGTCTGGGCTGCGGGAGAGCCGTTGATTGTACGCTTTGATATGAGCTCGGAAGACGATTTATCCTGGGGACAGGGCGTTGGCTGTAATGGTGTTTTGACGGTTTTACTTGAGCCTGTAAAAGGGGAATTGGAACGACATCTGATGACAGTCAAGACATGCTTAGATGAAAAAAAGTCTGTGACCCGAATGAAACGATTCACTAAAACGTTAGAGCCGAAGGAAGATCTGTATATAGCTGAAGACGGCAGCGTGTTTGGAACCGGGGATGTGATGGAACAAGGCCGTATTCAAAAACTGAGACAGACGGAAAAGGGAATCAAAAGGGATGAACATACCTCTGATTTATTTTTTATCCATCAGATGGTGCCAAAACCTTGTTTATATGTCTTCGGAGCAGGGGAAGATGCGAAGCCGTTAGTTTCGTTGGCAGCTCGTGCGGGTTTTCATGTGACGGTGATTGACTGGCGCCCCGCTTTATGTCATCACGGCCATTTTCCTGAAGCCGGACGTTTGATTACGGGAGCACCGGAAGAAGTCATGAAAGGGCTGAGCATGACAAAAAGGGATTTTGTTGTCATTATGACGCACAGCTTTCAAAAAGATCAGATCATTTTACATACATTTAAAAATAAGAATGTATTTTATAAAGGCGTATTAGGCCCCAGAAGGCGTACGGAGCGGCTTTTAGGCGGGGCTGAGATTCCGGAAGATATACATTCCCCTATCGGACTTCCCATCGGGGCACAAGGCACTGAGGAGATTGCTGTAAGTATTGTCGGCGAGATGATTCAAAAAATGCGAAAACAAAGGTCTCGCTTATGAAAACAGCAGCCATTTACCTGGCAGCCGGTACAAGCAGACGCATGGGGACGGATAAGCGAAGTTTGTTTCTCAATGGCGTCTCCCTCGGAAGTATAGCTCTAAAAAATGCCTTGTTATCTGAATTAGATCATATTTTCGTTATTACGAGAAAGGGAGATTCACTGCATTGGCTTTCGGATTTTTTCTTTTTAGATCCCATATCAAATAAGTGGAGTCAGGCAGAATGTGAGCAAGCGGGTAAGGGCCAAAGCCATTCTATACAATGCGGTGTAAAAAAAGCGGCAGCGTACGAGGCTGACGCCGTTATCATTCTCCTTGCAGATCAGCCGTTTGTCACCGCAGATATCATCAATACGTTAATTGATTCCTATCAGAAGGAGCGCCGTTATTCATTTATCGCCGCTGAAAATCAACATCTTCCTATGCCCCCCATTTTATTCTCAAATCAATGTTTTCCAGTATTGCATCAGTTAAAGGGAGATCAGGGCGCCCGGCATGTCATCCGTGAAAGTATGATCAATACGGGAAAAATGATCAGCTTTCAAGACCCTTTGCTTTTTTATGACGTCGATACAGCTGAAGATTATACGCTGCTGCTGAATAAATTCGGGGAGTGAATGAGTTGGAGTATATCGGGAAGAGTGTCATTCGGAAAGAGGCCCTTGAAAAAGTGACGGGTAAGGCGAAATATACGGATGATTTTCAAGAAACAGGCACATTACACGCAAAAATGCTGATCAGTCCATATGCGCATGCCGATATTGTGTCTATGGACTTTTCAGAGGCTTGGAAGATTCCCGGAGTGAGAGCGATATTGGGTGATGAACCTTTTCCGCTTGCAGGTGAGGAAATTAAAGACAGGTCGCCGATTGCTTATAAAAGGGTCAGATACCATGGTGAGCCGGTTGCTGTTGTTGTTGCGGAAAATCCGATTACAGCTAAAAAGGCAGCGGATGCCATCAAAGTATCCTATAAACCACTTCCCGTCGTCAATTCCCCCCGTGAGGCCTTTCAAAAGGATGCGCCACTCGTCCATGAACATGCGGACCGCTATGAGAAGACAAAAGGTGTATTCCCGGTTCCGAAGACAAATATCGCAAACCTGGATAAGGTTAGAAAAGGAAATATTGAAGACGGGTTTAGGGAAAGTGATGTGACAGCAGAATTCCAGATTTCCTTTAACCCTTCTGATCACGCTGCGATGGAGACAAGATGCTCGATCGCTGAAATTCGGGCGGATGAGGAGATTATCATTACCACATCCTCTCAAGCTCCTTTTGCCATTAAAAAATTAATGCAGTGGTATTTTGGAATCGAACCCGGAAAGGTTATCGTCAAAACGCCTTTAGTAGGCGGGGCGTACGGGGGAAAAGCAGCCGTTCAGTTAGAGGTGATTGCCTATTTGGCATCAAAAGCAGTCGGAGGCCGGCCCGTCAAATTGTTTAATACGAGAGAAGAGGATATGATCACATCTCCCGTTCATGTAGGATTGGATGCTATTGTCAAATTAGGGGCCACAAAGGATGGAATTTTAAAGGCGGCAGACATTCAGTTTTTATTTGATGGCGGAGCGTATTCTGATAAAGGAGTGGACATCAGCCGGGCTGCGGTGGTTGATTGTACGGGTCCGTACGCTATCGATCATATACGGTGTGATTCATATTGTATGTATACGAATCACCCATATCCAAGTGCATTCAGGGGCTACAGCCATGCTGAAGTGTTATTCGCCTTTGAGCGGACGATGGATGTATTGGCGGAAAAGCTGAACATGGACCCGTTAGAACTCCGCTATAAAAATGCCATTCGCCCCGGTGACACCACACCGACTCAAGTTCTTCTCAATTCAAGCACGGTCGGAAATGTGCCGAAGTGCATTGAAAGATTGAAGGAATTAATGAATTGGGACGAGGGACAGCGAATTGAAATCGATGGCCGGAAGATACGGGCGAAGGGAATCAGCTGCATTTGGAAAACTTCAACATTTGATACAAATGCAACGTCCGGGGTTCTTTTAACCTTTAATCCCGATGGAAGCATTAATTTGATGTCAGGCGTAGTGGAAATTGGAACAGGGACAAAAACAGTGCTAGCCCAAATCCTGGCGGAACGAATGAAAATGGATATAAGCAAAATTCATGTAAAAATGCTTATAGATACACAAACAACACCCGAGCATTGGAAAACCGTGGGGAGCAGAGGGACGTTAATGGCCGGAAATGCCGTACTGAATGCAGCGGAGGAAGCCATTCGAAAGCTGAAGGACGTGGCATCATGTGTGTTGCGGGTTCCTGTCGAGGAATTGGAAGTGGCCGACGGAAAGGTTTATTTTATAGATCATCCTTCTGTACATGTTGACATAAAAGACATTGCTTACGGATATACGTTTCCAAATGGAAATACCATTGGCGGCCAAATCATTGCGAGCGGCAATTACACATTAACCCGGATGACGAATTTAGACCGGGAAACGGGAAGAGGAAAGCCGGGACCCGAATGGGCTGTCGGTGCTCAGGGGATTGAAGTTGAGTTGGATAAACGGGATTATACGTACCGAATTACAAAAGCCTATTCTGTTGTGGATATAGGAACTGTACTGAATGAAAAAGCTGCAAGGGGTCAAGTGATGGGAGGGATGAGTATGGGAATCGCATTTGGAGGAAGAGAAACCTTTGTCTTTGATTCATATGGCAGAGTATTAAATCCTCAGCTTAGAACATACCGCCCCCTTCACTATGGAGAGCAGCCTGAATATATCATTGAATTTGTTGAAACCCCGCATGTGATTGCGCCTTATGGAGCGCGCGGAGGCGGGGAACATGGACTGTTGGGGATGCCGGCAGCATTGGGAAATTGCCTTTCCGCCGCTTTAGGTGTCCAATTGAATCAACTTCCTCTCATTCCCGAACAACTATGGAGAACGCAAGAGGAGTGGAAAGATGATACCATTTGATTTTGATTATTTTAAACCGAAGACCATTCAAGAAACAATCCATTTATTTCACTCTCTTGCGACCGAAAAGAAAACACCAATGTATTATTCCGGCGGCACGGAAATTATCACGTTAGGAAGGCTGAATATCATCTATACGGATGCGGTGATAGATATGAACGCGCTTCCGGGATTTCAAACCATCCGCTTTTATGAACATGATCTGGTGATCGGAGCAGGCGTATCATTAACGAAACTGGAGGAAGTAAATCCATTTCCGCTATTAAGTAAAACGGTAAGTGAAATTGCGGATCGGACGACTCGAAATAAGATCAGCCTGGGCGGAAACATTTGCGGGGGCATATACTACCGTGAGGCCGTGCTGCCGTTGCTGATTTCTGATAGTTTGCTAGGGATTGCAGGGAGAGCGGGGATTCATTACCATCCTATAAATAAAGTATTTAACAGGGAAATACAATTGCAAAAAGGAGATTTTTTATTTCAGGTCGTTGTCGATCGAGCGTACGTTGACCTGCCATTTGTCAGTATCAAAAGAAGACAGCAGTGGAATGTCGGGTATCCATTGGTGACAGTCTGTGCGCTGAAAAAAGACGATGAGATCAGAATGGCCTTCAGCGGCGTATGTCCATTTCCGTTTCGTTCTGGTGAAATGGAGGCTGTGCTTAACGATAAAAGCCGATCAGCAGAAGAAAGAGTACGCAGGTCTTTACAGTATGTACCCAAACCCGTTCTTGATGACGCAGAAGGCTCAAGTGAATACCGAATATTTGTCTTGCAAAATACAATTTTAGATGCCTTATGGGAATTAGAAGGAGGTCCAAATGTCTGATCCTATTACGTTGAAAGTAAATGGCGAGGAAAGACAGATTACGGTCAGACCGGCTGATACTTTGTTATTTGCTCTTCGTCTTCGTCTCGGATTAACTGGTGCAAAGCCGGGCTGCTTAAATGGGGATTGCGGCGCCTGTACGGTATTAACGGACGGGGTGCCGATGAAATCTTGCTTAATGCTTGCGGCAGAAGGGGAAGGAAAGGACATTACGACAATTGAAGGACTGATCAATACGCCGATTCAAAAGGCTTTTATTGAAAAATTCGCGTTTCAATGCGGTTATTGCACACCGGGGTTTCTCATGAATTGTCATGCTTTAGTGAATACTGAGCCGAATGCAAGTGATGACACGATAAAAAATTGGCTGGAGTCCAATATTTGCAGATGTACCGGTTACAGGGAGATTGAAGAAGCAGTTAAATCCGTTTTACATACAGGGAAAGGGACTTCTTAGTTCGTAACCGTAAAAAAAGAGCCCAGAGAATCATCCCTGAACTCCATATTCTTCACTTCATATACCGATACTCCCGCAGTTTCTCCAAAATCGCCACTTCTTTCATCAGTTCTTCACCGACGTTTGTTTCTTTTACTTTCTTCCGCTCCAGCTCTTTGTCGACTAATCGTTTCACTGTTAAGACGTCGGTTCCGGTGTTCAGCACTTCGGCCTTGGAGTTAAAGTGTTTATGGGCGACGAGCTGCATGCCGTAGGAGTTGTATAAGAGCGTGTAGCCGGCGATGCCTGTTGTGGATTGGTAGGCTTTGGAGAAGCCGCCGTCAATGACGATCATTTTTCCGTTTGCCTTGATCGGATCTTCGCCTTCGATTTCTTTTACCGGTGTATGGCCGTTGATGATATGGCCGTGATCCGGGTTGAGGCCGAATTCCTTCAGGATGTTTCGGCAGGTTGCTTCGTCTTCACGCAAATAGTAATACGGGTTTTTCTTTTCTTTATGCGTTTCCTTCTCTTTAATGAAATACCGCTCAAAGGTGGTCATGGCGCGTTTTCCGAAGAGGGAGGAGTATTCGCCTGTCCATAAGTACCACGTCATATCTGTCGCCAGATCATCGGTTTCTTCCGGATGGGCAAACGCTTCCCGTAAGAACCGTTCAAAAACATCGAGCAGCTCTCGGCCCGCATAAGCTTTATCCTCTATCATCATCGTTTCCATGCTGCCGTTTTCATCGACGGGAATACAGCCGTGAATCAGCAGGTTGCCGTTATATTTTAGATAAAGGCTGCCTTTTTTCATCATAAAATTCATATGGCGGCCCAGCTTTTCGGAGTTCTGAACAGAGAACAGCAGCTTGTCCATGACTTCTGCTTCTTCTTCTAACAGCTCATCAGGCTGTTTAGGATTCACCGTCGCAAAGCAGGTGTTTTCCAGTTGATATGTTTTTCCGTTCAGCGTAATTTCATTGCGGTCATAATCAATCTTTTCCAGTAACAGCCGTTCTTCCATATTAAAGTTCGGCCGTCTCTTAATAATCGGGCTCTCAAGCTTGAATTGGATCATCGCGATCGCCTGATGAATTTTTGTGATTTGTTTAATCTCATCTTCCGGTCTGTTTTCGTCCGCTTTCGGGCGGAAAGACGGGTTATCATCGTAATATTTTTCGGCAAGGTTCAATAGCGGTCTCAGGTTGATGCCGTAAACGTCTTCAATAATATCCAGATTGTCATAGCGGGCACAGATGCGGATAATGTTTGCCAGGCATACTTTTGAGCCGGAATAAGCGCCTATCCAGAGAACATCATGATTCCCCCATTGAATATCCACTGAATGATAGTTGATCAGTTCTTCCATGATCTTATCCGGCTGCGGTCCGCGGTCGTAAATATCGCCGACAACATGCAGATGGTCGACCACCAATCGCTGGGTGCTGTAGGCAAGACCGGTGATCAGCTTATCGGCCTGACCGAGCGCAATGATCTGTTCTATGATTTCGGAATAGTATTGTTCCTTGTTGGCAGCTTGTTCTGTTTTGTACAGCAGCTCTTCAGAAATATAAGCAAATTGGGCGGGCAGTGCTTTGCGCAATTTGGAGCGGGTGTACTTGGAAGAACAATAAGAAACGAGCTTAATCATCCGATGAATCGTTTCTTTATACCACTCGTTTAATGCCTCTTTCGTATCAAAGTCATGTTTGATCAGCTTTAGTTTGTCCTCAGGGTAATAGACCAAAGCTGCCAGTTCATCAATTTCTCTATCGTAAATGACGCCGCTGAAAATATCGCGGATCTTCTCTTTTACCCTTCCTGAACCGTTCCGCAGCACGTGCTGGAATGCCTGATACTCCCCATGCAGATCACTGACGAAATGCTCGGTTCCTTTCGGCAGGTTGAGTATCGCTTTCAGATTAATGATTTCCGTGACCACTTTTTCTTCACAATCGTATTTTTGTGCGAGCAGATCTAAATATTTGGTTTCCAATCTCGTCCATCCCCTTTTTATTTACGAGCCATTGTATGGTAAGGTGAATTTAAAGTATGACATAATGTTTACATCATTAGACCTTATATGATAGTACCGCATAACGCCTTTTTGAGACAATGAAAACGGAAAATACGGCGCTTCAGGCATCGGAAATCGGACCGGGATAACGCCGTGAGCTCATCCCCCTATTGACAATGAATTCAACTTCCATTAAAATAAAAAGTTAGCTGATAGGTATTTCTATCAGAAACTCAATACGTAGCAGGCTATGATTGCTGTGGGTCGCACTACAGCAGGAGCGGCTTCTGGAGAGACCGCGGATTTTCCGCGGCGCCGAAGGGTTCACAATCTCAGGCAAAAGGACAGAAGAGTACCGAATATGTATTTGTCATGCTGTTGATTGTCAGCGGCGCAGATATAATTTGATATTCTTATGACCATGAGATTGGAGGGCATCCAATCTCTTTTTTTATTGGCTTTTTTTGCTCGTCGTTCACTAGAGAGGTAAGGAGGAGTCAGATGTGGAGCAGCGAGAGCTAAAGAGGGACTTATCGAATCGGCACGTGCAGCTGATCGCCATTGGCGGCACGATCGGCACCGGATTGTTTTTAGGGTCCGGTAAGGCGATTCAGCTGGCGGGTCCTTCTATCATCTTTGCGTATTTTATTGTAGGTATTGCGCTTTTTTTCGTCATGCGGGCGCTGGGAGAACTGCTGTTATCTAAAGCGGGCTACCAATCATTAACGGATATTGCCGAGGCGTACTTAGGGCCGCGTGCAGCGTTTGTCACCGGCTGGACCTACTGGTTTTGCTGGATTATGACGGCTATGGCGGATGTGATCGCCGTCGGTGTGTATGTGAAATATTGGTTTGATATTCCGCAGTGGATTCCTGCACTTATCTGTTTGCTCATTTTATTAGGGCTTAATCTGTTAACGGTTAAGATTTTTGGAGAATTGGAGTTTTGGTTCGCCTTGATTAAGGTAGTCACGATTCTCGCGTTAATTGTCATCGGGGTGGTTCTGCTGGTGATTGGGTTCAAAACGCATACCGGAACGGTTTCAGCGGCGAATCTGTGGGAGCACGGCGGCTTGTTTCCGAACGGATTTTCAGGCTTTTTGCTTTCGTTCCAGATGGTGATCTTCGCCTATGTCGGTGTGGAATTAGTGGGTGTGTCGGCGGCGGAAACGTCAAATCCGAAAAAAAATATTCCGTCCGCTATCAATAAAATTCCGTTACGGATTTTATTTTTCTACGTCGGGGCATTGCTCATTCTTTTATGTATTAACCCGTGGATGCAGCTGAATGCAGCGGAAAGTCCTTTTGTGAAGACCTTCAGTCTGGTCGGCATCCCGTTAGCCGCGGGAATCATTAATTTTGTCGTATTAACCTCTGCCGCTTCTGCTTGTAACAGCGGGATGTTTTCAACAAGCCGGATTTTGTATAACTTAAGCAAAACGAAACAGGCGCCTGCAAGTTTTGCGAAGCTGAATAAAAATCATGTGCCGAGCCGCGCATTATGGATATCGGTTATTGTGCTGTCAGCTGGCGCTCTTTTAAGCAAATTGATACCGGAAGCGGCCTTTGGCATCGTGACAACCATCAGTGCGATTTGTTTCATTTGGGTGTGGGGCGTGATTCTTGTCTGTCATATCAGATACAGGAAAACCCGTCCGGACTTACACGCAAGCTCGTCTTTCAAGGCGCCGTTTGCGCCGTTTATCAATCACGCTGTGCTGGCGCTGTTTGCCGTCATTCTGGTGATTATGCTGTTTGCGGATGCGACGCGCCCGGCTTTGCTGCTGACGCCCCTGTGGTTTGTTGGATTATTTCTTATCTATCGGGCGAGAGGGAGAAAGACAGATTGAATGGCTTCAGACGGTGTACTGCCATGCAGTACGCCGTTTTTTGTTTTGATTGGAAAGCGAGAATATTTGTTAGAATTCAGGCTATAATGATTGTATAATTTAAAAAAAGTGTATAATTTTAAATCAAGCGAGGTGATGATATGAAGTATGAGAAGTTATCTAAGCTTTTTTATAAAATGGATGCTGATTCATATGAGAAAGAATGTAAAAAGAGAACAAGCAGCTATGGCAGTTATTCAACATCATTAAACATACGGGGGTTCCGAAAAGGCCGACCCACGGACGATTCATTTGAGCTATTTTATGTGAATACACATAAACTCATGAAGCTGAATAATGAAGTGTTGTTAAACAGTTCCAAAATTTCATCCCTTATCAGTCAGCTCCCCGAATTTGCCGTCAAACCGTATTTTGATAAATTAATTATTAATGAAGCCCAGAGTAATAATGAAATTGAAGGAATCCGCAGTACAAAAAAAGAATTGAAAGAGGCTCTTAAAGCGTTAGAACAATCCGAGCCCTCACATAAGCGGTTTGTCGGATTGATGAAAACTTATCAATTTATAGACCGAATTCCCTCGTTTACAAGCATTCATGACTTTAGGGAATTATATGACGAGCTGGTCGCAGATGAAATCGGAGCAGAAGACGCACCGGATGGTGAGCTATTCAGAAAAGGCTATGTTGAAGTGAACGATGGGAACATGACCACCCATATCGGCGTTAATTCTGAACAGAAGATAACAGAAGCGCTTGAGGCTTTAATTGCTTATCTTCATGATGAAACACATCCCCAGCTGTATCGTTACATGACAGCTCATTACTACTACGAATACATTCATCCTTTTTATGACGGCAATGGAAGAACAGGACGCCTTATCGTTGGGAGTTATTTGTCCCGATACTTAGAAAAATATTCAGCCATCACTTTTTCTTACGCAGTTAATAAGAACAAAGATAAGTATTACAAGGCATTAGAGGAAATTCCCGCACCTTTAAACCGGGGAGAGCTGACTTTTTATTTAATGGATATGCTGGAATTGCTTCTGTCAGGACAAAAAGGAATTATTGAGGATCTTGAATTTAATTTAATGAAACTGAAACGAATTAGGAACTATATTGATAGCGATCAATGGGCTGATTATAAAGATGAACGTGATATTTTTAATATCATTATCACGATTAATGTATTTGTAAATGATCAAGTTACGTTGTCGGTGCAAGATTTAATGGAGCTCTCAAATAAATCGAGACATAAAATTAACAGAGTAATGGATTATTTAGAACAGCAAGGATTTGTTGAGCTGGTAAGCAGAAGGCCAAAATCTTATAAAATCAGCGAGGATTGTTTAGAGGAAATACTGCCTTCTTAATTAGTATATTTAAAAAAGCCGCCATTCATATGGCGGCTTTTTACATTAATTCCGGATCAAATAATCAAATGCGCCTAAAGCGGCAGTTGCACCTGATCCCATAGAGATAATGATTTGGTTGTACGGGCCGTCTGTGCAGTCCCCTGCGGCAAATAGGCCGGGAACGCTTGTCGCGCCGCTCTTATCGACGATGATTTCGCCGATGCGGTTGCGTTCGACAGTTTCGTCTAACCATTCTGTATTAGGCACGAGACCGATTTGGACGAATACCCCTTGGAGTTCAACGTGTTTTTCTTCGCCTGTTTCACGGTCAACGAACGTAATGCCGTTTACATTTTGGTCGCCTGTGATTTCTTTCGTTTGTGCATTTTTGTGCACAGTGACGTTTGGCAGGCTGTAAAGACGTTTTTGCAGGACTTCGTCTGCTTTCAGTTCAGGCGCGAATTCCAGCACAGTCACGTGATTGACGATACCTGCAAGGTCAATCGCCGCTTCGATTCCGGAGTTTCCGCCGCCGATAACCGCTACGTCTTTGCCTTCAAACAATGGTCCGTCACAGTGCGGGCAGTAAGCGACACCTTTGTTTTTGAACTCTTGCTCACCAGGTACGTTGACATTGCGCCAGCGGGCACCTGTTGAAAGGATCACTGTTTTACTTTTCAGTACAGCGCCGTTTTCAAGTTCAAGTTCGAAGAGGTCTTTTTTCTCAAGGCGTTTCGCACGCTGAAGGTTCATGACGTCAATATCATAATCTTTCACGTGCTCTTCAAGGCTTGCGGCGAGCTTCGGTCCTTCAGTCGCTTTGACGCTGATGAAGTTTTCGATGCTCATGGTGTCGAGTACCTGGCCGCCGAAGCGTTCAGCGACGACACCGGTGCGGATGCCTTTACGCGCCGTGTAGATCGCCGCGCTTGCGCCGGCAGGTCCGCCGCCGACAACAAGAACGTCAAACGGCTCTTTGTCGGCAAACTCAGACGCATCTGCGCCGCTGCCCATTTTCGCGAGAATCTCTTCGATGGTCATACGGCCGCTTCCGAAAGATTCACCGTTTAAGAAAACAGTCGGAACAGCCATGATGTTTTTGCTTTCTACTTCTTCTTTGAATGCCGCGCCGTCAATCATTGTATGAGTGATATTCGGGTTGAGCACGCTCATCATGTTTAATGCTTGGACGACATCAGGGCAGTTGTGGCACGTCAGGCTGATATAAGACTCGAAGCGGTATTCTCCGCTGATGTTCTTAATCTGGTCAATGACCTTTTGATCAGCCTTAGGCGCTCTGCCGCTGACTTGAAGCAATGCCAGCACTAATGATGTAAATTCGTGGCCGAGAGGAACACCGGCGAATGTAACGCCTGTGTCTTCTCCGGTACGATTAACGCTGAAGCTCGGTGTTCTGTTTAATTCAGTTTTTTCAACTGAAATTTTAGATGACATGGAAGCCAGCTCGTCAACGAGAGCCAGCATGTCCTTAGAAGTGTCATCGTCACCGGCGCTTACTTTGAGAACAATGTCGTTCTCAATTAGCTGCATGTATTGATTTAATTGTGCTTTGATATTTGCATCAAGTACCAATGGAATGCACTCCTTAGATTTTACCTACCAAATCAAGGCTAGGTGTAAGTGTTTCGCCGCCTTCTTCCCATTTAGCCGGGCAGACTTCACCTGGGTTTTGACGAACATATTGAGCTGCTTTTACTTTGTTTACAAGGTTGCTTGCGTCACGGCCGATACCGCCTGCATTGATTTCAACTGTTTGGATGACGCCATCAGGATCGATGATGAATGTTCCGCGGTCAGCAAGACCAGTTTCTTCGTCAAGAACGTCGAAGTTGCGGGAGATCGTTTGAGATGGGTCACCGATCATTGCATAAGTGATTTTACCGATTTTTTCAGAGCTGTCATGCCAGCCTTTGTGTACGAAGTGAGTATCTGTAGAAACAGAGTATACTTCAACACCTAATTCTTTCAGTGCAGCGTATTGTCCTTGAAGATCTTCAAGTTCAGTCGGGCAAACGAAAGAGAAATCCGCTGGGTAGAAGCAGAAAACGCTCCATTGACCTTTCAAATCTTCGTTTGTTACATCGATGAATTCACCGTTTTTGAAAGCTTTTGCTTCGAATGGCAGTACTTCTTTTCCGATTAAAGACATAATATCTTCCTCCTGAAATGTGATTTGAAATATATTAAAAAGACAAAGCATTCACTTTATCTTTCAATAATAATTCTAATTATATATAGATTATTAAATAACATTTATTTTTTGTCAAGCTATATGGGGTATTATTTTCTGCTTTTTTTGCTTTAGACGTTCAAAAACACCTGGTAAAGCGGTTTGGCGCTGTTTGTCCTGTTTAGCGCCGGGCGAAAGGGGGATTCTCAATTGGTGAATTGAAACAGTAGGAATCAACCCTTCTATATGGCAGTATAAACCAAAGGGGGTATGATCATGCAAATAAATAACATTACTTTGTACAGTTGTGCGTTGGAGGAGGTGAAACACTTCTATGAACGGGTGTTAGGTTTTCCTTTAATTGATGAGTCCGGTGATTCGTTTACCATCAAGGCGGGAGAAAGTGAGTTGGAATTCAGGCGCGCCGATTCTCACTCTCATCCCACGTATCATTTCGCGTTTAACATTCCGAATAATCGTTTTGATGAGGCGAAGGCGTGGATAAAGGATAAAGTCGTTTTTCAAACGGAAGATGGGGAGGATGAGGTGTATTTCTCTCATATACAGGCGCGTTCTTTTTATTTCAAAGATCCGTCCAACAATCTGGCGGAATTCATCGCGAGAGAAACATCGCCGGCAAGCGCGGAACGTTTTTCGATTGAGTCTGTTCTGAATATCGGTGAGGTGAATCTGACGGCTGCCGAGGTCGTATCAACCGGGAGGGAGCTGCAGCGTTTCGGCATTCCGGTGAGAAAGCATGCGCCCCTTAGGGAAGACGGGTTTCATTTTATGGGTGATTACAATGATGGGGCGTTTTTGCTTTTAGGGCCGAGCTGCCGCCGCTGGATTTTTTCTGATCAGCATGCGGAGTTCCATCCGCTGTCTGTCATTGTGAACGGGACGATCCGTATTGAGGCTGACGGAAAGGGCGGCATTGACATCAGGCGGGCACAGCCGTCATAAAAAAGCCCGGGCTCAAAAGGCCCGGACTTGAGGTCATTATTTATAGACAACACGGGTGCTGCACATGATGTCGTGCAGCGTTTTTTTCTCTCCGAAGGCGCCCATGATGAATCCGATATAAAGAATGAGCTTAGATATGATATATGCGAAAGCGCGTCCGAAGGCCTGGCCGATGGAAATCCGTCCGCCATCTTCATTGACGACCTTAAGGCCGAGCAATGCTTTTCCCAGGGTCCCCTGCATCTTTGAGGCCGTGAGTAGGCTGAAATATAAGATACTGATCACAAAAGAGCTCACAAGAATCGGGATGACGCCGAACACCAGAAAAGAGATGTTAAACTGATTTTCGGTCATGAAGGGGTCAGCCGCAGCAACGCCTGCCGCAAATAAAAAAGAGACCATAAATTGAATGATAAAAATCGGAATTCCTATGATGATTTGATCAATGACGTAAGCCAGAAACCGAATCCAAAATCCTGCCGGTCTTTCCATGTATCTTTTTCTCTCCCTTGCTTTAATCTGGAATATTATACGTAATCATTCCGGATTTTGCAACGGAGCTTAAGCTTCTGCGAGCAGCCTCTTTCCCCATGCCAAGCGTCCCATGATCAGTCCGAAAGCCAGAAGGGCAAACATGATGCCGCACCACATCAGCTGATGGATTCCCAAATGTGAAATAAACCAGCCGCCCGCCGCCGTTCCGATGGTGATGCCGAGGTTGGAAAAAGAGACAAACAGGCTGTTGCCGAATTCGGGGGCCTCCTTTGCTTCCGCAGTAAGCCATGTCTGGCTGACAATGAGACCGCCGGAATGAACGGCGCCCCATATAAAGACGAGGACGGCCATCGGCGCGAAAGACGTCCCAAACCCGTATATGAGCAAGTAGGCGGCTGTATAAAGAAGCGGAAACAGGATGACGGTCTTTTTCATATTTTTATATAACAAAGCACCGAAGACGAAATTCCCGGCTATCATAATCACCCCGAAACTCATCAGCATGAAGCTGACCCATGTGCCGTTCATATGGGACATCCGCCCGAGGTACTCCGCAAAATAGCTGTAGACAGAAAACATGGCCGCAAAGAGACAGGTGACGGCAGCGATATTGAGCCACAAAGCCGGTTTGCGAAGGATGCCGAGCTGGCTTCTGAAAGACATTTTTTCTGTGACCGGCATGGATGGCAAAAAGAGAAGAATGCCCGTGAACGCGATGATACTGATGATAGCGCCGAATAAGAAGGCGGCTTCAAGGGAGAGACGATCCGCCAGATAAGACGTGAAAGGCACGCCGAACGCAAAGCCGGCGGTGATGCCTGAAAAGACTTTCGTTACGGCTTTTCCGGATTGGCCGGCGGGGACAAGCCGGGCCGCGGCCGCAAGCGCTACAGAAAAGAACACCGGGTGGCATAAAGCCGGAATGATCCGAAACGCCAGCATGAGACTGAAATGCGTCGTATACGCGTAAACCGCATTTGAAACGGCAAACATCAGCACCGCCAAAAGCAGAATGTATTTCCGGTTTATACCTGAAGCAAGCAAGGTCAAAAACGGTCCCGACACAGCAACGATGAACGCGAAAATACTGACAAGCCACCCCGCTTTTGAAGCAGAAATATGAAATCTGTCCGCCACTTGCGGAAGAACGCCGATAATGCCCATTTCGGTCGTGATAATTCCGAAAACCCCTAATGCCAAAAACAGAATGAAGATGGAACTGCTTTTTTTCATTGTTATGTATGCCTCCTTTTATAACTACATATACAGAAAAATAGATATGTTATAGCAAAAAAAGCCCTCCTTTCATGGTTATAGCTGGTGCTGAACATAGTCAGCAAAGGCTTTAATTTGTTTTTCATTCCTTCTGTAATAGGTCCATTTTCCGATTCGTTCGGATTCCAGCAGGCCGGCTTTTTGCATGGTCAGCAGGTAGCTGGAGATGACGGACTGCGCAAGCCCCGACTTTGCCTGAATATCACCGACGCAAATTCCGGTGCGGAAACTGAGTCCCTGATCAAGATAAGGTCTTTCATCAAAATGGTCCTCCGGGTGTTTAAGCCACGTCATAATATCACTTCGTGTTTTGTTAGATAGCGCTTTATGAATCAATATTGGTTCCATAACGTTTATTATATCTATTTTTCTGGATTTGTAAATTCGTTTTTAACAAAACATTCTCAAATTAAGTAAAAATCGTGCTAAAATATAACATATTATCAGATTACCGGTAAAAAAGCCGGGTTATTGTCAGGAGGATATTCACATGAACCAAAAGAAAAAAGGTGCGGTTGCGGTGACCTTGCTTTCCGCTCTGCTGTTTTGTTTATTGCCGGTCCTCGTCTCGCTTTCTCCGCTTGCGGAAACGGGGCCGAACGCGAATCGTTTTAATTCCGCGGGCATGTGGGCCGCCGTCGGCCAGATCCTTGTGATATATGCGGTCCCGCTCATTTTGTATATTCTCGGTATTCGTGTCATGAAAATCATCATGGCCGTTTTTTGCGGAATCGGACTTATCATTTGCGCGGCTGTCTTGTTGGTGGCGTTATTGACCGCAATTTCCTTAGGGCAGGAGCTGTCTCTTTATTACGGCCTTTTCATTTGGTCAGGCGCGGCTTTTATCGTCAATGTGGTGTGGTATATTGCCGCGTTTCGACCATCCCCGAAGCATCAGCAGGCTATGTGACATTTGTTCTATAAATCTACCGAAAATACAAATATTTCATAGGTTAATTATGGTATGATCAAAGTGGTATAGCAGCTTTTAATAGAAACGGGAGGAACTGACATTGAAAAAAAAGACAGCTTCATTGCGAGTGAAAACATTGGCGGCCGGCGCTGCGGTTGCTGCGGCTTTATCTGTGGGAGCGGTTACTGATCTGCCGGGGGCAAAATGGCTGCATCCGGCGGCTGCTCAAGCCGCGGAAACGGTATTTAAACAAAATCATGCGGCATCCGGTTTCTTGGCGGGACGGTATGACGCGCAGGCGATGTCTCCGACGATGTTCAACTGGTCAAGAGAAAGCCGGTTTACAAGCACTGCCGATGGCGCATTAAAATGGGAAAAGAATGTTCCGGCCAATCCTCAAAACGGTGCGGGAGCCGCGGTTGACGGAGACGGCACCGTATTTATTCAATCAAAAGACGGGAAGCTGACGGCGTATCATCCGGACGGTACTGTGAAATGGGTGTCGGAAAACCTCGGGACGACCTATACGCTGACTCCGGTGCTCGGAACAAACGGTGTCATTTATCTTCCTTCTCACGATAAAAAACTATATTTCATCGACAAAGAAACCGGAAACATTTTAACATCGGTTCCGCTGAGCGGAGCGCCTAGTTCCGATGCGGCTATCGGCTCTGACGGCACGCTGTATGTGTCGACGCTGGATAACTATATCTATGCGATTAAACCGACGTCGCCTTCGACATGGACGCAAAAGTGGAAGTTTAAAACAAACGGCGTGGTCGGCTCCGCTCCCGTGTTAGCGTCAAACGGCACGCTGTATACGGCAACGTACAATAATATCTTTTACGCGATCAATTCCGGAACGGGCCAAGTGAAATGGTCAAAAACGACGTCCAACGGGTTTAAAGGATATCCGGTTATTGATAGAGACGGCACCGTTTACGCCGGAAACCAGGACGGCAACTTATACGCCTATACATCAACGGGTGCTGTAAAGTGGACGTTCCCGTTAAACGGTTTCTCCAGCTCTTCATTAGCGATCGACCATAACGGCAATGTGTATATCGGTTCCGGAAGCGGCGAGCTGTTTTCCATCAGCAAAACCGGCAATATGAACTGGTCTTTCTATACGGACGGGCCTGTGAGAACGGCGCCGCTGATTGATGCGGACGGCAATGTGTACTTCGGTTCTGACGATAAAAATGTTTATGCGGTTGACGCTGACGGTAATGAAAAATGGCGCTATCAAACAGACAGCAATGTCATTTCCTCCCCGGTTCTGGCTGAAGACGGCACGCTTTATGTCGGCACTTATACGAAACTGCTCGCATTCGGGGCAAAATAATATAAAAAAAGAATCCGCGTCATCTGCGCGGATTCTTTTTTATTTAGAGGCTTGAATAAATACCCCTTTTTCATGAGAGAATTCTTTAAAGCCGTACACACCGTGATATGAACCGATCCCGCTCGTATTGACACCGCCGAACGGAAGGTTGACGTCAGTGAAATGAACGACGACATCATTGACAGAAGCATTGCCGGACGTCGTATGCTGCAGCACATAATCGATCAGCTCCTGATTATGGCTGAATACATACAAGGCAAGCGGCTTGTCCCGTTCAGTGATGTAATCAACGGCTTCACTGATATCTTCGTAATTCATAATCGGCAGAATCGGTGCGAAGATTTCTTCCTGCATGATCTTCATATCAGGCGTGACGTTTGTCAGCACGGTCGGAGAAATCGTGCGGTCATGCGCATCGAATACGCCGCCGAACGCCGTTTTTGCCCCTTTTTCAATGGCATCATCATACAGGGCTTTGACACGGTTAAAGTTGCGGTCGTTGACAATCTGCGTGAATTTGTTGCGGTCAACCGTATGATCATCCTCCATAAAACCTGCATTGACAATGGTTTGCAGGAGATCTGTAAAGGTGCTCTGCACTTCTTTCTTCATAAGGAGATAGTCAGGTGCGATACATGTTTGCCCCGCATTGACAAATTTGCCGACGGCGATTTTTTTCGCCGCGTCCATCAAATCATAGCCGCTGTCGATGATCGTAGGGCTTTTTCCGCCAAGCTCAAGCGTGACGGACGACAAGTGCTTCGCGGCTGCCGTCATGACGATTTTACCGACATTCGTGCTTCCGGTGAAGAAAATGTGGTCAAACGGCTGGTCGAGCAGTTCTGTGGCGACATCGACCTCACCTTCAAAAATGGCGACTTCTTCTTCGTGAAATGCCTCGCGAATAACTGTCGCGGCGATATGGCTCGTCTCCATCGTAAAATCAGACAGCTTCACAATCGCGCTGTTGCCGGCCGCAATGGCAGCCGCAAGCGGGGCCATCGTCAGCATAAACGGATAATTCCATGGGCCGAGAATTAAGGTGACGCCTTTTGGCTCGTACATTAATACGCCGTCAGCGTCCGGGCTGACGGATGAGCCGACGCGTTTCGGCGCCATCCAGGTGTCGAGATTGTTCATATTATCTTTAATCGCCTTGATCGTTCCCTGCGTTTCCGCTCTTTTCACCTCATGATAAGGCTTGCGGACGTCCCGTCTGATCGTCTCGATGATTTCTTCTTCATGTGCGGTGACGGCATCTAAAAAGCGCTGAAGCTTTTCTCTGCGCTGCCCGGCTGTTGAAGCACGCAGCGTTTTTTGATTTTTTTTCTGAAGCTCAAAGACGCGTTTGATGTCTGCTTTTATATGCTGATCCATCGGTCTTCCTCCTCTGGTTGCTTTTTTGTTTCTTCAGGGCCTATTATAATGTGATGTGTTTTTGCGGCAAAGACAGCGTAAACACATCTATACGTTACCGTACAAATTGCGGTGATCTGTCTAATGAAAGGAGTGTCTCTTATGCCGGATTCTGTGACAACTGACATCAAACAAGCGCTTTTGGCCATGCTTGGAGAGCGGGATATCCGCCGTGTGACCATGAAGGACATCGCCGAACGGTCGCATGTGAGCCGGGGGACACTGTACCTTTATTACGAGGATAAATATGCGATTTTAGAGGATATAGAGGAAGAAATGAAAGACGGACTGAGCGAAGCGCTGTATGATTCGCTGAAGAATAAAGATGTGCTTCATTTACATGGCGGATGGCAAAAAGTGCATCCGACCCTGTCTTTTGTTGACCGGCATCGGGATTTTTTTCAAACGATGATGGACCGTCATAAAATGCCGTATTTTCACTTTCATGCTTTTTTAAAAGATGTGTTCCGGCATGATGTGCTGCTGTCACCGGTCAATGCGGATTTCTCACCGACTGAACAGGATATGTACATTCATTACCGCGCGTTATATACGTATGCCATTGTGTTGTACTGGCTGAATGAGGAGCCCGGGGCATCCCCGGAAGAAATCAGCGGACAGGTGTGGGATTTGATTTCTCAAAAACGGTTTTACTGGCTGTTTGGCCGCCGGGTGCCGGAACAAGAAGAAAAAAAGCCCGCCGACCGCCGGGTGACCCGAACGAGGCAGGCCTTGCAAGAAGCCATGATCAGCTTAATGGCGGAAAAAAAAGAGTACGCGGCGATTACGATTTCCGATATTGCCCGTCAAAGCAACCTCCGCCGTGCCACTTTTTATGACCATTACGCCAACAAAGAAGCATTGCTGAAAACGATCATCCATCAATCATGCCGGGATCTGATCAATTTATTGACGGTAAAAGGAGAGCCTGCCGATTGCTCCATGGAAGAAGCGGAATCCGCGCTCGTCCGTCTCTTTTCGGCACTGTCGGACGGCATGCCGCTCGTTCATTTTCTGAGAGAGGGTTCGGGAGTGCCTGACGTCATCCCGGAAATGTTCAGAGCGCTGCAATCGTTTTATCTTCATCAGCCCCTGCACATTCAGGCGGGCAAAAAGCTCTATGCATACTATGTCGCGTCCATGCTCGTCGGTTTGATTCAATATCGTCTTCATGAAGGAAAAGACCACGCGCCGGACATGCTGGCCCGGGAGTTTCTGCAGTTTTTGGATGTAAAGAAGTATCGTGTGATTTTGCTGTGAGGATGATGAAAAAGAACTCAGCCGAAAACAGGCGGGGTTCTTTTTTGCTGTTTTCTTCGAGAAGTGCCGCTATGAAGTGCCCGGCTTTGTCCCTTAAAAAAGATACCTTCCATATGCCGCCTGATCAGCATTCTGCCGCCAAACATGACAAATGTCATATTCGGGGCGTGATGGCTGCTACTACAAAAGCGTCTGGCGCCCCGTTATACTTGGGATCATAATGAAAAAGAAGGGACATGACATTTATGATCAATCATGCCGCAACTCAAAAACAAGCGTCTTTAAAAAAGCAGGTTGCCGCATTTTCCGGCGCCGATACAAAGCATAGTGTCATTCAGCTTTTCAACACGTTTGTGCCGTTCTTTGCCCTTTGGTTTCTTGCTTACTTCAGCCTTGATGTCTCCTATCTTCTGACCCTCGCCTTTACTGTTATAGCAGCGGGATTTTTGACAAGAATCTTTATTATTTTCCACGACTGCTGCCACCAATCCTTTTTCAAACAAAAGAAGCTGAACCGGCTGTTCGGGTTTATTTCAGGTGTGCTGACACTGTTTCCGTTCCTTCAATGGCAGCGCAGCCACTCCATTCATCATGCGACAAGCAGCAACTTAGATAAACGGGGCACCGGCGATATTTGGATGATGACCGTCAAGGAATACAACGAAGCCTCAGCCTGGACAAAAGTACGCTACAGACTTTATCGCAATCCGTTTATTATGTTTATTCTCGGCCCGATTTACGTATTTCTGATTAAAAACCGTTTCAATGTAAAAGGCGCCCGCCGCAAGGAGCGCTGGAACACCTATTTCACGAACGCGGCGATTGTCTTATTAGCTGCTGCGACGTGCCTGCTTTTCGGCTGGGAAAACTTTTTGCTTGTTCAGGGTCCGATTTTCCTTATTTCGGGGTCAATCGGCGTCTGGCTCTTTTATGTTCAGCACACGTTTGAGGATTCTTATTTTGAAGCAGATGAGCATTGGGATTATGTGCAGGCCGCAGTAGAAGGAAGCTCCTTTTACAAGCTTCCGAAGCTTTTGCAATGGCTGACGGGCAATATCGGCTACCATCATGTCCACCACTTAAGCCCGAAAGTGCCGAACTACAAGCTGGAAGCCGCTCATGAGGGGCACGAGCCTTTAAAAAACGTACCGACCATTACGCTTAAAACAAGTCTTGAATCCATGAAATTCCGTTTGTGGGATGAGGACGAAAAGCAATTTGTCACCTTTCGGGAGGCGCGGAAAAAACCGGCGTCCCATCCGGTGTCGAAGGAACCTTTAAAGAAAAATGCCTGATATGGCGCGCGGCTCTTTCTCTTATCAGAAAGAGCCTTCTCTTCATGCGTGAGGATGCAATGAAGGCGGTGTTTTGATAAAGTGATGGTAGACACAAGCAGCAGAAGGTGGAACAAAGATGAAGAAGTATTTTAAATTTCAAAAACTGAACGGGATTTCTCCTTATATATGGATGATTTTTTTCATCTTGCCTTTTTATTTTATTTTTAAAAGCTCTTCTACCTTTGTCATCGTGGCCGGCATCATCTTCACACTTGTTTTCTTTGGCGCATACCGCTTCGCGTTTGTTGCAAAAGGCTGGCCGCTTTACTTATGGGCGCTTCTTCTGATCGGCATTTCGACCGGCTCAGCCATGCTGTTCAGTTATATTTATTTCGCCTTCTTTATCGCCTACTTCATCGGCCATATCCGAGACAAAGTTCCATTTTACATCTTGTATTACATTCATATCATCAGTGCGGCGGTTGCCGTCAACTTCAGCCTTGTTCTGAAAAAAGAGTGGTTTTTGACACAAATACCGTTTATCGTCATTACACTGATCAGTGCCATCCTGCTCCCGCTCAGCATTCGAAGCAGAAAGGCACGGGAGCGCCTTGAAGAGAAATTAGAATATGCAAATGAGCGAATCGCTGATCTTGTGAAGCTGGAAGAAAGGCAGCGCATCGCCCGGGACCTTCACGATACACTTGGACAAAAGCTCTCCTTAATCGGACTGAAAAGCGACCTCGCCCGAAAGCTGATTTACAAGGACCCCGAACAGGCCCGCACTGAGCTGAAAAGCGTGCAGCAGACGGCCCGCACCTCCTTAAATGAGGTCAGAAAAATCGTCTCATCGATGAAAGGCATCCGATTGAAGGATGAGCTCGGCAATGTTCGGCAAATTCTTGAAGCGGCAGGAATTGAATTTGTGTATGAAGAAAAAGAAGCGCCAAAACATATCTCTCTGCTGAACGAAAACATCGTCAGCATGTGCATAAAAGAAGCCGTCACCAATGTCGTGAAACACAGCGGCGCCAAAGTATGCCGCATCACCATTCAGCAGCTTTGGAAAGAGGTTGTCATTACGGTGGAAGATGACGGCAGCTTTCAATGCAAAGAAGACCGCTTTTTTTCAAAGGGGCACGGCCTGCTTGGAATGAGGGAACGTCTTGAATTCGCAAACGGCAGTTTAGCCATCGATACAGCCGCCGGAACAAAGCTGACCATGAGAATCCCGAATGATTCAAAATCAAAAGAAAAGGATGGTAGCAGATGATCAACATCTTCATTGCCGAGGATCAGCAAATGCTGCTCGGCGCACTCGGTTCACTGTTGAATTTAGAAGAGGATATGACGGTTGTCGGCCAAGGCACAAGCGGCCAGGATGCCATCGATTTCGTGGGAAAACATGCGCCCGACATCTGTCTGATGGATATCGAAATGCCCGGGAAATCAGGTCTTGAAGCGGCAGAAGAGCTCAAGGACAGCGGTGTGAAAATCATCATTTTGACGACCTTTGCCCGCTCCGGCTATTTTCAGCGGGCGCTAAAAGCAGGCGTCAGCGGGTACATGCTCAAGGACAGCCCGAGCGATGAGCTCGTCAGCGCCATCCGCAGCGTCATGAAAGGAAGACGCGTCTACGCACCTGAATTAATGGAGGACATCTATAGTGAAGAAAACCCGCTGACCGAACGGGAAAAAGAGGTGCTCGAGCTTGTGGCAGACGGAAAAAACACGAAAGAAATCGCAAACGCTCTCAGCATCAAAAGCGGCACAGTCCGCAATTACGTTTCGATGATCCTGGATAAATTAGAAGTGAAAAATCGAATTGAAGCCATTACCCGATCAAAGGAAAAGGGCTGGTTTAAGTAACCCGCCCTCAGCTTGTTCAGCCAGTGTTTTTGCACTGGCTTGTTTCTTTTTCACCGTCACTCCGTCTCTTCCTTCCACTTCTTATCAATCAGCATTTTTCCCGGCCAAGTGTATGCCATGATGCCGCCGTCTGCGGTGATGTCTTCTCCCGTGACGTAAGAGCTGTCGTCTGAAGCGAGGAAGAGCGCGACGGCTGCCATTTCTTCCGGTTTTCCGAGCCGGCCGAGCGGCGTGATCCATTTGTTGGCTTCACGGAACGCTTCGCCCATTTCGTCTTCTGTCGTGCCTGCCAATTTATCAATGAGCGGCGTTTCAATCGTCCCCGGCGATAAGGAATTGACGCGGATTCCGCTTCTGGCGTAATCAATGGCCATCGCTCTCGTCAGGTTCGTGATTCCGCCTTTTGCGGCGTTATAGCCGGAGCGGTCAAGGTCTGCGGCCCGGCCGGACATGGAGGAGGTGTTGATGATGGAGCCTCCTTTTTCGAGCATGAGCGGAATCAGGTATTTGCTGCACAGAAATGTGCCGCGCAGATCGACGGCGATGATCCGGTCAAACAGGTCGACCGGGTATTCATGGACTTTTCCGCCCTCTTGGTCAACACCGGCATTGTTAAACAGAATATCAATTGCTCCGTACTTTTGCTGAATGCTGTCCGCAAAAGACTTTACGTTTTCTTCGTCTGATACATCAAGGTGAAAGGCTTCTGCTTCTCCGCCGTTTTTTCTGATGGCGCTGACGGTTTCGTTCAGTTCGCTTTCATTGATGTCACCGCAGATCACGCGGGCGCCTTCATCGGCGAAAACCCGTGCCGTCGCTTGTCCGATGCCTGTCGCGGCCCCTGTGATGATTGCGGTTTTGTCTGTTAATCTTCCCATATTGCGATTCCTCCTTTTTTATATCTGTTCCCGCTGAATAGGGGGATAAACATATGGAGGTCTATTTCTAAATACCTATTAAATATGTTAATATTATGTATATATATCATTGGGAGGTTTACATATTTTGAAGATACAGCATAAGAAGGAGATAGCGTTTTATTGTTATGCCATTGTTCCTATGGGATTTGTGATTTACACCGTTATCTCTATTCTATTTCAGGACATCACATTTCCTCTCACTGTAAGAAATGTTCTGCATGAGTCTTTGCGAAATTTAGGTTCTCTTATCTTATTTAGTTTGTTTTTCTACCCGTCATACATATGGATGAAGAAGGAATTCGGCCGCCGGAAAGAAGCAGAGGGGAGAGGATGATCAACATTCTCTCTTTTTTATTAATAAAATGGGTGAAATGAATCCATTAACATGTTAAATTTACAATATATGCATCTGCTAATCCTAGTTGACAATTGTCACTGTATATGATAAATAGATGCTGAAAAGATTTTACATAACATCAAAGCATAATTAAAGGAGAGATCTGAAGTGCGGAAAAAAAAGTTTAAAGCAGAATCCAAGCGATTGCTGGACATGATGATTAACTCCATTTACACGCAGAAGGAAATTTTTCTCCGCGAGTTAATTTCCAACGCGAGCGATGCGATTGACAAAATCTATTACAAGGCGTTAACCGATGATTCATTAACGTTTGATCAAGACAATTACTACATAAAAGTGACGGCGGACAAAGAAGCGAGAACGCTCACCGTCACAGATACCGGTATCGGGATGACAAAAGACGAGCTTGAACAGCATCTCGGCACGATTGCGAAAAGCGGTTCACTCGCTTTCAAGCAAGAAAATGACTCGAAAGACGGCCATGACATTATCGGCCAGTTCGGCGTCGGATTTTATGCGGCGTTTATGGTGGCTGATAAAGTCACGGTGAAAAGTAAGGCGCTCGGCAGTGACGAGGCGTATGTATGGGAGTCGGAAGGGGCTGCCGGCTACACGATTGCGCCGTGTGACAAGGAAACCGTCGGTACGGAAATCACCTTGAAAATAAAAGAAAACACAGAAGATGAAAGCTATGATGAGTTTTTAGAAAACTACCGCATCAAAGCGATCGTGAAAAAGTACTCTGATTTTATCCGCTACCCGATCAAAATGGAAGAGACGGTCAACAAGCCGAAAGAGGGCAGCGAGAACGAATTTGAAGAAGTTCAGGAAGAACAGACGGTCAACAGCATGGTGCCGATCTGGAGAAAAAACAAAAGCGAGCTGACGGATGAGGATTACGAGGCTTTTTACGCCGAGAAGCATTACGGTTTTGATAAACCGCTGACCCATGTGCATATCAGCGTCGATGGAGCGGTGCGCTACAATTCGATTTTGTTTATTCCGGAAAACATGCCGTTTGACTATTATACGAAGGAATTCGAAAAAGGTTTGGAGCTGTATTCCAACGGCGTGCTGATCATGAACAAATGCGCCGACCTGCTTCCGGACCATTTCAGCTTTGTAAAAGGCATGGTGGATTCTGAGGATCTGTCGCTGAACATTTCCAGAGAGATGCTGCAGCACGACCGCCAGCTGAAGCTGATTGCGAAAAACATCAATAAAAAAATCAAAGCCGAGCTGAAGAGCCTGCTGAAGAACAAAAGGGAAAAATACGAATCTTTCTATGAATCTTTCGGCAGACAGCTGAAATTCGGCGTCTATAATGATTTCGGCGCGAATAAAGACGTATTAAAAGATCTGCTTCTCTTCTATTCATCTAAGGAGAAAAAGCTCGTCACTCTGGACGAATATGTGTCCAGAATGCCTGAGGATCAAAAATATATCTATTACGCGTCCGGCGATTCATATGAGCGGATTGAAAAGCTGCCGCAAACTGAAATGGTGGCGGACAAAGGCTACGAGATTTTATATTTTACGGAAGATATTGATGAATTCGCGATCAAAATGCTGACAAGCTATGAGGAAAAAGAGTTCAAATCCGTATCCAGCGCCGACTTAGGCATCGACAGTGACGAAGATGAAAAGCAGACTGAAGCCGAAGAGAACGAATATAAAAACCTGTTCGAAAGCATGAAAGAGATTCTTGCGGATAAAGTAAAGAACGTCAGAGCATCGAAACGTTTAAAATCCCATCCGGTATGCTTTGCGACAGACGGCGAAGTGACGATCGAAATGGAGAAAGTGTTAAACGCCATGCCTGACAGCCAGCAGGTCAAAGCGGAAAAAGTGCTTGAAATCAACCCGAATCACGAAGTGTTTGAGACGTTAAAGAACGCGCACGGACAAGATCGGGAAAAGCTGGAATTATACACAAACCTGCTGTACAATCAGGCGCTTCTGATTGAAGGGCTGCCGATCCATGATCCGGTCGAGTTTACGAATGACATCTGCAAAGTTATGGTATGACGCCAAAAAGGAATCGCCCGGCGGGGGCGATTCCTTTTTTTATTACAATGTGCGCTGTTTAAGAATTTGATTTTGTTTGCTGCGCTTCTTTAAGGAGAACCGTTTTTTCAAGTGCGTTTCGATTTCTTCTAAACTTCTGCCCTTCGTTTCAGGAACGATGTAAGCGGCGAAGAAGAAGGATGAGAGGCAAATGACTGAGAATATTCCGAATACCCAGCCGATGCCCATGGCGCTCAGCATAAGCGGGAATACCAGTGAAACGATCAGGTTGGTTGCCGACAGAATCAATGTCGTAAATCCGGTTGCGGCTCCGCGTGCGTTTGACGGGAACAGCTCCGGCATCAGAACCCATACGACGGGACCCCATGTCGCCTGGTAGAAAACGATATAGATGCCGAGAAACAGCACGGTCAGCCAAGCCGTTGAAGCTGACAGGCCGGCCAGAAGGAGAATGGCTGATAGTGACGCCAGGCTCAAGGTAATGCCGACACTTCCCCACATCAGCAGTTTTTTCCGGCCGATCCGGTCAATTAAGATCATGGCGGTGATACACATGATGACGTTTAAGACACCGATGCCCATCGTGCCGAGAACGGACGCCGAAGTGCCGAGTCCGGCCTTTGTAAAGATGGTCGGCGCATAGTAAATCACCGTGTTGATACCGACCGCCTGCTGGAAGATGGCGAGGCCGATCCCGATCAGCAGCATAGGGCGTATCCATTTGGCTTTCAGCAAGCCGAGTGTAGATTCTTTTTTCTCGGCTTCACCTTGTTTCATTTCCGCCAATTCAACGGCGATATCCTCTTTGTCGTGAGTCATTTCCATGACTTGTCTGGCTTCCTTCTCACGGCCGCGTTTGACGAGCCATCTCGGAGATTCCGGCATAAACGCGATTCCGATTAATAAAAGCGCCGCCGGTACTGCGGCGAGACCGACCATCCAGCGCCAAGCTTCAAACGGGGTGAATATGTAATTCACAATATATGCGAGTAAAATTCCGGTTACAATCATTAAGTTATTCAATGTGCCGAGCGTTCCGCGTATTTTTGTCGGCGCCATCTCAGATAGATAAACGGGAACCAGCGCCGTTGAGCCGCCGACGGCTAACCCGAGTATGACACGGGAGATAATCAGCATAGTGACGGTTTGCGAAGCCGCACAGGCAAGCGCGCCGATAATAAAAATGAGTGAAAGGACGAAAACCACTTTTCTCCGGCCCCATCGGTCAGAGCATGTCCCGCTTAAGGCGGACCCGAAAATCGCACCGAGCAGCAGCATGCTGACGACCAATCCTTCGGTCAGCGTGTTTAAAGGAATATCATTGTTAATAAATAACAAAGCCCCTGAAATCACACCGGTGTCATAGCCGTAAAGCAGCCCGCCTAATGCTCCGAAAAAGTAAATCAGGTATTTTTTGGTGTTTTTCTTCACAGATGATCCTCCTCATCTTTTGGAACGCATAATAGTTTATTTAGATAACTATTTCATTCCCCGAAGAGAAAAAAATAAACATAAAAAACACGCCCCTTTTAAAAGGCGTGTTTTTTTTCTTTCTTAGGAAAACAGCTTGTCGATAAATGCGATTTCTTCAGCAGATAGCGTAATGGAGGCTGCTTTCATGTTGTCTTTTAATTGATCCGCGCGTTTGGCGCCCGGAATCAGGATATCGATTTCAGGTCTCGCCAAGTACCAGGCCAGCACGATATGCGCCGTATCGGCATTGTGCTTTTCGGCAATCGGTTTGAGTTGGTTGACTTTTTTGATGTTTTCTTTAAACTGCTCCCCTTGGAAATGCGCCTGGTCATTGCGCAGGTCGCCTTCAGGGAAGGTTGTGTTCTCGTCGTATTTGCCGGCCAGCAGTCCGGATACGAGCGGGAAGTACGGAATGAATGAGATGCCGTGTTCTGTCGTATAAGGGAAGAAAGTCTTTTCCGCCTCACGGTTCAGCAGGTTGTATTCTCCTTGAATCACGTCGACTAAGCCGTCTTTATTGGCTTCTTTCAGCTGCTCCAAAGAGAAATTGGATACGCCGATTGAACGGATTTTTCCTTCTTTTTTCAGCTCATTCAACGCTTGAACGGCTTCGTCCTTCGGCGTGTGCTCATCCGGGAAATGGATGTAGAATAAATCGATGTAATCAGTCTGCAGGCGTTTCAGGCTGTCTTCGACCGATTGTTTCAAAAAGGCCGGTGAGTTGTCGAAAACAAAGTCATCGCCTTCTTTTCTGTGAGCGGCTTTTGTGGCGATGAAGACATCCTCGCGGTTAAAGTCTTTCAGCACCTCGCCGATTAATTCTTCAGAACGGCCCACACCGTAAATATAGGCGGTATCTAACATGGTAACGCCGCTTTTAATCGCTTCCCGGACCAATTCTTTTCCTGTTTCTTCATTCAGATTCGGATAGAGATTGTGTCCGCCGACCGCATTTGTTCCCAAACCGATCGGAAATACCTTTAGGTCAGTTTTGCCGATTGTTACTTTGCTCATATTTTCGCCCCCTGAAAAAATTGGATATCATAGCGACTGCCGGAAAAATACGGCAGCGTTCTCTATTAACTATAACGCTATGCCAAGTGAATGTCGATTTGATGCTCTTGGCAATACTTCGTATATTCCTCATCGAGCTGCTGAGAAGTGACAATGCTGTGAAGCCGGTCGAAAGGCGCGTATGTCAAAAGCGTGGATTTGCCGAATTTGGAATGATCCGCGAGCAGATACACTTCGTTCGCCTTTTCGGAAATTCTCTTTTTCACCTCGTATTCCAGTAAGTCGGAATTCGTCAGGCCGTGGGTGATCGTTGTCCCGGTAGCTGACATGAACGCCTTGTTAATGTTGTATTTATTGAGTGTGCTCGGATCATCAATGCCGACAAACGACCTTGTCTTCCGTTTGTAGTTATTGCCGATGGTGATCAGGTCGATATTTTTCATGGATGAAGCCGCGTTAATAATATCAAGGCTGTTCGTCAAAACCGTTACATTCTTATCGGGATCAAGCGTCTCCAGCATCGATTTGGTCGTCGTGCCGGAATCAATAAACACAAGATCGTGATCCTCGATAAATCGTGACGCATAGCGGGCGATTTTGATTTTTTCATCCTGATGTTGAATGGTGCGATTTTCAAAAGGGACGAGCACAGATTTTTCGGCTGACGTCACGCCGCCGTACACCTTTTTGATAACCCCTTTTTCCGCAAGCTTATTAATATCGCGTCTGACCGTGTTTTTAGAGACGTTGAATACCTCGCACAGCTCATCCAGCGAAGTGGCTCCGTGTTTGAGAATGTATTCTTCCATCTCCTGAATCCGCATCAGTTTCATAAAAAAACTCCTTCTAGAATTCTTAAAGTAATTAAAATATATAATAAACACCAGAAGTTAATCAATAGTTACTTAACAAATGATAAAAAAGAGGGTTCACACCGTACGATTCGACACGGTTCTCCAAGTTCCTGTTTTCCCGATCAAAAAAAGTATGATAAAAATAATGAAAAAATTTTGATTTTTTAGATTGACTTGAAGATGTGTTGGGCTTACAATGTAACCAATAAATGACCAAAATATAACCTGTAAAATCAAAAGTTAAAGATGTAATCGTTTGCTTTTATCCGGCACATGACCAACTTTTATATGGAAATATTGGGAGTCACCATCATTTTAGCATTTGTAAGCGTTTAATTCATGTCTTTTATATGTAAAAGATGAATATATTCATCCGTTATTATCCGGCTGAACAGGATGTTTACTATTTAAGGAGGCAATGAGAATGGCAGAGATCAGAAAACTGAAAAACTACATCAATGGTGAATGGGTTGAAAGTAAGACAGATCAATATGAAGACGTTGTCAATCCGGCTACAAAAGAAGTGATGTGCCAGGTTCCGATTTCTACGCGGGAGGATGTGGAATACGCCGTCCGCTCAGCGTCAGAGGCGTTTCAAACATGGTCAAAGACGGCAGTGCCGCGCCGTGCGAGAATTCTATTTAACTATCAGCAGCTTCTCCAGCAGAACAAAGAAGAGCTTGCCCGTCTGATCACTTTGGAAAACGGTAAAAACACGACGGAAGCACTCGGTGAAGTGGGACGCGGAATTGAAAACGTCGAATTCGCAGCGGGCGCGCCGTCACTCATGATGGGCGATTCACTCGCCTCCATCGCGACGGATGTAGAGGCGGCGAACTACCGCTATCCGATCGGGGTGGTCGGCGGTATCGCACCGTTCAACTTCCCGATGATGGTTCCGTGCTGGATGTTCCCGATGGCGATTTCATTAGGAAACACTTTTATTCTGAAGCCGTCTGAGCGCACGCCGCTGTTAACGGAAAAACTGGCAGAGCTGTTTGAACAGGCCGGTCTGCCGAAGGGCGTCTTCAATGTCGTGCACGGCGCGCATGACGTCGTAAACGGCGTTCTTGAACATCCGGAGATTAAAGCCATCTCATTCGTCGGTTCAAAACCTGTCGGCGAGTATGTTTTCAAAAAAGGCAGCGAACATTTGAAACGCGTGCAGGCGTTAACGGGCGCGAAAAACCATACGATCGTGTTAAATGACGCCCACCTTGAAGATACGGTGACAAACATTATCGGTGCGGCATTCGGTTCGGCAGGAGAGCGCTGCATGGCATGCGCGGTTGTGACGGTTGAAGAGGGAATCGCCGATGAGTTTATGGCGAAATTACAGGAAAAAGCAGCGGACATCAAGATCGGAAACGGACTGGATGACGGCGTGTTCTTAGGCCCGGTCATCCGCGAGGACAACAAAAAACGCACGCACAGCTATATTGAAAAAGGCATCGAAGAAGGAGCGAGACTTCTTTGTGACGGGCGTGAAAACGCAACGGAAGACGGCTATTTCGTCGGACCGACAATTTTTGACAACGTGACGACGGATATGACGATCTGGAAAGATGAAATCTTTGCGCCCGTTCTGTCGGTCATCCGCGTGAAAAACTTAAAAGAAGCGGTGGACATCGCCAACCAGTCTGAATTTGCGAACGGCGCGTGTCTGTTCACTTCAAATGCGAACGCGATCCGCTACTTCCGTGAGAATATTGACGCGGGAATGCTCGGAATCAACCTTGGCGTGCCGGCGCCGATGGCATTCTTCCCGTTCTCTGGCTGGAAGTCTTCTTTCTTCGGCACATTGCACGCAAACGGAAAAGACAGCGTCGACTTCTATACACGTAAAAAAGTCGTGACGGCACGATACCCGTCTCCTGACTTCAATTGATCTGACAGCCGGCCCGGACGGCTTTGTGATTCCGTCCGGGTTTTCTTTTACCATCAATTAAGGAGGAATATACATGAGTCATTTGCTGCGCAAACCGCAGGCCGATGAGATTTCTCAAGGCGTGAACATCATACATGACGTCACTTCAGCCAATTCAGACCTCAAATACGTCGGATTTAAAGTCGTTGACCTCACTCCCGGTTCCACATATACAGAAGATTTGAAAAAGACGGAGTGCTGCATCGTTGCGGTAACGGGAAAAATCACCGTCACTGATTATGATCAGACATTTGAAAGCATCGGCACCCGTGAAAGCGTATTTGAAAGAAAACCGACGGACAGCGTTTATGTGTCCAATGGCCGCTCTTTTGGAATCACAGCTGTCAGCGGGGCGAGGGTCGCGCTGTGCTATTCTCCGTCCGAACGCCAGCTTCCGACAAAGCTGATTAAAGCGGAAGACAACGGTGTGGAGCATCGCGGCAAGCTGGCAAACAAACGAACCGTTCATAATATTCTCCCCGATTCAGATCCATCGGCAAACAGCCTTCTCGTTGTTGAAGTTTACACGGACAGCGGCAACTGGTCGAGCTACCCGCCTCATAAACATGACCAAGACAATCTGCCGGCTGAATCCTTTTTAGAAGAAACCTATTACCATGAAACGGACCCGCCGCAGGGGTTTGTCTTCCAGCGTGTGTACACGGACGACCGCTCGATTGACGAGACGATGACCGCAGAAAATGAAAACGTTGTCATCGTCCCGGCGGGCTATCACCCGGTTGGTGTTCCGGACGGGTATACCTCTTACTACCTGAATGTAATGGCGGGACCGACACGAAAATGGAAGTTTCATAATGATCCGGCCCATGAATGGATCCTGAAACGCTAACAAGTGAGGAGTGGCAGATAACGATGAAATATACGTTTAATGAAGAAAAAGAGTTTGATATTGTCGCGATCGGACGCGCGTGTATTGATTTGAACGCGGCGGAATACAACCGGCCGATGGAAGAAACGATGACGTTTTCTAAATATGTCGGCGGCTCCCCGGCAAATATTGCGATCGGCAGCGCCAAGCTCGGATTAAAAGCCGGTTTTATCGGCAAAATTCCGGATGACCAGCACGGCAGATTCATCGTTTCCTATATGCAGGAAAAGGGCGTTGATACGTCACAAATGACCGTTGACAGAGAAGGGCGCAAAGCCGGGCTCGCTTTTACGGAAATTCTCAGTCCCGAAGAGTGCAGCATTCTGATGTACCGGGATGACGTGGCGGATTTGTATCTTGAGCCGTCCGAAGTCAATGAAGGCTACATCGCAAACGCGAAAATGCTGCTCGTATCAGGTACGGCGCTTGCGAAAAGCCCTTCGCGTGAAGCCGTCTTAAAAGCGGTGCATATCGCAAAAAAACATGACGTAAAAGTCGTGTTTGAGCTCGACTACCGTCCGTATACATGGCAATCGGCAGAAGAAACAGCCGTGTACTACACGCTGGTGGCGGAACAATCCGATATCGTCATCGGTACGCGTGACGAATTTGACGTAATGGAAAACCGCAGCGGCGGAAATAACGATGAAACCGTCCGCCATTTGTTTGCGCACTCCGCTGATCTTGTCGTCATTAAGCACGGCGTTGACGGATCATACGCATACAGCAGATCGGGAGAAGTTTTCCGGGCGCATGCCTATAAAACAAAGGTGCTGAAGACCTTCGGAGCGGGTGATTCCTATGCGTCAGCCTTCATCTACGGACTTGTCAGCGGCCGGGATATTGAAACGGCTTTAAAATACGGGAGCGCTTCCGCTTCCATCGTCGTCAGCAAACACAGCTCCTCAGAAGCAATGCCGGCTGCCGGTGAAATCATCGAACTGATTGAAGCGCAGCACAGTCTTAACGGTAAATAGAACGTATAAAAGGTGGGATCGTTTGTGGGTAATACAATTCGCTTAACGACAGCACAAGCGCTGATTAAATTCTTGAACCGGCAGTACATTCATGTTGACGGAAAAGAAGAGCCGTTCGTTGAGGGCATCTTCACGATTTTCGGCCATGGAAATGTGTTGGGGATCGGGCAGGCGCTTGAGCAGGACGCCGGGCACCTGAAAGTCTATCAAGGCAAAAACGAACAAGGCATGGCGCATGCCGCGATGGCATACAGCAAGCAGATGCTGAGAAGAAAAATTTACGCGGTATCGACTTCGGTCGGTCCGGGTGCCGCTAACTTGACGGCTGCCGCGGGTACGGCGCTGGCCAATCATATCCCGGTGCTGCTGCTTCCGGCCGATACCTTTGCGACGAGGCAGCCTGACCCGGTGCTTCAGCAGGTGGAGCAGGAATACAGTGCCGCCGTCACGACAAACGATGCGTTAAAGCCCGTGTCCCGCTATTGGGACCGCATTACCCGCCCCGAGCAGCTGATGAGCAGCTTAATCCGGGCATTTGAAGTGATGACAGATCCGGCAAAAGCGGGTCCGGCGACCATCTGCATATCTCAGGATGTAGAGGGAGAAGCATTTGATTTTGATGAAAGCTTCTTTGAAAAACGCGTTCATTACATTGATCGGATGCAGCCGAGCGAGCGTGAGCTGAAAGGCGCCGCGGAAAGAATTAAGGAGAGCAGCCGTCCCGTCATTTTAGTGGGCGGAGGCGCGAAGTACTCCGGCGCGCGTGAGGAATTAATCGCGCTTTCTGAAACATACGGCATTCCCCTTGTCGAAACGCAGGCCGGCAAGTCAACGGTTGAAGCTGATTTCGCCAACAATCTGGGCGGCATGGGCATCACGGGCACACTCGCCGCAAACAAAGCCGCCCGCCAGGCTGATCTGATCATCGGTGTCGGCACACGGTACACGGACTTTGCGACATCCTCGAAAACGGCGTTTGATTTTGACAAAGCAAAATTTTTGAATATCAATGTCAGCCGCATGCAGGCTTACAAGCTTGACGCGTTTCAGGTCGTAGCCGATGCGAAAGTGACGCTCGGCAGGCTGCACGGCTTATTAGACGGATATAAAAGTGCATTCGGCACGGCGATTAAAGATTGGAAAGATGAATGGCTGGCTGAACGGGACCGGCTCGGCAAGGTCACTTTTACACGTGACGCGTTCAAACCGGAAATTAAAAACCATTTCTCACAGGACGTGTTAAACGAGTATGCCGACGCGCTCGAGACTGAGCTGCCGCAGACAACGGCGCTGTTGACCATCAATGACACGATTCCTGAAGACAGCGTCGTCATCAGCTCGGCGGGGTCTCTTCCGGGAGATTTGCAGCGGCTGTGGCATTCCAACGTCCCGAATACGTACCACCTCGAGTACGGCTATTCCTGCATGGGGTATGAAGTATCAGGCACGCTCGGCCTCAAGCTGGCCCATCCCGACAAAGAAGTCTATTCACTCGTCGGCGACGGAAGCTTTCTGATGCTGCACTCAGAGCTGATTACCGCGCTTCAATATAACAAAAAAATCAATGTCCTGCTCTTTGACAACTCGGGATTCGGCTGTATCAACAACCTGCAGATGGATCACGGGAGCGGCAGTTATTTCTGTGAGTTCCGCACCGAGGACAATCAGATTTTAAACGTTGATTACGCGAAGGTGGCAGAGGGCTACGGCGCTAAAACATACAGAGCCAATACGGTTGAAGAACTGAAAGCGGCGCTTGAAGATGCGAAAACGCAAGATGTATCCACTTTAATTGAAATGAAGGTTCTGCCGAAAACGATGACGGACGGCTATGACAGCTGGTGGCATGTCGGCGTGGCGGAAGTCTCGGAGCAGGAAAGCGTTCAGCGGGCATACGAAGCGAAAGAGGCGAAGCTGAAGTCTGCGAAGCAGTACTAGAGGGGAGGCATCACGATGGGCAAACAAGATATTCTGTGGGGCATCGCTCCCATTGGGTGGCGCAATGACGATATGCCGGAAATCGGAGCCGGGAATACGCTGCAGCATTTGTTAAGCGATATTGTTGTCGCCGGCTTTCAAGGTACGGAAGTGGGAGGGTTTTTCCCTGAACCCTCCGTCCTCAATAAGGAGCTGGCTCTCCGGAACTTGCGGATTGCGGGGAAATGGTTCAGCAGCTTTATCATACAAGACGGTATTGAAAAAACGGCTGAACAATTTACAGAACACTGTGATTATTTGCAGAAAGTCGGAGCGGATGTCGCCACCGTTTCTGAACAGACGTACAGTGTTCAAGGCTTGGACATTGATGTATTTAAGAAAAAACCGCACTTCTCAGATGAAGAATGGGATACGCTGTGCCAAGGCTTGAACCGTCTCGGGAAAATCGCTGACGAATACGGGCTGGATCTCACGTTTCATCATCATCTCGGCACAGGCGTCCAGACGGCGGAAGAAGTTGACCGGCTGATGGATGGAACGGACCCGCGGTATGTCCATTTACTATATGATACCGGCCATGCCTATATCTCGGACGGAGACTATATGACGATTCTCAACAAGCATATGGATCGGATCAGACACGTTCATTTCAAGGACGCGCGGTTTGACATTATGGAGCGGTGCAGACAGGAAGGCAAGTCATTCAGGCAGTCGTTTTTACAAGGCATTTTTACGGTTCCCGGAGACGGATGCATCGATTTTACCGAAGTGTACCGAGCGCTCGTCCGTCATGATTATTCAGGCTGGATCGTCATCGAAGCCGAACAAGACCCGGCAGTCGCCAATCCGCTTGAGTACGCACTGATTGCGAGAAAGTACATCGACAGTGAACTGCTTGATCCTGCAAATTAGAGGGGGACTTATATGAATAGTGCCAAGGCGGAATCAGCTTTCAGCAAAAGGACCATCGCCGCAGCATTAGCCAATTACATTGATGCAGGTTCCATCGTGGCAGGATCAGCGGGTTTATCTATGTGGGTCAGCTACTTGAAGCTGTCCGACAGTCAGATCGGATTGCTCGGCGCCTTCAGCGCAAATGCGATATCAGCGGCCGTCGGAGCGCTGCTCGGCGGGTATTTGGCTGATAAAGTCGGCCGAAAAGCTGTATACACAAACAGTATGCTCGTCTACGCCTTAGGAATTTGTTTGGTTTTGTTTGGATTCAACTTTCCCATGCTGTTATGCGGATACATGATTATCGGGATTTCTGTAGGCGCGGATATTACGGCTTCATGGACCATTATCGCGGAAAACGCCCCTGAGAAAAACCGGGCGAGGCATTGCGGAGTGGCGCAGGTGGCGTGGGCCGCCGGAGCCGTTGTGGTTCTGCTGTTATCCGTTTTGGTTGGTGACCTCGGGCTTTTAGGAAATAAAATTGTCTTTGCGCATCTATTGGTGATCGCCCTGATCACATATGTGATAAGAAAGCGTTTACCTGAGTCGGATGCCTGGAAAAACAGTGAAGAGCGGCCTGCCGCCGTAAAAAAAACATCTTACTTTGACCTGCTTCAGCCGAAATTTTTCAAGAACATTTTGTTTTTAATGGGTGTGTTTCTCGTATGGAATCTCGCAGCGGGCGTCATGGGATTCTTTATGCCGTACATCTACCAGCAGGTCGGCGGCGTATCCGCAAATACGGCCAACATTCTGCAGATGGCCCTGTTTATCTTCACCGGGCTCGGCGTCGTCTGTATCTTCATGCCTTTTGCAGATAAATATCGGAAAACGGTGTTCGGAATCTGCGCATGTATGGCCGTTGTCGGCTGGTCGCTGTTTTTACTGCCCTTTCAGGGACTCCCGATGCTGCTTTTGTTTGTTTTAGCGATCGGCATCAATAACGGAGCCGGCCAGCAGGCGAACTACCAGCTGTGGGCAAGCGAGCTGTTCCCGACAGAACACAGAGCGTCAGCACAAGGGCTCATGTTCTTTCTCGTCCGTATTTCAATCGGCATTTGGAGTTTATTTGTGCCGGTCATCATGTCACAATTCGGCATCGGTTTTATGGCCGGTATTCTGCTCATATGTGTGACGGCCAGTATGATCATCGGGCTTGTCTTCGCGCCGAATACGTCCGGCAAGTCGCTTGAACAGATACAGGAGGAACTGTACGGCGCTCCTCAGGACGGCAGCGAGAAAAGAAGGACGAGAACCATTATTTGATTATCAGAAGGAGTGGCGATCAATGAATTTACGTATAGGTGTTATCGGAACCGGTGCTATCGGAAAAGAGCACATCAACCGCATCACAAATAAGCTGTCAGGTGCGGAAATTACCGCTGTCACAGATGTGAATCAGGAGGCCGCGCAGCAGACCGTTCAGGATTTCAAATTGAACGCCTCCGTTTATCCTGATGACGACAGCCTCCTCGCTGCTGAAAATGTGGATGCCGTCTTAGTGACAAGCTGGGGCCCGGCTCATGAGTCCAGCGTTTTGAAAGCGATTCAGCACGGCAAGCACGTGTTTTGTGAAAAGCCGCTTGCGACAACGGCAGAAGGCTGTATGCGCATTGTCGAGGAAGAAATGAAGACGGGAAAACGATTGGTGCAGGTAGGTTTCATGCGCAGGTATGACAGCGGTTACGTTCAGCTGAAAGAAGCGATTGACAACCGCGTGGTCGGCGAGCCGCTGATGATTCACTGTGCGCACCGCAACCCGACAGTCGCATCGAATTATTCAACGGACATGGCCGTCGTCGATACGCTCGTTCATGAAATTGATGTCCTCCACTGGCTCGTCAATGACGACTATGAATCCGTACAGGTCATCTATCCGAAGAAATCAAAAAATGCGCTGCCGCATCTGAAAGATCCGCAGATGGTCATCATCGAAACAAAAGGCGGCATCGTCATCAATGCCGAAATCTACGTGAACTGTAAATACGGCTATGACATTCAATGTGAGATCGTCGGGGAAGACGGCGTTATCAAGCTTCCGGAACCGTCAAGTATCAGCTTGAGAAAAGAAGGGACATTCAGCACCGATATCCTGATGGACTGGCAGCGCCGATTTGTGGCTGCGTATGATGTGGAAATTCAAGACTTCATTGATTCGATCCGGAATAAAGGCGAAGTCAGCGGTCCGACGGCATGGGACGGTTATATTGCCGCGGTGACAACTGACGCGTGCGTAAAAGCTCAGGAATCCGGGCAGAAAGAGCCTGTGGCGCTTCAAGAAAAACCGGCATTCTACCAATCATTTACGACTGTGAACAAATAATAGATCGGGAGTGAAAGAAATGAAACTGGCCTTAGATCCATCCATGTACCGCGATGATTTAACGTTAGAAGAAATGGTCTATAAAACGGCGGAGCTCGGATACGAATATATCGAACTGTCCCCGCGCGAGGATTTTTGTCCTTTCTACAAATATCCGAAAGTCGATTCAGCAAAAATCAAACAATTGAAGCGCCTTTTAAACGATACAGGTGTGAAGCTGTCCTCTCTTCTTCCGCTTTACCACTGGGCGGGTCCTGATGAAGACCGTCGTCAGGCCGCCGTGCGCAACTGGAAACGGGCGATCGAAATTGCGGTTGAACTTGAAGTGGATTTGATGAACAGTGAATTCAGCGGTTCAAAATATGATCCTTTGACAAGTGAAGAAAAATTCATCAAATCCATGGATGAACTGCTGCCCGTTTTTGAAAAAGAAGGCGTTAAACTCAATCTTCAAGCTCACCCATACGATTTTATCGAAACGCACAAAGGTGCGATGGATATGATCCGCGCGCTTGATAAGGATTGGATCAATCTTGTCTACTCGACTGCGCATACGTTCTTCTATGATGACGGAAAAGGCGATATTGCGACCATGTTTGATGAAGCCGGCGACCGCCTCACACATGTTTTATTTGCAGATACTTTTAATCATAAAGCGGCGCACGGCCTGCGCTACATCGTCAACCCGCCTGACGCGAAAGTAACGGTTCACCAGCATTTGGACATCGGGCAAGGCGAGGTCGATTTTGAGACGATTTTCAGAAAGATGAGAGAGATGAAATTCGACGGAATCGCGACGAACGCCGTTTTTGCTTGGGTCGGCGAAAGAGCGGATGAATCAAGCCGGACCATGCTTAAGAAATTAAAGGAAGAACTGGGTATGGCATAAGCTGAGTATGGAGTTCGGCGGAACGGGGAAAAAAAGCCCTCCAGCCGGACTCCCTTCATATCGAAAACGCGGATGGGAGAGGCTGACATGAAACTTTGCTTTAATGAAGCGACTACGCTGGAGAATTCAAACCTGAAACAGGATTTAGAGCTGTGCGAAAAGCACGGCTATGATTATATTGAAATCCGCACAATGGATAAGCTGCCTGAATACTTAAAAGACCATTCACTGGCCGATCTGGTGGAATATTTTCAAACACACCACATTAAACCGCTTGCCCTGAACGCACTGGTTTTCTTCAACAACCGTGATGAGAAGGATTATAGGGAGATCATTTCGGAATTCAAAAGCATGCTGGAAACCTGCAGGACGCTCGGCGTGAAATATGTGGTGGCCGTGCCGCTTGTGACAGAGCGGAAAATCTTGAAAGAAGAGATCAAAAAGAGCAGCGCAGAGGTGCTGACTGAGCTTTCGGATATCGCGGAGCCGTACGGCGTAAACATTGCCCTTGAATTTGTCGGCCATCCGCAATGTACGGTCAATACATTTGAACAGGCGTATGACATCGTGAACGCTGTCGGTCGCGATAATGTCGGACTGGTGTTTGACAGCTTCCATTTCCACGCGATGGGCTCCAATATTGAGAGCTTGAAGCAGGCGGACGGAAAGAAAATTTTCATCTATCATATCGACGATACAGAAGACTTCCCGATCGGCTTTTTAACGGATGAAGACCGCGTCTGGCCTGGAGAGGGTGCGATTGACTTAGACGCCCATCTGTCAGCGTTAAAAGAAATCGGATTCAATGATGTTGTCTCCGTAGAGCTGTTCAGACCTGAATATTATAAGCTGACTGCGGAGGAAACGATCAAAACGGCAAAGGAAACAACGGAAGCCGTCGTATCAAAATACTTCATGAAGGAGGCGTGAACATGGCTTTTGTCACCATGAAACATCTTCTTGCAGAAGCGAAACGGGAGCATTATGCAGTCGGCCAATTTAATATCAACGGCCTCCAATGGACGAAGGCGATTCTGCAAGCGGCGCAAAAGGAGCAATCGCCGGTCATCGCCGCGGCTTCCGATCGTCTGGTCGACTATTTAGGCGGATTTAAAACGATTTCCGCCATGGTCGGCGCGTTAATGGAAGAAATGGCGATTACCGTTCCCGTCGTGCTCCATCTTGATCACGGAAGCAGTGCGGAACGCTGCAGACAGGCCATTGACGCCGGATTCAGCTCAGTGATGATTGACGGCTCCCATCATCCGATTGGTGAGAACATCGCGATGACAAAAGAAGTTACCGCTTATGCCGCTAAGCACGGCGTCTCAGTAGAAGCAGAAGTCGGCACGGTCGGCGGCATGGAAGACGGGCTGGTCGGCGGTGTCCGCTATGCCGATATCACGGAATGTGAGCGGATCGTCAAAGAAACCAATATCGACGCGCTGGCCGCCGCCCTCGGCTCCGTCCACGGCAAATATCAAGGTGAACCGAATCTCGGATTTAAAGAAATGGAGGCTATCTCCCGCATGACTGATATTCCTCTCGTTCTTCACGGAGCATCCGGGATTCCGCAGGATCAGATCAAAAAAGCCATCACGCTCGGCCACGCGAAGATCAATATCAATACGGAATGTATGGTAGCCTGGACAGACGAAACACGCCGCATGTTTCAGGAAAACGGCGATCTGTACGAACCGCGCGGCTACATGACACCCGGCATTGAAGCCGTGGAAGAGACGGTGCGAAGCAAAATGAGAGAGTTCGGATCAGCCGGTAAAGCCGTAAAGGAGCAGGTCGGCTGATGAGAACGGAAACCGCCAAGATGGCGGTTTTTTTGTGCGGTGTTGCGCCCGTACGCCCGAAACGATTATGATGATGGCAGCAGTGTAAGAAACGGGAGTGGTTCAGTTTGAATAAAATCATGATTGTGGAAGATAGTGAAGACATTCGCGGACTATTGCAGAATTACCTTGAAAAATACGGATATCAAACCGTGGCCGCCGCGGATTTCACGGCTGTTCTTGATGTTTTTTTGCGGGAAAAGCCTGATGTGGTGCTGCTTGATATCAATCTGCCGTCTTATGACGGCTATTATTGGTGCCGCCAGATCCGCCAGCATTCTACAAGCCCGATCATTTTCATCTCAGCCAGAAGCGGGGAAATGGATCAGGTGATGGCGATTGAAAACGGCGGAGATGATTATATCGAAAAACCGTTTTCTTATGATATTGTGCTGGCGAAAATCAAAAGCCAGATCCGCAGGGCATACGGAGAGTACGCCGCCAAGCAGGGAGAGAAAGTGGTTGAATATGCCGGTGTGCAGCTCTTTGTGGAACGGTTTGAACTGCGCTTTCAGGACGAAAAAAGCGAGCTTTCTAAAAAAGAAAGTAAGCTCTTGGAAGTGCTGCTTGAGCGGGGAGAAAAGGTGACGAGTCGGGACCGTCTCATGGAAAAGACGTGGGACACCGACATATTCATCGATGATAATACACTTAACGTGTATATCACGCGGCTCAGAAAAAAACTGCGGGAGCTGAATGCGCCTGTTTCTATTGAAGCGGTGCGGGGCGAAGGCTACCAGCTGAGGGCGCTGTCATGAAGCTGTTTCTCCGGTCTCATGCCGTTCTGATTCTGCTTTTTCTCCTTCAAGGGCTGTTTGTCTTCTTTTATTACTGGTTTGCGGGTCTTCATTCTTTTTCTCACCTGTTTTACATATTGGGCGTGCAGCTTCTTATTTTAGCGGGGTATCTTGCCTATCGCTGGTACAAAGACCGCGGCGTGTATCATTGGCTCAGCTCGGAGCAGGAAGGGACGGACATCCCGTATCTCGGTTCTTCAGTGTTTTGTTCAGAGCTGTATGAAAAGCAGATGGAGCTGATCCGGCTGCAGCACCAGAAGCTCCATGAGACCGAAGCCAAGCTTGACGCGCGGGTGACGTATATGAATCAATGGGTGCACCAAGTAAAAACGCCGCTGTCAGTCATTAATTTAATCATTCAGGAAGAAGATGAGCCCGTCTTTGAACAAATCAAAAAAGAAGTCCGGCAGATTGAATTCGGGCTGGAGACGCTCCTTTATTCATCCAGGCTTGACCTGTTTGAGCGGGATTTTAAAGTCGAAGCGGTTTCCTTATCAGAGCTTCTCCAATCAGTCATTCAAAGCTATAAACGATTTTTTATTCAATACCGCGTCTATCCGAAAATGGACATTCGCGATGATCATCAGATTTATACTGATGCAAAATGGCTCAAATTTGCGATCGGCCAAGTGGTTACAAATGCGGTCAAGTATTCGGCAGGCAAGAGTGACAGACTTGAGCTGAATGTCTTCCGCGATGAAGACAGGACGGTGCTTGAAGTCAAAGATTACGGTGTCGGCATTCCCTCGCAGGACATCAAGCGGGTGTTTGACCCTTATTACACCGGTGAAAACGGACGGCGTTTCCAAGAATCTACGGGAATCGGCCTCCATCTCGTCAAAGAAATTACGGGCAAGCTCAATCATACGGTGGACATCACTTCGTCCGCCGGTGAAGGGACATCGGTCCGATTTTCATTTCTTACAAAAATGTAAGACTGCGTTAAGAAAACAACATAGCTCGTTTTGTTCCCCCTTGATAACATGGATTTACGTCAAGGGGATTTTTATGTTAAATGCCCCGGCACTACATGAAAGCAGCCCAGACCAACAAGAATAAAACCTTAAGGAGGATTTTCATGGCGAATATGCTTGAAGTCAAACATATAAATAAAACCTATAAAGGACAAGTGTCTTATCAAGCTTTAAAACAAATTTCGTTTTCAATAGAAGAAGGCGGGTTCACGGCGGTGATGGGACCGTCCGGCTCCGGAAAAACAACGCTTTTGAATATCATTTCAACGATTGACCGTCCGGATTCAGGCGATATCCTGATTCACGGAGAAAACCCGCACCGCCTGAAGCGGACAAAGCTCGCTCATTTCCGCCGCAAGCAGCTCGGATTTGTGTTTCAGGATTTCAACCTTCTGGACACACTGACAATCGGTGAAAATATCATGCTGCCGTTAACGCTTGAAAAAGAAGCGCCGTCTGTCATGGAAGAAAAACTGCACGGCATCGCGGCAAAGCTCGGAATCGAAGACCTGCTCAACAAACGGACGTTTGAAGTATCCGGCGGACAGCGCCAGCGGGCCGCCATCGCAAGGGCGGTCATTCATAAGCCGTCACTCATTCTGGCCGATGAACCGACGGGAAACCTTGATTCCAAAGCGTCAAAAGACGTCATGGAAACGATGCAGAGCCTGAACCAGGATGATCATATCACGGCTTTAATGGTGACCCACGATCCGGTTGCGGCAAGCTACTGCCGCCGCGTCATCTTTATAAAAGACGGCGAACTGTTTAATGAGATTTACCGCGGGGAAAACCGCCAAGTCTTTTATGAGCAGATTCTCGATGTGCTGTCTATGCTGGGGGGAAACGCAAATGACCTTTCTTCAGTTCGCTTATAAAAACGTCACGAGAAACAAAAGGGCCTATCTTGCTTTCTTTTTAAGCAGTGCTTTTTCCGTTTTGATTTTCTTTACCTTTGCGATGTTCCTGTTTCATCCGGCACTAAAGGAAGGCTACCTGAATAATATCGCCAAAAAAGGCTTAACCGCCGCGGAATGGATGATCTTTGTTTTTTCTTTCTTATTTGTTCTGTATTCGGTTAACGCATTTTTGAAATCGAGAAATAAAGAATTCGGTATCCTGCTGATGCAGGGCATTACGCCGGTGCAGCTGAGAAAGCTCATTACGGCGGAAAACATGATCATCGGCGTCATGTCGATCGCAGCCGGGATTATCGGAGGCTTCATTTTTTCGAAAACGTTCTTTACGGTCGGCGCTTATATTTTAGAAATGGACGCGCTGCCTCTGTACATGCCTTGGAAAGCGCTCGGTATTACGGCCGGCGGATTTCTGCTCTTATTTTTCCTTTTATCGCAGTTCACGATCCTTTTTGTCAGATCAAATACGGTGATCAAATTAATAAAGGGCACTGACAAGATCAAGCCGGAGCCGAAGCCGTCCGTGCTTCTGTCCTTATTCGGCATCGCCTGCCTGTGCGGCGGGTACGGCATGGTTCTGAAAGGCAATGTCCACGGGACCGAGCCGTTCATCATTTTACTGCTTACCGTCATCGGCACGTATTTCTTTTTCAGCCAAAGCAGCATCTGGATTCTGCGCGCGCTGAAGAAGTGGAAAACCTTTTATCTGCGCGGGAAAAATGTCATTTGGGTTTCTGATCTTGTTTATCGTTTAAAAGACAACGCCCGCCTGTTCTTTATCGTCAGCATTATTTCCGCGGTTGCGTTTACGGCGACAGGCGTGCTCGCGATGTACAAATCGACCGTCGGGGCGGAAGAGTCCGCCTATGAGATGGAGTATGTATCTTTCAGCAATAATCCAAAAGAACAGACTCATTTGAAAGATATTGACCATGAACTGAAAACACACGGATTTACGTATAAGAAAGACAAAATAAATGTTTCCTATGTCCGCTATCAGGAAGGAGATACTGTTCCGCCTGTTTACATGATCACCGAATCGGAGGCGGCGAAGTACTTCCATGTTAATCTAAACGGCCTGAAACATGGTGAGGCCGTCTATTTCCCGGGCACGTATGACCGCAATTTCAAAAACGAAGCGCCGGATCAGCTGAAGCTGCTGAACCAAAAAGGCAAGCCGTCTGACCAAAAACTGACGGTAAAAGAAGTCAAAAAACCGCTGATCTCATTGAATGCCATCATCGCGGTGAACGATCAAACCTTTGATCAGCTGAAATCACTCGGTGAGAAAGCGTCATTATACGGCTACAGCTATGATCATTGGAAAGACAGTCTTGGGATCAGCCAATCCTTGAAAAATGAGATTTACGGCAACTATATCGACGTCCATTCTGATTTTATGGCAAAAGCCGGTACTTACTATGATACGGTGCAGCTGCCGAGCTTGAGTTTATTCATCGGGCTGTTTATCGCGATCGTCTTCTTTGTCGCGGCAGCAAGTTTCTTATATTTCAGGCTGTTTACCGATTTAGATGAAGATCGGGAGCGTTACCGTTCACTGGCCAAAATCGGTCTGAGTGAGCGCGAAATGGCACAAAGCGTAACGATACAATTGGCGATTTTGTTCTTCTTTCCATTTGTCATTGCTGTCATGCATACGCTGTTTGCTTTGAGAACATTGGCCGTGGAGGGCTATTCCGATGTAGCGGGGCCGCTCAGTCTGACCATCGGAGGATTTTTCATCTTTCAGCTTCTGTTCTTCCTCGCGGTGCGGACAAGCTATTTGAAAAAAATGAACAAGTAAGGGGAGTGCACAGATGAAAAAAGCATTGGCAATCCTGGCCGTCTTGGCGGCCGCTGCCGTCATATACGGACTTCTCTTTTTTCATAATGATGTTACAGACAGATTTAATCCGTTTATTCACCAGCAAGATGTCTATGTGCAGATTGATCGAGATGGCAAACATCTTAGCCCGGGCGGTACTGAGTATACATTAGACGGATACAACGCATCCGGGAAAAAAGAAGAAGTGACCTTTTTCGCCGGGAAAGACCTTCGGAAGAACGCGTATTTGAAGGTGAAGGCGAAAGGAAAGTATGTCGAGACCTGGGAAGAAGTCAGATTTGAAGATATGCCGGGCTCCGTACAGTCAAAATTAAAGTGAACATGAAAAACGGCACAGTGTCATGACTGTGCCGCTTTTTTTATTTTTTATTTTCTTCAGCCCGTTTGATCAGCATGTCGGTGATGATATCCATCTGTTTGCTGACGGCAATCGGGTCATACGGATAGAAGGTGTTGAAATCGTTGATAAAGACACGATTGTGTTTTACGGCATCGAGATTTTTCCAAACGGATGAATCTTTCAGACGCTCAAATGTTTTGCTTTCTCCATTCGGATTGTAATCGGTAATGAACATATAATCAGCCGCATATTGAGGGATGACCTCTTGGGAAACCTGTTTCATGGCGCCCGTTTTCATGATGTTTTTTTCAATTTTGGCCGGCGCTTTCAATCCGAGCGCGTTATAAACGGCTTGGCCGCCGCGGCCGGAATTGTCATTGAAAACCCAGATCTCGCCTTTATCCGTCGTTTCATATAGGCCGACTGTCTCGTCTTTGCCGATCACGTTTTTGAGGCGCTTTTGATTCGCTTCGGCTTTTTTGTTGAAGTCTGCCATAAAGCTTTTGGCTTTATCCTTCGCCCCGGCAATGTCGCCGAATAGGCTGACCGTATCTTTCGTATTCTTTGCGGTGTTAAAAGGAATGACAATCGTCGGCGCGATTTTTGATAGTTTCTCGTATTGGTCTTCCTTCATCAGCACGATTAAATCAGGCTTCAGCTGCATCACTTTCTCCACATTGACGGGATTGCCGATGTCCGTGATGTTTTTCAGCTGTTTTTTGATAAACGGATTTTTGAAAGTCCATGAGCCCGCCCCGACGACATTTGCGTCAACGGACAGCAGCTCACCCGCATAAAAGTCAGTGACGATCCGTTTCGGATGTGCAGGTATGTCAATATTTCCTTTTGTTGATTCATATGTACGCATGTCTGTCTTTCCTTTGCCTGATGCCGATCCGTTGTTTTCCTTCGCGCCGCTGCAAGCGCTTAATGCGAAAACAAGCAGAAGTGCCAGGCCGATCAGCCATGATTGTTTCTTCATAATGATCCCCCTATTTAAGTGATAATGATTATCATTATTAATATAGCAGGAAGACGTCATTCCGTCTATGTTTTTTATAGAAAACCTTCCTTGATTATCCATGTTATAGTAGTAAAGGAGGAATGAATGTTGATTACGAAAAGAGGGACTTGGTGGGAAGTGCTGCACAGCTGGTGGCTGCTGCTGACTTTTGCGCCGTTTGCGCTGACCGCTTTCTTGGCCTTTTTCTATATCGGCTACCGGGCCAAGAACAAAAAATGGCTGAAATACGGACTTATCTATTTTATTATTTTAGCAATTGCTTTTGTGCTGCCGAGCACGCCGGGCGTGTATATCGTGCTGCCTTTATGGATCATCTCCATTATCCACGGGCTGAAAGTGCGGGCGGCTTATTTAATACAGCTTGATGTGTTTAAACAAAACGTCGAAGCAAGAGCGTTTGAAGCGGTAAGGCATGAGGCTGAAGCAAAATTCGGCGGAAAACCCGCTCATCGCATTGATCTGACAAAACAGAGATAAAAACAAATGACAAAGCCGGTATCTCGCGCTTTGTCATTTGCATGACCGGCCTATTGCTGGTATGAATGCTGCTGAAACGGTGTGTGATGCTGTGTTTGCGGGAATGAAGAAACATTAGCGTTTGCCATCGGTGCAGGCATGTGTCCGCTTACTTCCTGCTGAAGCTGATTGCACACATTCACGATTTGCTGGCATTTCTGAATGGCCGCTTCATGCCCCTGCAGCGCTTGCTGAATGGTATGAACGGCATGCTGTTCATGGTTAAGCATCTGCTGAAGCATTTGAATGTTTTGCTGTTCCTGCTGGAGCATTTGCTTGTACTGCTGACTGCTTTGCTGTGTCTGCTGAATGAGCTGCTGTGCTGTTTGGCGGCATTGCTGCAGCTGATTTCCGCTGTATTGGTTTTGGTTTTGGTACATCATGAAGACCTCCTGAAGTGATTGATTTTACACATTTATCATGTGAAAGAATAGGAGAGGCATTCATGCAAGAAAAGGATTCAAATATTTACCTGTTATGTACAGAGCGGAATACAAGGCTCGGGATGGCCTGTCGAGCTTTGTATTCCGGCCCTTTTTCTCAGAAGCCGCCTTCTGTAGCGTGAAAAGGAATATTGAGTCTGTTTTCGACTGCGCGCAGGCGCTGATTCAAACGGTTTAAGCGGCGGGTATGGATTTCAATGGACTGGCTCAGCCGTCTGATCTGCTCATTCATACGCGTGATTTCCCGGTTTTGGCGCTGGTCTTCTTGTGAGAGGCGGGTGAGCTCTCTCGTTTGCTGGGCGTTTTGTCTTTCAAGCTGGGCGACTCTCCGTTCTAAAGCCGTCGGCTGCCGCTCTTCAGACTGAGGGGGCGCATAATAATAGCTTTCCTGCTGCTGATACGGCTCATACTCAACGGGGCTCACTTCGTATTCCTGCTGCTGAGGGAAATAGGCAGATGGGGTGTAGTACTGATATGGGTTCATTCATCATTCTCCTTATCTAGTGAAGTCTTTATACACTATGTAGTCAATTGCACAGTGCCACGGCATCCGCCTAACTTACAGGCGTAAAAAGAGCTTCAAAGGAAGGTGATCATGTTGCGGAACATACGGATTTTCATCATGACGGTTCTTGTTTTCGGATGCGTCATGATAACAGGCTGCTCGCAAAAGAAAGCAGACGAACCTCCTTTTTATTACGGGACATGGGATGCGGGGCTGAAACCGGGCCCGATGGACGGGGTCAGATCTGAAACCGTCACGTTTACGAAAGACAGCGTGCTGACTAAGCAGGTCATTAAAGGCCGCGGCGAGGTTGCCATGCCCTCGGATGTGTACAAGGTGATCTCACAAAACACGGACGGAACGATCGAGATTGAATACCTCGGCCATCCGCACCCCGTCAAAAGCACGTTGAAAAGAGGAAAAAACGGTACGCTCATTTGGAAGATATACGGAGAAACAAAAACAATGACAAGAATAAACCGGCGGGGAGGATGCACATGAGAAATAAGGCTGCCGACAGACTCGTTTTGACGGGTGTCATCGTACATATCATTCAATGGTTTTCACTGTTATGGTTATTTTTTATGCTTTTTGATCAGTTCGGGCGTTTTACCATTTACAATCCCAATGTCGTCAACGGCAGCATGCAGTCTTTTTCATTCTTTGATATGATGCGCGCTCTTCTGTTTTCCGGTACGCTGCGGAATACGCTCCTGCTGTTTTTGTTTGCGGCAATGCTCATTTACTTGTGGGTGAACGCTCTGTTTATCCTGCTGGAAATCGTTTCTTATATCATGATCAGGCGGAACAGCCGTTCATTATGGGCATACTTTCCCGCAGCGATGGGAATAAAGCTTGCCCTTCTGGACATAGCGGCCGTCCCATTCTTTGCGGCGGGGCTGATGCTCTTGAAGCAGAAAACAGATGACGGCGGCGAACAAGCTGACAAGAGGAAAAGACGGCCCCGCATCCGGAGGCAGGCCCGGTATACGAAGAGAAGGCGGAGAAACTTGTCCGTTTGATTTTTCATTGAAACGAAAAAACGATATGATGAAAGCATAAGAAGAAAAGGATACAAAGGAGATGCAGGATGTACAAGTTAATCGCAATCGATATGGACGGAACACTACTAAACGATCATCATGAAGTGACGGCTGAAGTCCGCGGGGCGCTTGATGCCGCCAAAGCGGAAGGGGTCAATATCGTCCTGTGCACAGGACGGCCGATCGGCGGCGTGCGTCGGTATTTGGAAGAGTTGAACTTACAGGAAGAAGGCGACTTTGTGATTGCCTATAACGGCGCACTCGTCCAAAATACGTATACAAACGGTGTCGTGGCCGAGCAGTCATTAGGTTATGAGGATTTGAAGTCGCTTTACGAGCTGAGCTTACAGCTGGATACTCCGATGCATTACTTTGACACAGCCAATCTGTACACGCCGAACCGGGATATCAGTGAATACACGGTATACGAATCATACATTACGAAAGTGCCGCTTCATTTCCGCACGATCGATGAAGTGCCGAAGGATATTCTGATTCCGAAAGTCATGTTCATTGACGATCCGGACAAGCTGGAGAAAGCGATCGCTTCCATTCCGGAATCATTCAGGGAAACATACACAATGGTCAAAAGCGCGCCATTCTTCCATGAAATTCTTCACCCGAAAGTCAGTAAAGGAAACGCGGTCAAGCTGCTGGCCGAAAAACTCGGCATTGAACAGAAAGACGTCATGGCAATCGGCGATAACGGCAACGACATGTCCATGATTCAGTGGGCCGGCTGCGGTGTGGCAATGGCCAATGCCATCCCGGAAGTAAGGGAGATTGCTGATTTTGAAACGAAATCAAATAACGAACACGGCGTGGCGCATGCGATTCAGGAGCTTGTGCTGAAAAAATAGGCACCCCATCAGAGGGTGCTTTTTTACCGCGTGTTTTGGTGATATGATAAGCGGAGAGGGGAGGCGCGACATGGATCGTGAAAAACAGCAGCTCAGCATAGAAGCGGCAAAACTATATTATCAATCAGATTACAGCCAGCAGCAGATCGCCGAACGGCTTGATCTGTCACGCCCCACCGTTTCAAGGCTGCTTCAGTACGCAAAGGAAAAAGGGTATGTTCAAATTCGCGTCATGGACCCGTTTGAGGATCTGGACGAACTCGGCGCGAAGCTGGAAGAAAAATACGGGCTGCTTGAGGCGCACGTCATCTTTTCTCCAAGCGACGATTACCAGGCCATTACACATTACTTAAGCCGCTATGGCGCAGACTATATGCATAAAACCGTAAAGGACGGCGATATACTCGGCGTAAGCTGGGGGACGACGATGTACCAGATTGCAAGCCGCATGGAGCCGAAGCAGGTAAAGAGCGTTGAAGTCGTGCAGCTGAAAGGCGGCATCAGTCATTCCAATGTCAATACGTATTCGTCAGAAACGATTCAGCTGTTCGCCGAAGCATTTCAGACGATGCCGAGGTATTTGCCGCTGCCGGTTATATTTGACAGCGCCGATGTGAAACAGATGGTCGAGCGGGACAGACATATTAAGCGGATCATTGAAATGGGCAGACAAGCCAATATCGCCCTGTTTACGGTCGGAACCGTCCGGGATGAGGCACTGCTTTTCAGACTCGGTTATTTCCGGGAAGAAGAGAAACAATTGCTGAAAGCACGCGGAGTCGGCGATATTTGTTCGCGCTTTTTTGACGAGGAAGGCAGGATTTGCAGCAGCAGCATTAACGGCAGGACGATCGGAGTTGAGCTCAGCGACTTGAAAATGAAAGAGCGTTCGATTCTGGTGGCAGGCGGCAGCAGAAAATGCAAGGCCATTCACGGCGCCCTGAAAGGAAAGTACGCCAACGTTTTGATTACCGACCAGCATACGGCCAAAAAACTCATTCAAGAATTGTGACAATTCATGAACATAATTTCAATTACCAATTTACATATGTTCAAAATTCGGTTATTCTAAACGTATCCTAGGAAAAAGGAAGTGCATACAATGTCAATTGCAAGTCAAATAGACCATACTGCTTTGAAACCGCATACACAAAAAGCGGATATTTTACAACTGATAAATGAAGCAAAAGAATATAAATTCGCTTCCGTTTGTGTAAACCCGACTTGGGTCAAACTCGCAGCGGAGGAACTGAAGGGTACGGGAGTTGACGTTTGCACCGTTATCGGATTTCCTCTCGGCGCAACGACATCGGAAACAAAAGCATTTGAAACGAAGGATGCCATCTCAAAAGGAGCCACTGAGGTTGATATGGTCATCAATATCGGCGCATTAAAAGACGGCGATGATGAAGCGGTTGAAGCTGATATCCGCGCGGTAGTTGAAGCAGCTGATAAAAAAGCGCTCGTCAAAGTGATCATCGAAACATGCCTTTTGACAGATGAAGAAAAAGAGCGCGCGTGCCGCTTAGCGGTATCGGCAGGCGCCGATTTCGTCAAAACGTCTACCGGTTTTTCTACAGGCGGGGCAACGGCTGAAGACATCGCTCTTATGAGAAAAACAGTCGGACCGGACATCGGGGTCAAAGCATCAGGCGGCATCAGAACAAAAGCTGATGTTGACAGCATGATCGCTGCGGGCGCGAGCCGGATCGGCGCAAGTGCGGGCGTCTCTATCGTGAGCGGCGGAGACAGCGGCAGCAGCGACTATTAATCAGCAGTGCGGAAGCCGAAAGCTTCCGCCATCCTCTTTCTTTGTTGATGCATAAAAAATTGTAAGCGAATACAAATAAAAGGAGAACACATATGAAGTATCTCATCGGAATTATCGGAATCATTGTGTTTTTAGGTCTTGCCTGGCTTGCCAGCAACGGCAAAAAAAGAATCAGAATCCGGCCGATCGCCGTCATGCTCGTGCTGCAGCTGATTCTCGGTTATATTCTCCTCAACACCGGTATCGGGAATTTTCTTGTCGGCGGTTTTGCAAAAGGATTTAACTACTTGCTGGAATATGCATCAGAAGGGATTAACTTTGTATTCGGCGGGCTTGTGAATGCGAAACAGACGACGTTCTTCATGAGCGTGCTTCTGCCGATCGTCTTTATATCCGCTTTAATCGGAATTCTGCAGCACTGGAAGGTCCTCCCCTTCATCACGAAGTATATCGGTCTTGCGTTAAGCAAGGTGAACGGAATGGGGAAAATCGAATCTTACAACGCTGTCGCATCCGCGATTTTAGGGCAATCAGAAGTCTTTATCAGTTTGAAAAAACAGCTCGGTTATCTTACTGAACAGCGCTTATATACGCTTTGCGCGTCCGCAATGTCGACGGTCTCAATGTCGATCGTCGGTTCTTACATGATGATGCTGAAGCCTGAATACGTCGTGACGGCGCTTGTGCTGAACTTATTCGGCGGATTTATCATCGCTTCTATCATCAATCCGTACACCGTCAGCAAAGAAGAGGATTTGATCGTCGTTCCTGAAGAAGAAAAGCAATCCTTTTTTGAAGTGCTCGGTGAGTATATAATGGATGGATTCAGAGTCGCTGTCGTCGTAGCGGCGATGCTGATCGGATTTGTTGCACTCATTGCCCTGGTCAACGGCGTTTTTAACGCGGTCTTCGGCATTACATTCCAGGCGCTGCTCGGATATGTATTCGCGCCGTTTGCGTTTTTAACCGGTATTCCGTGGAATGAAGCGGTGAGCGCCGGAAGCATTATGGCGACGAAAATGGTATCGAATGAATTTGTGGCGATGCAGACACTCTCATCCGGCGATTTCCATTTCAGTGCGCATACACAGGCAGTGGTATCTGTATTCCTTGTCTCATTCGCGAATTTCTCCTCTATCGGGATCATTACCGGTGCGGTGAAAGGGCTGCATGAAAAACAAGGAAACGTCGTCGCGCGGTTCGGGCTGAAGCTGCTGTACGGCGCAACGCTCGTCAGCTTCCTGACAGCGGCGATCGTCGGATTGATTCACTGAACATAAATGAAGGACAGGTGATAGATCATGAGAATGGTAGATCTTATTGTAAAAAAACAAAATGGAAAAGAACTGACAACAGAAGAAATTCAATTTTTCGTAAAAGGATACACGGATGGAAGCATCCCTGATTATCAGGCAAGCGCGCTGGCTATGGCGATTTACTTTCAGGATATGACGGATCAGGAGCGCGCCGATCTGACAATGGCGATGGTGAATTCAGGGGAAACGATTGATCTTTCCGCCATTGAAGGCATTAAGGTCGACAAGCACTCTACGGGCGGGGTCGGCGACACGACAACTCTCGTACTCGCACCGCTCGTCGCGGCGCTCGGCGTTCCCGTTGCTAAAATGTCCGGCCGCGGTCTTGGCCATACGGGGGGAACCATTGATAAGCTGGAAGCGATCGAAGGCTTCCACGTGGAATTGTCAAAAGATGAATTCATCAAGCTTGTGAACCGCGACAAGGTAGCGGTCATCGGACAAAGCGGCAATTTGACGCCTGCCGATAAAAAGCTGTATGCGCTGCGTGATGTAACGGGTACGGTGAACTCCATCCCGCTGATCGCAAGCTCAATTATGAGTAAAAAAATCGCAGCCGGAGCAGATGCCATCGTGCTTGACGTCAAAACGGGAGCCGGCGCGTTTATGAAAACGGATGAAGACGCCGTGAACCTCGCCAAAGCAATGGTCCGCATCGGAAACAACGTCGGCCGCCAGACGATGGCCGTGATTTCTGACATGTCGCAGCCGCTCGGTTTTGCGATCGGGAATGCTCTGGAAGTACAAGAAGCCATTGATACGTTAAGAGGGGAAGGGCCTGAAGACTTAAACGAACTCGTCCTCACACTCGGCAGCCAAATGGTCGTATTGGCGAAAAAAGCCGAGACATTGGAAGAAGCGAGAACGAAGCTTCAGGAAGTCATGAAAAACGGCAAAGCGCTTGAAAAGTTCAAAGAGTTCCTGAGCAATCAGGGAGGAGACGCTTCTGTCGTTGACGATCCGTCCAAACTTCCGCAGGCGGCGTACAAAATTGACGTTCCGGCGAAAGAAGCGGGTGTCGTTTCAGAAATCGTCGCCGACGAAATCGGCGTCGCAGCGATGCTGTTAGGCGCGGGACGTGCGACAAAAGAGGACGAAATCGACCTTGCCGTCGGCATTATGCTCCGCAAAAAAGTCGGTGACAACGTCGAAAAAGGCGAGCCGCTCGTCACCCTTTACGCCAACCGCGAAAACGTTGATGACGTGACCGCCAAAGTCTATGACAACATCCGCATCTCAGAAAAAGCGGAAGCGCCGAAACTGATTCATACGCTGATTACGGAATAAGAGAAGAAAGGCACATACCTCATCAGTATGTGCCTTTTTTTATGGCATGGTTTTATCCAAATGAATGTCACGGACGGATTGTTTCGGCTGTTTCTTTCTCAAAAAACGAATGAGATAGCACAGGATCATACAAGGAATTCCGCAGAAGAGGGCGATTCTTTGATTGGGATCAAATGCAAGGCCTACGCATGAAGCGAAACATAAGATCACAGCGGCGATCGGAACGAGAGGGTATAACGGTGTGCGGAAGGTCAGATCCGAGACGCGTCCGCCGTTTTTCACATAATGTTTTCGAAATAACAGCTGAGACAGGGCGATACTCATCCACACCACGACGCCGGCAAATCCGGCTATTGCCACAAGCACCACGTAGACCGTGCCCGGGGCGGCGATGCTTGAGATCAAGGATATGCAGGAAACGGCCATGCTGGCGAGCAGAGCATTCAGCGGAATGCCTTTCGGCGTGATTTTTTTGAACCGGGCGCTGATCATGTTTTCATTCGCCAGAGACCACAGCATCCGGGTGGAAGCATACAGTCCGGAGTTGGCGACAGAAAGCAAAGCCGTTAAAATCACGAAATTCATGATATCTGCGGCGTATGGGATACCGATTTGGGAAAAGACCGCGACAAACGGACTTTCAATCACACCGGCTTCCTTCCAGGAGATCAGTCCGGACAGGACAAAAATGGCGCCGATAAAAAAGATGACCGTTCTCCAGGCGACATTTCGGATCGAACGCGGAATATCTTTTGCCGGATTGGCGGTTTCACCGGCGGTAATTCCGATCAGCTCCGTTCCTGAAAAGGCGAAGCTTACGGAAATCATTGCGATGAAAACCGCAAGAAAGCCGTTCGGAAACAGTCCGCCGTGTGAGGTGAAATTCGACAGCATCGGAGCTTCACCCGAACCGTGCAATGAAATCAAACCGAACATCGCGGCTCCGCCTAAGATGATAAATAAAAGGATGGTAACGATTTTGACGCTGGAAAACCAAAACTCTGTTTCTGCAAACAATTTAACGGAGAATGCATTGGCGGCAAAAAGGAGAGCCGCGAAAATCGCGCTCCACATCCAGACGCTGCTGTGGGGAAACCAGCGCTGCATAAGGATACCGGAAGCTGTAAACTCCGATCCTACCGTCACCACCCAATTCACCCAATACATGATACCGACCATAAAACCTGTGGACGGTCCGATAAACGTTGTCGCATACGTTTGAAATGAACCGGTCACAGGCATGGCTACTGACAATTCTCCGAGACACTGCATGACAAGATACATCATCAAGCCGCCGATCAGGTAAGCGGCGATCGTCCCGCCCGGCCCGGCCTGGCTCAATGTATACCCTGTGCTCAAAAACAGCCCCGTGCCGATGACTCCTCCCAATGAAATCATAAATAAGTGCCTGCTTTTCATCGTGCGCTTTAGTTGATTGCCGCCTTGATCAACATCCATCGTGATCTCCCCCTTTTTGCGTGGCGTGAGAATCTTCCGGCAGCAGAGAGCACGCGTGCCGGATTTGACTTTAACGTGACAATTTAAATCCCTTTAATGCATGTAAAATGACGTGTGCGGCTGCCCGGCTTGTCATATCGCGAAAATCAAGTGTCGGATCAACCTCAACGATCTCAATACCCGAGATGTCAGCCTCCTGGGCTAAAAACCTGACCGCCTGAAGCAGTTCCTCAGTATACAGACCTCCGGGGCCGATCGCAGGACAGCCGGGCGCATGAGCTTGATCCAGCACATCCATATCAACCGAAATAAAAATGGCGTCGGCTCTTTTTTGAACGGCCGGCAAGACCTCTTGTATCGTTCGGAGGAGCCCTTTCTCCCGGATCATCTCCATTGTATGCACGTCTGCCTGCCGCTCTTTTACATATTGTTCATATGCCAAGCTGTTGCTGAACTCCCTGATTCCAAGCTGAATCAGGTTTTGTCCGCTTATGATATTTTCATCTAACAGACGGCGGAATGGCGTGCCGTTTGTCGGCCCTCCGTCTTCTGTGTTGCGGACGTCGTGGTGGGCGTCGAATTGAAAGACGGCCGTTGTTCCTTTCGTTTCCGCAATGGCTTTAATGGTGGAATAACTGATGGAGTTGTCGCCGCCGAGAATGACGGGCACCCAGTCAGGCTGGTCCGTCAGAATGTCATGAATGGTCCGATAAATGTGTTCGTGAGATTTAACGACATCCGTGACGTGAATCTGAATATCACCGATATCGTACAGATGGTCAATGACATGCTCCCGCAGCTCCGCGGAATATGCGGAAATCCCGCCTAGCGCCCGGCGGATCGCACCGGGGGCAAAGCAGGCGCCGGAATGGCTGATTGACGACTTAGAAAGCGGAACGCCGATCAAAGCCGGCCCTTTGATCGTTTGTCCCGCCCACGCTTCCGTCACATCGCCGACCCTTGTCACATGGCGGTCGTTGAAGAGGGAGCCGGCTTTTTGCAGAAACGGATACTTATCCAAGAGCGGCTCCCTCCCTTGAAACGACCGTCTTTCCGTTCTTGATGACACGGCGGACATGATTGACGCCGTAATGATACGGGATATACATGTAATTCGGCGCTTCCCAAATGACAATGTCAGCCGCCCGTCCGGCTTTAATTTGTCCGGCCTCTTCGCCTTTTCCGATCGCATACGCGGCATTAACGGTGACAGCGTGCCAGATTTCTTCTGCGGTCATTTTTAAATGAAGCGCGGCAATCGACATGATGAGCTGGAGATTTTCCGTCGGTGAGCTGCCCGGGTTGAAGTCAGTCGCCAAACTGACCCGTACGCCCGCATCAATCATCTCCCGGGCTCTCGCATAAGTGTGTTTGCCGAGATAGAAAGTCGTGCCCGGCAGCAGGACGGCGATCGTTCCGGACGCCGCTAGCTTTTCGATGCCTTCGTCAGACGCCCCCACCAAATGATCGGCAGAAACAGCATGCAGCTCTGCCGCCAATTCCGCGCCGCCGAGCGGGTCAATCTCATCAGCATGGATTTTCAGGCCGAAACCAGCTTCAGACGCCTTTTTCAGGTAGTCCCGTGACTGGCTGACGGTAAAGACGCCTGTTTCTGTGAAAATATCGGCAAATTGCGCGAGGCCTTTTTCTTTTATTTCAGGCAAAAGCTGCAGCATGCGATTCAGAAATTCGTCAGGGCTGTTCCGGTACTCAGGCGGAATGGCGTGTGCCCCCATAAAGGTCGTGACAAGGTCGACCGGCTGGCGCCCGCCCAGTTTTTTCGCTGCGGTCAGCTGTTTCAGCTCCGTGTCTTTGTCGAGTCCGTACCCGCTTTTTACTTCCGCGGTCGTGATGCCGTATGACAGCATGCGTCCGAGGTGAAAAAGCCCTTTTTCAATCAGTTCTTCTTCGGAGGCGGCTTTCGTGTCTTTGACCGTTGACAAAATACCGCCGCCTTGCGCCAGAATATCCAAATAGGACATGCCCTGAATTTTTAAATTCAGTTCTTTTTCCCGGGACCCTCCGAATACAAGATGGGTATGGGGATCGACGAGGCCGGGGGTGACGAGCCGTCCCCCGCAGTCGATGATGTCTCGTGCCTCGTATCCTTCCTCTGCTCCTTGATGTCCGGCAAAAACAATGCGCCCGTCGTGAATGCCGATGACGGCATCTTCCGTGACATGAAGATCCTGCATGCTTCCGCCTGATCGGGGGCCGCCGGATTCCATCGTCAGCAGCTGGCCGATGTTGGTGAGTAAGGTATCTATTTGTTTCGGCATGTTACCGCTCCTTTTTCATCGGTATCATAATGTCTTGTTCCTCGGCGACTTGAGCCGCTTTTTCATAACCTGCGTCCGCATGGCGGATGATGCCCATTCCCGGATCGCTTGTCAGAACGCGGGAAAGCCGCTGTTCCGCAAGGATGCTGCCGTCAGCGACCGCGACCATTCCCGCGTGAAGGGAATATCCCATGCCGACGCCCCCGCCGTGGTGAAAAGAAACCCAGCTTGCGCCTGAGGCGGTGTTGATCAGCGCGTTCAGCACCGCCCAATCGCCGACCGCGTCGCTTCCGTCTATCATCGCTTCTGTTTCCCGATTCGGAGAGGCGACAGATCCGCAGTCTAAATGGTCTCTTCCGATGACGATCGGGGCTTTCAGCTCGCCGTTTCTGACCAATTCATTGATGGCGAGTCCCATCTTTTCCCGTTCACCGTAGCCGAGCCAGCAAATACGGGACGGCAGGCCTTGAAATGTGACTTTTTTCTGTGCCATGTCAATCCAGCGGTGAAGGGCTTGATTTTCTGGAAACAGCTCTTTTAATAAAGCGTCCGTGCGGTATATATCTTCAGGATCGCCGGATAGCGCAGCCCAGCGGAACGGCCCTTTTCCTTCACAAAATAAAGGCCGGATGTAGGCGGGAACGAATCCCGGAAAATCAAAAGCATCGGCGAGACCCTCATCTTTGGCAACTTGACGGATATTGTTGCCGTAATCAAAGACGATAGCCCCTTTTTTCTTGAAGGCAAGCATGGCTTCCACATGCTTTTTCATACTTTGCTTGGATAGCCTTACGTATAAATCGGGCTGGTCCCGGCGCAGACGCCCGGCCTCTTCAAGTGAGTATCCTGCCGGAATATAGCCGATCAGCGGGTCGTGAGCGGAAGTCTGATCGGTCACGATGTCAATATGGACGCCGCGGTTCAAAAGCTCATGATGCACCTCAGCCGCATTGCCGAGAAGACCGATCGATAAAGGTTCTCCGGCTTGTCTGGCTGCTTCGGCCCAGCGCAGCGCTTCGTCAATTGATGCGGTTTTACGGTCGCAATAGTTTGTTTCCATCCGTTTATCAATCCGTGTTTCATCCGCTTCAACGGCGATGACGACGCCATCGTTCATCGTGACGGACAGCGGCTGGGCGCCTCCCATTCCGCCAAGACCGGCCGTCAGCGTAAGGGTTCCTTTCAGACTGCCGCCGAAATGCTGTCTCGCAAGCTCCGCAAAGGTTTCATAGGTGCCTTGCAAAATGCCTTGTGAGCCGATATAAATCCAGCTGCCGGCCGTCATCTGCCCGTACATCATCAGCCCTTTTTTCTCAAGGTCATGGAAATGCTCCCAATCCGCCCATTTCGGCACGAGAACCGAATTAGCCAGCAGGACGCGGGGCGCGCGGCTGTGCGTGCGGAACAGTCCGACCGGTTTTCCGGATTGGATCAGCAGTGTTTCATCATCTTTTAACGTTTTGAGGGAACGCTCAATCGCGTGAAAAGCATCCCAGTTTCGCGCGGCCTTGCCTATGCCGCCGTATACGATCAGATCCTCCGGCTTTTCGGCAACCTCCGGGTCAAGGTTGTTTCGAAGCATGCGGAGCACGGCTTCCTGCTCCCATCCTAAGCATTCAATTTCGGTGCCGCGGCCGGCGCGGATTGATTTCTTTACATCAGTCATCTTGTCATTCCCCCTTCTTTGGTCATCAGTTTTTGGTGATGTTCATTCGGCAGAAAAGACTCCTTCTTCAGCCAGTCACTCAGATGCTCGATGTCATAAGAAAACACGCGGTCTTCTTGTATGGACGGCACGATGTTTCTCATTTCGTGATAGAGCTGTTTTGTGTACGGGGCGCAATGTTCCGCACCCCGGTATTCCACGGCCTGCAGCGCGCAAATGGCTTCAACGGCAAGCACCCGTCTCGTATTCGCAATGATCTGGTAGGCGTGTCTTGAGGCGATGGTTCCCATGCTGACGTGATCCTCCTGGTTTGCCGATGAAGGAATGGAATCGACACTGGCGGGATGGGCCAGGGTTTTATTTTCTGACACGAGGGAGGCCGCCGCATATTGCATGATCATCGCGCCGGATTGTAAGCCGGGCTGAGGGCTCAGAAAGGGCGGCAGGTCATTCAGCTGCGGATTCACAAGCCGTTCGATCCGGCGTTCAGAAATATTCGCAAGCTCGGCCGCCGCCACTTTGAGAAAATCCATGGCAAAGGCGATCGGCTGTCCGTGAAAGTTTCCGCCTGAGATGATTTTGGCGCCGTCTTCGAAAATGAGCGGGTTATCTGTCGCGGCATTCATCTCAATTTCTAGTTTTTCTTTTACATACGCTAATGTCTGCCATGATGCGCCGTGGACTTGAGGAATACAGCGGATCGAATAGGCGTCCTGGACACGCAGCTCCCCTTGGACGGTCGTCAGTTTGCTGTCTGACAAGTAATAGCGGATTCGCTCTGCGACATCCATCTGTTCCTGATAACCGCGGGCGGCATGAATGTCCTCGTCAAACGCATCGATAATGCCCTGAAGGCCTTCGATCGTTAAGCTCGCGATCCGTTCCGACTGATAGGCCAGCTTTTCGGCTTCGAGGTAAGCGATCAGCCCCATCGCGGTCATGGCCTGCGTTCCGTTAATCAGCGCGAGCCCTTCCTTAGAGGTCAGGACGGACGGCTGAAGGTTTGTCTTTTCTAAAGCATGGGCTGTCGGCATCCGGGCCCCTTCGTAAAAGACTTCGCCTTGCCCGATAAGCGCCAGTGCGAGATGAGAAAGCGGCGCCAAATCTCCGCTCGCCCCCAGTGACCCTTGCTGCGGGATGACCGGGTGAATGCGATGATTGAGATACGCGAGCAGTTGATCAATCAGCTCAGTCCGCACGCCGGAAAAGCCTTTCAGCAAGGCATTGGCTCGCAAAAGCAGCATGGCCCGCGATACAGACTCCGGAAACGGATCACCGACGCCGCACGCGTGAGAAAGAATCAGATTCAGCTGCAGATCCGCGGCGTCTTCTTTTTGAATCAGCACATCGCTGAACTTGCCGAATCCCGTCGTAATCCCGTAAATGGTCTTCTCTTCCTGAACGATCCGTTCAACCGCCGCCCTGCTTTTTTTCACACGTTCCATGCTTTCGGCAGATGCCTGAACCTCTTCAAAATCAAACAGCACACGTTGGGCATCTGCGGTTGTCAGTGAGGAACCGTCTAACGTCACCATCATTTCAACCCCTTTTCCTTTACTTTGGTAAAGCGCCCATACAAAAAGGAGCTATGCCATGAAAATGATATTTCACGCATAGCCCCCTATCATCTGAAATCTATGGGCTGATTCATATGTGATTAATTCCGACCCCGAATGTTTCGTGCTCAAGCCCCTTAATCGGAGCCCCGATCGTGCCGTAAAGTGAAACGGCGATCCAATCGCCTTCCGCCTCGCTTTCATACGGATTTCCCCGCAAGACGGCAAACTTCAGGCCCACGGTACGAAGCAGCGAGCCAAGCAGCATTTCGCCCCGCGTCACTCCGTGCAAAGCTTCCATTGTGGCATGATACAGCGCATGTGATTCGCGATAACCCTCAGATTGAATGACGCCGCTCTTTTTGGAAGCGGTTTCAATTGCGGCTACCACCTTATGCGCATCCATTGAACCCACCCTGCCGAGACAGACTTTCCAGCCGTCCCGTTCCAGCCGGCTGATCTGCTGGTTTTCTTCAGTCTCATGAAGCAGAAGAAGGACGGACAATCGCCCGATGCGGCGGTCTTTGTGTAAGGTCATATATGCTTCACTCAATTCTTAAATATTCTGATAACTAGTAACTGTTTTTTATATTAAGTGTTTGCGAATCAGAAGTCAAAACTTTTTTTCCAGTCTTTCACAAATCAGATTGCTATCGAAGTAAAGCGGTACATCGTGAAGCCGGCGCTGTTGATCACATATTTTCGCCATCCGCATCATAAAATGGAGCGTTGTCTTGAAAGCGTTTTAAGAAAAGAAGAGAGCGAGGCGATTTCAGAAAATGAAAACCAGTTTCTTTCGTGTGTGCCTGGTCTCAGCAGCGGTCATCGGGTTCACTCTGCCGCAGGCAAAAGCCCAGCATCCGGTTTTTTCAGAGGTCAGCGTGCATGATCCGTCCGTCATCAAAACAGGCGATACATATTATGTATTCGGCTCGCATTTGGCTTCCGCCAAGTCGAAAAACCTGATGCAGTGGCAGCAGATATCTTCAAGCGTCAATCCCAATAATCCCCTGATTCCGAACGTCTACACCGAATTAAAAGAGACATTCGACTGGGCCCAGTCTGATACGCTGTGGGCGCCGGACGTCGCCAAGCTGTCTGACGGGAAATATTACATGTACTATAACGCCTGTAAAGGAGACTCGCCGAGGTCCGCTCTCGGTGTCGCCGTGAGTGACAAAATTGCAGGGCCCTACAAAAACAAAGGCATCTTTTTGAAATCGGGCATGGAAGGAAAAAGCAAAGACGGCACGACGTATCATGCAAACGTTCATCCGAACGTCGTAGATCCGCAAACGTTTTTTGACCATAAAGGCAAGCTCTGGATGGTGTACGGCTCTTACTCCGGAGGGATTTTTATACTGGAAATGAATCCGAAAACCGGTTTCCCGCTCCCGAACCAAGGCTACGGAAAAAAACTGCTCGGCGGAAATCACAGCAGAATCGAAGGCCCGTACATCAGCTACAATCCGGAAACGAAATATTACTATCTGTATCTGTCATTCGGCGGACTTGACACAGCCGGCGGTTATCATATGCGTGTGGCGCGCTCTAAAAATCCGGACGGTCCGTACTATGACGCCGCAGGCCATAACATGCTTGATGCCAAAGGAAAAGACGGCAGCTTCTTCGACGACAAAGCAATTGAACCGTACGGGGTCAAACTCATGGGCGGCTACAGCTTCGCCTCACAATCTGAAAAAGGCACAGGCTACATATCACCGGGACACAACTCCGTGTTTTACGACGGGAAAACGAAACGATCATACCTCATTTTCCACACCCGTTTCCCGAACAGAGGCGAAGAGCACGAAGTCAGAGTGCATCGGCTGTACATGAACAAAGACGGATGGCCCGTTGCAGCGCCATACCGCTATGCGGGAGAACCGGATTCACACATATCGGCGGCCGCTGCATCCGGAACCTACAAACTCATCCAGCACGGAAAAGACATCACAGCTACGATTAAAACCCCAAAAAACATCCGGCTTAACAACGACGGCATCATTTCCGGGGAAATGACCGGAACCTGGACAATAACGGACAGCAGCAAAGCCCGAATCAACCTGAACGGCACAAATTATGACGGTGTCTTCCTGAAAGAATGGGACTCAGCGAGAGAGAAAGAAGTTGTGACGTTTAGTGTGCTGAGCGGTGATGGGGAGGCTGTTTGGGGAGTGGAGTGAAAAAGCACCTACTCCAGTTTGGAGGGTGCTTTTTTCTTGCTAATTAGGAGAATGACCTTCTATTGCTTTTAATAAACTAATTGAATTATGATGGACTCAACCTCTATCATTTGTAGTGAATAGTATAAAATTGAAAACAAAAATTTGAATACATACCTATGAAAAAACGAAAGGAAGTTTAATTTTGAAAAAAACAATAAAAGTAGCCGCCGCAGTTATACAAAATGAAAACAATGAAATTCTATGTGCTCTACGTTCTCCAACAATGTCTCTTCCTAATCTGTGGGAGTTTCCTGGTGGAAAGCTTGAAGAAGGAGAGAATGCTCGGGAAGCACTTGTAAGAGAAATTGAAGAGGAACTTGATTGTAAAATCGTTGCGGACGATGTGATAGCCGATATTCATCATGAATATGAGAAGGTCATCGTCAATTTAATTTCAATAAAAGCGAAGATTGTATCAGGGAAGCCGGTAGCAAAAGAGCATGCGGAATTCAGATGGGTGCCTATACGTGAGCTAGAATCACTAGAGTGGGCACCCGCTGATCTTCCGACCGTATCTGCCTTAATTCGTTAAATCCACATACAAGTTTTCTGGGACAGGCTGATGGAGCTTCCATTTGACATTCATTGGCTTGTCTCCGTGGCTTGATACGTAATCCGCTTCTCCTACATAAATAAATGGTAAAGTGATGTTGTGCATTTCGGTGAATTTCCTCACAAATAAATGAATATGGTATCCTTTTTCCTTATGGTGAATAAAGTTTTGCCCTACGCTTGAAGCATGTGAGGTTTGGTTTTGACTTTGCCAGTGAAAATGGCTAGGATCAATAAAATAATCTTTATATAGCAAATGATCTTCTACTTTTTCTGACTTATTCAAATTGATAAAGATTAAATAGTGATTTTTAACTCTACGTACACCCTCTCGCCAAGTCCCTTCCTGATCAGTTGACTGAAAAAGATAAATGAGCTCATTTCTTGTATAGGTCTGATACAATGTTAGCTTAATCTCTTTTGAAGCAAGGGCTTCTATATTGTTCATACGTCTAAATTCAATCAGTCCATAGTGGACGCGCTCCTTAATATACGGTCCGAATAATGGATCGTTTAATATCTCGCTCACTTCTGGATCTAACTTGAATGTATCACCTTGTAATGTACCAAAGCGCCAATTCTGTTTTTGATCTGATTTCGTTAAACGCTCCATTGCTCGCTGAATGAGGTCATCATGTGTATCTGTTGTGATTTGAATATGAAACTGTTTTTCTAACGATTCTTTTACATCTTCTATTGTGATGATATTTTTGTGAAAACCGCTCTGTAAAATTAACCATTCATAAGGCCATTTAATAGGTAATTGCTGTTCTAATTTTGCTACTATCCCTACAACCAAGGGGTTATTGAGAATTCCTTCATCTGTAACATTCAAATCGTCCATTTTCTTTTTGGTCTGTACCCACGATTTGTATTTCTTTATAAAAAAAGTAAGCCCAGGTGCCTGTTCAGAGTATAGAAAATCAATTAATTCTGGAGAGCGTCCTAGATCTTGTTTAAATTGCTTGTATAACGTTTTCAGCATGGCATCTGAATTTAGTTTAATATGATCGATCTTATTCAAAATTTCTTTTTTTGTTACGGCTGAAAGGTCAACATATGATCCTCCAGGTAAATCCGCAAATTCATGCGTAACGGCCACTCGGAGGGAATCTTTATCAAACGATTTTTGGCTTGTTTGTCCAGATAGTGCGAGTGGAATAACGAATGACTTTTGATAGTTTCCGATAAAATCCAGTATCGTTACAAACTCTTTGTCGTCAGTTTTTCTAAGTCCCCGTCCTAATTGCTGAATGAAAATCGTTGGTGATTCTGTTGGTCTAAGAAACAATAGTAGATTGAGCTTTGGAATATCTATTCCTTCGTTGAAAATATCTACTGTAAATATAATTTCTAAACTGTGGTGAGGGTCCTCTAGTTGACGAATGACCTCTTGTCTTTTTGCAGGAGAATCATTTCCTGTTAAGTAAGTTGTATAAAATCCCAATTTGTTAAATTCATCACTCATGTATATTGCGTGTTCGACGTTTGTACAGAAACCTAAGCCAACCATTTTCTCGCCGTGGAATCCATACATGTTGATCATCTTAATGATATATTCTACTCGTTTATGAGTTTTTAAATGATCTACTAGCGATTTCTCTTCGTACATTCCATTTTTCACTTTTACTTTTTCGTAATCTACAGTATGATCTGAAATTCCAAAATAGTGAAATGGTGCAAGTAGCTCTGCCTTTAGAGCATCGCGGAGTCTAATTTCGTAAACAACATTATGATCACAAATCTGAAGGACGTCTTTACCGTCAAGGCGCTCTGGAGTGGCAGTTAACCCTAATAAAAACTTTGGTGTAAAGTAGTTTAATATAGCTTGATAGGTAGATGCTTCTGCATGATGGAATTCATCAATCACAATGTAGTCAAATTCATCTGTTGAAAAGGATTCCAATGTTTCTTTTTTATGTAACGTTTGTACTGTGCTAAATAGAAAACGTTTATCTCTTTCTTTTTTGGTTCCAGTCAATAAACCAAAATCTTCATGATTATTGGTGACTTTCTGGAATGTTTCGATTGCTTTTGAAAGTAACTCTTCCCGGTGAGCAAGAAAAAGATATTTATTTGGTTTAAATTGCTCAAAATCAAATGCTGCTAAAAATGTTTTTCCGGTTCCAGTGGCGGCGATGATGACTGCTTTTGTTTCCCCTTCATTTCTTGTTTTTTTAAGCTTTTGCAACGCTTCTTTTTGCATAGAATTCGGGGACATTTTCGTTTTGTAAAGAGAGTTTTGAGCAGCAAAAGAAGCACTTACCTTTTGGCTTCCTGCTTGGAATTCCTCATAGGCTTGTAAAAATTGTTCGTCAACAGGCTGTGTCTTTTCATTCCAAACAGTGTCAAACAAATCTTTTGTTTGTTGATAAACAGGAAGATATCTGGTTTCGGGCAGTCTAACATTTAACTCATACCCGGTCGTAAGTGCAGCTTGTGATAGATTTGAAGATCCTACAATGACACTATGCTGTCCAGAACAGCGTTCAAATAAGTATGCTTTCGTATGGAAAGATTTTTTATATTCATTTACAATTCTCAACTCAACATTTTCAAATTGAAGAAGATGTCTTAACGCCTTCGGTTCTGTAATACCCATATAGGTAGATGTAATGATGCGTACAGGGACATGTCTTTTCGCAAGCTCCTGAAGCGGAGGGATCAAAAGTTGAACACCAGACCACCTTGTAAAACTAACCATAAAGTCTACCCGATCCGCCGTTAACATCTCGTGTTTTAATGCTTTGAAAAAGTTATCATGAGTTTGATGATTTCCTAGCAGTTTCAGACGATGTAGAGAAAATTCCTCTGAAATAGGAAGTTCCATTTCGTTTAAACTATAAAGCACTGTGGAAAGTGGTAATGAAAAATTCGTATGTTTTCCAAGCTGAGAGGCAACCTTCTCGCTCAGCTGAATCGCTTGTTCATATTGATCTTGATCCACAAGTGTTTGAAATGTCTCGCTCAGTTGTTTTGCCGTATGTAAAGTCAAAACCTCTGCATATTCTTTTGGGCTGACCGGTTGAATGCGATGTGATGTTGGATAAAGTTTTTGTTGTTGCTGAATTTCCTCATGGAAGCCTCTATGATTTCTCATCATAATCTCCTTTTTTATATCAATAATTCCATTTTATCACTACTCTTACCAATAGGTAATGCTAAAAAAGAAGAGAATAAAGTCCTATTTATTAAGCGCTTAAAAAATAAAGCTGAGGTAGTTTGGTTTGGTATAAAGACGTCATCGCCACAAACGGAGAAAGTCTGTAAGCGCAATGTTCCAAAGCAAGCCGGCAAAATTGACATTCAGCAAAGAGAGGAGGACAATAAAAGCAGAAAGGCGGGATTCATATGTTTAAAAAAATTCTTGCAGCAGTAGACGGTTCAGACATGAGCGGCAAAGCTTTGGACGCAGCGATCCATCTGGCGAAAGAACAGGAGGCTGAACTCACCATTCTCTATGCGGGACGTGAAGCCGTTGTCTCCACATCAGCCTTAACAGGGATTGTCTATGTTCCGGAAAACTTCATTGAAGACATTAAACATGAAGTCGAGCAAAAAGGAGCGGCCATTCTGGAAGAGGCCAAGCAGAAAGCGGCTGAAAGCGGGGTAAACGCGGAAAGCCTGTACGTCCAAGGCGAACCTGCGCATCAAATTTTAAACATAGCGAAAGAACAGCATTTCAATCTGATTGTCGTCGGAAGCCGCGGAATCAGCGGATTTAAAGAAATGATGCTCGGAAGCGTGAGCCATAAGGTCTCACAATTGTCTCCTTGTCCTGTACTGATCGTTCATTAAACAGAAGGCCCTGCTGATGCGGGGTTTTTTTAATGAGAAAAGACCGCCGTCTTTCGAAAAATAGGATGAAATCTTCCTCTGAATCAAGTAAAATGGCTGTTAGTATTTGTCTGAATAAACAGTCAATGATATGGAGGAAGCAAATCAATGCAAGCTGAACAAACATCAAATGCCGTCATCAAAATGGTCATTTCCATGGTCATTTTCGGATCAATCGGCTTTTTCTCGGAACATACGAATGTGCCTTCAATTGAACTGGTCTTTGTGAGATGTCTGTGCGCCTCATTGTTTCTGGGCGTTTGCTGGTTTGGTTCCGGACGGTACCGCACCGAACAATGGAACCGGCGTGAGGTGCTGCAGACACTGGCCTGCGGATTTTTTCTCGTGCTGAACTGGGTGTTTTTATTTGAATCATTTGAGGAGACATCAGTGACGATAGCGATTTCCGTTTATCATCTGGCTCCCGTTCTCGTCCTTCTTCTAGGGAGCCTTATATATCGGGAGAAACTGCATATTGTGTCTGTCACTTCCATTGTGATTTGTTTTCTGGGCACCGCCCTGATTTCCGGCATCAACGGAAGTACATCATTTTCTCAGCTGATGGGATCGGGTATTATTTGGGCCGTGCTGGCCGCCCTTTTTTACGCCTTTACGACACTGGCCGGGAAAGGCATCAACAGTCTCAGCCCATACGCCGTCACCTGTTTGCAGACCGGATTGGGCGTTATCATTCTTCTTCCGTTCGTCCGTTTCGGCGCTTTTTCTGATTTGTCGCATGTGAACTGGATCATGATTGTGTCAACCGGTATCATTCATACGGGAATTGTGTATTTGCTCTTTTTTGACAGCTTGCGGTTTTTATCCACCCGGTTTATTTCAATCATCGTATTTCTTGATCCGGCGGTGGCGATTGTGCTTGACACCGTATTTACGGGATTTCGCCCCGACCTTTATCAATCTTTGGGGATTGTATTGATTTTTGCGGGAATGGCGCTGTCCCTGATTCGAAAGCAAAAAGCTGTGCCGGCGGAAACTCAGGCAGACAGCACCCGTGTATAGGCGGCCGTATCGGCTGCTTTTTTTTGTTTTGGGGCTTTTCAGCCATAACGGAAAAGCAGACAAACAGATCATGGAAAAAGAGGATAGTAATTGTATAATACTTCTTGTGTTTACAATTTAAGAAATTAAAGGAGTGAAGGGTATGATAAAGAAATCACGTCATCTCGCTTTCTTGGGTGCACTCGGCTTTGCGCTTTGTCTGGCCATCGTATGTTCCGTATCAAAACAGGCAGAAGCGGCAGCAGCTTATCCGGATGTGATGCAGGGACTTACCGGATTCGCGGGAAATGCGAAGGATCATAACGGAAAAGCAAAATCCGCCGTATCGGGAGGCCAGGGCGGCCCCGTCGTCTACGTCAGCAATCTTAATGATCTGAAAAACAATGCGGGCGGAACGGACCGCAAAACCATCGTCATCACAAGTGATATTTCCTCCCCGGGTAAAGCCGTTGTGACAGTCGGCGCCAATAAAACCATCGTCGGCTCTTATACCAGCCACAGGCTGACCAACATCTATCTGACCACCGGCTCCGGCTCAAACAATGTGATTTTCAAAAATCTCATTATCAGCCATAGTGCCGCCATTACGGGCAACAACGACATTCCGATGTACATAGCGAACGGACAGAATTACTGGATTGACCACGTGTGGTTTGAAGGACACAGCTACAATCCGAACAGCCACAGTGATTTGGGAAAGCTTCTGTATGTCGGCGCCAAAGCGGATTTTGTGACGCTGTCTAACTCTAAATTCACAGACCATCTGTACGGCCTGATTCTCGGTTATCCGAATGATGATAACGAAGGACGCAATTATATCGGCTATCCGCATATGACGATCACCAACAACTATTTTAATAAAGTCTATGTGCGTTCACCGGGCCTGATGAGATACGGCTATTTTCACGCGAAAAACAACTATGTGACCAATTTCAATTTAGGATTCACCATTCATACAAACGCGACTGTCTTCTCAGAAGCCAACTATTTCGGTAACGGAAATGAAAAAGGCGGAATGATAGACGACTACGGGACGGCCCAATTCACCGACATCGGTTCATTCCCGTCGCTCAAAGCCCCGAAATCACCGCGCACCGGCTGGAATCCGAGATCAAATTACAGCTACGGCACGCTTTCAGCCCAGGACGCCAAAAACTTCGCCCAATCCTATGCAGGAGCGCAAAATACAAATCTTCGCTATCCATAATACGAAAAACCGCCGGCAGCCGGCGGTTTTTTCATATGAATAAAAGGTTAGAATTTCCATTTATATCTAAAATAACCTTTAATGTCTACTTGTATTATGGATTTGTATTACAAGTGGGGTATCTGTGAAATTTTAAAAAAGAACAAGTGAAAAAGCACTCCCCCGAATGGCCCGGCAAAACGTCAGGGTAAAGCGGCGGCATTTCGCGTATAATGAGGGGAGCCGGACAGAGAAGGAGTTTAGTCATGAATGAGTTTAATGAATATGCGATCAGCCCCGAGATCCGACGGGCGCTGAATGGCTTGCAATACACCGAGCCGACTGAAGTGCAGCGGCGCGTCATCCCCGCCGCGCTGCAAAAAAAAGACCTCGTCGTCAAATCACAGACGGGCAGCGGCAAAACCGCGGCTTTCGGCATTCCGATCTGTGAGCTTGCGGAATGGGAGGAAAACAAACCGCAGGCGCTGATTTTAACGCCGACCCGCGAGCTTGCGGCACAGATTAAAGAAGATATCACGAATATCGGCCGTTTCAAACGGATAAAAGCCACAGCGGTTTTCGGAAAAGCTTCTTTTGACAAACAGAAAACCGAACTGAAGCAAAAAAGCCACGTCGTTGCCGGAACGCCGGGGCGTGTGCTTGATCATATAGAGAAAGGGACGCTGCCGCTTGAGCGGCTGGCGTATGTGGTGATTGACGAAGCGGATGAAATGCTGAATATGGGATTTATTGAACAGGTGGAAGCCATCATTCAGCATCTGCCGAAAAACAGAGTCACCATGCTGTTTTCAGCGACGCTGCCGGATGACGTCGAGAAGTTGAGCCGCACATATATGAAAGACCCTGAATTGATTGAAGTAACAGCGGAAGGCCTGACGACAAAAGACATTGAGCATTTTGTCACCAGAACAGAAGAACAGGACAAAACATCTTTGCTGCGTGATGTTCTGATCACCGAAAACCCGGACAGCTGCATCATATTCTGCCGGACAAAAGAAAGGGTCATCCAGTTAACCGATGAGCTGGACAGGCTGGGCTACCCTTGTGATAAAATTCACGGCGGCATGGTGCAGGAAGACCGCTTTGACGTCATGAATGAATTCAAGCGCGGCGAGTTCCGCTATCTCATTGCGACCGACGTTGCCGCCAGAGGAATTGATATCGAAAACATCAGCCTCGTCATCAATTATGATATTCCGCTTGAAAAAGAAAGCTATGTGCACCGCACAGGCAGAACGGGCCGCGCCGGACACCGCGGACGGGCCGTTACGTTTGTGACGCCGTCTGAATCGCGGTTTCTGAATGATATTGAGACATATATCGGTTTCCGCATCCAAAAGCGGGAGGCGCCGTCTGAGAAAGAAACAGCGGAACGGAAAGCGGCTTTTGCGGAAAAATTGAACGCCCGCCCCGATGTCAAAACAGACAAAAGCGAACAGTTAAACAAAGACATCATGAAGCTGTACTTTAACGGCGGGAAAAAGAAAAAACTCAGAGCGGTCGATTTTGTCGGAACGATTGCGAAAATCGACGGCGTTTCAGCCGATGATATCGGGATTATCACGATTCTGGACAACGCATCGTACGTCGAGATTCTGAACGGCAAAGGCCCGCACGTTCTTGACATCATGAAAAATACGACGGTCAAAGGCAAAAAACTGAAAGTCCATAAAGCCAAGAAATAAAAAAGAAAGCCTGCCGCGCGCAGGCTTTTTTTACATCGTCTCCTCAGGCACGAACGCAAGGATGGCAATGCCGATCACAAATAACAAAATCAGGCTGAACACGGCGGCTGACGAATTTCCGGTCAGCTGGGCGGTCACGGCAATCAAAAGAGGGCCGATAATCGAAGCGAACTTGCCGAAGATATTATAAAAGCCGAAAAACTCATTGGCGTTCTGTTTGGGGACAAGCTTGGCAAAGTAAGAGCGGCTCAGCGCCTGAATACCTCCTTGGGAAGTGGCGACAAGCATAGCCAAAACCCAGAAATCAAAAGCGGAATCCATAAAATAAGCATACGTGCAGACAATCATATACACGCCGATTCCGGCATAAAGCATCGTTTTTCCTTTAAACCGTTCGGCCAGCCGTCCGTACAAAATCGAAAAAGGCGCGGCGACGACCTGTGTGACAAATAAAACAATCAGCAGATTGGCCGCGCTGATGCCGAGGTCAGCCCCGTATGACGTGGACATCGTAATGATAGTGCCGACCCCGTCGATGTAGAAGAAATAGGCGAGCAGAAACAAAAACAGTGCCCGGTGCTTCCTGATCTGCTTCAGCGTGCCGGCCAGCCGTATAAAACTGCTGAGTACAAGCCGCGGCTCCCTCTCGATATAATAGCGCTGGCGGACGCGGAGAAGGAGCGGGATCGAAAACAGCCCCCACCAAGCCGCCGTAATCAAAAAGGCAATGCGGCCGGCAGCCTGGGCGGACAGCGGAATCACCTCCGCTTGTGCTGAAAGAATGACGGCAATGCTGAGGAGAAAAGGGATCGTGCTGCCGATATAGCCCAGTCCAAATCCCCTGGCGGACACCATATTCATCCGCTCCTTTGCGGCCACATCAACGAGAAACGCATCATAAAACACATTAGACCCGGCAAAGCCGATCGTGGAAATCGTATAACAAATTAATAACAGCATCCAAGATTCGCCGGGAATCAAAGCCAGCGCGGCTGTGCCCGCCACACCGATCAGAAGAAAGAAGGCAAAAAACCGTTTCTTGCATCCTTTGTAGTCGGCAATCGTTCCTAAGATGGGGCCGAGCATCGCCAAAATAAAAGTCGCGGCGGCAATCGTATAGCCCAAATAAGCGGTAGAATCAGCCGCGCTGACACCGTTTTCCGCCGCCGCGGCTTTAAAAAACAAGGGGAAAACAGCCGTCATAATAATGACCGAATAAGCTGAATTGGCCCAATCATACAGCATCCAGCTGCTTTCTTCTTTCGAAAACCGTTTCATCACACACGCTCCTTCCCAAAAACCGGTTCTCTGCATTATATGCGCCTCATCGCATCGTTGGACAAAGATTTCTGAACGGCGTTTTCTGATTGACCTGGAGATATTGAACTAGTTCAAAGGTGTAGCAGGTAAATGGTCAGGCGGGAGGGAGACAGAATTGAAGATTGCGAAAGTCATTAATAATAATGTTGTCAGTGTGCTCAAAGAAGGCAATCAGGAATTGGTCATCATGGGCCGGGGCATTCCATTTTAGTTCCCTTGTATTTATTTTGTCTTACATTCACATATGACTTAGTTAAGGCAGGCAAAACCTAAATTACAATGAGTGCGGATTATCTCTGTTTGTGCTGATGGTAATTTAGGTCTTTTTAAGTTTCGTTTTTATCATTATTCTGACTGATGTTCCCTTTTACAGAATCATGTATGATCGATAAAGAAATCGCTTTCAAAGAAAGGGGAATGCCAACATGTTTTATCGTATGAAACGAGTGCTGCTGCTTCTTGTCACTGGATTGTTTTTGAGTTTGTGTGCGATCACTTCTACTGCATCAGCTCAAACAGGCGGGTCGTTTTTTGAACCTTTTAACAGCTATAACTCCGGATTATGGCAAAAAGCAAATGGTTACTCCAATGGAGATATGTTCAACTGCACGTGGCGTGCAAATAATGTATCAATGACGTCATCAGGTGAAATGCGATTGGCGCTGACAAGCCCGTCTTATAACAAGTTTGACTGCGGGGAGAACCGCTCCGCTCAAACCTATGGCTATGGACTTTATGAAGTCAGAATGAAACCGGCTAAAAACACAGGGATCGTTTCATCGTTCTTCACTTATACAGGTCCAACGGATGGTACCCCTTGGGATGAGATTGATATCGAATTTTTAGGAAAAGACACGACAAAGGTTCAATTTAATTATTATACAAATGGAAAGGGAAATCATGAGAAGGTTGCGGATCTCGGATTTGATGCGGCCAATGCCTATCATACGTATGCGTTCGATTGGCAGCCAAACTCTATTAAATGGTATGTCGATGGGCAATTAAAACATACTGCGACAAGCCAAATCCCGACAACACCGGGAAAGATCATGATGAACTTGTGGAATGGGATAGGTGTTGATGACTGGCTCGGTTCCTACAATGGTGTAAATCCGCTATACGCTCATTATGACTGGGTGCGCTATACAAAAAAATAATGTACAGAAAAGGATTTCCGCCAGCGGAAATCCTTTTTTAATTAAAACGAAATAATCCCAATCAAAAGCGCCGCAATCGTCATCACAATCGTTGTCCCCACGGCCCATTTAATAGTGAATTTTTGATGATCGCCAAAGCTGACGCCCGCCATTCCGACCAGTAGATAGGTGGATGGCACAAGCGGGCTGAGCAGATGCACCGGCTGGCCCAGCAAGGAGGCTCTTCCGATTTCAGCGGCGTCTATTCCGTAAGCGGAAGCGGCTTCGGCGATGATGGGAAGCACACCGAAGTAAAAGGCGTCATTTGACATGAAAAAGGTGAAAGGCATGCTGATGATCGCAGTGATCAACGGCAGATGCGGACCCATGGCGTCAGGGATGAGTGAAACGAGAGAATGCGCCATCGCATCCACCATTTTTGTGCCGGAGAGAATGCCTGTGAATATCCCTGCCGCGAACACCATTGAGACAACGTTTAACGCGTTACCGGCATGCGCCGAGATTCGTTTCTGCTGCTCTTTGACATTTGGATAGTTGATCATCAAGGCGATGGCGAACGCGGTCATAAAAAGAACAGGGATTGGCAGCAGGCTGGTGATCAGCGCGGCCATCAGAGCGACAGTCAGCAGCAGGTTAAACAACTGGAGAGCGGGACGCTTCAGCGGCGTCGCCTCCGGATCAGAAGACGGCGTGTGTTCAATTGAAATGATGCCGAGCCGCTTCCGTTCTTTTTTTCCGAGGAGATAAGCAACGGCGATCACCCAGAGAATGCCGGCGATCATAGCGGGAATCAGCGGCGTAAAAACTTCTGACGTGTCCAATTTCAAGGAAGCCAAAACCCTCGCCGTCGGCCCGCCCCACGGAATAATATTCATGACCCCCGAACCGAGCATCGCAATTCCCGCCAGCACCAAACGGTTCATGCCGAGCCGTTTGTAAAGGGGCAGCATTGCCGCAATCGTAATCATATACGTTGTTGTTCCATCCCCGTCCAGCGAAATGGTCATCGTCAGAACCGCTGTGCCGATGGCGATTTTTAACGGATCCCCTTTGACAAGCGATAGAATTTTGGCAATGAGGGGATCAAACAGACCTGAGTCAATCATAATGCCGAAATACAGGATGGCGAATAACAGCATGATCCCGGTTGGTGCGAGGTCTGTAACGCCTTGAATCATCATCTCGCCGAGATCTTTGCCAAATCCGCTGATCAGGGCAAACACAACAGGAACGACAATCAAAGCAATAAGAGCGGAAAGCCGGTTAGACATAATAAGATACATAAAGACAATCATCATCACAAAACCGAGTATGGCAAGCACGATATGACCTCCCCTGTTCAACAGCTGTATTGGTGAGCGCTTTCACAATTTATTTCTGTGAAAATGGCTTTATTTCAAAATGTGTATGACCGCATATGTAAATACAGACCTAAAATCCTAATGAGCGGATCACCAGTTTATATGAAGAACGCCGCGGGTAAATGTGCTGTAGAATGTTTCGTTTTAAAAGGGGGAACTGACATGAGTGATGATCAAAACAAACGAGTAAATGAACACTCAAAGGACAAACAGCTGGAGCAGTACCGGTCTGATAACAGCGGCAAAAAAATGACGACCAATCAGGGGCTTCGCGTGTCTGAGGATGAGCATTCTTTAAAAGCGGGCGTCCGCGGCCCCACGCTGATGGAGGATTTTCATTTTCGTGAAAAAATGACGCACTTTGACCACGAGCGGATTCCGGAACGGGTCGTTCATGCGCGCGGGTACGGCGTTCATGGGCATTTTCAGGTGTACGAACCGATGACGGAATATACACGGGCGAAATTTTTGCAGGACCCGTCCGTCAAAACGCCTGTTTTCGTCCGTTTCTCAACAGTGGCGGGCTCCAAGGGATCAGCCGACACTGTCCGTGACGCCAGGGGATTTGCGACGAAGTTTTATACTGAAGAAGGGAACTATGACCTCGTCGGAAACAATATTCCGGTATTCTTCATTCAGGACGCGATCAAATTCCCGGATCTCGTTCACGCCATAAAACCGGAACCGCACAATGAAATGCCGCAGGCTGCGACGGCTCATGATACGTTCTGGGATTTTGTCGCAAACAATCCTGAATCCGCGCACATGGTCATGTGGACGATGTCTGACCGCGGCATCCCGCGAAGCTATCGGATGATGGAGGGCTTCGGCGTGCATACGTTCCGTTTCGTCAACGAGAAAGGAAAAGCGCGCTTTGTAAAATTCCACTGGAAACCCGTGCTCGGCGTTCATTCCCTCGTATGGGATGAAGCGCAGAAAATTGCCGGGAAAGATCCCGATTTCAACCGCCGCGACCTGTGGGAAACGATTGAAAACGGCGGCAAAGTCGAGTATGAGCTCGGTGTTCAGATGATTGACGAAGAAGATGAGTTCAAATTTGATTTTGATATCCTTGATCCGACGAAGCTGTGGCCGGAGGAGTTGGTTCCCGTCAAGCTGATCGGAAAAATGACCCTTGACCGCAATCAGGACAATGTCTTTGCGGAAACAGAACAGGTCGCCTTTCACCCGGGAAATGTCGTGCCGGGCATCGATTTTACCAATGACCCGCTTCTTCAGGGCCGGCTTTTCTCTTATACGGATACACAGCTCATCCGTCTTGGCGGACCGAACTTTCACGAGATTCCGATCAACCGGCCGGTCTGCCCGTTCCATAACAACCAATACGACGGCTACCACCGGATGACGATTAATAAGGGCCCTGTCGCCTATCATAAAAATTCTCTGCAGAACAATGATCCGTCGCCGGCCTCAGAAGAAGAAGGCGGATACGTTCATTATCAGGAAAAAGTAGAAGGCAGAAAAATCCGCCAGCGCAGTGAGAGCTTCAATGACTATTTTTCTCAGGCCAAGATGTTCTGGAACAGCATGTCTCCCGCCGAGAAAGAACATATCATCTCCGCGTTCTGTTTTGAGGTCGGAAAAGTGAACAGCAAGGATGTGCAGCAGCAGGTGGTTGATGTCTTCAGTCATGTCGACGCCGGGCTTGCCGAGCGTGTTGCGAAAGGAATCGGCGTGAACCCGCCGCCGAAGGACCGTGAATCTGATGAAACGTTCACTTCCCCGGCCTTAAGCCAGGAAAACACGGTGAAAACGGCAGCGACAAGGCAGGTTGCGGTTTTAACCGACCACGGATTTTCTGATGAGAAAGTCAAACAAGTGCTTGACGCATGCAAACAGGCGGGAGTCAGAGTCGATATCATCAGCCCCGCGCTGGGAACCGTCAAGGGAGAAAACGGTACGGAGCTGGAAGCGTCAGCCACTTTCCTGACAGCGGATTCCGTCCTGTACGACGCTGTTTTCATTCCGGGCGGAAAAAAAAGCACAGACAGCCTCAAAGCCCAAAAATCGGCCAGAGACTTCGTCAGCGAAGCTTTCAGCCATTACAAAGCGATCGGCGCCTCCGGTGAAGGAAAAGAACTTCTCGCCCTCGCCGCCGGAACCGAAAGCGGCCCCGGTCTTGTTCCGGATGGAAACTGCGAACAATTTCTGAAAGCCGTGGCTGAGCATCGGCATTGGGACAGAAACATATAAGAATGAAAAAGCGCCTTTTATGAAGGAGGCGCTTTTTTCTTGTGAAAGTGAAATATCTGAGGAGAAAACGAAAATTGCTTCCGTGCAAATCCGTACCTTCCGCTGTCCGGGACATTCAGACAACAGTTTTAGAGAGTCAGGGCATGCGCCATTTAAAGCAGGCGGGTTGATGAAATAATATGTTTCACCCTCTTTGGTTTACTTCCGCTCTGTGTTTGTGTATCTTAGGGGTAGATTTTCTGGAGGAGCGAATGATAGTGAAGCCGTTTACCGAAAAACAACTCGAAGAATATTACCGGCGTGACGAAAACATGATGATTTTGGTGTTTGCCCAATGGTGCGTCAATCATGACCTTGACCCGATGGCCATTTACAGCAAGGCTTATCCCGGACAGCCTTTAAACGAAGAGCTGCGAAAAACGGCTGAAGAGCTTGTCGTGCCGAAGGAGGAATCAGAACCGATTCCTGATCAAACCGTTATCGGCGTTTTGGAGATGTTCGGCAACTCCGATTTGGCAGAAGCCGTTTATGAAGCCATTGCGCAAAGACCTTCACGGTAAAAGAGGCGTGGATTTTCCATGTCTCTTTTTTTCATGGAGAAAATGTGAAAGAAGGCCCAGAAACAATTTGCTGATCCGCGCTGTCTATAGAGTGTAACCCGTTTTCAAAAAGGGAACGGTAATGAAAAGGAGGAGTTGTGATGAAAAAGGCATTCAAAATGATGGCGGCCGTGCTCTTAACCGTGCTGACAGCCGCGCCGTTCGGAGGTTTCGCGCCTTCAGCCGAGGCCGCGCAAACCGCAAAGCCCGTTGTCAAAAGCCATACGTATAAGCATGTAAAACAGCTGACATACCCCGAGGTCACAAATACGGGAAACGCATCTTTTGAAAAGAAAATCAATCAGGACTTCAAGCGCTATATTGAACAATCGTACCAAGAATATGTGAAAAACAAAAAAGACGGTGAGAAACAAGGCTACAAAGCGGAATACCAGGCAGATTTCAAGGTGAAGTATAATCAAGACGGCAAGCTCAGCATTCAGACGGAAGACTACAGTTACACAGGCGGCGCACACGGGCTGACAGCCGTTCAGACCTTTAATTACGACTTGGCCGCAAAAAAACGGGTCACACTCGATAATGTGCTGAATACAAAAACGAAAGCTAACAAGACGAGAGACTATCTTTACGGCTACATCAAGAAACATGACGAACTGTTTGACCAGGACGTCAAAAAACAAGAGATCATCCTGAATAACGAAAGACCTTTCTTCTTTACGAAAAACGGCATTGCCGTTGTGTTCGGACAATATGATCTCGGACCGTACGCGGCAGGAATCCGGGACGTTTTCGTACCTGCATCCGTCTATCAATAAAAAAAAGCGATATCACTCCAAAACGGAGCGGTATCGCTTTTTTCTTTTACCAGACAAACAATCCGACAATCGCCGCGCTCAATAAGGAAACGGCAATTCCGCTGACAAGCAGCTTCCAGACGTTTTTTCCGATGATGGCTGACTTTTCACCATCAAGCAGAGATTGATAAGATCCGTAGATCATACCGATGGTGCTGAAGTTTGCGAATGATGTCAGGAATGTCGTAGCCACGGCAATCGTGTGCGGCGGGAGTGAATTCAGCTGCCCTTTCAGATCGGCCATTGCCACAAATTCATTCGTCGCGAGCTTGATGCCCATCAGCTGTGCGACATACATCGCGTCATGTCCGCCTAATCCGAGAAGGAAGGCAAACGGACTGAAGATGTATGAGAAAATCTTTTGAATGGTCAAACCGTGCACGAACAGTCCGAGTACGCCGTTTAACGCGGCCGTTAACGCCACATAGCCGATTACCATCGCTAAAATGACAATGACCATGTTCATGCCGACAAGCATACTGTTAGAAATCGTGGAGAAGAAGTCTTTTTTCTCCGCTTTTGAAGGAACGTAAATAATATCATCCTCTTTAGAAACGTCCACGGGATTCAGCATATTGGCGATTAAAAGGGCGTTTAAGCAATTCAGCGGGATGGCTGTAAACACATAAGTGGACGGAACCATCGTCAAGTACGATCCGATGATCGAGCCGCTGATGCTGCTCATGCTCATCAGCCCGAATGTCAGAAGCCGATTGTTGCTGACGGCGGCAAGCTGCTGGCGGATGACGGCTAAAGCTTCCGTATTTCCTAAAAACATCATCTGGATGGAGAAAAAGCTCTCCAGCTTCGGCAGACGGGATATTTTAGAAATCAGCCAGCCGATTTTATCAATGAGCCACGGCAGAATACCGAAATACGACAGCATATCAAAGAAGGTCACGACGAAGATAATCGGCAGCAATGCGCTGAAGAAAAAATCAACCGTCGGGTTCGCCATGACAGACGGAAAGGCGAAGGCAATCCCTTGACTGGCGCAGGAAATCAGCCATGTAAAGAACGCGCCGATCTTCCCGATGACAAAGCCGCCGACTTTTGTCCCTAACATAAACCAAGTAATCAGAAACTCAAAGACGAGGAGCATGACAATCGGACGCCATTTAATCTTCTTCTTGTTGGGTGAGCATAAGAAAACAACAGCCATGACAACAATGAGACCGACAATGTTCAATAAAAAGTACATGTGAGCAACTCCTATAAGGGTATTATGGAAATAAAAAAAGCTCTTATTCGTCACAAATTCCTGAAAGCCAGAAAGTGTGATAAATAAGAGCCAAAAGAAAAGAATAGACTGACAGCATCATATGCTTTTCACTCGTTCAAATTTATGCAAACTTTCTTGTAGTCTAGTCTTTTACGGCACTAGGTAGAAACAATCAGACCATATTACTGATCATATACAAGAATAACGATATTACATGAGATAGCAGTATTTTATCGTTTCAATTTTTGAAAATCAACCTTTTTAGATATTTTCAAAATAATAAATTTATATTATAAATAAAGAAAATAAAGGATGTTCACAAGTAATTGGATAATAAAGGTATAAAAGCCCCCGAAAAACAGTTCCGGTTCATTGTAAAGACGGGATGCAGCTGATAAAATGGATCTGAGGGCACCGCCTTCAAAAGACGGCAGAAAAGGGGTCATTTTCATGATCATTCAGTTCATTCGTTACAGATAATGAGAGGTATAGATAAATAGGTTAAACTTCCAATTTTGCGAGGTTTATTTGTCTATGCCTTTTTCATTTCATCGGAATAACGAATGAATGAGGTGTTTTTATTGACGTCTATAAAAAGAAAACGCGCGGAATTACTGCAATCATGCCAGTCCGTATTCAGGTGTCCGCTATGCAGTTCGGCCATGGCGGTCTCACAATACAAAAGCTTGATGTGCGGACACGGGCATACATTTGATATATCAAAGCAAGGATATGTGAATTTCCTCAATAAATCGGTCAAAACCCGCTATGACAGGCGGCTGTTCGAAGCGAGACGCGCTCTTTTTGACAGCCGGGAATTTTTTGTCCCGGTTCAAAAGGAGATCGCCGCCATCATCAGCCGCATTCAATCTCCGCAAACAACGGCGGCGATATTGGATGCGGGATGCGGAGAAGGCTCTCATTTAGCCGCCGTATGCAAATTGCTTCAGCCCGCTTTTTCCGTGACGGGAATCGGCATTGATCTCTCGAAAGAAGGTGTGCTGCATGCCGCAAAGGCCTTCGGGAATCATTTGGTTTTTGCCGTCGCTGATGTGGCGGATGCGCCGTTTGCCGACAGCTGTTTTGATGTCGTGATGTCTGTTTTATCACCTTGGAATTACAAGGAATGCAGCAGACTTTTACGAAAGGGCGGCACAGTCATTAAAGCGGTGCCGCGGCGTGATTATTTGAAGGAAGTAAGGGAATTCTTCTTCGGAGACAGTCCTCGGCGGAATGACACCGCCGATTCTGCGGCCGGACGATTCCAAGCGGGCTTTCAAACCTTTGAGCGCAAACGGCTGTGTTACACGAAGACCTTAACGCAGCCTGACCTCGAGCGGCTTGTGAAAATGACGCCCTTAACATGGAAATGTACTGATGACAGCATCCGGCGGTTTATCAGCCGGAAAGAGGCTGCTGTCACGATAGATATCGATATTTTAATCGGAACCGGTCCGCTGTAAAACGGAAAAGACACGCTGATCGCGTGTCTTTTTTTTATTTCCAGACTTCACCGGCAATGTTGACGACATGGCGCAGTTTCGCCCATTGCTGTTCTTCTGTGATCAGGTTTCCTTCCTCAGTGGAGGCGAATCCGCATTGCGGGCTGAGGCAAAGCTGGTCCAGACTGACATATTGTGAAGCTTCTTCAATCCGGCGTTTAATCGCGTCCTTGTCTTCAAGTTCGCCATGTTTCGACGTAATCAAGCCAAGCACAAGCTGAAGATCAGAGCGTTTGACATAACGGAGCGGTTCAAAGCCGCCGGAGCGGGAATCATCATATTCCAAGAACAATCCGTCAAGGTCAAGCCCGTCAAAAATCGTTTCAGCCGCTGCATCATAGCCGCCTTCAGCCGTCCATGTGGATTGGAAGTTGCCGCGGCAGATATGCATCGTAACCTTCAGATCGTCAGGGCGGTCCTTGATGGCGTCATTAATGGAAGCGGCAAACAGCTTGCGCAGTTCATCCGGCGTCGTGCCGAAAGCTTCAATCTGACGAAGCCCCGCTTCCGATAAGAAAACGGCCCATGCGGTGTCATCGAGCTGAAGGTAGCGGCACCCGGCGTCATAGAAAGCTTGAATCGCTTTTTTATACGCCTTTGACACATCGTGCTGAAATTGTTTGTAATCATTCTGGTAGGACGCTTTTTCCAATTTTCCGCGGAAAAACAGCATATTCGGACTGGGAATGGTCATTTTCGGAACAGCATCGCCGGCAATGCTGTGCAGGAATTTATAATCTTCGAGCATCGGATGCTGAGAAAAATCGATATCTCCCGTTACTTTAATGCCGCGCGCTTTCGTCTGTACGTTGTGAAACTGAATGCCGCTTTCAGGCGTAAACGCTTCAACGCCGTCTAAATTTTCGAGAAAATCAAAATGCCACCAGGCCCGGCGGAATTCGCCGTCAGTCACGACATTGAGGCCGGTTTCTTTCTGCTTTTTCACGCTGCGGATGATTTCTTTGTTTTCGATTTCGCGCAGCTGTTCTGCCGAAATCTCACCTGCCGCTCTTTGCAGGCGGGCTTGCTTCACAGCCGCTGGCCGCAGCAGGCTTCCGACTTGATCCGCGCGAAACGGCGGGTTTTTTCTTAGAAGCGTATGCAATGGTTGTTCTGTGTTTTGCTGTGACATGAACGATTCCTTCTTTCCTGATGAAATATAAAAAAACTCTTCCCTCGGATAGGGAAGAGCTTGCGTCCGCAAATCTCAACCTTATCTTCAGGATTTAGCACCATTCTGCTGAACAGCGGTTGCCGGGTATCACAGGGCCAGTCCCTCCACCTCTCTTGATAAGGAAATATGCTATTTTTCAGAATAAACTGTAATACTCTTAATCTTAGTATATTATCTTATATTGTCAATATATTTCGATAAATATTTTTATTTATCACCCTCAAATAGAATCATATCTATCACAATGGCGATCGCGAGACAAAGAACGATATCCTCTTCCTTTTCAATCTGCAAATGATAGGAATCGCCCCAGCTCATCCATGATTTGGTGACGGTCATCCGGTTTGATTTTCCGTCTGTCACTTGAAAATTCCGGCCCCACACATCGCCGGTAAGATCCCAGCCGAGTCCGGAAATTTCAAATTTCGGTTTGAAAAACGTGACTTTCTTGATGACTTGGCAGACGGGTTTGCCGCTGACGGAAATCTCGTAACGGGGAACGAGCGACATCAGTTTCTGATTGACGCTGGCGAGCGTGCGGCCGTCCAAATCAGTCAGCTTCAGTTCATCACCGAATGAAAACAGCTTTCCTTCAACATTGTAGATTTCTTTTCCGCTTTCAAGAAACACTTGAAAACGATTCTTAAACGTCAACATTCGCTCTTTGATGTAAAAATGGTACATAAAAAAACTCCTTTTTTATGTTGTACGAAAAAAGGAGGCGGTTGGTTTCATATCGGCCGGGTGCATAAAAAAAAGGCTGCCGATTTTGCGGCAGCTGTCGTTTTTATGATAGCGGCATCCGGCGTTTTTGACGGATCGCATTTAAATCAATGATGTTATTCGTGTCGGCAGCTGTCACCAGCGGGCTTGTCTTTGGCGTTTTCCGGCGGTTGTCCTTACTGAAAGAGAAAACAAGATACCCTGTCAAAGCAGCAAAAATAAGTAGCATCATTTTACATACCTCCCAAAAAAAGTTTTGGTATTATTATTGTACGAAAAAACAAACGAAAAGTATTCAAACAATTGTCACTTTTTTAAAAAATAACGTCATTTTCCGTAAAAATAACTATGGGTTGAAGAAATTTTGCTCTTGTTGTGGTTCTATAGATTGTATCGGCTGATGAATGATGATCGTTTATATAACTTTTTAACTATTTTTTGTAAGTGTCTAAATAACTATTTCAGTGTTTTCGTTTGCCTTGTGTTATTCAGTACCCTAAAAAACCTTATAATATGCAAAATAACTGCTTCTAACAGATGACTGCAGATTGACAGCGCTTTCTTTATTTTTTTAAAGAAAACGAGATGTTATCTTAAAAAAATCGTTTGAACATTTTCCGCAGTTTTTTAAAAGGGTTTGATTTTGTCTCCAGAACACGCGGGTCTTTTAAGGTTTTTTTCAATTCTTTCGCTACAGTCCCTCTTGCCATAGTCTTCACTCCTTCTTTCCAATTCATACCTTATATACGGAAAGAAAGAAGGAAAGGTTTCATGTGAAAGAAAAAAACCAAAGCATGGGGCTTTGGTTTTAAGCGCGCTCTTCAAAGAGCCTGGCGATTTCAACAATGACGTTTACCGCCTTTTCCATATGATCGACGGAAATGTATTCATATTTTCCGTGGAAGTTTTGGCCGCCCGTAAAAATGTTCGGTGTCGGCAGTCCCATGTAAGAGAGCTGTGATCCGTCGGTTCCGCCCCGGATCGGCTCGATAATCGGTTCGATGTCGAGGTTTTTCATGGCTTGATAGGCGACATCGACTATCTCTTTGACCGGTTCGATTTTTTCTCTCATGTTGTAATATTGATCACGCAGTTCAAGCTTGATGCTTTCGTTGCCGTATTTGGCCGCCAGCGCATCGGCGGTTTTCTGCATATATTCTTTTCGTTCTGCAAAGCGGTCTCTGTCAAAGTCTCTGATAATGTACGACAGGGCGGCTTCAGAAACGTCTCCGTTCATGGAAAGTAAATGATAGAAGCCTTCATACCCTTCCGTATATTCCGGCGCTTCTTCTTTCGGCAGCGCGTGATGAAATTCCATCGCGATTTTTGAAGCGTTGACCATTTTGTTTTTTGCCGTTCCCGGGTGGACGCTTTTTCCGTAACAAGTAAGCTTTGCGGCTGCTGCGTTAAAGCTTTCATATTGCAGTTCGCCGAGGGGGCCTCCGTCTATCGTGTAGGCGAATGCGGCGTTGAAGCGGCCGACATCGAATTTGTGAGGGCCTCTGCCGATTTCTTCATCAGGCGTGAACGCGACCCGGATCGTTCCGTGTTTGATGTCCGGATGTTTGATCAAGTACGCCATTGCCGTCATGATTTCAGCAATGCCCGCTTTGTTGTCGGCTCCGAGCAGCGTCGTGCCGTCTGTTGTGATCAGCGTCTGGCCTTTATAGCGGGAGAGCTCCGGGAATTGCTCAGGCGACAGGACGACATTGAGTTTGTCATTCAGAACAATATCATGTCCGTCGTAGCTCTCAATAATCTGAGGATTCACATTTTTTCCGGTAAAATCGGTCGCGGTGTCCACGTGAGCCAGAAAACCGACAGTCGGCACGTCTTTATCCGTATTCGCCGGCAGAGTCGCCATGACGTACCCATTGTCATCGACTGTGATGTCTGTCATGCCGATCGACTTTAATTCATCTGCCAGCATGTTGGCCAATGTCAGCTGGCCGGGGGTTGAAGGGCAGTTTTCATTGTTTTCGTCAGACTGTGTATCGACTTTTACATAAGAGGTAAAGCGTTCAATGATTTCATTTTTCATACCGTCATCTCCTTTGTCTTATCTTACCATGCGCGGGGGAGGGATTTCTATTTCGCAACCGTTTTGAATCGAGGGCTCTGTTTTTTACGCGAATGAAAATAAATTATGAAGAAACGATGACTAAACGATTAAACTTTTTGGAAATGGATGATTGAGGAAGAAAAAACCGATATAATATGGTCAATTCATTCAATAGGGGAGGCTTTCTTCATGGCGATTTTAGTGACAGGGGGAGCGGGTTATATCGGAAGCCACACATGTGTCGAGCTGTTAAACGGCGGCTATGACATCGTGGTTCTGGATAATCTGTCAAATAGTTCACCGGAAGCATTGGAGCGTGTGAAAGATATTACCGGAAAAGGGCTGGTGTTTTATGAAGCGGATCTCCTTGACCGTGACGCCGTTCACCGGGTGTTTGCTGAAAATGAGATTGAAGCCGTCATTCATTTTGCGGGATTAAAAGCGGTCGGTGAGTCTGTGGCTGTTCCGCTCCGTTATTATCATAATAATCTGACGGGTACGTTTATTTTATGTGAAGCCATGCAGGCACACGGTGTGAAAAAGATAGTCTTCAGTTCTTCAGCGACGGTTTACGGCGTTCCGGAAACAACGCCGATCACTGAGGATTTTCCATTAAGCGCGACCAATCCTTACGGGCAGACAAAGCTGATGCTGGAACAGATTTTACGCGATCTGCATAAAGCGGACTCTGAATGGAGCATTGCGCTGCTCCGCTACTTTAATCCGTTCGGCGCGCACCCGAGCGGGCGGATCGGAGAAGACCCGAACGGCATTCCGAATAATTTAATGCCGTACGTCGCACAAGTCGCTGTCGGCAAGCTTGAGCAATTGCAGGTGTTCGGCAATGATTATCCGACAAAGGACGGCACCGGCGTGCGGGATTACATCCATGTCGTTGACCTTGCCGAGGGCCACGTCAAAGCGCTTGAGAAGGTGCTGAACACAACAGGCGCGGATGCCTATAATCTCGGCACGGGAAGAGGCTACAGCGTTATTGAGATGGTCAAGGCGTTTGAAAAAGTATCAGGAAAAGAAGTGCCGTACCGTTTTGCCGCCCGGCGCCCGGGAGACATCGCCGCATGCTTCGCAGACCCGGCAAAAGCGAAGGCTGAATTAGGATGGGAAGCAAAGCGCGGGCTTGAAGAAATGTGCGCCGACTCTTGGAAGTGGCAGTCCTCCAATGTGAACGGGTACCAAAAGGTGTAAAAAGAAAGAGACCTTCAAATGATGAAGGTCTCTTTTATTACGGTCATTATTTAATTTTCACTTCAACATCGTTGCTGAACTTTAATTTCCAAGTGCCTTTAGAGTATGCGTTTTTATCAACTTCAAAAGCTTTTACGTCAGTAACTTTAATGTTCGGGTTCAAGTCACTTAAAATTTTACTGTTGTCTACTTTTGTTTCTGTTGCATAGCTTGAAGAAGCATCAATATCTGAATCATAGGATGTTCCTTTAGAATCTACTAATTTCGCTCTTGGAATGGAGAAAGAGCTTAACGGCTTGCTTGAAACATTTTTAACCGTGTATTGAACAGCTACGATAACGCCGCCGTCAGACGCTTTTTTCTCGACAAATTGAGAGCCTACTGAATCTCTTTTTTCCACTTTGGTAACAGTAACTTCAGTTTTCTCAGTCTTAACAGTGTCACCGATGTTATACAGTTTTTCCTTGGATTCTGCAGCTTTTGAAGACGCGGTTTTAGATGATGAAGATCCGCCTCCGCCGCCGATGTTTACGAGAATGATAATAACCACTACCGCCAGAAGCAATGTGATAATTTTATGTCTCATAAAAAAGTTTCTCTGATCTTTACCGCAGTTTGGGCATTTTTTAACGCCTTTAGCGATTTCTTTGCCGCATGCCTTACAAGACACCAGGTTGCCTGCCATAATATTTCCTCCTATGTAAACTATTTCTTAAAAACTACATACTATAATGCCTGTAAAATAACCTATAGTCAATAATATTTTGAGAAAAAAAGTATTTTAATGATTTTTTAGTCATGTATTTTAAGGGCCTTTTTTAGTATCGGCAGATCGTTCCAATTTTTTATATGTTTATTGAAAAAAAGAGTGGTTGAACATGTTCGTGATTTCCCGTATAATCTTGAAAGATATACAAAAACTGAACATAAAAAACAGTGGTTTTCTAGGGTTCCGCAATGCTGAATTGGTCTGGACCGAGAGAAAACACACAGCAGGTTCCTGCTGTGACACGTTGGGATAAAAGCCCGGGAGTTTCTGCTCTTTTAATGAAGAGTGCTCTCCCGGGTTTTTTTGATTTTATATAAAGGGAGTGTCTGGGATGAAAAAGAGATTGCTGGATGTGCTGATGCTGATTATTGGGGCTTTTATCTTTGCTTTGGCCGTTAATTTATTCGCCATTCCGAATGATCTTGGAGAGGGCGGGGTAACGGGAATCACCCTGATTTTATACTATGTGTTTGAATGGTCGCCCGGGGTGACGAATATCATTTTGAACGGGATCTTATTGATTATCGGATATAAATTTTTAGACGGAAAAACAACGCTTTATACGATCATTACCGTTGTCGCCAATTCACTGTTTCTGCATCTGACGCATGATTGGCACTCGCCTTCACATGAACTCATTATTAATACTATTTTTGCGGGTGTGTTTGCCGGTGTCGGAATCGGGATCATTATTCGAGTCGGAGGCACGACTGCGGGTTCTGCCATTTTGGCGAGGATTGCTAACAAATATCTCGATTGGAATATCAGCTATGCGCTTTTGTTCTTTGATCTGATTGTCGTCTTCAGTTCTTATTTCATCATCGGTGCGGAAAAAATGATGTTTACCATTGTCATGCTGTACATCGGAACGAAGGTGATGGACTTTATCATTGAAGGCCTGAATACGAAAAAAGCGGTGACGATTATATCTGAGCATAAGCACGAAATCGCTGAACAGGTTAACACGCTTATGGACAGAGGGGTTACGCTGCTATCGGGTAAAGGAAATTACACGGGGCAGTCGAAGGAAATTTTATATATCGTCATCCAGAAACAAGAGCTTTCCATGCTCAAAAAAATTATTAAAAGCTGTGATACAAAAGCGTTTGTCATTGTTCATGATGTGCGTGACGTCTTTGGTGAAGGCTTCGTCGATATCTCTAAATAAAAAGGATCCCTCTGCCGGCGCGGAGGGTTTTTTCTTATGCCGGCAGAAGCTGTTATGATCCGTTTCCCGGGAAATAGCCTGAAAGCTGTTTCTTAAAACGAAGTGGATACAATCGGCCGGACGTTTTATACTGAAAATATGATAGAGCGATAGAGAGGAGCGCATATGAACCCGTTATTGGCAATTTACCCGAGGGCTGTGTTGTCTGATACGTGCTGTACGGCGGAGGATGTCTTTTGCTTTTATGATGAGAAAAAACGGGTCTATGTCACCATTCCGAAGGAGGATATTACCCCGAAGGAGAAACTGCTTCTGGAATCATTTTTGACGCCCGCTGAAGAAAAAGGCGATTTTTTTCCGGAGACGGCGGCAGCAAAGAGGTGGCGGCGGTTTCTGCTGGAAGAAGGTCCGGTGCCTGATGTCAAGGAGCCTCGTGTCCGTTTTATCCATTATGACTTATTGGGAATACGGGACTGGAGGGCATTTACGGAAGCGCTGCGCCATTTCTGGCCGGTTTCATATACAGTTGTCCGGACGGGAAGGGATCAAGGCGTGATTGTGGAGGAAGAAAAGCTGGAAGCGCCAGATTCGGATGACATCGCATCTTTTGTGAAGATTCTCGAAGGCGATTTTTATTTCAGTGTCCGTTTTTTCATCGGAAGGTATTACTGCAAGGGAGAACGTCTGCGCCTTCATTATCGGAGAGAACAGCAATATTGTCAGATTGGCCGGCGTCATCTCCCGCAGCTGAGCACGCTGACCGCGGAAACGGTATTTCCGGCCATGCTCATGGAAGAAAGCAGAGAAAAGCTCTCAGCCTTGCTTCACGAAGAAGCGGCGCTGCTGTTTCAGAAAGAACCGGAGCTGAAGCATACGATTCAGACTTTTATTGAACATAACTCGAACATGTCGCTCACATCGAAAAGACTGCATTTGCACCGCAACAGTCTTCAATATCGGATTGATAAATTCGCGGAACGCTCAGGTATTGATATTAAGACATATCGGGGCGCCCTGCTGGCTTATTTCATTTGTCTGCAGTATGAAAAATCACATTAAATGGGAAATGTGCACGAAGGCAGCGGACTTTTTTTATGAACATTGCCTATATCCGCCGCCGCCTGACGCTGTTACAATCCTATTTAAGAAAGCGTTTACAAAAAAGGGGAGATGACATGGCGGAACTTCGGCTGGAGCATATTTATAAGTATTACGATCAAAAAGAAGCGGCTGTCGATGATTTTAACCTTCATATTAAAGATAAAGAGTTTATCGTGTTTGTCGGTCCGTCGGGCTGCGGCAAGTCGACAACTTTGCGGATGGTTGCCGGGCTGGAGGATATTACGAAGGGTGATTTCTATATCGGTGACACGAGAGTGAATGACATCGCTCCTAAAGACAGGGATATCGCCATGGTGTTTCAAAACTATGCGTTATATCCGCACATGACGGTCTATGATAATATCGCTTTCGGTCTGAAGCTGAGGAAGATGCCGAAACCGGAGATAAAAAAACGGGTCGAAGAAGCGGCGAAAATGCTTGGGCTCACAGAGTATCTGCACCGCAAACCGAAAGCGCTCTCCGGCGGGCAGCGGCAGCGGGTTGCATTAGGACGGGCGATTGTCAGGGACGCCAAAGTGTTCTTAATGGATGAGCCGCTGTCAAATCTGGACGCAAAGCTTCGGGTGCAGATGCGGGCAGAAATTATTAAGCTGCATCAAAGGCTGCAAACAACCACAATCTATGTGACGCACGACCAAACAGAAGCACTGACGATGGCGACACGCATCGTAGTCATGAAGGACGGAAAAATTCAGCAGATCGGCACCCCGAAAGACGTGTATGAACATCCGGAAAACGTATTTGTCGGCGGGTTCATCGGCTCCCCGGCGATGAACTTTTTCAAAGGAAAGCTGACGGACGGCGCCATTCAGATCGGTTCAGCCGCTCTCAGCGTGCCGGAAGGGAAAATGAAAATGCTACGGGAAAAAGGGTATGCCGGCAAAGATGTTATCTTCGGCATCCGCCCGGAAGACATACATGACGAGCTGATTGTGGTAGAATCCTATAAGAATTCATCCATCACAGCTAAAATCAATGTCGCGGAATTGCTCGGGTCAGAAATTATGGTCTATTCCCGGATCGGGGATCAGGATTTTATCGCCCGGATTGACGCCCGCCATGACATTCGTGCCGGTGAGGAATTGACCGTCGCTTTCGACATGAATAAGGCTCACTTTTTTGACAGTGAAACAGAAATCAGAATCCGCTCATAACGCAAAGCCGGACAGCTGGATGTCCGGCTTTTTTGATGTAACAATTTATGACGCATAACCGATATAAAAAGTAAATAGAAGACAGAAAGCAGGAAAACGATGAAACGCATGATCATGTGCATGTGCCTTTTGGCTGCCGTGTTTACGCTTGCCGCTTGCTCGGGCCATGAGGCAAGCGCCGAACAAAGCATTCCGAAGGCAGAAGCGCACCACGATAAAAAATCTGTAAAGCGCGAAATCAAAAAGCAGCCGGATACGTCCGCCTGGGTTCAAACGAAAGGAACGGCAAGACTGCCGATTCTGATGTACCACAGCATTTCTGAGGGAAACAGCCTGCGTGTGCCGAAGGAAGAATTCCGGCAGCATATGAAGTGGCTTCATGATCACGGCTATTACACGTTGACTCCTGAAGAGGCCTATCTGATGCTGACGGAGGATAAGGAGCCGCGTGAAAAATGTGTTCTGATCACATTTGATGACGGCTATACCGACAATGTGAAAGCGGCCTATCCCATTTTAAAGAAATACAAGATGAAAGCGACAATCTTTATGATCGGAAACTTTATCGGGCATAAGAATCATCTGACTGAGAAGCAGATGAAGGAGATGGCCGCCCACGGCATTTCCATTCAGAGCCATACGATGAACCATCTCGAATTGAACGGGCTCACACCGCAGCAGCAGCGACGTGAAATGAGGGACTCTAAGCGTTTATTTGATCAAATGTTCGGGCAGCGGACGTCTATGATCAGCTACCCTGTCGGACGATATAATAAGGAAACATTAAAAGCCGCCGCCGCGTCAGGCTACCGTATGGCGGTTACGACGGAGCCGGGAGCGGCGTCAAGAGGTCAGGGGCTTTACGGGCTTCACCGCGTCCGTGTGTCGCCGGGCATGTCCGGCGCGGCATTCGGCTCTTATATTCAAAATGTGATGAAATAACAGAGCCTCCGCATATGCGGAGGCTCTTTTCAGTTTAATAGAATTGATGAAGCAGCAGAAGGGTGACACTCACGGTAATCGCTCCGCCGATTCTGGTCGACACTTGGGCGAACGGCATAAGCTCAAGCCGTTCAGCGGCGCTCAAGATCGCGACGTCGCCGGTGCCGCCCTGGCCGGAATGGCAGGCATTAATAATTGCCGTCTCAATCGGATACAGATTCATCCATTTTCCGGTCAGAAAACCGACGGCCATCATCGTGACGACGATTGATAAAATGGTAATGATGTTGCTGATCGTAAACGCCGCAATCAGCTTGTCCCACGGTGTCATTGAAACGCCGATCGCAAATAAGAGCGGATAGGTCACGGCTGTCGAGAAAAAGCGCGAGACGCCGAAGGCTCCGTTTTCAATCGAAGCCGGCGCCAGCCTGAACAGCTTAATGAGAACGGCAAGGACGAGCATCACGACAGGAGCCGGAAGCTGAAAGAAATCATGCGCCAGCATGCCGACCAAATAGAGGGAAACCGCTAAAATACCGCCCGAAGCGAAAAAGGACAAATCAAACGTTTTATCATTGGCCGGCTGTTCCAATGCGGGAGCGGAATGATCAGACTTATCAACCTTCCCGTTGCCCGTCCATTCCGGTTTGCGTTTCCCGATGACATTCAGCAAACCCGATAACATAATGGCGCACAGGCTGCCGAGCATGATGGACGGCAGCACAAGCGCAAAGGCGTCTCCCTGGGACATCGGCATAATATCGGAGTAGCCGATGGATAAAGGAATCGCGCCTTCACCGACACCCCCCGCCATAATCGGAACGACAATATAAAGCAGCGTGTGCTGAAAGCCGAGCCCGAGCAGCGTCCCGACGCATAAGCCGACGATGGCGGCCGCGATCGAGCCGGCGATCAGCGGAATAAAAATCTTGACGAAAGCTTTGACGAGCGTCTCTCTTTTCATCCCGAGAATACTGCCGACGACGATACCGGCAATAAATAGATAGAGAAAGTTGGAGCTTTCCGTGAATTTTGTTGTTGAAGTAATAATGTCTTTCGGAAGCAGGTGGTAGTAGACGACAGCGGATGGAATAAAGGTTGCGAGAATCGCAGGGCCGCCGATGGACCGCACGATCGGAATGGATTTTCCGATCTGGCCGAAGGTAAATCCGAAAAAACTCATGACGGCAATTGATGTCAGAATGTCGCTTTTTACATCACGGCTCATGACAAACACCGTAATAAGCAAAAAAAGCAGGATATAAATAGGAAGAGGAATAATGCCGATTCTTATATTCATTGCTCTGGCAAACCAGTTATCAGTCCGTTCCTGTTTTTGGATTGAATCCGTTTGCAATTTTGGTTGAAGTTCTCCCATGCTTGTTCCCCCAGTCGTTATGTAGTGAAAAAATATCCCCATTTAAAGTATACTAAAAAATTTAAATTGTTCATATATTATGAATTTACTAGAGGACATGTTTTCTTCACATGTTCTTTCTCAAAATGGCGATTTGGCGGGCTTTTTCACCGAGAAAAGCATTTTGTTCGCCACACGAATAAAAAAGAGGTACGATATCAAAGGGACAAATATCCTAGGTGCTGACATAAAATCTCTACAAATCCGACAATAATCGGTCACAATTTCAGCCTTATTTTAGGTATATTGATCTTTTTTTTTAGGCTGAATCGTTGTAAAGTAATGATATTGAATCATTTCTATGACAGCTGCTGTCCCCCAGGGTGTACAGGCTGATATTTCAATAGTTTTGACGAATTTGTGAAACATTGAGCAAATATATCATTTTTTGTGAAATACCGAGCAATGATTTCGCTATGTTTGTGAAATGTTGAGCAATTTACCAGATTGGAGGAAAAACATCATGAGTGAGTTGGTATTAGCCCGCATTCAATTTGCATCTACAACATTGTTTCACTTCTTGTTTGTGCCTTTGTCTATCGGGCTTGTGTTTATGGTTGCTTTGATGGAGACGCTTTATGTTGTCAAAAAACAAGAGACCTATCTCAAAATGGCTAAATTTTGGGGGCATCTCTTTTTAATTAACTTCGCTGTCGGCGTTGTCACAGGGATTCTTCAGGAATTCCAGTTCGGATTGAACTGGTCTGATTATTCCCGTTTTGTCGGAGACGTATTTGGAGCTCCGCTTGCGGTTGAAGCGCTTTTGGCGTTTTTTATGGAGTCTATTTTTATCGGATTATGGATTTTCGGCTGGGACCGTTTATCTAAAAAAGTGCATTTGCTTTGCATTTGGCTTGTGTCCTTCGGAACGATTATGTCATCTTTCTGGATTTTGACGGCAAACTCATTCATGCAGGAGCCGGTCGGCTTTGCGATTAAAAACGGCCGCGCGGAAATGAATGATTTCGGGGCGCTTTTGACAAACCCTCAGCTTTGGGTTGAATTCCCTCACGTCATTTTCGGGGCGCTTGCGACGGGTGCTTTCTTTATCGCCGGTGTCAGCGCATTTAAATTATTGAAGAAAAAAGAAGTGCCTTTCTTCCATAAATCTTTCAAGCTTTCGATGATTGTCGGTCTGATCGCCGGTATCGGCGTTGCGTTCAGCGGACATATGCAGGCTGAGCATTTAATGGAATCTCAGCCGATGAAAATGGCTGCCAGTGAAGCGCTTTGGGATGACAGCGGTGATCCTGCCGCGTGGACGGCTTTTGCAAATATTGATACGAATAAAGAAAAAAACACATCAGAAATTTCAATTCCTTACGCACTCAGCTACTTGGCTTACCAGAAGTTCAGCGGCAGTGTGAAAGGGATGAAAACACTTCAAAAAGAATACGAAAAAACGTACGGAAAAGGCGACTATATCCCGCCTGTTAAAACGACGTTCTGGAGTTTCCGCATTATGGCGGGAGCGGGCGCGGTTATGATTTTTGCCGCGATTGCCGGCTTTATTCTGAACCGCCGCAAAAAGCTTCATACGAGCAAGTGGTATTTACGGGGCATGATCGCACTGATCGCATTTCCATTCATTGCGAACTCTGCCGGTTGGATTATGACTGAAATCGGCCGCCAGCCGTGGACGGTCATGGGACAATTGACGACCGCACAATCCGTTTCTCCTAACGTAACGACGGGATCTCTGCTGTTTTCAATTATCAGCTTCGGCGTCATGTACTTGATTTTAGGCGCGCTGCTTGTTTTCCTATTCGTTCGTGAAATTAAAAAAGGTGCGGACCATGATGATCATAAGGATGTTCCTGTATCAACGGATCCGTTCAGTCAGGAGGTCTACCATGGGGTCACTTCATGATCTTTGGTTTATACTCGTTTCAGTTTTGTTTGTCGGATTTTTCTTTTTAGAGGGTTTTGATTTCGGTGTCGGCATTTCGACCCGATTTCTTGGCCATAATGAATTAGAACGCAGAGTGCTGGTTAACACCATCGGCCCGTTCTGGGATGCGAATGAGGTGTGGCTTATCACAGGTACGGGAGCGATCTTCGCGGCATTCCCGAACTGGTATGCGACGATGCTGAGCGGATATTACATTCCGTTTATCATCATTCTTCTTGCCTTGATGGGGCGCGGCGTGGCATTTGAATTCCGCGGCCAAGTGAATAATCTGAAATGGGTCAAAACATGGGACTGGGTGATTTTCTTCGGCAGCCTTATCCCGCCATTTGTATTCGGACTTATTTTCACAAGCTTGTTCCGCGGTGTGCCGATTGACGGTCATATGAACATTCACGCAGGTTTTTCAGATATTGTGAACGTGTATTCCGTTCTTGGCGGAGCAGCCGTCACCCTTCTTTCATTCCTGCACGGTTTAATGTTTATCACCCTGCGCACGATCGGTGATTTACAAGAGCGTGCGAGAAAAATGGCAAAACGCGTAATCGGTGTTATCTTTCTTGTTTTACTTGCTTTCTTTGCGATGTCTGCATACGATACGGATATGTTTACACGCCGGGCAAACATCACGATTCCGGTATTCGTGCTGATTGTCATCTGCAACGTTCTTGCCGTTGTGTTCATGAGCAAGAAAAAAGACGGCTGGGCATTCGGTATGACCGGCGCGGGTCTTGCTTTGACAGTTGCGATGATTTTTATCTCTCTGTTCCCGCGCGTCATGGTCAGCTCGCTGACAAGCGCGTATGACTTAACAGTAGCTAACGCGTCTTCCGGTGATTATTCACTTAAGGTCATGACAATTGTCGCACTGACTCTGCTGCCGTTTGTCATCGGCAGTCAGATCTGGAGCTATTATGTCTTCCGGAAACGCGTCAGCCATAAGGAGCCTATGACTTATTAATGGGAAAAGACCTGTTTCTTTATAAAGGAATGAAGCGGATTCTTGCGATCATTACGGGATTAACGATTATACAAACGGCCGCCATCATCTTGCAGGCGGAATGGCTGAGCCAGGCGGTAACCGGATTATTTAACGGGAAGCGGATTGCTTCTCTTTATCCGGTTATCGGCTTTTTCCTGCTTGCGTTTTTGGTCCGGCATGCGGTGACAACGGTCCGGCAGAAAATCGTGTACCAATATGCCGCGCAAACCGGCGCAGACTTAAGAAAAAGATTTCTTGAGCAATTGTTCCGTCTTGGCCCCCGCTTTGCGAAAAAAGAGGGGACAGGCCGGATGGTGACGCTGGCGATGGAAGGCATCAGCCAGTTCCGCCGTTATTTAGAGCTGTTTCTGCCGAAAATGGTCAGCATGGCGATTGTGCCGGCGGCCGTTGTTATTTACGTGTTTTTTCAGGATAAAACATCGGCATTGATTTTGATTCTTGCGCTTCCGATTTTGATTGTATTTATGATTCTGCTCGGACTTGTGGCACAGAAAAAAGCCGATCGCCAATGGAAGTCCTATCAGACGCTTTCCAATCATTTCGTGGATTCGCTCCGCGGACTGGAGACATTGCGGTTTTTAGGATTAAGCAAATCACACAGTAAAAACATCTTTCATGTCAGTGAGAGATACCGCAAGGCGACGATGAGCACGCTCCGGGTCGCGTTTTTATCATCATTCGCTCTGGATTTCTTTACGATGCTGTCGGTGGCGACAGTGGCGGTGTTTCTCGGCTTGCGGCTGATAGACGGACAAATTCTGCTCGGGCCGGCATTGACCGCGCTCATTCTCGCGCCTGAATATTTTCTCCCGGTCCGCGAAGTGGGGAATGATTACCACGCGACGTTAAACGGGCAGGAGGCGGGGAAAACCATTCAAGCGATTTTGGCGCAGCCCGGTTTTAAAGAAGAAAAGCCGCTCGAACTTGATACGTGGACTGACGGGGATGAATTACAGCTTACGCGTTTGTCCGTCCGGGAATCGATGTCTGAATTTCATCTGTCCTTCAAAGGGAAGAAGAAAATCGGAATTATCGGGGAAAGCGGTGCGGGAAAATCGACACTCATTGATGTGCTGGGCGGCTTTTTAGAGCCTGCGTCCGGTGAGATCAAGGTAAACGGTGAATCCCGCTCGCATCTGCAGTCGGACGGCTGGCAGAAGCAGCTGCTTTATATTCCGCAGCACCCGTACATTTTTGATGACACGCTTTTGAATAATATCCGGTTTTATCATCCTGATGCTTCCCGTGAGGAAACGGCGCAGGCCGCTGCTTCGGCGGGTCTTGCTGAACTGATCCGTGATCTGCCCGGCGGTCTTGACGGCCGGATCGGCGAGGGCGGACGGGCGCTCAGCGGAGGACAGGCTCAGCGTGTCGCGCTGGCCAGAGCCTTTTTAGGAAACCGGCCGATTCTCCTTTTGGATGAGCCGACCGCTCACCTTGATATTGAAACAGAATATGAAATAAAAGAAACGATGAAAGACCTGTTTGAAAATAAGCTTGTTTTTCTGGCCACTCACCGTCTTCACTGGATGCTTGAGATGGACGAAATTATCGTGCTTGATGACGGCGCGGTGGCGGAAATCGGCACCCACGACGAATTGATGGCGAAACAAGGCGTATACGCCAAACTTGTAAAGGCACAACTGGGGGAAAGAACATGAGAAAAGAAGAATGGATTCTGCCGTATATGAAGCAAAATGCCCGTTTGTTTGTTCTTGTGATTTTTTTAGGCGCGGTGACGATTTTTTCGGCGGCCTTTCTCATGTTCACTTCCGGTTTTTTGATCTCTAAGTCGGCGACCAAGCCTGAGAATATCCTGCTGGTGTACGTTCCGATTGTGGCCGTGCGCACCTTCGGGATTGCCCGTTCAGTCTCACGGTACGCCGAGCGTCTGACGGGGCACCATATCATTTTGAAAATCGTGTCCGACATGCGGGTGCGGCTTTACAATATGCTGGAGCCGGCCTCGCTCATGCTTTCATCCCGTTTTCGGACGGGCGACATGCTCGGCATTTTGGCTGAGGATATTGAGCATTTGCAGGATGCGTTTTTAAAAACGATTTTCCCGGCGGTTTCCGCTTTGCTGCTGTATGCGGCCTCCGTTATCGGACTCGGCTTTTTTTCCTGGCCGTTTGCCGCTTTTGCGGCGATTTACCTGTTTATATTGGTTGTATTGTTCCCGGTTGTGTCGCTTCTTGTGACGAGAGCGAAAAACATGAGGCTGAAAAGCGGCCGGAATACGCTCTACAGCCGGCTGACAGATGCCGTGCTCGGCGTGAGCGACTGGATGTTCTCGGGACGCCAGGCGGCCTTTATTTCCTCTTATGAAGAGAAAGAGAAGGCGTGGTTTGACCTTGAAAGCAAACGTCAGCGGTTTACGAGATGGCGTGATCTCGCCGCGCAATGTCTTGTCGGCGGCTTCATATTGATCATGCTGTTCTGGACGGCGGGTCAGTATGCGGACGGCAGCATCGCCAACACGATGATCGCGGCCTTTGTGCTTGTCGTATTTCCATTGACGGATGCGTTTCTGCCCCTTTCGGATGCGCTGACGGAAGTGCCTTCTTATCAGGATTCCATCAAAAGAATGAGTAAGGCAGCTCCGGAGCTGCGAAGTGGTGAGGTGAAGCAGACAGATGAGAAACTGGATGTATCGGATGTGACACTTACATTTGATAACGTGACGTTTTCTTATGATCAGCACAGTCATGTGCTTGACCGTTTTTCCTTCACTCTCCGCCAAGGTGAAAAAATGGCGCTGCTCGGCAGGAGCGGCTCCGGTAAGTCGACCTCTCTCGCTTTAATTGAAGGCGCCTTAGTTCCCGATTCGGGGAAAGTGATGCTGAACGGGCTGGAAACTGCGGCCGTGCAGGAGCAGATTTCCTCAGCGGTGGCCGTTTTGAATCAGAAACCTCATCTCTTTAACACGAGCATTATGAACAATATCCGGCTCGGAAACGGCAAGGCGAGTGATGAAGATGTTAAGCGTGCGGCGCGGCAAGTGAAGCTGCATGATTATATTGAATCATTGCCTGACGGATATGAAACGTCTGTGCAGGAGACGGGGATTCGTTTCTCAGGCGGGGAACGGCAGCGGATCGCGCTTGCCCGTATTCTTCTCCAAGACACGCCGGTCATTATCCTTGATGAACCGACGGTCGGCCTTGATGCGGTCACTGAACGCGAATTGCTTGATACGATTTTTGATGTCTTTAAAGAGAAAACGATCCTCTGGATTACACACCATTTAGCGGGTGTGGAAACAGCTGATAAAATCGTCTTTTTAGAAAATGGAAAAGCAGAAATGGAAGGAACCCATCAAGAGCTGCTTGCAGAAAACGAACGGTATCGGAAGCTTTACCGTCTTGATGTTCCGATCAGAACATAAACAGCCGCAAACGAGCGGCTGTTTTTTTGTGCGGTTTAAAATCTCTTCTTGTTTGGAATATAAATAGGAGACAGAAGAGGAGGTACAGAGATGAATATAATGGATTGGACGGAACAGGATGTGAAAGATACGCTGCCGAAGCGGGAGGCAGACAGCCATAAGGGGACGTTCGGGACGGCGTTATTGCTGGCCGGGAGCGATGACATGCCGGGAGCCGCCCTTCTGGCCGGATTGGGCGCGATGAGAAGCGGTGTCGGCAAGCTCGTCATCGGTACATCGGCAGGCGTCATCCCGCTTATCGTCCCGGTGCTGCCGGAAGCGACGTACTGGCGTGACGGCTGGAAAAAAGCCGCGGCGGGCCAGCCCGGGGAAACCATCCGGGCCGCTGCCATCGGGCCGGGCCTTCCTCAAAATGACGAAGTGCAGCAGGCGGCTGATCAGCTGCTTTCTGCCGATTATCCCGTCATACTGGACGCGGGCGCCATTACGAAAAGAACCTATCCAAAGAGGAAAGCCCCTGTGATCTTGACGCCTCATCCCGGCGAATTTTCCAGAATGACAGGCCTTCCGATTCAAGAGATTCAGCAGAACAGAGCGGGATATGCCGCGGAATGGGCGGAGCGGCTTCACGCCACGATTGTCCTGAAAGGAAACGAAACCATTATCGCTTTTCCCGACGGGGAATGCCGCAGAAATACAACCGGAAACGGCGCGCTTGCAAAAGGGGGGACCGGCGACACGCTGACGGGAATGATTCTCGGCATGCTGTGCTGTCATCAAGACCCCAAACATGCCGTATTGAACGCCGTCCGCCTTCACGGCGAATGTGCGGAATTATGGACGAAAGAGCGCTCCGCCCATACCTTGTTGGCGCACGAACTTTCTGAACTGCTGCCGCGTGTATGGAAGGAATATGAATAAAGAAAAGGCGTCTTCATAGGGAAGGCGCCTCTTGTTGTTTCACCCTTGATTTCATCAGGACATAATACAGCAGCGACGGAACGGCCAGGCCGATGACCCAGGCAATGTCGCCTCCTCCGAATATTTCAGCGAGCGGCCCGATGTAAAAGGATGTATTGATGAACGGGATTTCTAATATAATCGACAAAACGAAGGCGGCCGCTGTAATCCAATTGACCCTGCCATATTGTCCGTTGACGTCAAACATCGATTTGACGTGGTATTTTCCGCGTCGGATAAAATAGTAATCCACGAGGTTGATCGCCGTCCATGGAATTAAGAAATAACTGATGAAAAAGATGAAATTTAAAAACAGTTCCATGAAATTGCTTTGGCCCAAGAGACTTAATACAGTACCCGCTGCCGTCACACAAAGGATCATTACCACTCTCGTTTTCGGCGTCACCTTCAGTTTTAAAAACGGCTCCAAAGTAGTCGTCGTTGACATAAAGGCTCCGTATAAATTAAAGACGTTGATCGCCATTTGTCCGAACAGGACAATGATCAGCATAATAAAGGAAAACGGACCGAACAATCGGACAATCTCATTTCCCGCATTAGCGGTAAATTCCGGGAGCGCCGTCGTCAAAATGGCGCCGAGAAGCATCATCCAGATGGAACTGACTGACGTACCTGCGTAGCTGTACCAAAAGGTATGCGATGCCGGTGTTTTGACCGGCAGATAACGGGAATAATCTGCGACATACGGTGCATATGCCAGCTGCCATGTGGCCACCGCGCTGACCGCCACTAGAAAAACAGGCAGGTCTAATGAGCCGGGCACCCAGCTTCCTGAAGGAATCGGCAGTTGAAAAATAAGAATCGTTGCAGCAAAAAAAACGGCAAAGGAGGTCCAAGAGAGGATTTTCTGCATTTTGTGAATCAGATCATGACCGTAGATCGTGAGTAAAAAACAGATGGCGCTTAAGCCGATAATACACCATGAAGCCGGAATCGGTACAAAGCTGCTCAGTGTACCGGCTGCGAGAATCGTACTGCTCGCAAAGAAGCCCAGGTAGATAAACATGACCAAAAAGAGGGGCAGAATCGCTCCGATCACGCCGAATTGCGCGCGGCTTTGAATCATTTGCGGAATTCCGAGCTGAGGTCCTTGTGCGGAATGAGACGCCATAAAGATTGCGCCGATAAAGGTCCCGATAATAATGGCGGCGATACTCCAAAAGAGATCGAGTCCCATTGTAACGGGCAGTGTGCCTGTGACTAACGTCGTAATATGCATATTAGCCCCGAACCAGACGGGGAATAAATCTTTAGCCTTTCCGTGTCTTTCGTCATGCGGAATATGTTCAATCGTTCGCCTTTCTACTTTCAATAGATAATCTCCTCCGTATGTTCTTCTTTAACATAAAGACATAGCTTAACAGATTGACCTGCCGTTTACAAATTCCAGCATGCAGGAAAAACATTGTAAAGCCTCGCTGACAGCCGTTCAAAAGTTTTTTTGAAAAACGGTACAAACACTGCCGCCAAAACGATTTGCCAGAGTTTAAAAGGCATGGATATGCTTACGGACTAATATGTATTAAGGAGAAATGTGTCAATCTTTTGACGAATAGAGCCATTATTCGTTAAGCTGAAAGAATAGTTTACTTTGTGTAAATTTCATAAATGAAAAGGGGATTGATGATATGTGTACAAGTCTTACATTGAAAACGACAGACGGTAATCACCTATTGGCGCGAACGATGGATTTTGCATTTCAGCTCGGTACGGACGTCGTGCTTTACCCTCGTCAGTACAGCTGGAAAAGCGAAGCTGACGGCAGGATGCATAAGACGAAATACGCATTTATCGGCATGGGGAGAAATCTCGGCAATGTTCTGTTTGCCGACGGCGTAAATGAAAAAGGGCTGTCGTGTGCGACGCTGTATTTTCCGGGCTTTGCGGGATACGAGAAAGCGGAACGGGAGGGCACCTGTCACATCGCTCCTCATGAGTTTGTCACCTGGGCCTTATCAAACTGTGAATCTCTTGAAGACATAAAGGAAAAGCTCTCAATGCTGACGATTGTAGAGAAGAAGTTAATGTTATTGGATACGGTGCTGCCTCTTCATTGGATTTTATCAGACCGCACGGGCGGCTGCATTGTCATCGAGCCGACACCGGAGGGAATGAAAGTATATGACAACAAACCCGGAGTGATGACCAACAGTCCGGAATTTCCTTGGCATGTGACCAATCTGCGCCATTATATCGGAATCAGGCCGCAGCAGTCAGAAAGCAAAACATTGGGCGGAATGACATTAACCGCTTTCGGCCAAGGATCTGGAACGATCGGGCTTCCCGGTGATTACACGCCGCCATCCCGATTCATCAGAGCCGCTTATCTGAAAGAGCATTTAGAGCCTGCCGCTCATGAAACGGATGGCGTTATGGCCGCTTTTCACGTGCTGTCCAATGTGAATATTCCAAAAGGCGCGGTGATCACAGAGGAGAATGAAATTGATTATACGCAGTATACGTCGGTCATGTGCTGTGACACCGGGAACTACTACTTTCATCTGTACGACAACCGGCAGATTCACAAAGTAAGTCTATTCCATGAAGATCTTGAACGTCCGGAGCCGAAAGTATTTGCGGCCGCGGCGGAGCAGAATATACAGGAGCTGAATTAGCTCAAAAAAAAACAGGACGCGATTGTCCTGTTTTTTTTATTTAATACGGATCAGACGGATGGCTTTCCTGTTCAGCCTGTTTTGCGGCTTGTGCCGTATCTGTAGTGCCGATCGGCCCGCCGCTGTTGCTTTCGGAGGCTTTTTTCAGCCCTTCCGCAACACGTTTTCCGTAGTCCGGATCTGCTTTTGTGAAATTCTCAATCATTTGATCCTGAATGTCTTTCCGGCAGGAAGAAAGCGTATTGACCAAGTTTGTGATCAATTCGTTCCGTTCAAATTCCGAAAATCTGCGGTACGTTTCACCGGCTTGGCCGAAATTATTCGACCGGTCGATCGCTTCCCGCTTCACATCGCCTTCGACATGAGGTGTATGGTCTTTCCCACCCTGCTTTGCTTCGTTGAGTCCTCCCATAATGGACGGCTCATAGTTGACGTGCGGGTTTTGTCCTTCTGCCCGATCGACCCGATACTGCATTTGCCCGCCTTCCTGGTTGGTGGCGACATGCTTTTTCGGCGAGTTGATCGGAAGCTGCAGGTAATTTGCGCCGACCCGGTACCGCTGGGTATCTGAATAGGCGAATGTCCGCCCCTGAAGTAATTTGTCATCTGAAAAATCAAGGCCGTCCACAAGCACGCCCGTTCCGAATGAGGCCTGTTCCACCTCGGCATGGTAGTTTTCCGGGTTTTTATTCAGAACCAATTTACCGATCGGCTTCCACGGGAAATCGTCTTTATACCACAGCTTGGTCGGATCAAGCGGATCAAAATCCAGCTCGGGGTGTTCGTCATCAGTCATGATTTGCGCATACACTTCCCATTCAGGGTAATCGCCTTTTTCAATCGCTTCATACAAATCCTGTGTCGCATGGTTAAAGTTTTTCCCCTGAATCTCTTCCGCTTCCTTCTGTGTCAGGTTGCGGATGCCCTGTTTCGGTTCAAAGTGATATTTGACGAGCACGGCTTTTCCTTCTTCATTGACCCATTTGTAGGCATGGACGCCTGAGCCCTGCATCTGCCGGTAGTTGGCCGGGATGCCCCACGGCGAAAACAAGAAAGTGATCATATGAGTCGCTTCCGGTGATTGGGAAATGAAGTCGAAAATACGCTCGCCGTCCTGAATGTTCGTAACCGGATCAGGCTGAAATGCGTGCACAAGATCCGGAAACTTCAGCGGATCACGGATAAAAAAGATTTTCAGGTTGTTGCCGACCAGATCCCAGTTGCCGTCTTCGGTATAAAGCTTAACGGCAAAACCCCGGGGATCACGCAATGTTTCGGGGGAATGCTTTCCGTGGTTGACGGTAGAAAACCGCACAAACGCCGGAGTTTTCGTTCCTTTCTTTTGAAACACTTTCGCTCTTGTGTATGTAGAAATCTCCTCGTCTCCAAAACTTCCGTACGCCTCAAAGTATCCGTGTGCCCCGGCGCCGCGCGCATGAACGACGCGCTCGGGAATCCGTTCGCGGTCAAAGTGGCTGATTTTCTCCAAAAAATCATAATTCTCCAATGTCGTCGGTCCTCTATTGCCGACTGTCCTGACATTCTGGTTGTCAGTGACCGGATGGCCCTGCCGGTTTGTCAGCGTGTCTTCTGACTCGCCTTTACCGGTCGTCTTACTGGAAAGCGTTTCTTCGCTGTTTTTGTTATTTTCCATTGTTGAACCCTCCTTTTTGAACGGTAACAATATGCCCAGCAGAGCCGTTTCTTAAAACCGATTTTTAAAAGAAGCAGTTATTCCGCGATCGGCGTCAAGGACCCGCCGTTCCATATTTCGCCCTTGTTCAGCGTCCAGCTGTTTTGATAAAGGCTTTGCGCGCCTTGATTGGCCGCCGGACTTAATTGTTCGTCCCATGTCAAAAAGTACGTTGTCTCGGGATACTTTTGCCTGATCGCATTGATAAAAGCAGCATAATCAAAGCTTCCGATATTGCCGGACGGACCGGTTTCGGCAAAGGCAAACGGTTTTTTCAGAGACAGCATTTCATCATAGCCTGATATCGCATACGGATCAGTGAAGTAAGCGTCCAGACCGGTAATATCCACATAAGATGAGCCTGGGTAGAAGTCTGTTTTAAAGTCTCTGTTGGCATCCGGCGAATACACCCACAAAAGGTTATCCAATTCTCTTGTCTCTGTCATATAGCGGTATATCTTCTTGTAAAGCTCTTTGTACAGCGAGATTCTTTCATTGTCTTTTTGGTTGTAGCCTGTCAGCCCCCACCAGAACCACTCGCCGTTCATTTCATGCAACGGTCTGAACAGAACGGTGACGCCTTGATTTTTCAGCTGAGTAAGGCCGTCGGCGATTTTGCTGAGCAGCGCCTCCAGCCGTTTTCCTTCAACAGTTGAAGGGTCCAGGATGTTTTTGTACTGGCTGTTTGAGATGGCCGTTTTATAGTTTCCGGATGGAAAAGCCGGATTTGCGAGATGCAGGCTGACCTGAGGGAGCCCGCCGCTTTTCCAGTATGAGATTAAGCTGCTGTTGCAGCTGTAATCGATAGAATCGGTGATATTCGCTGTTTCAAGCCACCCTCTCCCATAGTCACAGCCGTAGATGGCGGGAGACTGTCCCGTCGCGTTTTTTAAACGGTTTTCCTCTGTCATTGAAAAAGTGACATCGCTGTACCCGCCGAACGCCCCGGACATGACCCTGTTTTCTGAACGGTTGGGCAGGTGCGCCAGCCAGTTCATGATATCTTTTGTCGTCTGCTGGGCATTTGGGTTGACGGGATAAACGGTGTGAGCCGATATCGGACTGGCGGCTCCTAAGAGTAATAAAACGATAGACAGGCAGACAGCTAACTTTTTGAGCATAAAAAAGACCTCCTGATTTTTAGGGTGATGAAGGATGTGAAACGATAACCTCACAATCTCCTTCTATAACAAAATCTCCGGAATCCGCCGGCACGATAAAGTGATCGCCTTTGTGAATGGGGCATCCATCCAGTTCTCCGCGTCCTTTAATGACGCTTGCAAGTAAATACCGGCCGGGTGCGGGGAATGATGCTTTCCCGCTCACATCCCAATGATAAACTGAAAAGAAAGAAGTTTCGGCGAGTATCGTAATAAGAGCATCTCCGATCCGATGCTTTGTGCTTTTTACATTTTCATCGATATGCGGAATGTCTGTTACGTCAATTGCTTTCTGAAGATGAAGCTCGCGTTTATTCCCGTTCCCATCCGTCCGGTCATAGTCGTAAAGCCGGTAGGTGGCATCAGAGCTTTGCTGGATTTCAAGAACGAGCGTACCTCCGCATAAAGCGTGCAGTGTGCCGCTCGGGACATAGAAAAAGTCGCCGGGCTTAATGGGGATGCGGCGGAGCAGGTGATCCCACTCGTTTTGTTCAATGAGCCGAACGAAGTCTTCTTTCGTTTGGGCGCGGTGCCCTAAAATGAGCTCCGCGTCTTTTTTGCAGTCCAACACGTACCAGCATTCCGTTTTTCCGAGTTCTCCGTTTTCATGCCGATGTGCATATGCGTCATCCGGATGCACCTGTACGGATAAGTCCATATTTGCGTCAAGAATTTTTGTGAGCAGGGGAAAGGCGTCTTCTTTCGGATGTCCGAACAGGTCAGGGTGTTCATTCCAGAGACGGTGTAATGATGTTCCGGAAAAAGGCCCGTTCCGCACAATGGAAGTACCGTGCGGATGAGCTGAAATCGCCCAGCACTCTCCCGTCCGCTCAGAAGGAATCTCATACCCGAATGTATCGCGCAGCTTCGTCCCGCCCCATAATCTTTCTTTAAAAACCGGTTCCAAAAATAAGAGCTTCGTCATTTTCCCGCCTCCCGGTTTGCCGCTTCTAAGGCCTGCTCCGCCAATACGAGCGAACCGGCCGCGCCGGAGTGAATCCCTAATTGAGGGGGAACGATGTATTTTTCAATATCGGGCAGATCAATATATTGATTCAGCCGCTTTTTCACGTGCTGACGGATAGAAGAGAACAGCTGATGCTGTTTCATAACACCCCCGCCGAGGATGATTTTTTCCGGCGAAAGTATGAGAATATACTGCACAAGAGCTTCGGCAATATAATAGGCCTCAAGCTCCCACACTTCCTGCTGATCCGTGAGCAGAAATGCTTTTTTCCCCCAGCGTTTCTCTATGGCGGGGCCTGCCGCGAGGCCTTCCAGACAATCTGTATGGTAAGGACAATTGCCCTTGTATCCGTCGTCCGGATGTCTTCTGACATAAATGTGGCCCATTTCAGGATGAGACAGCCCTTGAACAAATCTGCCGTTCATGATGGCGCCCGCGCCGATGCCTGTGCCGACCGTCAAATAGAGGCAGCTGTCCGTGTTTTTGGCCGCGCCGAAAGAAGCTTCTCCAAGCGCCGCCGCATTAACGTCGGTGGTGAAGCCTGCGGGAATATCCAGAGCGCTTTTGATCGTTTGAAGAATAGGGCAGTTCCGCCAGGCTGTCTTCGGCGTCGCGGTGATGCACCCGTATGTTTGACTGTCGGGACGGATATCAATCGGCCCGAATGACCCGATGCCGATGGCGTCTATCGGGAATTCTTTAAAGTAACGGATCACCTGACTGAGTGTGTCATCCGGTTCTCCCGTCGGAAACTCTGCTCTGTCCAGAATGGTGCCGTCTCTTTGTCCGGCGGCACAGACAAATTTCGTGCCGCCGGCTTCAATACCTCCAAGCATGGCCGTCCCTCCTCATCTGTTAAAATCCGTTTTGATCGGAAACGGATTTGAACCAGCGGCCGCTTTTTTTGACAGTCCGTTCGCCCCCGTTTTCCAGATTGACAGATACAAAGCCGTAGCGGTTTTTATAAGCGTTTGTCCAAGACCAGTTGTCCATGAAAGTCCACAGGTGATAGCCTTTTACATTTGAACCTTCTCCGATGGCCCGATGCACCCATTTCAGATGTTCCTGGATAAATTCAATCCTGTAATCATCCTGAATGATGCCGTTTTCATCGCGGAAGCGTTCCTCGCCTTCTACTCCCATGCCGTTCTCAGAAATAAAACACTCGATATTTCCGTAATGTTCTCTGAGATTGGTGAGAATGTCGTAGATTCCTTTTTCGTAAATTTCCCAACCGCGGTGAGGGTTCATTTTCCGGCCGGGCATGACATACGGATCGAAGAAACGCTCAGGCAGGAAAGGGGCATGCGGATTCGGAACATGTTCTTTTGCCTTAACGCGCCTAGGCTGGTAGTAGTTCACGCCTAACAGGTCGACCGTATGCTCCTGAATGAGGCGGAGATCTTCTTTCTCATAATGCGGCAGAAAGCCTTCCGCCTTGAGAATCTCGACAAGTTCCTCAGGAAATTCGCCCTTTACGGCGGGATCTAAAAATGAGCGGTTGAAAAAGGCGTCGGCAATCCGGGACGCTTTCAGATCTTCAGGATGTGAGCTTCTCGGATAAGAAGGCGTCAGATTCAGAATGATTCCGATTTGTCCGTCCTGTTTCAATTCTCTGTAGGCTTTGACAGCCCTTGCATTCGACAGCAGGGTATGGAAGCCGGCCTGCACCGCTTCTTGAAAATTAACATGATTCGGGTAGTGAAAGTCGTATAAGTAGCCGCCTTCAATCGGCACAATCGGCTCGTTGTGAGTGAACCATTTTTTCACCTTGTCACCGAATAGCGAAAAGCAGGTTTTGGCGTAATGTTCAAACGCGTCAACGGTGTCCCGGCTGACCCAGCCTCCCTTACGCTGAAGGGCAAGCGGCATGTCAAAGTGAAACAAATTGACAAACGGCTCAATATGATGGGCAAGCATTTCATCGATGACGTCCTGATAAAACGCGACCGCTTTCTGATTGACCTCGCCAGTTCCGTCCGGAATCAATCTTGACCAGGAAATAGACAGCCGGAAGGAGTTGTGGCCGATTTCTTTCATCAGCCGGATATCCTCCTTGTATTGATCGTAAAAACGTGACGTGTCGCCGGGACCGACGCCGTTAAAAAAACGGCTCGGCTCTTTTTCATACCAGTAATCCCATATGTTTTGGCTTTTTCCGTCTCTGTCGGCGGCGCCTTCTGTTTGGGTGGCGGAGGCGGAAGACCCCCACCAGAATCCTTCCGGAAAACGATATTGAATATTTGATTCAGTCAATTGATTTCTCTCCCTTACTGCGATTTTGATTACATACTCATGCTGTCATCCCGGGCATGCTGCTCGGTCTCAGCTTCTTTTTCCTTTGCCATGTTTAATTTGTCCAGCGCTTTAAGAAACGGGAGCCAGATGACAAACACAATACAGAGGTTGACCAGCTGCATAATGCCGCCCATGACGGAATTGGTCGCCATAATCCCGTTAATGAATAGGGGGACGGTCCAAGGCACGGTCACGCCGGTAGGAGGGGGCACGATCCCCGCCGACATGGCCAGGTAGGTGACAAGTGTGACAACCATCGGCGCGATCACCCACGGAATGATAATGATCGGGTTCATCACGATCGGCAAACCGAAAATAACCGGCTCATTGACATTGAAAATGCCTGGCGCGAGACCGAGTTTGGATATCTGTTTCATCTGTTTGCTTTTCATAAAAAGCAAGATGGCGATCACTATGGCCAATGTCATTCCGGTTCCGCCCATTCCGACGGTGTAAATCTCCATAAACGGCTTAGAAATAATATGGGGAATCTCTTTTCCCGCTGTATACGCAGCCAAATTTTCGACCTGTAATGTATTCCAAATCGGGTCCATCACGGAATTGATAATGATTTGTCCGTGAAGTCCGAAAAACCATAAAATCTGGATAAAGAAAACAGCGATTAATGTAGGAATGATGCCGCTTCCAAGTCCGACAAGCGGGGCTTGAACCGTATGATAAATGACATCATGCAGATTGGTGTGAAAGATCTGGGTGACAGCCGCATTGATCAAGAGGAAGACGGTAAGTGTGATAAAAGCCGGAATCAATGCGGCGAACGATTTAGCAACAGCCGGAGGAACACCGGCAGGCATCTTAATTGTTAAGTTTCTCTGGACGATTCTTCTGTAGATTTCACCTGACAAAAACGCGGTAATCATGCCGAGAAACATCCCTTTTGCTCCAAGCCGGTCAACCGGAATGACGCCTGCGATCGCTTTGCCCGTTTCCGGCTCTAAGACGAACGGGGTGAGCAGCAGAAAAGAAACCAATGCGATCGCTCCGCCGAATACGGCCTCCACTTCGTAGCTTTTGGAAAGGTAATAGCCGATCCCGAAGACGACAAAAATGGACATAATCCCCATCGTCGCCGTCGAAGCGCCGCCAAATCCGGATTGAAAGACAGACAGTGCGGAGCTGCTCATGATTTTGTTTAAAAACGGCAGGTTCGTCAGCACGACGAACACCGAACCGAAAATGGTCAGCGGAAACGCCAGCATAAAAGCATCCCGTAAGACTTGCAAGTAGCGGTTATTGTTTAATTTGCCAGCGATCGGAATAAGGAATTGGCTGATTTTCTCAAACACGTCTTCACCCCCGGCTTTCTATAAATTTTTCGATTGAAATAAGTCGAGCATTTCTTTAACGAGCTCTTTCATTGAAAGCGCTGACATTAAGTGGTCTTCAGCATGCATAAAAAGCAGAGAGACATCCGTCTTGGCGCCGCCGGCTTCTTTTTGAATCATCTGAAAATGGATGTCATGCGCTTTCCCCAGTTCTTCTTCAGCCTTTGTCAGAAAGGTGCCTGACTCATCTGGCCGGCCGTCTTTATATGCGCGTATAGATTGAATAATATTGCTGCGGGCATTGCCGCTGTGAAGAATCAGCTGAAAACTGATCTGTTCATCCGTGTACGTTTCCATGCTTATCGCCTCCTTTATTTGTTCTCTATCAAGGCAACGGCCTGTTCGTATGCTTTTTTGCCGTCCCCCATGCCGTATGCCATCATATCAATCACATCAACGGTGATGTGAAGCGGGTCCGCCTCTTTCTGAAGCTCACCTTTTAAAAAACTCATCTGCGGGCCGATAAGTACGACGTCTGCATCTTTCATCGCTTCTTTTGCTTTATCCTGTCCGACTGCCCAAATCTCGGCTTCCTCACCGATGGAGCGGGCGTAATTCTGCATTTTCGTGACAAGAAGGCTGGTGGACATGCCTGAGCTGCAGGCTAATAAAATTCTTTTCATGAGGAATCCCTTCTTTCGTAAAGTTAAAACGTTTTCATGAATATTATAATCTTTTGAATTTAAATGTCTATACTTTTAAAATATAAAAGTTTTACATTTCGGATTTTTGACACAAAAAAACCTTTTAAGATTCAACTTAAAAGGTTTTTCATCTCAAGCGAGCCATAACAGCCATAAATAGAGTCCGATCAGGGTGATAAATAACGTCGGAATGGTTAATATCAGACCTGTCTTGAAATACATTCCCCAGGAAATTTTCACGTTTTTCCGGCTCAGCACGTGGAGCCATAACAATGTCGCCAGCGATCCGATCGGCGTAATTTTCGGCCCGAGGTCCGAACCGATAACATTCGCGTAAATCAATGCTTCTCTCATCAGCCCGTGAGTGCCCGTTCCGCTGATGGCTATGGCGTCAATCATCACCGTCGGCAGGTTATTCATAACGGAGGAGAGGATCGCAGCGATAAACCCCATTCCGAGTGTGCCCGCAAACAAACCGTGATCCGCCGCTTTCTGAATAAGCTGAGAAAGAAGATCCGTCAGTCCGGCATTCCGCAAGCTGTACACGACAACATACATGCCGACAGAAAAAAACACGATGGCCCACGGGGCGTCCTTGATGACTTGTTTCGCAGGGACGGCGGGGCTTCGCTGCGCCAGAATGAGAAAAATGACCGCGATGGAGCCGGCAACGAAGGAAACGGGTATCGACAGCAGTTCGCTGACGAAATATCCGATCAATAAAACGGCCAGCACAGCCCACGATATCCGGAAAAGGCGTTCATCCTTAATCGCGGATGCCGGATGTTTCACAAGACCGGTGTCATACCGTTTCGGAATGTTTTTTCTGAAATAGAGATACAGCACCAAAATGCTTGCCGCCAGAGAAAAAAGGTTGGGCACCAGCATGCGTGATGCATATTCAATGTACCCGATATGAAAGTAATCGGCGGATACAATATTGACCAAATTGCTTACAACGAGCGGAAGCGAGGTGGTGTCGGCGATGAATCCTCCGGCGATAATAAACGGAAAAACCAGCTTTTCAGGTAAATTCAAAGCCCGCACCATCGCCAGTACGATCGGCGTCAAAATGAGCGCCGCTCCGTCATTGGCAAACAGGGCGGAGACAACAGCCCCTAAGACCGACACATAGAGAAACATCCGCAGCCCGCTGCCTTTGGCCGCCATGGCCATATGCAGCGCGGCCCACTCAAAAAAACCGATGCTGTCAAGAATTAATGAAATGATAATAATGGCGATAAAGGCAAGTGTCGCATTCCAGACGATTCCCGTCACTTCCGCGATATCGTGCAGGCTGACTGCTCCGGCGATCAAAGCGAGGACCGCTCCGCCGCAGGCAGACCAGCCGATTGATACATGTTTCGGCTGCCATATGACAAACACAAGTGTCAGCACAAAAATCAGCGCTGATAAAACCGCAACTCCCAAGAATATATCCCCCTTACCGGCATGTAACAGTGACTTCTTTTTGCCGCAATGTCTGTAAAACTTCGTCCTTTTCATCTATCTGCTGCAGAATCGAGCAAACCAGCGCGTATTCCGGACCGGACGGATGAAAGGCATAGTACCGCCACTGGCCCTCGCGTCTTTCCCGCACAAGGCCGGCGTTCTTTAATTTCCGCAAGTGCTGGCTGATGCCGGGCTGACTTATATCAAAAATAGCCGTCAGCTCGCAGACACAATATTCCTTATCCTCCAGAAGCTTCAGCATCAAAAGCCTCGTCCGGTCGCTTAGAAGCTTGAGGCACTGGCTGATCCCTTCGGAACTTAAAGCATGATGCCGCCGTTCCATGCGCTCACTCCTTTTTCACACTATTATATAAGCAGATGTTTATATAAGTAAACGACAATATAAAAAAAGCCGGTCTTGCACTTTTGGCAAAACCGGCTCATGTTTATTTTTGGAACAGTTTTTTCGCTTCATCCATTGCTAATTTATTTCCCAGTGCTGAATAATCAAGCCAAGGCTGATCGGCAATTTTATAGACGTGGTTTGCTTTCACGGCCTTCAGCCCTTTCCATACAGCGCTTTTTTGCAATTCTTTATAGGCTTGCTGTGACTTGTCGTCTCTGTTAACGACGACGAAAATCGCATCCGCGTTGTAATCAGGCAGCACTTCTTGAGAAATGACTTCGTAAGGGCGGGAGGTGTTCATTTCTTTAATGCCGTCAGCCGGTTTCAGCTTCAGATCGTCAAACAGAATCGGTCCCATCGGACGGCGTGTGCTGAAGACGCGAAGCTCTTTTGCGTTCACGCGGATCGCCATGACTTTGGCGTTTTTCCCTAATTCCTTATTCATCATGGATCTGACTTGTTTTGTTTCATCTTCGTAATCTTGAATAAATGTTTTCGCTTCTTTTTCACGGTTGACGATTTTTCCGATGTCTTTTAAATGATCGCGCCAAGTGCCTTTATCAAGGTCGAAAACGTGTGTGTTTCCGATTTTCTTGTATTTTGACACATCTTTTCCCGCAAATTCTTTATCAAGATAAATGTTGTCTGGATTCAGCTCAAGTAAAGCTTCCATATCCGGGTCTGAGGCAGGGCCGAGTTTTTTCGTGTCTTTCAGCTGATTTTTCACATGAGGGAGAAAATCTTTTAATTCTCCGCCCACGACGGAACCGGCCGGTGTAACGCCGAGAGCCAGCAGATCATTTGTCAGGTGAATGGACATCGAAGCGATTTTATGATCGCCGGATTTCTTTTTTGACTCCGGCTGTGTTGAATCGGATTGGCAGGCAGCCAATAAGAAAATACACATGAAACTGATGAGCGCAATTATTTTTTTCATGGGAATACTCCTTGTTTTATGATTTGATTTTCATGACGAGATAGAGAAAATACGGCGCGCCGATGGCTGCCGCAACCACGCCGGCCGGAATGGCGTTCGGCTGAAACAAAGACCGGCCGATGGTGTCTGCCGCGACAAGAATGACAAGTCCGATTAATCCTGCAATCGGAATAATATGCTGATGCATGGTGCCGACGAGCCGTCTTGCCAAGTGAGGGGCGGCAAAGCCGATAAAGCCGATTCCCCCGGCCATCGCGACGCTCGCGCAGGACAAGCCGACCGCTATGGCGATCAGCATGATCCTTTTTCTCTGCACGTGTGCGCCGAGCCCCGCGGCTGCCTGGTCACCGAGCATTAAAATATTCAAAGACCGGGCGTTCAGCCATGCAAGCGGTGCGAGAATGCCGATCCAGGGCAATAGCGACCACACGTGAATCCAATCCCTGCCCCAGACGTTTCCCACCAGCCAGCGGGAAGCGAATGTATAGGTTTCTTCATTCAGGCGCAGCGACATAAACAATGTAACGGCGCTGAAGCCCGCGGAAACGGCGATCCCGACTAACAGCATGCGGATCGTTAAAAAACCGTTCAGCCTGTCGTACGTAAGCACTACGATCAGCAGGGCGGCGAGTGTTCCGCCCGCAAACGTAAACAGCGGGATGAACATCGACGCTTGCGCCTCCAAGGAATGAAAGAATGTGATATACATCATCAAACCGAAGGAAGCGCCGGCATGCAGTCCGAGAATGCCCGGATCGGCAAGCGGATTTCGGGATACACCCTGCAAAATAGCGCCCGACACTCCTAAACCGATGCCGGCCAGCATCGTCACCAGAATCCGGGGAAGCCGGTAATCGAATAAAACGGTTGTGCTTTGAAACGTGCCGTATCCGAACAGCGTTTTTCCCACGGTGAGAGGAGAAAGCCGGAATGAGCCCGTATGCAGCCCGATCAGAATAATGCAAACGGCGATGACCAGCAGAATGAGACCTGCCGCCGCCGCTTTTTTTGTTTCTTTCTGCACTTTCATTTATAAGTCTCTCCCTTCCTTGCGGGCAATATAAAGAAAGAAAGGGACACCGACAAGTGCGACCATAATGCCTATCGCCAATTCCCTCGGGGGACTGACCGTGCGCGAGGCCAGGTCAGCCAAAATCAATAGAATCGCGCCGAGTAACGCGGACATCGGAATAATCAGCCTGTACGTAACGCCGACGATCTTCCGCGCGATATGGGGAATGACCAGCCCGACGAAGCCGATCGCGCCGGCAGCGGAAACAGACACACCGGCAAGAACGACGGCGATCATTAATCCGGCGGCACGCGTCAGAGCCGTGTTCACCCCTAAATTCGCCGCCACGTCATTTCCCATTGAGAGAAGGGTGACGGACCGGCCCATGAATGTCGCGAGAATGATGAAGACCGCAATCACGGGAACAAGGACTTGTAAATGAGCCCACTTGATCCCTGACACCCCGCCGGCGTACCAGAAGGCCAAATCCTGGCTTAAATCGTAATAAATCGCCACACCGGTACTGAGTGAATGTAAAAGAGCGGCCACGACCGCCCCGGCAAGCGTCACCTTTAAAGGCGTCATGCTGCCTTTTCCCGCCGCACTGATAAAGAAAATCAAGCCGGTGCTTGCCAGTGCTCCCAAAAATGACATCACCATCAGCAGGGCGTATGACAAATGAGGGAAAAAAGCAAAACTGAGCGCAACAACAAACATGGCGCCCGCGTTTACGCCTAAGACACCCGAATCGGCAAGCGGATTTCTCGTGACACCCTGCATGAGGGCGCCTGCTGCGGCAAAAGCGGCTCCTGTAACGGCCGCCCCGAGCACCCTCGGAAGACGCAATTCATGAATGATCTGCTGGCCCGTTATGTTCGGATTGTAATCAGCAACAGCCGACCAAACCGTATGTAAAGTAATGTCTTTCGCGCCGAATGAGACGGCGAAAAAAATAGATACAAGCAGCCCGATCACCGCGATCAGGAAGAAAACCCCGTTTTTTAAGATGCTGATCAGACGGTTTGCGGACGTGACAGAATCGCTCAAAAATCAATTCACCTACTTTTATGATCATTGTCCGGTATTTATTGAATATGAGAATCATTTTCATTTGAACCATCATATTATACCGAGCCGATTTTCAAAACGCAATAGAGCGTTCAACAATGATGTCCTTTTTTTCTCTCATGTTTATATTGTAAAAAAGAAGTGAAAAACGTGAAAGAGGAAATAGCTATATTCAGAAAGGAGGGAGGCAAATGGCGGGAGAACGAAAGCCTTTGCCGATTGAATTTTACCAGAGGCCGTCAGTGGAGCTTGCCCCTTTATTGCTCGGCTGTCTCTTGGTGAAGGAGACGGACGAGGGAACGGCTTCAGGTTTTATCGTGGAAACGGAAGCTTATATGGGAGCGGATGACCGGGCGGCGCACAGCTTCGGCAACCGGCGCACGAAACGGACGGAAATTATGTTCCATGAGGCGGGCCGCATTTATACATACGTCATGCACACTCATACATTAATGAACGTCGTCGCCGCGGACATCGGCATTCCGCAGGCCGTGTTAATCAGGGCGGCGGAGCCTCATGAAGGACAGTTCCTGATGGAGAGCAGGAGACCGGGCAGACCCCCGAGAGAGTGGACAAACGGCCCGGGAAAACTGACGAAGGCGATGGGCATTTCAATGAACGACTACGGCGGCATGATCACGGAACCGCCGCTGTATATTACGGAGGGCTTTACGCCTGAACATATATCAACAGGCCCGAGAATCGGGATTGACAACAGCGGAGAAGCCCGGGATTATCCGTGGCGCTATTGGGTGACGGGGAACCGGTATGTCTCACGCTGACCATGTTTATAACCGCTGATAACAGGGGAAAGACAAGGTAAAAGAAAGGGGATTCAGACATTGAAAAAATTTTTCAAAACGATTATCAAATGGGCGCCCGTCATCTATCCGATCATCAGAAAAATCATAAAAGAACGGAAGGCATCTAAGCGGAACCGCATGTCCGCATCCCGAACAGCCGGCTGATCCGGCTGTTTTTTTACGGGCTTGGCATCGGATTGCCGCATTGACTTGAAATCCTTCCCATTATAGAATTTACATACATTTACCCCTTCCTCATTCTTTTTGCCCATTTTTCACGTCTTCATCTGATCTGATAGGAGGTTTTTCTCATGCTTCATGGGCGGCTTCGTGAACTTCTGCGCTTGCTTTTAGCTGCTGAAACACCGGTTACAAGCTCAGTCATCGCTGCAAATGTAAAGGTAACGACACGGACGGTCCGCAATGACATAAAGGAACTGCAAACCATTGTAGAAAAACACGGCGCATCCATTCAATCTGTCAGAGGGAGCGGCTATAAGCTGCTGATCCGGAATGAACAGCCGTTTAAAAACTGGCTTCAGGACAATTTCCAGCAGAACAGCACCGTGCCGATTTTTCCCGATGAACGGATAGATTACCTTATGAAAAGAATGCTTCTGACCGACGGCTACCTCAAGCTGGATGACTTGGCGGAAGAACTGTTCATCAGTAAATCCACACTTCAATCTGATTTAAAAGAAGTCAAAAAACGGCTCCGCCCCTATGACATCATTTTGGAAACAAGGCCGAACTACGGCTTTAAGCTGCGCGGCGAAGAGCTCCGCCTCCGTTATTGTATGGCGGAATACTTAGTGGACGACCGCGAGCCTGAGCCTGATCTCCTGAGTGAAAAGGCTGGTATTCTGCCGAAAGACGACATTCATGTGATCCGCACAGCCATTATGAAGCAGGTTCGAAACCATAAGATCCCGCTTTCTTTCTTCGGCCTGAACAATCTCATCATCCATATCGCCATTGCCTGCAAACGAATCCGGACAGAAAACTATGTATCTCTCATTCCGGAAGATCTTCATGATATTAAGCTTGAAACAGAATATCAATCAGCGGAAGCCATCGTAAAAGAGCTTGAATCAGCGCTTTCGGTCACCTTTCCCGAACAGGAAACCGCCTATATCGCCATTCACCTGCTCGGGACAAAGCGCATGACCCAGTCACAACTGGAAGGAAAAGAGCTTACAAGGCTGATAGACGGAGAAACCAGCCGTTTGACGGAGGCCATGATCGAAGCCATTGAGCGGGAGCTGAAGCTCGGAATCACGGACGACAATGAGCTGAAAGCGGGTCTTGCGCTCCACATCAAGCCGGCGATTAACCGGAACCGGTACGGAATGAACCTGAGAAATCCCATGCTCGCCGCCATAAAGGAAAATTATCCGCTCGCATTTGAAGCGGGAGTGATTGCGGGAATCGTGATCAAGGAGCAAACCGGCATTGATATCCATGAAAATGAGATCGGATATTTGGCGCTTCATTTCGGAGCCGCGATTGAAAGGAGAAAGACGGAACGGCCGCCTAAACGCTGTCTGATTGTCTGTGCGTCCGGCGCCGGCAGCGCGCAGCTTTTAAGAGAAAAGCTCCGTTCCCGGTTCGCAAAGCGTCTTGAAATCGTCGGAACGGCTGATTACTGCAGCCTTGACCAGCTTTCCTTTGAGTCGATTGATTTTGTGGTCAGCACAGTGCCGATCAAAAAAGACCTGCCCGTTCCCGTATTAAAGGTTCAGACGCTGTTGGGCGGCGGGGATTTTACAAAAATCGACGCCATGCTGGAAGAAAAGCGGGAACAATTGAACTTTCTGAAACCGGAACTGGTATTTTTGCAGCAGGATCTGGAGACGAAGGAGGACGTCATCCGTTTTCTCGGACAGCAGGTTGCAGAAGCCGGCCTCGCTTCTGATTCTCTGACCGATTCTATTTTTGAAAGGGAAGCGATTTCTCCTACGAGTTTCGGCAATCTTACGGCGATTCCGCACCCGCTCGTTCCGCAGACAGACACGACGTTTTGGGCGGTATGCACGCTGAAGAAGCCGATTGACTGGGCGGATAAGCGTGTCCAATTTGTCTGCCTGCTCTGCGTCGAGAAAGAAAGCAAAGCCGACCTCCAGCATATGTACAAATGGCTCGGCGGGATGTTAGATGATCCGGCCGCGGTAAGCCGTCTCTTAAAATGCACAACCTATCAGGAGGTTTTACGAGTATTCAGAGACAAACGATCAGAGAAAGACCGGGATACACCTTTTTTCCGTTAGCAGCGGAAAAAGCCTGAGTAGTTATGAAAGCGATTTCATAATATGATGGTACTAACATCGAGACATACAAAATATCAAACTTTCAGGAGGTCTTTTACATGAATATATTACTCGTTTGTGCAGCAGGGATGTCAACAAGCTTACTCGTCACCAAGATGGAAAAAAGCGCGCAGGAACAAGGAAAAGAATATAAAATCTGGGCGGTGTCAGGCGATTCAGTCAACCAGCATATTGATAAAGCGGACGTATTGCTGCTTGGGCCTCAAGTCCGTTATTTGCTTCCGCAGCTGAAAAAATTGGGTGAATCAAAAGGAGTGCCGGTTGAAGTCATCAATACCGTCCATTACGGCACGTGCAACGGAGCGGAGGTTCTGAAATCAGCGGAACAGCTCGGAAACGCATCGTAGAAAGGGGCGGGCCGTGTGAATAAGGTGAACCAGTTTTTAGAAGAGAAAGTCATGCCCATTGCCGGAAAAATTGCCTCCCAGCGGCATCTGCAAGCATTGCGTGACGGGATCATCCTCACCATGCCGCTTATCATCATCGGTTCGTTTTTTCTGATCATCGGCAACCTGCCGATTCCGGGATATGCGGATTTCATGGCAAAGACGTTCGGAAGCGCCTGGTCTCAAAAACTGCAATATCCGGTTGATGCGACCTTTGAAATCATGGGTCTTGTCGCCGCTTTCGGAATCGCCTACCGCCTGGCCGAAAAATACGGGGTGGACGCATTATCGGCCGGTGCGATATCTTTGGCGGCGTTTCTCTTGGCAACGCCGTACAAAGTTCCGTTTCTGCCTTCCGGCGCCAAAGAGGAAATCATGGTGGGCGGCGGCATCCCGCTGTCTCTCATGGGAAGCAAAGGGCTGTTTGTCGCGATGATCATCGCCATGCTGTCGACGGAAATTTACCGCCTGATCATCCAGCGGAATTTCGTCTTCAAAATGCCGGACGGCGTGCCTCCGGCGGTCAGCAAATCATTTGTCGCTTTAATTCCCGGCTTTGCCGTCATCTTTCTGATCTGGGGCGCGCGTTTAATTGTCGAAGCGACGCCGTTTGAAAGCCTTCATAACATTGTAAGCGTTGTACTGGGGACGCCGCTCTCGATTCTTGGGGGAAGTCTCGGCGGAAGCCTGATAGCCGAAGCGGTTCAAATGCTCTTGTGGGCGTGCGGATTACACGGGGCGAACATAGTCGGCGGCGTCATGGCGCCGATCTGGTTCGGAGCGATGGATGCCAATCGGATTGCGTTTCAGGCGGGCGATGCGCTTCCGAATATTTTCACCCAGCAGTTTTTTGAAATCTGGATCAACATCGGCGGAAGCGGCGCGACACTGGCGCTCGTGGTCACCATGTTTCTCCGTTCGCGAAGCAAGCAGATGAAGCAGCTTGGGAAACTCGCCATCGGGCCGGCCGTCTTTAATATTAATGAGCCGATTATTTTCGGAATGCCGATCGTCATGAACCCGATGCTTCTCATTCCGTTCATTATCACACCGCTTGTCACACTGGTCTTTACCTATATTGGCATGAGCACTGGCCTCGTCGCCAAACCTGCCGGCATTGCCGTCCCATGGACGATGCCGCCGATTTTCTCCGGCTATCTTGCCACGGGCGGAAAAATATCAGGGGCTGTCATGCAGGCGATTAATATCATCACAGCCTTTATCGTGTACTATCCGTTCTTCAGAATGTGGGATTCGCAAAAGCTGAAAGAAGAAAACGAACTTGAACAATCGCAGGCGCCAGCCGTACAGGGAGACGAAAAAGCCGTGCTGTAGAGAAAGGGAGTGAAACACATGAATGAAAAAATGGAACAGACCATTTTTCAGATCATCCTGCATGGCGGCAACGGCAGAAGTGCATCAATGGAAGCCATTGCCGCCGCAAAGCGGGGGGACAGAGCCATGGCGGAAGAAAAGCTTCAGGAAGCCGCAAGGGAACTGACCGAAGCCCATCATTATCAGACAGAACTGATCCAAAATGAAGCCGGCGGAGAAAAAACAGACATGACGCTTTTGATGGTGCATGCGCAAGATCATTTAATGAATGCCATGACCGTGAAAGACTTGGCCGCTGAGTTAGTCGAGATTTACGAAAAAGTGAGTCTGCAAGGGGGAGCAAAAATATGACAAAAGGAATTAAAATTGTAACGATCGGCGGAGGTTCAAGCTATACACCGGAGCTTGTGGAAGGCATCATTAAGCGCTATGAGGAACTGCCTGTCAGAGAATTATGGCTCGTCGACATTCCCGAAGGCGAGAAAAAACTCAATATCGTCGGCACGCTTGCAAAACGCATGGTCGAAAAAGCGGGTGTTCCGATAGAGATTCACCTGACGCTTGACCGGAGAGAAGCTTTGAAGGATGCGGATTTCGTAACGACTCAATTCCGCGTCGGCCTTCTTGAGGCCCGCGCCAAAGATGAACGGATTCCGTTAAAATACGGCGTAATCGGCCAGGAGACAAACGGTCCGGGCGGTTTATTCAAAGGGCTGCGCACCATCCCGGTTATTCTGGAAATCGCGAAAGACATCGAAGAGCTTTGTCCGAATGCATGGCTCGTGAATTTCACAAACCCTGCCGGCATGGTTACCGAGGCCTTGCTCCGCTACTCGAATCTCACAAAAGTCGTCGGCCTCTGCAATGTGCCGATCGGCATTAAAATGGGCGTCGCAAAAGCATTGGATGTGGATGTCAGCCGGATCGAAGTGCAATTTGCCGGGCTGAATCACATGGTCTTCGGATTAGATGTTTTCTTAGACGGCGTCAGCGTGAAAGATCAAGTCATTGAAGCCATGGGAGACCCGGAAAACGCCATGACGATGAAAAATATTTCAGGGGCGGAATGGGAGCCTGAATTCCTGAAGGCGCTCGATCTGATTCCTTGCGGCTACCACCGTTATTATTTCAAAACGAAAGAAATGCTCGAGCATGAAATAGAAGCGTCACAGACGGAGGGCACACGCGCCGAGGTTGTACAGAAGGTTGAGAAAGAACTGTTCGAACTGTACAAAGATCCGAATCTCGCCATCAAACCGCCGCAGCTTGAAAAACGGGGCGGAGCGTACTACAGTGACGCGGCCTGCAACCTGATCAGCTCCATCTATAACGACAAACATGATATCCAGCCCGTCAATACGATGAACAACGGCGCGATCGCCAGCATTCCGAATGACTCAGCGGTCGAAGTGAACTGTGTCATGACGAAAGACGGTCCGAAACCGATCGCCGTCGGTGATCTGCCGGTGTCTGTCCGCGGACTCGTCCAGCAAATCAAATCATTTGAGCGCGTCGCCGCTGAAGCAGCTGTCACGGGAGATTATCAAACGGCGCTACTTGCGATGACGATCAACCCTCTCGTCCCGTCAGACTCCGTGGCAAAGGCCATTCTGGATGAAATGCTTGAGGCCCACAAAGAACATCTGCCTCATTTCTTTAAGTCGATTGAAGCATAAGAGCAGAAAAAAACCCGGATTCGCTTCCGGGTTTTTTGCTTATTTTGATTCGCTTAGTGAGGCGACTTCTGTCGTCCAGCCGAACACGTCGGCTTCCGCGCCTTTTTGAATGCCTGTAATGGTATCGTACAATTTCTTCGAGATCTCTCCGGTTTCACCGCTGCCGATGACAAGACTTTCATCATTCCAGATCAGTTCGCCGACCGGAGAAATGACCGCCGCCGTACCGGTTCCGAATGTTTCTTCCAATCGGCCGTCACGATGCGCCTGAATGATTTCATCGATCGAAATCTTTCGCTCAGACACAGTCAGTCCCCAATGTTTGAGAAGGGTGATGACGGAATTTCTCGTAATTCCTTCAAGAATGCTTCCGTTCAGCTCCGGCGTCACGATCTCGCCGCTGATTTTGAAGAAGATGTTCATGCTGCCGACTTCTTCGATGTATTTTTTCTCAATGCCGTCAAGCCATAAAACCTGGGAAAATCCCTTCTCTTCCGCAACCTGCTGCGCTTTCAGGCTTGATGCGTAGTTGCCGGCGGTTTTCGCGTTTCCGGTGCCGCCTTTGACGGCGCGCACGAATTCGTTTTCCACGGCGATTTTTACCGGTTTAATGCCTTCTTTGTAATAAGAGCCGACCGGGGAAAGAATGATAAACAGCTTGTACGTATGGGATGCCGCTACACCGAGGAAAGGCTCAGTCGCAATGATAAACGGACGGATATAAAGGGAAGTGCCTTCCGCTTTCGGAATCCAGTCTTTGTCGATGGCTACGAGCTGTTTCAGGCCTTCAAGAACAAGCTCTTCATCAATGAGCGGGATGCAAAGGCGGTCATTTGACTGGTTCAGGCGCTTCATATTTTTCTCCGGTCTGAACAGAAGCACTTCCTGATCCTTCGTTACATACGCTTTAAGCCCTTCAAAAACGGTTTGGCCGTAATGATAAACCATGGCCGCAGGATCCATTGAGATGGACTGATAAGGGATAATTCTCGGATCATACCAGCCTTGATCGGCATCGTAATCCATAACAAACATATGGTCGGTGAAAATTCTGCCGAACGCAAGGTCATGGGGGTCCGGTTTCGGTTTTTTGGCTGAAGTCAATTCAACACGAATGTCTTGTTTCATAATGTTCTGTCTCCCTATTGGTGTTATTGTCAAACTTATTTGAAAATAATTTATATTCTATTGTATACTTTCAACAAATATTCGCAATAGTTTTCCTCAAATTTGTGAAAAAATCAAATCACATAAAAAGCAGGGGAGAGAATGCCCCCTGCGTGTTCGTTTTTACGTATTCTGTCATCACCGTGCTCAGTGAACCGTCACCTTGCCGGTTTTGTAAAACTGCTCCATTGCTTTATCGACGTACACCCAGCCCTTCCAGGCGATATGGATGGTGTCTTTCATAAAGTACGGATCATATTCGTGCCCGGATAAGTCGGCAACCTGAAAGCCCTTCGCTTTAATTTGCTTAGTGACTTTTTTGTAGTAATCAGTCCGGCCTTTTTTCGGGAAGCCGGTGTAGTCATACCATTTTCCGTTGACCGGAATAACCACGAACATCGGTTCAGCGCCGGCATCTTTCAGAATGTCCAGCATATCCGCAAAGTCGTGATATTCGACTGATTTGGCGTATGTTCTTCCTTTGTTGATTCCTTTCACTCTCTTTACTTTCTTCTTAATCTTTTTATAAGAAGCGTCATCGATATAGAAAGGATTGGACTTGGAGCTCCGTTCTCCTAATTGAGCGGCAGCTGTTTTTAACTCTGACCACGATTTCCCTTTCAGGTTTTCAGAGATCGTCCGTTCAGGGCCCTTGGTTTCTCCCATTGAATAATAAAGATCTTTTTTCTCAAGCAGTGAATAATAAGCTTTGGCAGCCGGCATGACCGCTTTCACTTTCCATGATGGTCCGTTGACCATTCCCTTGTATAATTCAGAAAGGACAGCATCATGCTGAACGACTTTAAAACGGAGCATGCGCTTCATCATGTTCTTTTTGACCGCGGGATCAATCTGGTTATTAAATGCTAAATCCAATGCCTGAAGTGATGAAAAATTCGGCGCAAAGTGCTGTTCATCAGAACCTTTTTTGATAAACCATTGCGGAGAAACAATGAATACCAGTTTTTTGCCCTTCAGCTGCTGATAATGCGCCGCAAAGTTCACGGCGTGTATCAAGGATTGGTCCCCGCCTTTTCCGACAAGATAAGGCGTAAAGCCTTGGTTGTTCACTTGGAAATAGTTGGACGGGTGAAACTCATCCAGTCTTGAAAGCTCGGAAGAACCGAAAATCGGCATATACTTCGAGTCTTCGAACATTTTATTTTGCAGATAGAGCCCCTGGAACATATTCGGATTTAAGGCTGCCGCCGACTCTTCGACACGTTTTTCAGGAATGAAGCGCGTAAGCCATGAAGCCGGAACTGCGATAGCTCCGACAAACAGGACGAACGCTAAAATAATTGGTCCAAAGAAACGCTTTTTCATTTACTTCAACTCAGTCAGTTTGTTTACAATGTTGTTTGGCGTATTCCACTCGTCACGGTCAAATTCAGTGATCGGCACTGTAATGCCGAAGCGGTTTTCGATGGCGACCAGCAGTTCCACAGTTCCGAAAGAGTCAAGCAGTCCTTCTTCAAAGATTTCAATATCAGGATTTTCTTTCACGGCGTCCTCCTGACAAACTTCAGCTAATACGTCTAATACTTCCTGTTTAAATTCCATGTGTTTTCAATCTCCTTTAGTGATGAAATGGTTTTCCTGAGAAAATATAAAATCCGAAACATACGAAATGGAATGTGATGACGATGGCTAAAAAGGCCGTAAAACGATTGGCGGGCAGCCATTTGTATTTCTTATTCCATTTCTCAAAAAAGTTATACCCGGTCATTAATACGGCGTGGTACAGGCCGTATACAATATATTGCAGGGCGAGTCCGTGCCAGACGCCCATCAGCATGAACAGCAGGAAATACCCGATGTTCGAGACGGCCATCCGGTTCTTTATCCATTTTTTCTTTGTCATCCAGAAAACAAAGCGCATAAATACGTAGTCTCTGAACCAGAAGGATAAGGACATGTGCCAGCGGTTCCAGAAGTCTTTAATGTTTTTGCTGATAAACGGCTTATTAAAGTTTTCCGGAGATTTGATACCCATGATATAGCTTACACCGACGGCAAACATCGTGTAACCCGCAAAATCAAAAAACAGGTACAAGCTGTATCCGTACATGTACAGCACATTACCCCACAGTTTGCTGTGGGTGATATGAGACAGATTCATAATGAAATACGTGTTAATCGCATATCCGATAATGAATTTGTACAAGAAACCGATAAAAATTTTATGAATGCCGGTATACAGTAAATCAGCGTATTCTCCCTTTGTCCATACTTTCTGTTCGTCCTTGGCAAATCTGCGGTATCTGTCGATCGGACCGGAAGAAATGGTCGGGAAAAACATAATAAAGTACAAAAGGCGGTGAAGCGGCATTTTTTCTTTAATCAGTCCGTCTCTCGTTTCCATGATCAGCTGGACGCCTTTAAATGTCAAATAAGAAATTCCTAAGAAACTGATCAGGTTATGAACCGGGTGATGGGGCGCCGGCGGAAAGAAAAACGGCCATAATTTAGATAAAAACAGGGGTAAAATGGACGCGATCACGGCCATACTGAAGACAAAGCCGCTGTTGGCTTTCAGTCTGTAAGCGAGATAACCCCTGATTAAAAGCACCTGCCACAGCGTAAAGATACATAGTGCGATCACGCCGTGCAGATCATGCGCGAAAATCAAAGCCAATACGATGATGGATATAAACATGTTGTATCCTTGGAATCTCTTGCCGTTCAGCCCTAAAATAATCGTCGGCAAAAGAAGGATTCCAAGTAAGATAAAGAAGAAAAACGAGCTGTAAGGCGTCATACAAGAACCTCTTCGCCAATGCGTTTACGGTCGATTTTTCCGTTCGCAGTCATTTGAATGTGATCCTGGTAAATGAATTTTCTCGGAATCATGTAGGCCGGAAGCGAAGCGGCCAGTTCTTTCTTAATGGCGCTTGTCAGCTGGAATTCTTTTTCAAAATCATGTTTTTCAGGCACGATGGCGGCAATTAAATATTCGACAGGTCCGTTAGGCTGATACGGGATGACAACCGCCGTGCGCACATATTGAGACTGCCTTACATGTACTTCGATTTCCTCCAGCTCCATGCGGTAGCCGTGAAGCTTAATCTGGAAATCAAGGCGTCCTTGGCAGAAAATCTGACCATCCTGAACATAACCGGCATCACCCGTGTGATATGCCCACTGGCCGTCGATCGGGAAAAACGCTTTTTCCGTCAGAGAAGGCTCTCCGAGATAGCCTTTGCTCACGCTCGGGCCCGCGATGATGATTTCCCCTTTTTCTCCGTCCGGAAGCTTATTCCCGTTTTCATCCATGATGAAGATATCCATATCGGGTTTTGCAAAACCGACAGGCAGAGATTCATGTTCATCGATGATCTGCTGCGTAATTTCAACGGAGGTGACGGCAACCGTTGTTTCAGTCGGGCCGTATGTATTAAATACACGCGCCTTCGGAAAACGGTTTAACAGCTCCTGTGCCACGGCAGCCGGAAGCGCTTCTCCGCAAAACATAAATACTTCTGCCTCAGGCAGGAGTTCCTGCGTAAAGCCGGGGTCCATCAGACACATTTGGACGAAAGACGGCGTCGATGTCCAGACGTTCAGTTTGGATTTCTCCAATTCTTCAAATAGTACTTTCGGTTTATTGATTTTGTCTTTCGTTACGCAGTGCAGCGTACCTCCCGTTTGAAGCGACGGGAAAATGTCCATGACAGATAAATCAAAAGAAAACGGAGCTTGGTTTAAGAATGTCTTACCCTCGCCCACAGGAAAATCCCTGCAGATCCAGTCAGTGAAGCTTTGCAGGTTATCGGCCGATATCTGCACGCCCTTCGGATTTCCCGTGCTGCCGGACGTGTAAATAATGTAAAAGGTATCCAGCTCTTTTACCCAGTTCTCACGGCTGAGGTCTGCATCTCCGTCAGCTGCAAGCTCTTCGGGCGTAACGGTTTTAATCAGATTGCTTCCCGTATCGACTGCATCGCCCGATACGCTGATAAGCAGCTCTGCGCCTGAGCTTTCAATGATTTTGACGATCCGCTCCGCCGGAATGGAAACATCGACAGGGATGTATGGGCGGCCCGCTTTGACGCTTCCTAAGAAAGAAACGATCATATTCGGCTCCATATGTCCGTAAACCAGGACAGGCGCTTTCGAACCGTCAGCTGTATGTTTTTGAATGCCGGACGCAACCCGCTCCGACAAATCCCATAATTCCCCGTAAGTGAGGGAATGATCTAAGGAACGAAACGCTTCGGCCTGCGGCTTGGCGTCTGCGTATGTTTTTATAGCATCAAGTAGTTTCATAGTTATCCTCCCCGATTAGAAATCGTTGTAAATATAAGTGCCGGTATTCGCTGTATGAAATCCATACATCCAAAAAAGCAATACTAATATCAGAAAATAAAAGCCCGTATGAAACGTCCATTTGATCAATGTATTTTCATAAGCACGTTTTAATTTTTGCATCATATTCAAAATTCCTTCCCCGCGTATTCAATAATTACACCAGTATATGACGATTAGATTAACAAAAAGTTTCAAAATATGTCTAATATCCTAAGCTTAAAATTTCCTTAAAAATGAATGAGGAACAAAAGGATGGAAAACACGCATGTATAAATTGGCAAATGATCATACTAAAAAGGCGCTGTTCAGGCGGGATTTTTAACTTATCGTAAATATAAACGAGGTAAAAAAATTTTGGCGGCTTTTTCTTAAGCAGGCTTGTGCCGAACCCCAATGGAGAAGGGCGAAAAGCCGTTTCCGGCAGGATAGCCGATAAAGCGCCGCATCTTGTGAAATGAGGAAGAAATTATTATGATAGATAAGGTAGCAGAAAACGTGAAAAACCCAATTCAACACTACTGTTATCGGCTGACTGTGAAAGCCTTTTAATAGAAAGGAAGAGGAAAATGAATCAAAACAATATGGGGGGCAGCCAAAAGACGCCCGAGAAAGAAAGCATGGGCCGCATTTTGTGGCAGCTAACCCGCCCTCATACATTGACGGCATCGTTTGTGCCCGTACTTCTCGGCACCGTATTGGCGATGTTTTACGTAAAGGTTGATTTCCTGCTGTTTTTGGCCATGCTGTTTTCCTGCCTTTGGATTCAGATCGCCACGAACTTATTCAATGAATATTACGATTTTAAACGCGGTTTAGATACGGAGGATTCCGTCGGTATCGGCGGAGCGATCGTCCGCCACGGCATGAAGCCGAAAACAATTCTGCAGCTGGCGCTCGGCTCTTATGCGATTGCCCTCGTGCTCGGTGTTTATATCTGCATGAGCAGCAGCTGGTGGCTTGCGGTTATCGGCCTTGCCGGCATGCTGATCGGCTATCTGTATACGGGCGGCCCGCTGCCGATTGCGTATACACCGTTCGGGGAACTGTTCTCCGGCATTTGCATGGGCTCTGTATTTGTCCTTATCTCTTTCTTCATTCAGACAGGCAGAATTAATGAACAGAGCATTTTGATTTCTATCCCGATCGCCATCTTGGTCGGAGCGATTAACCTGTCCAACAATATCCGTGATATTGAGGAAGATAAAAAGGGCGGACGTAAAACGCTGGCCATTTTAATGGGGCATAGAGGGGCCGTCATGATACTGGCCGCATCATTTGCCATCGCTTACATCTGGATCGTCGGTCTTGTCATCATGGGTTACACAAGCCCGTGGCTGTTTTTGGTCTTCCTGAGCGTGCCGAAACCCGTTCAGGCCGTGAAAGGCTTTGTGAAAAACGAAATGCCGATGAACATGATTATTGCGATGAAATCAACGGCGCAAACCAATACATTCTTCGGATTCCTGCTTTCAATCGGACTCCTGATCAGTTATTTCCGCTGATCAAATGAAAGGCAAATGCCATAACCGGCATTTGCTTTTTTTTATGACATAATCTTCACGATTTTGTAAAGAACCTGACCGCGGACTGACACGTCTCATATATGGACAGCAAAGCAAGGAGATGAAAAAAATGGACTTGTCAACAGCCCATATGGATGATTTGAAAACGGTCATGGAAGATTGGAAAAATGAATTATTAGTTTATAAATTCGCTTTAGATGAGCTGGATACGAAGTTTTCTATCATCAGCCAGGAATATAATTTGATTCACGGGCATAACCCGATCGAGCATACAAAATCACGCGTAAAAAGTTTCGAGAGTATCGTCAATAAACTGATGCGCAAAGGCTGCGATGTGACGACGCAGGAAATGAAAGAGCATATTCATGATATTGCGGGTGTCAGGATTATCTGTTCCTTTATTTCCGATATTTATAATGTCGCTGAGGTTTTGAAGCAGCATAAGGACCTGAAGATCGTAAAGGTGAAGGATTATATCAAACATCCGAAGCCGAACGGCTACCGCAGCCTGCATTTGATTATTGAAATTCCCGTTTATTTGACGAATCGTGTGGAATATGTGAAGGCGGAAATTCAAATCCGCACCATTGCCATGGATTTTTGGGCGAGTCTTGAACATAAAATTTATTACAAATTAAATAACGAAGTCCCAAAGCATCTGACCGACGAGCTGAAGGAAGCGGCGGACATCGCCCATTATTTAGACGAAAAGATGCTTGGAATTAAGAAAGAAGTCGATTAAACGATTGACGCATCACAAACAGCCGGACCGCTTTTATGTGCAGTCCGGCTGTTTGTTTATCCAATGACGCTCACCGTTTTTCGCTGTCGACCTTGATCGTCTTGCCTCCGTTCACATAGACCTCGCAGCTAAGATCATTTTCTTTCCTCACCCCAAACAAAGAAGAAAGATATCAAATCGCAAACAGCACATTCCCGCAGAAAAAATGTGTAAGATCAAGGTTTACTTTTTAAAAAAAGGGAAAGACATTTGTACAACAAAAAGGGAGATGAATATCAGTGGGAAAGAATGAAACAATGCATATCGTATCATGTGCCGATGATCATTATGCTCGTCATTTGGGTGGGATGTTCGCTTCTTTATTGATGAATATGGATAAAACAAGGAATGCCAAATTATATGTGATCGACGGCGGAATTACTGCCGAAAACAAGGACAAGCTTGCACAGACCGCGATGTCATTCGGGACGCCGCTTGAATTTTTAGAAGTAGACGCTGATCAATACAAGCATGCAGTCGAAAGCAGCCACATTACAAAAGCCGCTTATTACCGCATTTCCATCCCTGATTTAATTAAGGATGAGTCCGTAAAGCGGATGATTTACATTGATTGCGATGCAATTGTGATGGAAGATATTTCGGTTTTATGGGATATGGATATTTCCCCGGCAATAGTTGCGGCGGTAGAAGACGCCGGACAGCATGAAAGACTGAAAAAAATGAATATCAGCGACACTGCCAAGTATTTTAATTCCGGCATTATGATTATAGATTTCGAACCTTGGAGAAAACAAAATATTTCTGAAAAGGTGATTGATTTTATCAACGAAAACAGCTCGGAGGATTTTCTCGTGTTCCATGATCAGGACGCGCTTAACGCGATCTTATATGATCAATGGCATGAACTGCATCCGCGCTGGAACGCGCAGACGCATATTATCATGAATGAGAAAACGCCTCCTGAACTGATCGACCGTATACGTTACAGAGAAACACGTGCCGAACCGGCCATCGTCCATTTCTGCGGCAGCGACAAGCCTTGGAATACAGGCACCTCGCACCCGTATCGTGATCATTATTTCCGATATATGTCCTTTACGAAATGGAACACGATTGACCGCCCGGCCATGAACCAATAGGCAGGTGTGATGAAAACGCTTGTGAAGCCGTTATCCGGCTCATAAGCGTTTTTTTTATTATTTCACCCGAATCGCACGCACGCGTTTTTGCAGGCCGGTCTTTTCGGCAGACGGCTTCAATCGGCTGACTGCCGTTTGCGCCGCTGATTTTGCTTTTTTCGTCTTGTTTTTTTCCGCCGTTTTTACTTTGTCCCTTGCCTGCTGCCGGTTGAGTTTATCTTTTATCCGGACAAGCCGTTTTTCCAGAGCGGTTTTTTCTTTTCCCGGCTGGATTTCGCTGACTGCTTTTTGGGCTTTTGCGGTGCTGGCCTCAGAGGTCTTTTTTTCCGCCTGCTTGACGCTGGCCTCAGCTGTTTTCAAAAGGCTTGAATTGACAGCGTTAAGCCGCTTTTGCAGCCCTTTTTTCTCTGAACCGGCCGGTAATTTGCGAATGGCGCTTTGTGCGGCATTGACGGCGGTTTTTTTCTTTTGTTTTTCGGCAGCCCGGACTTTGTCTCTTGCGTCCGTCACATTTCTTGCCGTCTGAACTTTATTGATCCGGGACTCGAGAGCGGTTTTTCCCTTTGACTTGGACAGCTTGCTGACGGCCGTTTTTGCTTGATTGATATCTGCCTGTTTTTTCGTCTTTTCCGCTTTTATTACGGCCCGTTCGGCAAAGCTCTTTTGCTTTACGTGATATTGCACCAGGCCGTACCCAAATCGGCTGTCACGTCCGGGAGCGCCCAGATCTTTGACGTTTTGCTGCATCTGCTGCCGGAGCTGTGTATTTGTTTCCTCGGGATATTTCTGCCTGAGCAGCGCGAACATGCCGGTGACGTGGGGTGCGGCTTGAGATGTGCCGTCAGCCGTGGCGTACATTTGATTCAGGTACGTGCTCGTAATATTGGTGCCGGGTGCGGCAAATTCAATTTGTTTTCCGGTCGTGGAAAAAGCCGCGAGCCCGTTTTTTTCAGTTGACGCTGAGACTGCTGTTACGCTGCTGTAGGCGCCCGGATAATTGACGGGTTTTTTGTTGCCGTCGTTTCCTGCGGCGGCTACGATCACGATTCCTTTTTTGTATGCTTTATCTACGGCGTCGTGAAGAATTTTGCTGTCTGCGTTAGTTCCGAGACTCATATTGATGATGTCCATTTTGTTGGCGATCGACCAGTCGATCGCTTTAAGAAGGCTTTTAAGATCCCCTGCACCCTTTCTGTCTAATGCTTTAACCGCATATAACCGGACATCCGGCGCGATGCCGTCAATGCCGTATCCGTCATGTTTGGCCGCAATGATTCCGGCGACATGCGTCCCGTGTCCGTTGTCATCTTTGTATGAGGAAGTATAGCTGACTGCGGAATAGCCTCCGGCAATAGACAGATCATCATGAGGGTAAATGCCGCTGTCAATGACAGCCACTTTCACCTTTTTTCCCGTCAAGCCTTCTTTCCACGCCTGCTTGACCTGAGTCGGTTCTATATCCCATTGCGGCAGCGCGTAACTGCTGCTTTGGGCCGCTGATAACGGGCGGATATCAGAACCGCCTGCCGCCTGAAAGGATACATTGTTTTCTACATATAAGATATCAGGGTCCTGTTTCAGGTCTTTCACCGTTTGCGAATCGGCAGACACGGCGACTGCCGGGAGATGCTGATAGGTCTGTTCCACATCCGCTCCGCTGTCTATGGCGGATTCCTTGCCGTTTTGATTTTTGTACACCACGATAACGTCCCGGTCGTGCGTCTCGGCGTGCGCGGGCGCCGCGGCGGAGAACAGGCTGACGCACAAGGCCGCGGCCATTATTGGTTTCAGGATGTGATACATTGCAATTCCCCCTTTTTCTTTATATATCGGCAGTGCGGAATTCTTTTTTTCCTAAGGGATAAGGAAAATTTCTGTATGCAAATGTAAGCGTTTCCAAAATATGATGGAGAAAATGCTTTAAGACATCTGCGCAATAAACTCAAAAAGGGGGTTTTTGATAAATGAGTACGTTCAATCGGGTCATGGAAGAAAAAATCATGCCTGTCGCCGGAAAAGTCGCCGGCCAAAGGCACTTAAGAGCTTTGCGGGACGGCATTATTTTGACTATGCCGCTTATCATCATCGGATCGGTTTTTCTGATTCTGACGAGTCTTCCGATTCCCGGTTATGCCGATTTTATGGCTGGTCTTTTCGGTGAAAATTGGGTTGAAAAGCTCGGGTATCCCGTGAATGCGTCCTTTGACATTATGGCGCTTGTCGCCGCCTTTGGGATTGCTTACCGGCTTGCGGAAAGCTATGAGGTGGATGCCCTGTCGTCGGGAGCCATTGCCCTTGCCGCCTTTTTATTGGCGACGCCGTATCAGATTCCGTTTATTCCTGACGGCTCGGCAACAGAGATTATGGTGGGAGGCGGCATTCCGATTTCGCTGCTCGGAAGCAAAGGTCTGTTTGTCGCGATGATCATTGCAATGCTGTCTACGGAAGTGTACCGGTTTATCATACAAAGAAATATCGTCATTAAGATGCCTGACGGAGTGCCGCCTGCGGTCAGCAAATCGTTCGTTGCGCTCATCCCCGGTTTCATTGTTATTACGCTTGTATGGCTGGCCCGTCTGTTTATTGAAATGACTCCTTTTAAAAGCCTCCACAATGTCGTAGGCGATCTGCTGGGCACCCCGCTGTCTATTCTGGGCGGGAGTCTCGGCGGAAGTCTTATCGCCGAATTCGTGCAAATGCTGCTTTGGTCGTGCGGCATACACGGCGCGTCCATTATCGGCGGCGTCATGTCGCCGATCTGGTACGGGGCGATGGATGCCAACCGTTTGGCTTTTCAGGCGGGAGAGGCGCTGCCGAGCATTTTTACGACACAGTTCTTTCAAATATGGATTAATGTCGGCGGAAGCGGAGCGACGCTTGCCCTTGTGCTGACCATGCTTGTGCGCTCCAGAAGCAAACAGATGAAACAGCTCGGCCGTCTCGGCATCGGGCCCGCGATTTTTAACATTAACGAACCGATTATTTTCGGGATGCCGCTCGTCATGAATCCGCTGTTAATCGTTCCCTTTATCATTGCACCGCTCTTGACCATTACGGCGACGTACATCGGGATGAGCACGGGGATGGTGGCAAAACCGGCGGGAATCGCCGTGCCGTGGACGATGCCGCCGCTGATTTCCGGTTATTTGGCGACGGGCGGGAAAATCTCCGGTTCGGTCATGCAGCTGATCAATCTCCTGATTACATTTATCATCTATTATCCGTTTTTCCGAATTTGGGATCTTCAAAAATGGAGAGAGGAACGGGCGGCGGAACAGAACGCCACTGAAGAAACATAAAAAAAACGGGCGCTTTCGCCCGTTTTTTTAACGCTGGAAAAATTCGATCCATTCGCCGTCAGGTCCTTCAATGTAAAAGTAGCGATACCCGTTCGGAAGCGTCGTGATTTCTTCATCAATGAATACGGCGCCCTGACGCTTCGCATGCGTGAACTCCGCCGCGATATCTTCAGTTAATAAAGCGACGTGATGCACTTTTCCTTCTGCGGGAAGCTCGCTGCTGTAGCCCTGGATCAGCTCAATTTCTGTCTCCGGCCCTTCTTGAAAGCCGAGAAAGGCAAGTTCAATAATGCCGTTCGTATGAGTGATACGATCCTTTAACTGCATACCGAGAACGTCTTGGTAAAAGGCGATGGATGTTTCAATATCTTTGACCATAATGCCTGTATGGTCGATTCTTTTGGCTGTCATGGTTTTCCCCCTGTTTTGAATTTTTCGGGACAATGCGGTGTTGATCATGTTTTATGGTACGATAAGAGAAAGCAAAACGAAAGAGGAATGCACAATGAAGCTACTTACAGTGAAAGATACATTTGCCGGAAAGCTGAAAAAAGGATTCCCCCTGATTGAAAAAGACGCTCTGACCGGAAGCTCGGCTCATTTAACAGAGGGCGATCTTTTTGATGTGACATCCGAGAAGGGTGAGTTTATCGGAAAAGGCTATTACGGCTTGCAGAATAAAGGAGTCGGCTGGGTGCTGTCCCGCGCGAGAGATGAACGGATCGACGGACGTTTCTTTCTGGACAAGCTGAAAAAAGCGGCTGAAGCGAGAGCCCATCTGTTTAAGGCGCCCGATACGACGGCGTTCCGGCTTTTCAACGGTGAGGGCGACGGCATCGGCGGCGTCACGATTGACTTTTATGACGGTTATCTGCTGATTCAATGGTACAGTAAAGGCATTTACGCTTATAAGGACAGCATGATTGAGGCGATTGACGGACTGGAGCTTTCTTATAAAGCGATCTATGAAAAGAAACGATTCGATACGGCCGGGCAATACGTGGAAGACGACGATTTTGTCAAAGGCGAAAGAGGAGATTTTCCGGTCATTGTTCAAGAAAACGGCATACAGTACGCGGTGGATTTAAACGACGGGGCGATGACGGGCATTTTCTTAGACCAGCGTCATGTGCGCAAAGCGATTCGGGATAAGTATGCAAATGGCAGACGGGTGTTGAATACGTTCTCTTATACGGGGGCGTTTTCCGTCGCGGCGGCGCTTGGCGGAGCTGAGAAAACGACCAGCGTCGATGTCGCCAACCGCAGTCTCGCAAAAACGATTGAACAGTTCAGCGCCAACGGAATTGATTATGAGGCGCATGACATTAAGGTCATGGATGTTTTCAAATACTTCGGCTATGCGGAAAAAAAAGGGCTGGAGTTTGACCTCATCATCCTTGATCCGCCTTCTTTCGCCCGCACAAAAAAACGGACGTTCAGCGCGGCGAAAGATTATAAAAACCTGCTGAAGGAAACGATCGCCATCACCGCAAAAAACGGCATCATCGTCGCTTCGACAAACAGCAGCGCCTTCAATATGAAGAAATTTAAAGGTTTTATAGAGACCGCCTTTAAAGAAACAAATGAGCGTTACGACATTTTGGAAGAATACACGCTTCCGGAAGATTTCAAAACGATTCCCGCGTTTAAAGAAGGGAACTATTTGAAGGTTGTTTTCTTGCGGAAAAAATAGGATGATCATTTTAGCGTGGAAAGAGGGGAAAAGAAAACCCTCTTCCGTCGCTTTAATACGGGATAAAATAATCTTCATATCTTACTGTTTAAAGAAACAGCCCGCTATTACTTAGTATCTCATCTGTGCCAAGTAAAGTGGCCTCTCTGATGCCCACATTGTTGGCTTTCATGAAGGATTGCACCGCTTGGTAGCCAACCGCATAACCTGCAAACGGTGATAAGCCGACAGGCTGATAACCTTGTTCGGCTGCAAAGGTGTCACCAAACATGTAACTGCTGACCTCAGCAAACCCTTTCACATTTAATGAGTCTTTGATAATTTCTTTTGAGTATTCTAAGTCTTCTTTTTCAAAAGAAGTAACCCAGGGACCTAACAGAGCTTCTCCGTAAAGTTCTTTGGCAAACGATTCTGCCAGCCCCTCTATAATTAAGTAATCCCCAACTGTTACGTTCCCATAATCCCAATTGAAATACGAAAAACGAATATTATGATGAAATTCATGTGCGATTACAGCAGGCAGTCTCGGTATGTTATATGAATTGGGGAATATTGAAATTTGAATAAATCCCGGAATTCCTCCGAATCCACAATACCCTCTATGTAATTGAAGCTTTTTTTGATTGGCCAGATACATCCCAAACCTTATTTCATCAGCATTTATTTTTAAGCGGTTTTGTTTGATAAATTCTACACAATGAGTTAAAGTGTCATATGCAATTTGAAGAGCTTGAATTTCTTTTAGATTCTCTAATGCTTTTCTTCCGATTTCCGTATCAAATATGCTCAGATAGCCCAGCATATTTGCAGCCATGATTACATCATATCCGTTAGGTTGCTTTGCCTTTAAGGGAACATTAATCTTTTTCCACATATCTTCAAAAGGTTTCATCATTGAATACCGATAATAATCTTCTCTATTTTCAATCATTGAAAATAACGTTTCGTATTGCCCAATTGTATCCTCGATAATGATTTTAATGGGTACCACCCTTTTTTTGATGATCTATATAAATTGTAATGGCATCACTCATGAGCTTCGCCAGCCCTTCACCATACCGGTCGATGTTCTTAGTGAAGCGTTTATCTTCAATATAGAGTTGACCTAATCCGTAAAAGGCATCAAAAGAATATTCACCAAAATTTTCATTGAGAAAATCAAACCACTCTTTGATAGCTGTTTGTACGTCTGGGGACTTGGGAGATTGGTTAATAAGGAGTGCAAATTTATTGAACATTGCAGTCCACTTATCAGATAAATCTTTTTGCTCACCATCAGTCATGTTTTTCAATCTAATATTTACCTTATCGACAGGTTGATCACCCCACCGTTTGCGAGCTTCTTGTTCATAAAGATTATGATTGAAGTTCATTCCCTCAAACCGCTCTTTGTTCGTCATGCAAATCTCTCCCATCATATGTTTGATTGATTTATCGATGGTTTCAATCATCTTATCGACTCTATTCCGTTTCTCAATCAACATTTTCTTTTGTAAAAGTAATGCCTCCCTTCGATTAAATGAAGGACTATTAATGATTTCTTTAATCTCTTTTAAGGAGAAATCGAGCTCCTTGAAAAATAGTATCTGCTGCAGCTGTTCAAGATTCTCTTCAGAATAAAGCCGATAACCGGAATCGGTCGTTTCCTGAGGAGTCAATAATCCGATTCGATCGTAATGATGGAGAGTACGTATGCTTACTCCAATCAGTTCAGCTACTTCTTTTACTTTCATACCCATCACGTTTGCCGCCTCCTTAATGGCTACTCTAAAGTATTACGCAACGTAAGAGTCAATAGTTGGTTAAAGATTTTTTGTATATAAAGGGGAACATATGAGGATTTCATTGCTGAAATTAAAGAAAAAAAGCCGGGAGTGAAGCTTCGGCTTTTTTCTATTCAATAATGTGCTGCACCCGGCCGATTCGCCCGTCTTCAAGGCGGACCTTAATGCCGCGCGGGTGGAAGCTTGAGTTCGTCAAAATATCCTTCACGATTCCTCTTGTCAGCTTTCCTGAACGCTGATCGGCTTTCAGGACGATATCGACTTCAAGTCCTTTTCTGATGCTGCTTCGCTGCTGGCCGTTCATATGACACATCCGTTCTTCAGTCTTTTCACTTCATATCTTATCATATCGTGTTTTCGCCATTTTATGAAGGACAGACGAATCAATCCTTCATAGCAAATAAAAAAAGACCGCTCTGTAAGGAGCAGTCTTTTATGACATAAACGAAAGCAAAATCGGGGCCGCGCACAGCGTCATAATCGCGGCGAGAATCATGGACACGCTTGAGATCGTTCCTGATACGGAACTGAGCTCAAATGCTTTAGATGTTCCCGCTCCGTGCGCGCTGGTTCCGAGCAGCACGCCCCGGGCAATTTCGTTATCAATGCGGAAATAGCGGATGACCATCGGCCCGATGATCGTTCCCAATAAAGCCGTTAAAATGACGAAAACCGCTGTAACGGCCGGCATCCCGCCGATCATTTCTGAAACGTTCATGGCAATCGGCGTCGTCACGGATCGCGGCACGAGACTGTCGACTAAGCTGCTGCCGAGATGGAACCATTTCGCGATAAAGGCCGTTGACAGAATGGCGATACATGAACCGACCGCTACGTTCAAAATAATTTCCACGGCGTATTTCTTTAAAACCGGGAAATATTTATAAAGCGGGATAGCGAACGCCACTGTTGCCGGCTGAAGCATATCGGTCAGCAGTCCGCCGCCGATATTGTATGTCTGATACGGGACATTGACAAGAAGCAGCAGTACGACCAAAACAGCGGGCGTAATCAGAAGCGGCGACGTATACACCCGCGGAAAACGAATGTAGAGTTTTTTCGCGCCCAAATATACTAAGACAGTTAAGAATAAACTTATGATTCCGATGAACACGTTTGTTTTTTCTCCTTTCTTTTTGCTATCAGCTGTGTAAGCGTACCTGTTGAAACCATCACGACAAATGTGCTGATGACGACGACAAGTAAAATGCTTACGCCGAATTTAGACATAATATCTCCGTATTCAATCACTCCGACGGCAGACGGGATGAAAAACAGCAGCAGCTCACCGAGGAGCCATGCTGCGCCAAGCTCAATCCATTCAAGTTTGATAATCTTGAAATGCAATAATGTGAAAAGAATCACAATCCCGATTATACTGCCGGGAATATTTATATGAAGAGCCGCCGTGACCCAATTGATCAGACGCGCAAATATAAACAGCAGAGCGATTTGAATAACGGTAAGCAGCAATTTTTTCATAATGATGCCTCCCTTATATTTATATTGTACAGAAGGTTTTGCTATAGGTAAAATACATATAAAGAATAATGTGTATTCCTTTTGTCTATAGAAAGGATGAAATGTAATGGATATCCGGCACTTAACGTATTTCTTGGAAGTGGCCCGTTTGAAAAGCTTTACGAAGGCTTCACAGTCGCTGTATGTTTCACAGCCGACAATCTCAAAGATGATTAAAAACCTGGAGACGGAGCTCGGCATTAAGCTGTTTTACCGCAATGGCCGGCAAGTTGAACTGACTGACGCCGGGCAGAGCATGTATGTGCAGGCGCAGGAAATCACAAAGTCATTCCAAAACCTGACGTCAGAGCTGAACGATATTATGGAAGTGAAGAAAGGGCACGTCCGCATCGGTCTTCCGCCGATGATCGGGTCCGGCTTTTTCCCGAGAGTGCTCGGAGACTTCCGCGTCACATATCCCGATGTGACGTTTCAGCTTGTTGAGGACGGCTCTATTAAAGTGCAGCAAGGGGTGGAGGACGGCTCGCTTGATATCGGGGTCGTTGTGCTTCCCGCGAATGAAGAGATTTTTCATACGTTCACAATCGTCAAGGAAACCCTTATGCTCGTCGTCCATCCGTCACATCGGCTCGCTGACGAGAAAGAATGCAGTCTTCACGAATTGAAAGAAGAGCCATTCATATTTTTCAGGGAGGATTTTGTCCTTCATAATCGAATTATGACGGAATGCGTGAAAGCCGGATTCAGGCCGCACGTCATTTATGAAACGTCACAGTGGGACTTTATCAGCGAAATGGTATCCGCCAATCTCGGTATCGGCCTGCTGCCGGAAAGAATCTGCCGCGGTCTTGATCCTGACAAAGTCAGAACCATTCCGCTCGTTCATCCGGTCATTCCGTGGCATTTAGCCATCATTTGGCGGAAAGACCGCTATATGTCTTTTGCCGCCAGAGCCTGGCTGGAGCATACGAAATCGTATTTATGGAATCCGAAAAAGAGAAAAAAGGATGATTAAGCATGGACGCACAAACCGCAGCTCAACACTTGAGTAAAGTGCGGGATCAAAACCCGCTCGTTCACAGTATCACCAATAATGTCGTCACGAACTTCACCGCTAACGGACTGCTCGCGCTCGGCGCATCGCCCGTTATGGCTTATGCAATTGAGGAGGCTGCCGACATGGCGAAAATCGCAGGAGCGCTCGTCTTGAATATAGGCACCCTCAATTCGGCGTCTGTTGAAGCTATGATCGCAGCCGGAAAATCGGCCAATGAAAACGGTGTTCCGGTCATTTTTGATCCGGTAGGCGCAGGCGCCACGCCGTTTCGGACGGCATCAGCCCGCAAGATCATACAGGCGGTCCGCTTGTCCGCCATTCGCGGAAATGCCGCGGAAATCGCCAATATTGCCGGCGCCCCTGATTGGAAGATAAAAGGCGTGGATGCGGGGGAAGCCGGAGGAGATGTGTTTCAGCTCGCTAAGACGGCTGCAAGCGGGCTGAAGACGGTCATTGCGATTACCGGAAAAACCGACGTCATCTCCGACGGCACCGACACATACGCCGTACATAACGGTGATAAACTGCTGACGAAGGTGACGGGGGCAGGATGCCTGCTGACGTCTGTAATCGGAGCCTTCTGCGCAGCGGGGCAGGACGTTCTGCAAGCGGCCGTTTCAGCCGTTTCTGTATACGGAAGCGCCGCTCAGCTTGCCGCTTTGGACACCGTCCATAAGGGGCCGGGCAGCTTCCAGATTGAGCTTTTAAACAAGCTGGCAAGCATCTCAGAACAAGAAGCGGCCGAGCTTGCTGCAATTGAAAGGGTGACAGAAAAATGACGCGTATTTCTCGGGAAATGATGAAGGATATGTTATCGGTTTATTTTATTATGGGATCAAACAATACAAGCGCAGACCCCGTTTCCGTGGTGAAAAAAGCCATTGAGGGCGGCGCTACGCTTTTTCAATTTCGGGAAAAGGGGAGCGGTTCTTTAACAGGGGATGAACTTGTCCTGTTCGCGAAGCAGGTGCAGGATGTCTGCAGGCAGGCCGGGATTCCTTTCATCATTAATGATGATGTCGAATTGGCCTTGCGCCTTGAGGCGGACGGAGTGCATATCGGACAGGATGACGCAGACGCCGAAGAAACGAGAGCGGCAATCGGCGATATGATTCTCGGTGTGTCAGCACATAACGTCTCCGAGGTGAAGCGGGCGGAAGCCGCCGGAGCCGATTACGTCGGAATGGGCCCGGTCTATCCGACCGAAACAAAAAAAGATGCTGAAGCTGTGCAGGGCGTTACATTGATTGAAGAGGTGCGGCGTCAGGGCATCAGCATTCCGATTGTAGGAATCGGCGGCATTACGGCTGACAACGCGGCGCCCGTCATTGAAGCGGGTGCAGACGGCGTCAGCATGATCAGCGCCATCAGCCAAGCCGAAGATCCAAAAGCGGCAGCGCGCAAGTTTTCAGAGGAAATTCAGCACTCCAAAGCAGGGCTGTCCCGATAGGGCGGCCCTTTTTCTTTGTGCGCAAAAAGGCAGTGACGGACTTGGAGAATATAAGCCGTATGTCAAGAACAGGGCAATCAGCTTGCAATATCGACCGAAGTGTTTGACGGCTCTATCGCTTTGCTCAAAGTGATGCCTGAACCAATCACCGCCGGCGCCGAAGGCTTAAAAGCACTCTATTAACCAGTAAAAAGCGCGCAGTGAGAGATCATTTCGAGGTCACGGAAAAACTTGATGCGGAATTCAGCGAATTTGAAGTTTTGATGTCGAAATCAAAACGTGCGATCAATCGTATACGTCTTGTGATACATTAAGTACAGATCAAATCAGAGAGATAAGCACGAAGCTGACGGCCCTTTCTGAAACCATGTCGAAGATTGCCGATGTGCTTTAAAAGGAGTTAAGACACAGCATGAGTGATGAACAAAACAAGGAAAAACAGATCCACAGACGGGATGTCCTGAAGTGGGGCGCCGTCGCGGGCGCCGCCGTCGCTGTCGGAGCGAGCGGCCTCGGAGGACTCGCGCCGCTCTTCAAACCGGCGGCCACCGCTTCAAAGAAGAATGATGAAAAACGTGATCGTGATCAAATCGTTCCTTTTTACGGAAAGCACCAAGCAGGAATCACAACGGCGCATCAGACGTATGTGTATTTTGCAGCGCTTGATATCATGTCAAGCGACAAAGCCGATGTCATCTCCCTTTTCAAACAATGGACAAGCCTGACACAGCTGCTGACTTCAGGCGCCGTCCCGTCGGGCGAACAGAAAAATAAATATATACCTCCGCAGGATACCGGGGAGTCGCAGGATCTGGCCCCGGCGAATTTGACCGTTACCTTCGGCTTCGGCCCCGGGTTTTTCGAGAAAGACGGGAGGGACCGCTTCGGACTGAAAGATAAAAAACCGAAGCATCTCGCCGATATTCCGCCGATGCCTAACGACAAGCTCGATAAGAAACAAGGCGGCGGTGATATCGTCATACAGGTCTGCGCGGATAATGAACAAACGGCGTTCCACGCGGTGCGCAACCTGATGAAACAGGCAGCAGGCGTGTGCGAAGTCCGCTTTCTCAATAAAGGTTTCTTAAGCGGCGGGAAAAACGGGGAAACGCCGCGCAACCTCTTCGGATTCAAAGACGGCACCGGCAACCAAAGCACAAAGGATGAAAACCTGATGAATTCGATCGTTTGGGTTCAATCAGGAGAGCCGGACTGGATGACGGGCGGCACGTACATGGCGTTTAGGAAAATTAAGATGTTTTTAGATATATGGGACCGTTCATCCTTGAAGGAACAAGAGGACACGTTCGGGCGGGTGAAAAGCTCGGGCGCGCCTTTCGGACAAAAAAAGGAAACCGATCCCGTGAAGCTGAATCAAATTCCCGCCGACTCGCATGTCAGTGTGGCAAAATCAACCGGCAGACAGATTCTGCGCCGGGCATTTTCCTATACGGACGGAATTGATCCGAAGACGGGCTATGTTGACGCAGGCCTGCTGTTTATCTGTTTTCAAAAAGACCCGGACCGCCAATTTGTCCCGATGCTGAAGGCTTTGGCGGCAAAGGATGCGCTGAATGAATACACACAAACGATCGGCTCTTCCTTATTCGCCTGTCCCGGCGGCTGTAAAAAAGGAGAATATATCGCCCAAAGGCTGCTGGAATCGTGACACCTTCCATATGGAGGGTGTTTTTAAAAAAACACTTGTAACTATATATGTTACAACTTAAAATAAAAAGGAAAGGAGACTTACAATGACACTGCAGATTAAAGTATATTCTGATTATGTATGTCCGTTTTGCTTTGTCGGCAAAGCGGCGTTTGAAGAAGCAATCAAGGACAAGGACGTACAGGTGGAATGGATGCCGTTTGAATTGCGTCCGAGCCCCTCGCCGAAACTTGATCCGGTGAATGATCCCGCCAAGCGGCAGATGTGGAAAAACTCCATTGAGCCGATGGCGCAGTCTTTAGGCGTTGAAATCACGTTCCCCCGCGTGTCACCGCATCCTTACACGGATTTGGCATTTGAAGGCTTTCATTTCGCAAAGGAACATGGGAAAGGAAGCGAATACCATACACGCGTTTTTCAGGCGTTCTTTCAGGAAGAACAAAATATCGGTGACGTTGGCGTGCTGACAAAGCTTGCGGAAGAAGCCGGACTTGACGGCGCTGCCTTTAAAGAGGCGCTTGAGACAAGAGCGTACAGACACGTACAGCGGGAAGCGCTCCGCCATGCTTATGAGGAAGCCGGCATTACGGCAGTGCCGACGTTTATCATCGGCGATGAGAGAATCCCTGGCGCGGCGGGAAAGGAAACCTTTGAACAAATCATTGAGCGGGAACTGAATAAACGTTAACCCGAAAAAAGCCCTCTCGATCAGCGAGAGGGCTTTGCCATATAGTGTTTGACAAATGTTTGTCTGTCCGCTTCATATGCCGCGGCGTCAAATGAGTCGCCGCAAAAATGAAGGCACCAAGGGTCTTTCTGGCAGGCGACGCCGACTTGATAGCCGTGTTTTTGAAATTCAAGCGATTGTGATGTGTCGTAAAAATGAAAGCCGCGAAACAAATCCTCCCGCCACTCCACATCATATTGAGCTGCCATTAACAAGCCGTCAATGGCGTCAGCGGGCGTAAACAGTCCGTCTTCATCACCGTGCTCAAAGACCAGCGGGTGATAAGCATTCCCCCGGTATTCAATCACTTTTCCCATCCGCTCTCCGCTTTCCCACCAAATGCCGTTCGGCGGCAGGGTTTTGCAGCCGGCGACACCGAGAAGGCCGAGCTCCTGATGAGATTGAAAGATATGAAGCATGTCATGAAGGAAATGCTGATGAATGATAAAGGTATCCTGATGCAGATAAATTTTATATTTGGAGGGGTGTCTCAGCGCTTTGTTGTAGGACGAGGCTATGCTTGCTGAATCGTATATCGGCATGATATCAACGGAGTATGAAGGGGGGACGGTAAGCTGCATGATATGGCTTTTGCACCGGGAGTACAGCGACTCGTCATTCACACAGACGACAAACAGAAATGAATGTGAATCCATTACATGCTCCTCTCGGCCTCAATCACATATTGATACGCCGATGCTTCTGTCATAAAGTCATGCCTTATGCCAAGCTGTACGCATACTTCGTGCAATGATGCGATGGCTTTGTGGTAAGAAGGGTGATCAACGCGGATCGCCTCAATGCGTTTCACCTCATAGCCGGCGGCTTTAAATAATGAAAGCGTCTCTTCACGGGTAAAAAAACGCAGGTGGGTCTGATCCATTAATCCGGCGTCCCTGTAAGTCCATTTGCCGGCTAAAAGCTCCAGCACCACTGAGATGTGGCCGACATTCGGTATGCATGCAAGCACCGTGCCGTCTTTTTTTACATACGGGCGAAGCTTTTTCAGCACGGACCACGGGTCGATAAGATGCTCAAGAACGTCTCCGAACAGCATGCAGTCGAATTGTTCTGATTCGTACGGAAGAATGGCGGATTCAATGTCGCCGCAAAGCACGTGGCTCAATTTGCTTTCCGCCTTTTTTGCGGCTTCGGGATACGCTTCAATGCCGTAAACCGTTATTCCGCGGTCTTCGATCGCCGCTCCTAAATTGCCTGTGCCGCAGCCGACATCAAGCACTGTCCGCCAGTTTTCGTCTATTTTGTTCAATAAATAAGGATTCAGGCCTTCGTAGTAGTTCTGTTGTTTTTCATCATAATAGGGATTCGTATCCATCTGTGTATCACCTCATAAATGGGCATATACACAAGATATGCAGCGGGGGGATCTCATATCACCATGTTTGGCTGTTCAATTGCGGAATGCGGACGGGAATGGTTGTCCGGTATACGGTTTGTTCTCTGATTCCCCTCTTATTGCGGATGTTCCTTTGAAAACTCGGGTGCGGGCGGACTGTGGCAGGTCATATAGTAAAAGGATCCGCCTGTAATCTTACCGCTGGCGGATGGTGTTTTTCATTGGTGTTTTTTTCTTCACCGCTTTTTCAGTATTTAAGAAGCGCCTCACATCGTCAATGTGCAAACCCATGATTCTAGCCTCTTGAATTAACAATTGCCAATCTTGATCTATATCTTTCATTACATGAGTTTTCATAAGAACCTCCAATTGAAAAATTGATTTGCCCAGCTACAGCAGCCAATGTATAACAAATATCACACATAGTTGGCCGGTAATCCCAAATTGAAGATGAATTCACCTACCTATTCCCTAAGAAAATGACTGAAATAACCAAAATCCTTCAAGAATTCTTACGTATAATAATAAACAAATAAATACTGACTGGATAGTATGCAAATAAAAATAAATCATATGACCTATTAACATTTACCCTCAAAGCGTCGACTAGCATATTCTTTTTGCATAAAAAATACCGCAAAAGAATGATTCGGTGTAAGATAAAGTGAATGATCAAACAGCTGGGGTAAAAAATGAAAAAAAACAAATTTCAAATTAAGAGAGAAGAAACATTTGAAAGTTTTATTGACGCAGGCCTTCATCTCCTGATTGAAAGAGCTTACGATTCAGTCTCAATCGATGACATCAGTAAAGCGGCGGGTTTCAGCAAAGGCGCGTTTTACGTTCATTTTGAAAGCAAGGAAGATTTTCTGAAGCATTTGTTAGACAGGCGTCAGATTAAAAAAAGGATCATCACTGGCTATCTCGACGAATTAGAAAAGCAAACAGCGCGGCCGTTGACGCTTTGTGAAGCTGCGGCAAGCGCGGCCAGCCTGTTGATGCGGTTTGTAAACAGCAAGCCTGCCTGGAATGTTGTGTCTTTTGCCGTTCATATGCCTACTTACAAAGTCGTCAGTGAATATGAAGCTTATATCCGTCTTTATAAGTTATGGATAGAAGAAAGCACCATGTACATAAATTGGCTCAAATCGAGAAATTTAATAGAAGACCATATAGATACCGAGCATACCGCTAACATGATGTGCGCGCTCATCGACGGGATGATTAAGCAATCCAATGTGCTGGGAAGGCCGGTTACTTTCCGCAGCATGTTTGACGCGCTCTATGTTTTTGTCAGCGGCAGAAAATCGGGGTAACGTTCTTCTTGATTTGACAAAAGGTTTAGAAAAGTCTTTCAGAAAGCGAGGAACTGCCATGCGCTACAGAGAAATTATGATGTATATCATTATGGGGATATTCACGACCATCGTGAATATCGTCAGTTTTTACATTCTGACGTCGGCCTTTGAGATGGATTACAAGGCGGCGACCGTCGCTGCTTGGATTCTGTCCGTTCTATTTGCATATGTCACGAATAAACTGTATGTATTTCAGCAAAAGACCGCGGGGATGCGGAGTCTGATGAAAGAATTGACGGCCTTTTTCAGCGTGCGGGTATTGTCTCTCGCCATCGATCTCGCCATGATGATTCTTCTGGTCAGTCAATTTCATATGAACGAAACGTTGGCGAAAATCGCCGATAACGTCATTATCGTAGTCGTCAACTATGCGGCCAGCAAGTGGATTGTCTTCAGAAAAGCGAAAGAAGAGGGCGTGTCATAACGGTTTCTTTCCGCGCCCCGGGGGAAAGTGTAATGGTGAAAGGGGATGCGTATGAAGCACAAAATAAAGAAAGCGTTTGCTGATGTATTCGGGGAATCGGAGGACCTGCGCATTTTCTTTGCGCCCGGCAGAGTGAATCTCATCGGAGAGCATACGGATTATAACGGGGGCCACGTCTTTCCGTGCGCGCTGACGATCGGTACATATGCAGCCGTCCGGGAGAGAGGGGACAGGCTCGTCAGAATGTACTCTCATCAATTTAAGGAAGCGGGCATAAAGGAATGCAGTCTCGATGATATCCGTTATCAAAAAGAGGACGGGTGGGCCAACTATCCGAAAGGGGTCATGGCGGAATGTCTCGGCAGCGGTTTTTCCCTTCCGCACGGCTTCGATATTGTGTTCTGGGGAAACATCCCGAACGGAGCGGGGCTGTCCTCTTCGGCTTCCATTGAACTTGTTACGGCGGTCATTCTCAAGGAATGCCATGAGCTTGAGGCGGATATGCTCGACTTGGTGAAGCTCGCTCAGACGGCGGAAAATTCCTTTATCGGCGTCAGCTGCGGAATAATGGATCAATTCGCCATCGGAATGGGAAAGAAACATCATGCGATTCTGCTGAATTGCGGGACGCTCAGCTTTGAATATACAAAACTCGGGCTGTCGGGGCTGTCGATCGTTATTGCAAATACCAATAAAAAACGAACGCTTGCAGACTCAGGCTATAATACGAGGCTCAAGGAGTGCGGGGAAGCGCTTTGTGATCTTCAGAAGCATCTTTCCGTTCAATCACTGGGAGAGCTGACCCCTTCCGCCTTTGACGCTCATGCGGAGCTGATTCAGAATGAAGTGAACAGACGCCGGGCGAAACACGCCGTCTATGAAAATCACCGCACAATAGAGGCAGCCGACATGTTCAGTAACAATCAGCTTCATCATATCGGTGAATTAATGAGGGATTCGCATCTCTCTTTACGCGATGACTACGAGGTAACGAGTCATGAGCTGGATACACTGGCTGAAGCGGCCTGGCGCCACGGCGGGGTGATCGGATCAAGGATGACGGGAGCCGGTTTCGGCGGCTGTACAGTCAGTATCGTCAAGGACGATGCGGTTTCGGATTTTATTGAAACGGCAGGAGCCCGCTATGAGGAAAAGACAGGGAGAAAAGCTGACTTTTACACGGCGGATGTCGGAGCCGGAGCGAGAGAACTAAAGGGGGATGACGATGGCAATTGAGCGGCACGTGGAACGTTTAATCCGGTACGGATTGCAAAAAGAGCTGATTTCCTATCTTGATATTGAATATACAAGAAACCGTTTATATGAAGCTTTGCATATCACCCATCCGGAAGTTTCAGAACAGAAAGAAAATGAATCGGCGGCATCATTGCCGGACATATTGGCCCCGATTTATGAATGGGCGGCAGAAACGGGCCGGATTGCAGCCGATACAGACACCTATCGCGACCTGCTGAGCGCGAAGATCATGGGCTGCTTTGCCCCGCAGCCGTCCGAGATTGTCCGTCGTTTTGAAGAAACAAAGGCGGTGCACGGGCCGGAGCAGGCGACAAAGGCGTTTTACCGGTTTTCAGAGGATGTGTATTATATCCGTTCGGACAGAATAAAGCGGAATGTCGGGTGGACGGCTGAGACGGCTTACGGAAAGCTGGACATCACGATCAACCTTTCAAAACCGGAAAAAGATCCGAAAGCAATTGCGGCTGCCAAAGAGCAGCCTCAATCCGATTATCCGAGATGTGTTCTTTGTAAAGAAAATGTCGGGTACGAGGGGAGACCGGATCACCCGGCGCGTCAAAACCTTCGTGTCGTTCCGGTGATTCTCGGCGATGAGCAGTGGTTTCTGCAATTTTCTCCGTATGTGTATTACCGGGAGCATTGCATCGTTTTGAAAGACCGGCACGAACCGATGAAGATCAGTAAAAAAACGTTTGACCGGCTGCTGTCGTTCGTCAGCCAGTATCCTCATTATTTTCTCGGTTCCAATGCTGATCTGCCGATTGTCGGCGGCAGTATTTTAAGCCACGACCATTTTCAGGGGGGCAATTATGAATTCCCGATGGCGCGGGCGGAGACAGAAAGCCGGTACAGGCTGCCTGACTATCCGAAAACGGTATTGGGAATTGTGAAGTGGCCGATGTCGGTCATCCGCCTGCAAAGTGAGAGCGCGTCTGAGCTTTCCGGCGCGGCGGATGCCATCCTGCGGGCGTGGCGCGGTTATTCCGATGAGGCGGCTGATCTCCTCGCCTATTCAGGAGAAACACCGCACAATACAATTACGCCGATTGCCCGGCGGAGAAACGGTTTATTCGAATTAGATCTCGTCCTCAGAAATAACCGCACCTCTGATGAGCATCCGCTGGGAATTTTTCATCCCCATCAGGAAGTTCATCACCTGAAAAAAGAAAATATCGGACTGATTGAGGTAATGGGGCTTGCGATTCTGCCGGGCCGCCTTGAACAAGAAATGAAATACACGGCTGAAGCGCTGTGCTCACCGGACCCGGAAGCGGTCTTAACGGCAGACCCTTCTGCGGCAGCGCATAAAGATTGGGCGCTCAGTGTGCTGCATAAGCGGAAGATAACGAAAGAAAACGCGGAACAGATTCTGAAAGAGGAAATCGGCCATGCCTTTGCGCGGATACTGGAGCATGCCGGCGTCTTTAAACAAACAGAAGAAGGCAGAGCGGCTTTCCGGCGGTTTATCCGCCATTTGGGCGCTCTACCGGAAAAAAGCCCCATCCCATAAGGGACGAGGCTTTTTTTTATCCTCTGCTTCTGGCGATCAGGCTGAATAAGAATACCACGATCGCAGCTCCGATGATTGCCGGAATGATGGCAAAGCCGGCAAGGTGAGGACCCCATGTGCCGAGCAGTCCGTGCCCGATCCATGCGCCGATCAGACCGGCGATCATTGACCCGATGATTCCCCCGGGCATACTGCCTTTTACAAATAAACTTCCGATCCAGCCGATAATAATAGCGACAATCAGAGATACGATAAAACCCATAAATATCACTTCCTATTTTTTATTTATTTATGCCTATATGTTACCTTCGTTTTGTCCATATTAAACATATGAATGCGTTTTTTATAATGAACATATCAAGGCGCGTTCCGGTCTTTTTTTTCACAATGCGTTGCGTTAAAATGGAAACCGTGTGAAAAGGTGTGAGCAAAGGAAAAAATATTTCTTTTGTAGAATGTTTAACAAAATGAAACTTTTTGTTGACCAGCGTTTTTTATTATGGTAAACCTTTATTTGGTATTATTCGTTCTCACTATCTTTTTTCTCTATATATGCTAAATGATCTAAAACTTTTTATGTTTGATTTGCGCAAGTGGAAAAAGTTCATGCATTTTTTGACGATTTTGTGACATTAGGTCGAAAAAAAGATGAACTTTAGAAAAAAATAAAGCTAATAAGGGCAGATTTTGATAGCATAACAAGGTAGATAGAGAAAAGATTTTGAGAAAGTACATTTCAGATTCACTACATCAATAGGAAGGATGGTGATCTTCTTGTTCAGAGCATTTAAACCGTTACTTTTAATAGCGATGTTGGCTGTTGTTTTCGTACTGGGCGGATGCAGCGACATTTCCGTTTTAGATCCGAAAGGACCTGTAGCAGACCAGCAGAAAGATCTGATTCTCTTGTCAATCGGATTTATGCTGTTCATTGTCGGCGTCGTATTCGTACTATTTACAATCATTTTAGTGAAATACCGCGACCGTAAAGGCAAAGACAGCGGAAATTACAAGCCCGAGATGCACGGCAACACGTTCTTAGAAGTAGTCTGGACAGTGATCCCAATTTTAATTGTTATTGCACTTTCTGTGCCTACCGTACAGACGATATATTCGTTAGAAAAAGCGCCTGAAGCGACAAAGGATAAAGAGCCTCTTGTTGTTTATGCTACTTCGGTAGACTGGAAATGGGTATTCAGCTACCCAGAGCAGGATATTGAGACGGTTAACTACCTGAACATTCCTGTAGACCGTCCGGTTTTATTTAAAATTTCTTCAGCCGATTCAATGGCATCGCTATGGATTCCTCAGCTTGGGGGACAAAAATACGCGATGGCGGGAATGCTGATGGATCAATACTTACAGGCTGACAAAGTGGGAACATATGAAGGCCGCAACGCGAACTTCACCGGCGAACACTTTGCCGACCAGAAATTCAACGTAAAAGCTGTTACGCAAAAAGACTTTAACAGCTGGGTGAAAAAAGCCCAAAGCGATTCTCCAAAGCTGACGAAAGAGAAGTATGACGAACTGATGCTTCCGGAGAATGTCGGTAAATTAACGTTCTCTTCTACACACTTAAAATACGTTGACCACGGCCAAGATGCCGAATATGCGATGGAGGCGCGCAAACGCCTTGGCTACAAAGCCGTATCACCGCACTCTAAAACAGATCCGTGGGAAAATGTAAAGAAAAACGAATTTAAAGTATCCGACGATAAACAAGATTGAAATTGAACAAGAAAGGAGGAAGCCCGAATGAAATTGAGATGGGATGAATTTTTTGTAACAGGTGACCCATTAATTCTGGGCGCACAAGTTTCCATTGCGCTTTCCACTATTGCTATCATCGTTGTACTCACATACTTCAAAAAGTGGAAGTGGCTCTGGTCTGAATGGCTTACGTCTGTAGACCATAAGAAACTTGGAATCATGTACATTATCTCTGCTGTTATCATGCTGTTCCGCGGCGGGGTCGACGGCTTGATGATGCGCGCCCAGTTAGCGCTTCCTAATAACAGTTTTTTAGACTCAAACCACTATAATGAGATCTTTACGACTCACGGTACGATCATGATTATCTTCATGGCGATGCCGTTTTTAATCGGTCTGATCAACGTTGTCGTACCTTTGCAGATCGGTGCGCGCGACGTAGCATTCCCTTACTTGAACAACCTGAGTTTCTGGACGTTCTTCGTAGGTGCGATGCTTTTCAATATTTCTTTCGTTATCGGAGGTTCTCCGAACGCAGGCTGGACGAGTTACATGCCGCTGGCAAGCAACGACATGAGTCCCGGGCCTGGTGAGAACTTCTACCTGCTCGGTCTTCAGATTGCCGGTATCGGTACGCTGATGACGGGTATCAACTTTATGGTGACGATCCTGAAAATGCGTACGAAAGGCATGACGCTGATGCGTATGCCGATGTTCACATGGACGACGCTGATTACAATGGTTATTATCGTATTCGCCTTCCCTGTTTTGACAGTGGCATTGGCGCTGTTATCATTTGACCGTTTGTTCGGCGCTCACTTTTTCACGCTGGAAGCCGGCGGTATGCCGATGCTTTGGGCTAACTTGTTCTGGATTTGGGGACACCCTGAAGTATATATCGTTATCTTACCGGCATTCGGTATTTTCTCTGAAATTATTTCAGCGTTTGCAAGAAAGCAGTTATTCGGTTATAAAGCGATGGTCGGCTCAATTATCGCCATTTCCGTCCTGAGTTTCCTTGTATGGACTCACCACTTCTTCACAATGGGGAACAGTGCGTCCGTTAACTCTTTCTTCTCGATTACAACGATGGCGATTTCGGTTCCGACCGGGGTTAAAATCTTTAACTGGCTCTTTACGATGTATAAAGGCCGGATCAGTTTTACAACACCGATGCTGTGGGCGCTCGCGTTTATCCCGAACTTCGTTGTCGGCGGGGTAACAGGGGTTATGCTTGCGATGGCTGCAGCGGATTATCAATACCATAATACGTACTTCCTCGTATCTCACTTCCACTATGTGCTGATCGCGGGTACGGTATTTGCATGTTTCGCAGGATTTATTTTCTGGTATCCGAAAATGTTCGGCCACAAGCTGAACGAAAGAATCGGAAAATGGTTCTTCTGGATCTTTATGATCGGATTTAATGTATGTTTCTTCCCTCAATACTTCTTGGGGCTGCAAGGTATGCCTCGCCGTATTTACACTTACGGACCGAATGACGGATGGACTGCATTGAACTTTATTTCAACTGTCGGAGCCTTCATGATGGGTGTCGGATTCTTAATCCTTTGCTACAACATCTACTACAGCTTCCGCTATTCTACTCGCGAGATCAGCGGAGATTCATGGGGCGTGGGACGTACGCTTGAGTGGGCGACTTCATCTGCGATTCCGCCGCATTACAACTTTGCGGTGCTTCCTGAAGTGAAATCTCAAGATGCGTTACTGCAATTGAAAGAAGACAAAACGGATATTCATCCGGAAAGCAAGTTCAAGAAAATCCATATGCCGCACAACTCCGGAAGACCGCTTATTATGTCAGTGGCGTTCGGTATTGCAGGCTTCGGACTTGTATTTGAATGGTTCTGGATGGGCATTGTCGGCTTGATCGGCATTCTGCTTTGCATGGTGCTTCGTTCATTTGAATATGACAATGGCTACTATATACCTGTTGAAGAAATAAAAGAGACGGAAAGAAAGATTTCCGAATAAAGGAGGCGTGATTTATGGAACATGCAGAACACGGCAATTCTAACGCGCCTATGGAATATCAATCTGAAACCGGCAGACTCAATATTCTCGGGTTTTGGATCTTTTTAGGGGCAGAGATTGTGTTGTTCTCAACACTATTTGCAACCTTCTTCGTTCTTCAAAGAAGAACAGCAGGAGGAGTCTTACCGGCTGAATTATTTGAAGTGAAGCTTGTCATGATCATGACATTCCTGCTTCTGATCAGCAGTTTCACCTGCGGGATCGCTGTTCATGAAATGCGTCGCGGAAGTTTAAAAGGCGTCGTCATTTGGACGATCATTACGCTCCTTCTCGGCGCGGGCTTCGTCGGATGTGAGCTTAACGAGTTCATCCACTATGTACATGAAGGAGCATCTCTCGGTACAAGTGCTTTCTGGTCTGGATTCTTCGTCCTTCTGGGAACGCACGGAACGCACGTAACGATCGGTATCTTCTGGATTGCCGGCATCTTACTGCAATTGAAGAAACGCGGATTAACGCCGCAGACGTCTTCAAAAATCTTTATCTCAAGTTTATACTGGCACTTCTTAGACGTTGTTTGGATCTTCATCTTTACAGGCGTCTATCTCATCGGATTGGGGGGACTATAATATGGCAAACAAATCTGCTGAACACAGCCACTTTCCGTGGAAGCATATCGTAGGTTTTGCGTTGTCTATTATTCTGACCCTGCTGGCCCTTTGGGTTGCGGTATATACGGATTTAAGCTCATCAGCAAAACTCTGGATCATTTTCGGATTCGCATTTATCCAAGCCGGTCTTCAGCTTCTCATGTTCATGCACATGACAGAAAGCGAAAACGGCGGAATTCAAGTCGGAAACACGCTCTTCGGATTTTTCGGAGCGATTGTTATCATCCTTGGTTCCATCTGGATCTTTGCGGCGCACTACCATCACGGTGACCATATGGATGGAAACCCTCCTGGCGGTGCGAAGCAACATTCCGAACATCAGGAATAAAAAGAAACCCTCTTCGTTCAGGCGAAGAGGGTTTTTTGTGCCTTTATTGGCTTCTTCTCCGGCGCAGACGCGGAAGGCCGTAAATGATAAAGGCGGCGATATGGGCAACGATGACGTTGACGGCAAACAGGATGATCATGAGTGTGTGGCCGAGAGGGGATAGGCTGCTGGTTGCGTAAAAGTAGAAGAAAACCCACATGAGAATAATTGGCGGTATGGCCGAAAGAGCGACTTTTTTGTTATCCAGCCAGATAAAGAGGGGTGTTGCGCTTGCGACCAGTAAATAAGCAAAAAACATGTCCATCTTACATGTCTCCTTTCATTTTATGGGAGCGTTTCCAAAATGAAATACAGAGAATGAAATGTGTCTGTTTTGTGGTCGTTTTTTGAACATTTTGTTACAATTATTATACCATGTTTTCCAATTTTTGATACCGCTTTTTCGAGAAATGTATTGCAACTATTGCCTCATTTTTGGATAGGTACAAGAAACCGGAAAGGCCAAATACCCTGTCACATTTCCGGACAATGGAATGGTGCAGGCTGTGAACCTTTGCTATGGTCAAAGAAAATATGCACAGCAAGGGTGGCTTGAAGTGGACGTAAGGAAAGAAGATGTCACAGCGCCGGATGTCATTGCGCTTTTACAGGAGCATCTGAAGAGCATGACCATGCATTTTCCTCCGGAAAGTATACACGCGCTCAATGCGGACCGGCTGCGTCAGCCTGACGTTACGTTTTGGAGTGCGAGGGAAAACGGCATCATGCTCGGCTGCGGTGCCTTAAAGGAGCTAAACAGCCGGCACGGTGAGATCAAATCAATGAAAACCTCTCCGCATCATATCAGAAAAGGCGCAGCCAACCGGATCCTCCGCCATATGCTTGAAGAAGCAAGGCGGCGGGGCTATCAGCGGATCAGCTTGGAAACCGGTTCTATGGAGGCTTTTCTCCCCGCCAGACGCCTGTATGAAAAAGCCGGGTTTCAATATTGTAATCCGTTTGCACATTATAAAGAGGACCCGAACAGCTTGTTTATGACGTTATACATAGACTGAAACCCCTTTTCTGACGAGAAGGGGTTTTTTATCGGAAAAGTTTCGTCATGACCGAAACATTTCCTTTTCTGACACGTCATATGTCGTGTAGTCCCCAAACCGTAAAAAATAAAAAGGAAGCAACCTCATCATGTTTTCTTGAACAGTGTTCATGTATAATAAACAATAGTGACTTCCGATGAAAATGTAAGGCGGGATAGAATGAGTCGATATAAGAAACAGCAAAATCCCTATTATCAGGGGGATTTGATTTTTATATTTGGTGTGTTTTTAATAATTAGTGTTGCGGCGATTTATGCGGCCGGACAGTTTGGGCAGTACGGAAGTGATGCCTGGATGAGACAGATCGTCTTTTATGTCATCGGAGCCGGTCTCATGGTCAGTATCATGTATTTTGATTTAGAGCAGCTTGAAAAACTGAGTCTGTACGTGTTAATTGCCGGCGTGCTGTCACTGCTCCTTTTACGTGTGGCGCCGGAATCCATCGCGCCGATTAAAAACGGAGCGAAGAGCTGGTTTAAAATCGGCAGCTTCACTCTTCAACCTTCAGAGTTCACGAAAATAGGAATTATGATGATGGTCGCGTCCATTATATCGAAGGCGGGCCCGAAGGATCAAAGGTCACTTCGGGAAGATGTGAATCTGCTTTTGAAAATTGCGGCATGGACGGTTATTCCGATCGGGATGATCGTCTTGCAGGATGCCGGAACGGGTGCGATCTGTCTGTTTATCGTTATGGTGATGGTGTTTATGTCAGGTGTGAACTGGAAGCTGATCACCATCATCGGCGGTTCGGCCGCGCTTGTGCTTGGCCTTTTCTTAGTTCTCGTGATTGAATTTCCCCATGTGGCGAATTCAATCGGCATTGCGGATTATCAAATTAACCGGATTACATCGTGGATGTCTGACTCCAGTGCGGCAACGACTCAGGCAGAGAGCGATAAAAGCTGGCAGGTGGATCAGGCCGTTATGGCGATCGGATCGGGCGGCATTACCGGAAACGGTGTTCATAATCTGAAGGTGTACGTACCTGAGGGACAGACCGACTTTATCTTTGCGATTCTGGGTGAAAGTTTTGGATTTTTAGGCTGCGCCATTGCGGTTGTCATGTTTTTCTTTTTAATTTACAGACTTGTGGTGCTGATTGACCGCTTGCATGCGTTTAACCGATTTGGCGCGTTTTTTTGCGTAGGATTTACTGCACTTATCGTGATTCACACCTTCCAGAACATCGGGATGAATATCGGCATTATGCCGGTTACCGGTATTCCGCTGCTGTTTGTCAGCTATGGGGGGAGCTCGGTGCTTTCTACATTAATCAGCTTCGGGATCGTATATAACGCAAGTGTGCAGCTGACGAAATATAAAAGCTACTTGTTCAATTCTTAATGTGAGACGGCTCGTTTTTCGGGCTGTCTTTTTTTGTTTAGAGCATTTCGCTTTTGACATGATTCCCTTTCGGATATGATATAGAGAGAAGGAGGCTTTTATATGAACAATACCATCGAAACTATACTTAATCATCGGTCGATCCGATCATTTACTGACGAGCTTCTGACAGCAGAAGAGATAGATACATTAGTGAAAAGCGCCCAGGCGGCGTCAACGTCCAGTTACGTGCAGGCTTACTCCATCATCGGCGTAACCGATAAGGAGAAAAAGCGGAAGCTGGCGGCGCTGGCCGGAAACCAGCCTTACGTCGAAAATAACGGGCACTTGTTTGTGTTTTGCGCTGATTTGTACCGCCATAAAAAACTTGCTGAGGAAAAAGGCGAAAACATTACCGAGCTTCTTGAGAATACGGAAATGTTTATGGTCAGCGTCATTGATGCCGCACTTGCCGCACAAAATGTAAGTGTTGCCGCGGAATCAATGGGGCTTGGCATTTGTTATATCGGAGGCATTCGAAATGAACTTGATCAGGTGACGGAAGTGCTTGGAACGCCTGACCATGTGCTGCCGCTGTTCGGCTTGGTAGTCGGTCATCCCGCTCATCCGTCCGGTCAAAAGCCGCGCCTGCCGAAACAAGCCGTATATCATGAAAACACGTACGATACGAATGAAGAACACTTCCGCAGTTATATGAAGGAATATGATGAAACCATTTCCGCTTATTATGATAAACGGACAAACGGCAAGCGGGTTGAAACGTGGTCTGATCAAATCCTGCAGTTCATGAAACAAAAACCGAGAACCTATTTAAATAAATATGTAAAAGATAAAGGTTTTCAAAAGAATTAAGAAAAAACCTCTCCTGACCGGGAGAGGTTTTTTTATGTTTCACGTGTAACATATTTCGACAAAATGGAACAAGGTATATAAATGTTTATCATCAGGGATGCTTATAAGCATACAGAAAGAAAAAACGGCTTAGCAGTGGTACGATGTTGATGAGGTGACAGTGATGATTTCATTAAGCATATTAGATCAATCTCCTGTATCAGAAGGGAGTTCTGCGGAAAGCGCGCTGCGGAATACAGTAAGACTGGCGCAGGAGGCGGAAAAGCTCGGATATAAGAGGTTTTGGGTGTCAGAGCATCATTTTTCAGAGCGGTTGGCGGGTTCAAGCCCTGAAGTGCTGATCAGCTATATTGCGGCGAAAACGAATGAGATTCGTGTAGGCTCGGGCGGTGTCATGCTTCCGCATTACAGCGCATATAAGGTGGCGGAGAATTTCCGCGTGCTTGAAGGGTTGACGCCGGGCAGAATCGATCTCGGATTAGGGAGAGCGCCGGGCGGAATGCCAATCGCATCATGGGCGCTGAATGATGGCGGGAAGCGTAGTGCTGATCAATACCCGCTACAGATTCGTGAGCTGGCGATGTATTTGCATGATGCAGCCGATGACAATCACCGTTTTCCGAATCTGACCGCATCACCCCTTATTAAGACGGCGCCGGAAGTCTGGCTTCTCGGTTCTTCAGGGGAAAGCGCGCTTCTGAGCGCAGAAACGGGAGCAGGCTATATGTTTGCCCACTTTATTAATGGAGAAGGCGGAGAAAGCACGACGGCACAATATAAGCGCAGATTTAAACCTTCTCTATTAGGAAAAGAACCAAAAACAGCCGTGGCGGTGTTTGTGCTGTGCGCGGACACGGAAGAGAAAGCGGAGGAACTCGCGGCCGTCATGGATTATACGCTGCTTGCGGGTGAACAGGGGATTCCGCTTCACGGCGTACCGTCTTACGAAACCGTCCGCGGCAATACGTATACACCGTATGAACAAAGACGAATTGCCGATAATCGGAATCGAATGATCATTGGAACGAAGCAGCAAGTGAAAGAACAAATTCTGGCTCTCAGTAAAGCATACGGAACAGAAGAAGTGATGGCTGTAACCATTACTCATCATTTTGAAGATAAACTTCAATCATACCGCCTGCTTCGAGAAGCTTTTGCCGATTAATCAGAAAGAAACCCTGCTGATGCTCCAGCAGGGTTGTTCGGTTATCCAATGATAAAAGGTTTTTCAGTCAGCACCTGGCTTGATTTCCCTTTGTTCGCGGCATAGGCCAGCATATAATATTCTCCTGCCGGCAGTGCGGTGTCACCATTGACTTTGCCGTTCCAGTCGAAATATTGATAGCCTTTATCCTGCTTTTTGTAGATGCCGGCTTGGCCGACAAAGTCAAGATTGCTGTCATATACAAGGAAGGCAAGCTCTTCGGCTCCCGCCGGAAGATAGGTTTCAATTTGGTAGGTTCCCTGCGTTGTGCCGTCCTGCACGTCGATTGACGTCACGCGCGGATAGTCCGGCTCTTTTACAATCAGCAGCGTCGGCACTTTTGCGACTGTTTTTCCGCCTTCACGCACTGTGACGGTTCCCTCATAGGTGCCTGCCTTTACTTTTTTGGCATTGACCTTCACTTTCGCATTGACCTTTCCGGTTTGATGAGCGGGGATCACGACCCGGTCTGTGCCCGAAACGGTAATGCCCGTGCCGTTGAAAGAGTACTCGAGCTGATATGATTTTCTGATGGACGATTGGTTTTCAATCGTAAAGGTTTCTTTTTTCGTTTCATTGCCTTTGTCTTTCATAAACGTTCCGTAAGAATAACTTCCCGGGGCGACAAGGGAGTCTGCTTTGATCGCCTTCATGATTCTGATGCTTCCGGCGCCTTGCGCATTATGCGGGTATACGTCACCGTCCGCGTCCGTTAAGGTTTCCGCAGTGTTCATGAGAGCGGCTTTTATTTGTTCCGGGCTCCATTTCGGTTTGGCCTGCTTGATGACGGCAGCTGCGCCGGCTACATGCGGGGAAGCCATGCTCGTTCCCTGCTTCGATCCGTAGCCGTACGGGTCGGCCGGATCATGTGTCGGAATGGTGCTGACGATGTTTACGCCGGGAGCGGAGACGTCAGGTTTAATCATCCACGTGTCCATAACCGGACCGCGTGACGAAAAGTCTGCCATTTGTTCAGTGAGCGATTTAGCCACGGATAAATTGAAAGTCGCTTTTGTGCCGCCCGCTTTTAATTGGCTGACGAGTTTTTCGCCGTCTTCTGATGAAAGCTTAATCGTCGGCACGGACATGCCCGGTACGTTGGCTTCAATTTCTCCCGGGGCATTGTTATACACAACCATACCGATCGCGCCCGCTTTTTTGGCGTTGTCGGCTTTATCCACAAAGGCGATGCTTCCCCGTTTGACGACCGCGACTTTTCCTTTCAGATCTTTGCCTTCAAAATCCTTTTGCTCGCCGATACCCGCCTCTATGAGCTCTGTTTCTTTTTTATTCAGTGCTTTTATGTCATCTTCTTTGTTGTAGCCCATTACTTTCGCTGAGGAATAGGAACCGAAGGAGACGGCGTACTCGTTCAGCGGCAGCTGGGTCGCTCCGACGGAGATGGCTTCTCTGGACGTTCCCGGAGAGCCGACGGTCCAATTGTTCGGCCCGCTGTTTCCGTTTGATGTAACGGCCGTGACGCCTTCTGACATCGCCCAGTCAAGCGCCGTGCTTGTCGCCCAGTCTGGGTTATTCACAGAATTGCCGAGAGAAAGGTTCATGACATCGGCTCCGTCCTGTACGGCGCGTTCGATGCCGGCGATGACGTTCTCCGTTGTTCCGCTTCCGCCCGGACCGAGCACACGGTAGGCAAGGAGTGTAGCATCCGGCGCGACGCCTTTAATCGTTCCGTTTGCCGCTACCGTGCCCGCGACATGGGTTCCGTGGTCAGTCGACGCGCCTCTCGGATCACCGGACGGCGTTTCTTCAGGATCGTAGTCGTTATCCACAAAATCGTATCCTTTATATTGTCCGAAATTTTTCTTTAAGTCAGGGTGTTTATATTCGACACCGGTGTCAATAATGGCAACCTTGACGCCTTTACCCGTATAGCCGAGCTTCCACGCGTCATTTGCCCCTATATAAGGCGCGCTGTCATCCATCTGCGGAGACACGGCATCTTTAGATAGGGTGATGTCTTTATCTTTGAGCTGATCGGTATGATAGGTAACATTCGGATAAACCGCTTTGACATCCTGATCACTCAGCAGTTTGGGGATTTCATTTGCCGGGAGTTTCATGGAGAAGCCGGAAAACACTTGCTCATATTCTCTGTTGATTTTTCCGTGTTTAACGGTTTTGAGCGCTTTCTTTTTCACTTTTGAGCGTTCGCTTTTCAGCTTGCTTTTTGTCTGTGCTTTGCCGAGTTCCTTTGCTTCCGCCAGTGACTTTTCCTTGAGCTCCACGATGACTGTCGTTTGTTTGCCGGTGGTCATATCAATGTCACCGAACACCTCAGCCTTCTCAAGATCCGGAGTTTGCGGTTTTGAAGCCGGCGCAGCCTGTGAACTTGTGGATAAGGTAAAGGATAAGACAAAAGCCGGAAGCAGATAACGGATGATTCCTTTTTTCAATCGTGTTTCCCCCTTTTTCTTTATCTAAATTAGAAATCTAGTATATATTTCTTGAAAATTCAAAATAATCCTTGTGACATATGACTCATTTATGGAAATTGGTCTGTGAATAAGGAGGGAGTTATACACAGAATCCTGTGCATAACTGAATAAATTTGTGTATATATATTGTTGGGAACGAATGTTCCTATACAAAATATAGACCAAGTTTGTGGATATGTGGATATACCCTGTGTTTAAGCTGTGCTTAACCAAGGGATAAAGTGTGTATAACTTTTTTTATCGGCTTTTCCATTTTTCAGGTCATTTCCATCAGCTTTCAACAAAACTTCTGAAAACTAGTTTGTTTTTTCACTCATATTGTGACAAACAATTCGCCCGGCCGCGTCTATCATAGAGTCATAGGGTTGCTAGACCCGCTAGTTTTTAGCGGAGAAGGATCGGCCGCCTTTTCCGTTAAAGCGGAGAGAAAAACAGGCCTGCGAACAAGCTGTCTGTCAAAAAGAAGCGGAGGGATGATTTGCAATGAAACGTTTGCTAGTATCTTTACGGGTGTGGATGGTCTTTCTGATGAACTGGATGGCGCCGGGTAACGGAAGATATCCATTAGCCGCCGTGTACGGAAACCAAGCGGCTTATCATAAGAAAGCGAAGCGGACGGCTGGGGCTTTTTCGTTTGTGAGCCGTGTCCGATCGGCGGATTTGACCGATGAAACAAAATCGGCCCGCGGCAGGCTGGATAAAAACCGATGGATGCCTGTCCGCAAAGAATTGCCGAAACGGGAGCGCGCGGGTCCGACACCTTTACATCATATGAAAAAGAGGGTACAATCCCACTAAACATAAGAACGGGAGCGAACCTCTTGAGAATAGACAAAGTATTAAATAACAATGCGGCGTTAATAAAAGAAGACGGACGGGAAAAGATCGTAATGGGTCCCGGAATCGCTTTTCAAAAGAGAAAAAATGATGTGATTCAAAAACATAAAATTGAAAAAATATTTGTCGTGCACGACGAAAATGAAAAGTTCAAACAAGTGTTAGAAACGCTTCCCGAAGAGCATATAGAGGCGGCTGAAGATATCATCAGCCATGCGGAGGGAGAGCTTGCGGCACCTTTGAGCGATCACATCCACATTGCGCTGGCGGACCATTTATCCTTTGCGATCGAAAGGATTCAAAACGGCCTTCAGGTGCATAACCGATTGCTTCATGAAATTAAGGCGCTTTATAAAAAAGAATATGAGATCGGCCGCTGGGCGGTTGAACACGTGAAACAAACCCTCGGTATATCATTGCCTGATGATGAGGCGGGGTATATCGCGCTTCATATCCACACTGCCAAGGCGGATGCCAAAAGCATGTATTCGGCGATGAAGCATACAACCATGATTAAAGAAATGATCGAAAAGATCGAATCCTTTTTCGAACAGAAGGTGGATGAAGACAGTATTTCCTATCAGCGCCTCGTCACGCACTTACGGTATGCGGTCAGCCGGTTGGACTCAAATGAAGCACTCCATTCCATGGACGAGGAGATGCTTTATTTCATCCAAAAAAAGTATCCGTTTGCTTATCGGTGTGCGCTTGAACTGGCGGCGTTTTTAAAAAATGAATATGATTTGGAACTGCCGGAATCCGAGGCCGGCTATATTACGCTGCATGTCCAGCGTCTGCAAAAAAACCCGGAATAACGCGTCTGTTTCGAGAAACAGACTTTTTTTATGAAAACATATTGACGAAAGCGCTGTCATGAAATAGAATGAAAGCGCATTAAAAAAACTGAATCCGGCGGGATTGTGACTGGTAATGCAGGCAAGACCTAAAATTTGCGTACATGAAAAAGGGATCATACTGACCTTTTTCGTTGGCGAATTTTAGGTCTTTTTTGATTTTAGAAAGGGGGATACATAATGAATTATCAAGAAACGGCAAAACAGCTTATCAAACATATCGGAGGGGAATCAAATATCATCAGCGCGACACATTGCGCGACGCGGCTCAGGCTCGTCATTCAAGATGAACAGAAGATCAGCCAGGCCGGCATCGAAGAAATAGAAGGCGTAAAAGGGGCTTTCAGCAGCTCGGGGCAATATCAGATTATATTCGGCACCGGCCTCGTGAATAAAGTGTATGACGCTTTTTCAAAAGAAGCCGATTTGGGGCGGGAAGATCGTGAGACACATCAGGACGCAGCGAAAAAAAAGCTGAATCCGGCCGCAAGATTTGCGAAGACACTGTCTAACATATTCGTTCCCATCATTCCGGCTATCGTGGCAAGCGGACTTTTAATGGGGCTGCTCGGCATGATGAAGGCTTTTCACTGGGTGTCTGAACAATCATCACTGTTTAAGCTTTTAGACATGTTTTCAAGCGCGGCGTTTATCTTCCTGCCCGTATTCATCGGGTTCAGCGCGGCGAAGGAATTCGGCGGTAATGCCTATCTCGGTGCCGTGCTCGGGGGAATTATGATCCATCCGGCGCTTTTGAATCCGTGGGGGCTTGCGGATGCATCGCCTGATTTTATGCAGCTCTTCGGCTTCGACATTGCGCTGCTCGGCTACCAAGGGACGGTCATCCCCGTACTGTTAGCCGTTTACATTATGAGCAAAGTGGAAAAGGGCACCAGAAAAATCGTGCCTCACGCATTCGATTTATTGGTCACGCCGTTTGTCACGGTGATTGTCACAGGATTTATTACCTTTATCGCAATCGGTCCGCTTGGCAGGGCGATCGGATCAGGCATTACCGTCTCGCTGACATATGTGTATGATCATGCGGGAATTGTTGCCGGACTGCTTTTCGGCGGTCTTTATCCGCTTATTGTGCTTACCGGTGTGCATCACAGCTTTCATGCGATTGAGGCCGGCCTCATCGCTGATTTGGGCAGAAACTATATCCTTCCTATCTGGTCGATGGCGAATGTCGCTCAGGGCGCGGCGGGACTGGCTGTATTTTTCCTGACGAAAAAAGCGAAAATGAAAGAAATCGCTCTGCCTGCCGCATTTTCCGCTTTTCTCGGCGTAACCGAACCAGTCATTTTCGGTGTGAACCTAAGGTACCGTAAGCCGTTTATCGCGGGAATGATCGGCGGAGCGCTGGGAGGAGCCTATGTCGTGGTGACCGGTGTCGCCGCCAATGCCTACGGTCTGACCGGAATTCCGATGATTGCCATCACGGCTCCGCTCGGTTTAGGAAATCTTATAAACTATCTGATCGGAATGGGCATCGCCTCTGTCTCGGCGTTTATTGCCGCTTACATTATGGGAGCTAAAGAAAAGGAGGCCGTCAAATGAGGACACCGGATCAAGAGCTGCGCCTGCAGGCTGAGGAAGCGAAAAAGAAGCGGGGAGAAACAGCCGCGTCAGATCCATACCGCCAGAACTATCATATTATGCCGCCGGTCGGGCTTTTAAATGATCCGAACGGCGTGATCCAATGGAACGGCGTATATCACTTGTTTTTTCAATGGCAGCCATTTCATACGGGACATGGCGCGAAATTTTGGGCGCATGTGACGACGAAGGATTTCGTTGAGTGGAAAGAGGAAGAAATCGCGCTTGCGCCGGGTGAGTGGTATGACAAAAACGGCTGTTATTCCGGAAGCGCCATCGAAAAAGACGGCCGGCTCTGCCTGATGTACACAGGCAATGTCCGTGACGAAGAAGGCAATCGGGAAACGTATCAATGCCTCGCCGTATCCGAAGACGGGATCGTATTTGAAAAAAAAGGAGTCGTCGCGCGTCTCCCGGAAGGCTATACCGCTCATTTCCGTGATCCGAAGGTTTGGAAGAAAGACGGAGCGTATTACATGGTGCTCGGCGCGCAGACAGAAAAGCTCACCGGAAGCGCTGTATTGTTCACATCAGAGAACTTGACGGATTGGACGTTTCTCGGTGCGATTGCGGGGGCGGACTCCGGCGGTCTCGGGTCATTCGGCTATATGTGGGAATGTCCCGACCTGTTTTCCCTTGACGGAACAGACGTGCTGCTCGTATGTCCGCAGGGGCTTGAAGCCGACGGGATAAAATATCATAACAGCCACCAGGCGGGCTATTTCCTCGGCAGGCTGCATACAGAGCCGCCAGAGTTTAAGCACGGTGAATTTACGGAGCTTGACAGAGGATTTGATTTTTATGCGGCGCAGACGCTGGAAGATGATAAGGGACGGAGAATTCTGTTCGCGTGGATGGGCGTTCCGGATCAGCATGAGGACAAACATCCGACACATGCGTATCACTGGATTCACTGCTTAACGATGCCGAGACAGCTGTCACTGTCTAACGGCAGAATCATACAGCGCCCGCTCCCGGAAATGAAATCACGCCGCACGGATGAACAAAAGCGCCGGCTTCAATTGAATTGCTCGTCTGTAAGCCTCCCGGTGAAAGATGCGTCCCGGGCTGAAGTGCTGCTGGAAGACATCACTTGCGAATCCGGTTTTGAAATCTCAATTCGGGGCGCGGCCCGGTTTATATTTCATCAGGAAGAGGGGATGGCTGTGCTGGAGCGCACCGCTTTCAGCGGAGAAGAAAAAGAAACGAGAAGCTGCGCCATCAGCGAGGTGCATTCTGTGCAGCTGTTTCTGGATGCATCCTCCATCGAATTGTTTTTGAATGATGGAGAAGAGGTATTCAGCGCCAGATATTTTCCTTTCCCGGGAAATGATGACGTAACCGTCACTTCGGTAGGAAAAACGGAAATAAATGGCTCAATTTGGACACTTTTGTAGAAAATCGTTCTTTTTTCTTATGTGAAACCTATGCCATCTGTGCTATTCTTCAAACGAAAGCCTATGATTCCAGGAATAAAAGGAGTTGTTTTCTCAGTTTTGAAAAATCAGAAGATGACGCCGAAATGTTTACTTGTCAAAGCCGCAGAGCAAGTGGAAGATAAGCGGGAAGAATATAAAGAAGTATTGCTTCAGCTGAATCGCATGCTCAAGAGAGCTGAGCCGCACAATGAATGGAGTGATCGGCTAATGCATACATATGAACAGATGAAGGAATATGCGCTATTTGTGCAGTCTATTGAGATGTTTTTGCGGTCATCCGCGAAAAAAATGAAATAATCCCCCTCGATCATGAGGGGGATATTTATTTTATTTTCCGCTAAGGCGCATCGCCGAATGTTTAGTCGGTCCGATGTATTGGTTCAGCGGGAAGGATTCTTTGATTGCCGCGGTGATAAATTCTTTTGCCGCATAGATGGCTTCCTTCACTTCAGCGCCTTTGGCCAGTTCTGCCGTCACGGCGGCGGAGAATGTGCATCCGGCTCCGTGCGTGTAAGGTGTATCAATCATTTCGCTTTCTAATACTTCCGCGGTTTCTCCGTCATACAGCACGTCGATCGCTTTTTCATGTTTCAATTTGCCTCCGCCTGTAATCAATACATATTTCGCGCCGAGTTCGTGAATTTTCTTGGCCGCTTCTTTCATGTCTTCCACTGTTTTTAATTCATCCATACCGCTCAGCTGGCTTGCTTCAAACAGGTTTGGCGTGATGACGGTTGCCAGAGGCGCCAATTGGGTGCGAAGCGCTTCGGCATGCTCCGGATACAGCACTTCATTCGCTCCTTTGCAGACCATGACAGGATCGATAACGACATTCTTCAGCTGTTTTTCTTTAATCGTTTTCGCCGCAAGCTCTATGATCTCCACGGTAGGGAGCATTCCCGTTTTCATGGCGTCTACGCCGATTCCGTCAACAATCGTTGCCAGCTGTGCGCGAATCGTATCGGCATCGATCGGAAATACTTGATGATCCCAGCTGTTCTCCGGGTCCATCGCTACGATCACGGTCAAAGCCGTCATTCCGTATACGTTTTTTTCTTGAAATGTTTTTAAATCGGCCTGAATTCCCGCGCCGCCGCTGGAATCAGAACCGGCAATAGTAAGTGCTTTGTGCATTGACATATCAATGGCCTCCATCAGTGTTTTATATCTCATTATAGTTAGATTTTCTCCCGATCACAATACGGAAGGCTTGGAGGAATGATTTGACAGCCGCGGGGGATGTGCGTACAATACCTACATAAGATTACTAGGTAAGGGTGAGAAAATAAATGCTCAACAGGGAGCTTGTAAAGGGAAGCACGGTCATTCTGGTGCTGACGCTGCTGAATGAACGGCCCATGTACGGGTATGAACTTGTGAAAGAAATGGAGAAAAGAAGCGGGAATGAACTGCAAATGAAGGAAGGCACGCTGTACCCATCGCTTCATAAGCTTGAACGCCAAAGCTATATTTCTTCTTACTGGGAAAAGCAGACGAAAGGGCCGGACCGAAAATATTACCGGATCACCGATGAAGGAAAGACCATTCTAGCCGAACGGACGAAGGAATGGAATCTGTTCTCTGCTCTGATGGACCGGATGCTGAAGCGGGGCGGGCAGAATGGATAAGGACCTTTATGTGCAGGAAATCAGAAAAGGGCTGGAAGGCAAGGCCGGAAGCCGTGAATTATTAAAGGAAATCGAAAGCCATATTCATCATGCCATTTGTGATCATCTGGAAAAAGGCAAAACCGAAAGCGAAGCGATGGCGCTTATTCTGCGGGAAGTGGGGACTCCGTCTGAAATTATCTCTGCTTTTCAAAAAGCTTCGGCGGTGCCCGCGCGGACTTTTATGCTCTTTTATCTGTTCTGCAACTGCGGTCTTTTTGTGATGGGGGCGATGATTACGATGATGCACGCGTGGCGGATTCATCCCGCTGTTGACGCGCTGTGGAAAGGGATTTCCGTGTCAGTATGGCTGATTATGATCGGTTATGTGCTGTATTGGTTCCAAATCGGCTATCAAGCCGGCAAAGAGTTCGGGGCTGGCGGCAAAAAGCTTACTGAGCGGACGGTATGGGCTTCAATGGTGCCGAATCTATGTTTTATGTTTGTCTTTTTGTTCAATCTGGTTCCGGCTGGGCTGTTTCCTTCGGCGGTCACACCGAGTTTTGCGGCAGTATGCGCCGTTGTGACGGTATGTTTTCCGTTTTGCGGCAAAATAGGTTTTTACGCAGGCAGGCAGAGGCTAGCCTGATCTTTTTCACTATATACATAGGTAATCTATATAGGGGTGTTAAAATGAGATTAGGTTCGTGGATGTACGGCGCGTGCGCCCAAATAGCCGTTACAGTATTTACCGTCTGCGGCTTGGTTCTTGCATTGTCCGTTGTGAGTCTTTTTATTATGGTTCTGAATGGGATGCAAGACGCTATATTTGTTGTTTTCAGTATTTTGCTTCTTCTATTGTTTTATGCGCTGGGATGGATTTGGGCCGTTTCGTTTGCGCGTGAGTGGAAGGTGAAACTTTTCGAGCTGCAGATCAGTTCGCTCATTCCGCTGGCGGGTATATTATACTTGTACATTGACAGCGGGGTGAGTATACCGGAACTGATTCATGATTGGAATGAGGATGGATGTGCGCTTGTCCCGCCGGCTTTTGTCTGTTTGTGCACATGCTATGCGATGGTGTTGGTTCCTGTTTATCAATCAAAACTTTGGAACGCCATGGAGGCGGGCAGACTTAATGCCAAGGCGGTATGCACTGTTTGGGGGGACCTTCTGATCATTCTCGTTTTGCTGGCGGGTATGACCTGGATTTGTTTCTGAATGGGCCGAAATCAAAAATCCCCCCTGATCTCTCCGCCGCTTTATGTTTTAATAGAACATGAGAAAAAGCAGAAGGAGCGGGTCATGAATATATCAATTGTCATAGTCACGTATAACCGGATTCCGGCTTTGTGTGAGCTGCTGGAGTCGATTTCCATGCAGACCATAAAGCCTTATGAAGTGATCATTGTAAATGATGCCGGGGAATCGGTCGAACAAGCGAAGCAGCTGTACAGCGATCTGCCGATTCAGATTATTGATTTAGAACAGAATGCCGGACATGTGGAAGCGCGGAACGCAGGTGTGAAAAAAGCGTCGGGTGATTGTATCATGCTGTGCGATGATGATGATTTCATTACGCCGGGCCATTTGGAAAGAATGGCGGCGGCACTTGCTGATGCGGACTTTGTCCATTCTGACGCGGAAATTGTGTCATTTGAAGAACGGGGCGGCACGAGATATCCGGTGTCACGAAAGCCGTTCGCCTATACGGCGGATTATGCGGATATGCGGGTATTTTCCACGTACGTTCCGTCAGGCAGCATGTACAGACGTTCTCTGCATGACACGTTAGGGTATTTTGATCCGGATGTCCATAATTATTGGGACTGGGACTTTTATTTGCGCGCCGCAAAACAGCACCGTGTGGAGCGTGTTCCTTGCGCGAGCGTCATATATGCGTTTTTTGAGGGAGGCGGCAATCAGTCCGCGGATCTCGGCGGCAAACGGAAGCGGTACTTAGACCGGTTAAGCGAAAAGCACGGGCTTGGGGAGCTCCCGACGAAAAACTTCGCGGTTCTTCTTGAAGAGCCGGACATGAAGAGGCGGGAGGCGCCGACTGACATTGTGTGGGACGGAAAGCCCGTTCATTCAAGACTGCACAGTTCATAAGGGGGACGGACAGTTTGAAACAGCTTTTAAAAGACAGCTGGTGGAATCAGCTGAAAGATGAATTTGACAAACCGTATTATCAAGAGCTGAGAGAAATGCTGAAACAAGAATACAGCAGCCAAACGATTTATCCTGACAGCCATGATATTTTTAACGCCTTGCATTATACGCCCTATGAGGATGTAAAAGCGGTCATTCTCGGACAGGACCCGTATCACGGGCCAGGACAGGCGCACGGGCTTAGTTTTTCCGTTCAGCCCGGAGTCAGACAGCCGCCGTCTTTGAAAAATATTTTCATAGAGCTTCAGGACGATATCGGCTGCTCCGTACCGAACCACGGATCGCTCGTCAGCTGGGCGAAGCAGGGAGTGCTTTTGTTAAACACAGTGCTTACGGTTCGCCGCGGTCAGGCCAATTCCCACAAAGGCAAGGGATGGGAGCGGCTCACTGACCGCATCATTGATGTGGTGAATGAAAGAGAGAAGCCGATTGTCTTTATCCTGTGGGGGCGTCACGCGCAGATGAAAAAAGAGCGCATTGACACATCGAAACACATTATTATTGAATCGACTCATCCGAGCCCGTTTTCGGCAAGGAACGGTTTTTTCGGGAGCAGACCGTTTTCCCGTACAAACGCCGCCCTTGAAAAAATGGGGGAGCAGCCGATCGATTGGTGCATCCCCGACCTGCCGCAATAAACGGTTTTTTTGAGGCGCTTCCGCCCGGCGGAAGCGTCTTTTTTGGCGTTCAGGGCGATATGCCGTCAGAAAAAATAACAAACTCAATTCTGCGATTCGCTCAGAAATTTGATAAAATGCAGGAAGAAGACAAATTACTGCTGGAGGATTTACTCATGAACATACATATCTCTGCTTTGATTCAGAAGATGGAAGAAGAACTGAGGCAGGCGAAAACGGCGACCCGCACCGAGGAGGTCAAAATGCACGCGGCCGCCATCCGCTCTCTGTGTGATGTCGTGCTCGGCACTCAGACGCACACCGCTCCGGCGCCTGTGCAGAATCCGATTCCGAAAGCGGCGCCGAAACCTTCCGCGTCTCCTTCGACAGACCCGCTGCTGCTTGAAAAAATGATGGGCAGCGCCGGGCTGAACCAATATCAGAAAAAAGCGAAAGACGAACGTGAGGAAGACGGAAACGGGGATTCCATTTTCGATTTTTAACAGGAGAGGTTGATTGACTTGAAACTGATACTCGGGGGTTTGCAATGGACGGCATTTATGATTGCGGCTGCGATTGTAGTTCCTGTCGCCATCGCACAATCATTTCACTTGAACCATGCCGATTCTGCCGCATTGATTCAGAGCACATTTTTTGTGCTTGGCGTCGCCGCGGTCATCCAATGTCTCCAGGGACATCGTCTGCCGATTAATGAAAGCCCGGCAGGCTTATGGTGGGGCGTATACACGATTTACGGCGGACTGACTGGCACGGTGTTCGCGACATTCGGCGAGACGCTGCGGGCGCTGCAGGGGGCGCTGTTATTAAGCGCTGTCTTTTTCTTTTTGTTCAGCCTTTTTAAAGTGATTGAACGGCTGGCCGTGCTGTTTACGCCGGTTGTGACCGGTGTGTATCTGCTGCTGTTGGTCATGCAGCTGAGTCAGCCGATTGTGAAAGGCCTTTTGGGCATCGGCTATTTAAAAAACAGCGTCGACGGCCTTGTATTCGGGCTCGCCATGGTTGTGACGGCGGCGATGTTCATCATGTCCCGATCGAATGTTACGTTCTTAAGACAGTATGCGATTCTCCTTTCGCTTGCCGGCGGATGGATCTTATTCGCCATCTTCGGCGCTGCCAAACCGATTCAAATACCGGACCGCGTGATTCAGCTGCCGGCTCTTTTTCCGTTTGGAAAACCCGTGTTTGACAGCGGCCTGATCATTACGTCACTCTTCATTACCGTGCTTTTGATTGTCAACATGCTCGCGAGCATCCGGGTTGTAGAAGCGGCGGTGAAAAAATTCGGCGGCACCGTCGGGAAGCGGCGTGAGCGTCCGGCAGGGTTTGCGGCTTCGATCAGCCACCTTTTGAGCGGACTGTCAGGGGGCATTGCGCCTGTGCCGATTTCAGGAGCGGCCGGTTTTATTGAGACGACGAAGCTTCCTTCGAAAAAGCCGTTTCTTTTGGGAAGTGTATTTGTCATGATCATCAGTATGATCCCGCTATTTATGAATGCGTTTGCGAGTCTGCCCTCACCGGTCGGCTTTGCGGTAAACTTCGTCGTTTTCTCCACGATGGCGGGTCTTGCCTTTACGGAGTTTGACTCTTATGAGAAAGCGGAGCAAAAACGAATCCGCTCCATTATCGGTCTGGCGCTCCTGACGGGGGTCGGCATCATGTTTGTGCCGGAGAGCGCGTTATCGGGAATGCATCCGATACTGATTTCGCTCTTAAGCAACGGTCTTGTGCTCGGGACGCTGCTGGCGATAGCGATTGACCGAATCCAGCTTATCAAAAAGAAAAAATCCGACAATCTCGTGTCATCGGACGGCGGACGTTGAATTTTGCCGATGTTGGGTTATGATTGAATTGGAAACTTTAACGAAAAGGCGGGAGAAAAATAGATGAAAGTGTTTATTATTCTTGGTGCGATTAACGCTTTATTGGCCGTGGCGCTGGGCGCTTTCGGCGCGCATGGGCTTGAAGGGAAAATCCCCGATAAATATTTGCAGGTGTGGCACACAGGCGTGCAATATCATATGTATCACGCGCTCGGTCTTCTGGCTGTCGCGTTTTTGGCCGAAAAGCTTTCTGGCGCAGGCAGTGTTTCTGTTGCGGGCTGGCTGATGTTTGCGGGCATCGTTCTGTTTTCAGGAAGCCTGTACGTATTGAGCGTGACGCAGATTTCCATTCTCGGCGCGATTACACCGCTCGGCGGCGTGGCGTTTATCATCTCTTGGATTATGATTATCGTCGCGGCCGTCAAATATTTATAAAGAAAAAAAGCCAATCCTCTGTCAAGTGAGCGATTGGCTTTTTGATTTATCTCGGAGAATAAGAAGACATGGAGTACGGATAAGTATAAGCGATTTCCTCATCAAACGTGATGTAATCAAGGTAAATGGTCAGAAGCAGATAGCGGGTGCCCGTTTTCGGATCGCTGATGATGATATGGTCACGTCCCGCCGCCTGAATCACACCGCGGAAAATCTTTGAATTCCATTCTTTGCTGTTTTCAAATGTCATATAAATCGTCGCCGTTTTGCCCCGGTTCAACCGCAGAATATTTTCAATGTATGACTCTTCAATCGGCAGCATGCCGGGAACGTTTTGTGACGATGATGGACCTGACGGAATCTGAAAGCTGCCGCCGCCCTGCTGCTGCGGCTGGCCGGGGAACCCCCCGCCGAAGCTCTGCTGGCCTTGCTGCATCGGCATTGTCATTTGCTGCTGCATCGGCATCATTTGTGATCCTTGGCCCTGAGGCTGCGGATAAGGATTAGGCCCGAGCTGCGGCTGGTATCCTTGCATATCCATTCCCATCCCCATCCCTTGCATTTGCTGATATTGATTCTTTTTCGGTTTCATATTGTTCCTCCTTTGATGAAAACCTCTTGATGCTGAAACCTCCTGAAAAGTATCAGACAGCCGACAGAGAGGCTGCTGTTTTTATCTATTCCACCATATGAGCCCAAAGAAAGATTTATGCGGAAAAAGAAAATACGCTCCAATAAGTCCGGACATCAGAGCCGGCTTTTTTTGTGCGCGCGATGCTGACTTTTCACATAATAGTCTGTATTCCTAGCGCATCTTCCGCATAAGGAACATATGATAGCGGTAGTTTCAGGTGCGAAAAGGGGGTGACGAGTTGCCTAAAGTGTCAGTGATCATGACGAGCTATAACAAAAGTGACTATGTGGCCCGCTCTATTAAAAGTATTTTGTCTCAGACGTTTACGGACTTTGAGCTGTTCATTATGGATGACAACTCAAATGAAGCGACATTGGCGGAAATACGTCCTTTTCTCACGGATGACCGCGTCCGGTTTTATCAAAGCGATGTATCGGGCGTCAAAGAAAGAACGGAAAAAACACGCTACGCCGCCTTGATTAATCAGGCAATAGAAATGGCGGAGGGCGAGTACGTGACGTATGCGACCGACGACAACACGTATGTGCCGGAACGGCTTGAGAAAATGGTGAAAGAGCTTGATGAAGACCCGGAAAAAGCCGTCGTGTATTCAAGTTCCAAAACCTATCATCTGAATCAGCGGAAAGAGACGGTGAAGGAGACGGCCAGGCCCGCCGAACGGATCGTGTGGAACGCGCCGTGCGCCATTGACCATTGTTCGGTCATGCACCGGTTTTCCGTGCTGGAACAGGTCAAATCGGCATTCGGTTCCTATTGGGATGAAAGCCCCGCGTTTTACCGGATCGGTGACGCCCGTTTCTTCTGGAGAGTGAATCATTTTTATCCGTTTTACCCGATTTCTGAGGAGCTTGATATCAATTATATTACCGATCAATCCATCCATTATCAGCTTTTCGCGGCGGAGAAAAACGAGTTTGTGAACAGCCTTCCGCAGCAGACCACGTGCCGGGAGCTGAGGGAATCATTAAAAAAGCTTGGGAAGGGGTGAGGGCTTGTCGGCATACTTAGCGAACTATTGGGTGCTGTACCGGCAGTATATTGACCTTTTTCAGTCACTTCGCTACAAAGACATCCCGCTCGCATTGATCAGTAATTTTTATCAATATATCAGTCCGGCGCTTCGGGAGAGCATGGAGCAGAACCCAGAGCTTTTCGGTCCGGCTGATCAGCATATTCCTGAAGCCGGTATACAGCCATATTATGATCAAAAAAGGCAAAACATTAAGAAAACAGATGAGAAACCGGTAAACGGAAAAGTCATTCTGCATTTCGATCATCTTCGGTTCACCGAGGGAAATTACCGGCAGTTTGATCCGGCAAAAACAGCGGTACTGGCCAGATGGAGTCTGCCTGACCATTACGGGCTGCCCGTTATCTGCAAATTGGAGCTGACGGGAATGGGGCAAAAAGGGAACCCCGTCCCTTATATTGAAAAAGCCCATTCCATTTTGAAAGAGCTTCACAGCCATCCCGCTTTCGGAAACAGAGAATTTCAGGAACGTTTGTATAAAGACATTCCATTATTTATTGAAGCGATTGATGCCGTTGATATTTTGTTTACGGCCGAGAAGGTTTCCGCCGTTGTAGTCGGCACGACGGAGGATATTTACAGCCGTGTGCTGGCGCTGGTGTCCGCGAAAAAAAACGCCGTCAGCATCTGTCTGCAGCACGGAGCGCTCATGGGAGATGAAGCGTTTCTGCCCGTATTTACGGACTATCAGGCTGTATTCGGGGCTTATGAAGCGGAGTGGTATAAAGCAAAAGGCTGCAGGGATGAACAAATCATCATCACGGGCCATCCCCGTTTCGACGAGATTTTCTCAAGAGAACCGATAGATCAGGATACGTTTTACCGCAAACTTTCTTTTCTCCCGTCACAGCGGACGGTGCTGATCGCCACGCAGCCGTTTTCTGATGAATTTTATACGGGAGTGCTTGAAGAGCTTGCCGGCCAAAAGAACATGCAGCTCATTATTAAACCGCATCCGTGGGAAATCGGCAAAAACAAGCTGGATGCTTACAATCAGGTGCTGCGGAAATATAAAGCAGGCAAAATCATCAAAAAAGAGATGGAGCTGTATGACATTCTCCCGTATGTTGACGCTGCAGTGACACAGACATCAACGGTCGGTCTTGAAGCGATGCTGTTTCAAAAGCCCGTGCTGATCGGAAAATCAGCGGGAACCCGCAGATACCCTTATTATCACTCACTTGGAGAATTTGTCTTTGAGGACCCGCAGGCACTCGCTCAGGAATTAATCCGGATATGCGAAAGCCCCGCAGAATATCAAAAAGCGGAACAGGCGCGCCGTGCTTTTGTCGCCGCGAACTACCCGGTTCAGGATTCGCTTGCCGCTTTATGCCAAGTGCTTCAGGAAAAAACCGGAGTCAGCTTCAGACGGGTTGACCCTTCATAAAAAAGATAGGAGCGCAAAGAAAATGGTGCAAAAAAGATCAGCTTTTCTTCCCTATTCATTGCCCATGATCGGGAAGGACGAAATTCAGGAGGTTATTGATACGCTTGAATCGGGCTGGCTTTCAAAGGGACCGAAAGTAGAGGCGTTTGAAAAAGCCTTTGCCGCCTGGACGGGGGCAAAGCACGCGATCGCGCTGAACTCATGTACCGCCGCTTTGTTTTTGGCCCTGAAAGCGAAAGGGATCGGTCCCGGCGACGAGGTCATCACGTCTGCCGTGACGTTCAGTTCAACGGCCAATACAATCGTGCACACAGGGGCCGTTCCGGTGTTTGTTGACATCGATCCGCTTACGCTGAATGCGGACCCTGAAAAAATTGAGGCGGCCGTCACCCCGCGGACAAAAGCGATTGTACCCGTTCATTTCGCCGGCCAGTCGTGTGATATGGATCAGATTCTGGCCATTGCCGAAAAGCATCAGTTATTTGTCTTAGAGGATGCCGCACATGCCGTGTATACCACGTATAAACAGAAAATGATCGGATCAATCGGTGATGCGACGGCATTCAGCTTCTACGCGACAAAAAACCTGGCAACCGGTGAAGGCGGCATGCTGACGACGAACGATGACGGGCTTGCCGATCAGATCAGGGTGCTCAGCCTTCACGGCATGAGCAAAGGCGCGTGGAACCGCTATTCTTCAAACGGAAGCTGGTACTACGAGGTCGAAACGCCCGGCTATAAAATGAATATGTTTGATCTTCAGGCAGCGCTTGGGCTTCATCAGCTGAAACGGATTGACAGCATGCAGCAAAGAAGAGCCGACATTGCGAGCCGTTACCAGGACGCCTTCAGACACATGAAAGGGCTGACCATCCCGCATGTCAGTGATGACGGGCGGCATGCATGGCATCTGTATGTTCTTCAAATAGAGGAGCAGGAGGCCGGGGTCAGCCGGAACGATCTGATTTCCGCTTTAAAAGACCAATATAATATCGGCACAAGTGTTCATTTTATTCCGGTTCCGTTCCATCCGTATTATCAAAAAACGTACGGGTATAAGGAAACTGACTTTCCGGCCGCGGCAGCGTATTATCACCGCACCGTGTCACTCCCTCTTTATCCGTCAATGACAGATAACGACGTTGAATACGTCATTGCAGCCGTTACGGATATCGTCAAAGGGGCTGATTAGGTGTACAGACTGAGGGAAAATCTTGCGCAGGACATGATTCATGCCTTCCTGCATCAGAAGGGCATCCAGCCGGAAGCCTATGAATCGTCGCTCTGTTTATTGGAAGAAAACAGCCTTCAAGGCGTGATTTTATATGAAAACTCTTCGTGGGAAAGTCAATTGTTCCGAAAAAATATCATCAATGTGAAGCTTGCAGCCGCAAACAGCACCGGACAGCTCAAAAGGCTGTTTCAGGAATTTTACGCGGCAAGGCGGGCGGCCGGCACTGATTTTATATTTATTAAAATACCGGCTGAAGATATCGGCGCGATGCAGGTCGTTCAGCAGCTTCCGAACGCTTATTTTGTAGGGAGTCTGCTCAAACTCGTCAGCCCGGTGCGTGTATATAACAGCACGCCGCCATTTGAGATTACAGAAGCCGGACCCGGCGACACGGAAGCGATCAGACGGCTGGCCCGCGACGCCTTTACAAAAAGCAGGTATTACCAAGACCCCCATCTCAGCTATGAAAGTGCAAACCGCCTGTTTGAAGAGTGGGCGCGGAATAACGCGGAAGGCAGAGCTTCGTTACAATTCGCCGCCACATATAAGGGAGAGACCGTGGGCTTTGTTCAGGGGCTGTCTAAAGGCGATGAATTCGTCCTTGATCTGATGGCGGTAAAGCCGGGATTTGAAGGGAAAGGAGCGGGATTCCATTTAGCGGCGCACGTGATTGAACAATCATTGCGCTTTCAGCATAAGACTGTATCAGCGGGAACGCAGCTCCACAATGTAAGAGCCATCCGCCTGTATGAAAGAATGGGATTTAAAGCGGATGCGTCCTATTACTACTATCATGTGTGGCCCGGAAAGGAGGCGGACTGATGGCATCATGCAAAATCGGAACGAAGTCAATCGGCGAAGGTTCGCCCGTATTCATCATCGCCGAAGCCGGAATTAATCATGACGGAAAACTGAGCCAGGCGTTTGAATTGATAGATGCGGCCAGTGAGGCCGGCGCGGACGCGGTCAAGTTCCAAATGTTTCAGGCTGACAAAATGTATCAGAAAGACCCCGGCTTGTACAAAACCGCTGCGGGAAAAGATGTCTCGATATTTTCTTTGGTGCAATCAATGGAAATGCCCGCCGAATGGATCGAACCGCTGCTTGAATATTGTAAGAAAAAAGGCGTGCTGTTTTTAAGCACGGTATGTGACGAAGGCTCTGCCGACTTACTGTATGCGACTTCGCCTTCAGCCTTTAAAATCGCCTCCTACGAGCTGAACCATCTGCCGTTATTGAAATATGTCGCAGGACTGAAGACACCGATTATCTTTTCCACCGCGGGCGCTGATATTTCAGATATTCAGGAGGCTTATCAAACCATTACCGGCGAGGGGAACACAGAAATTGCGATCATGCATTGTGTGGCGAAATATCCCGCGCCGCCTGAATACAGCAATCTGAGCGTCATTCCCATGCTTGCCGCCGCATTCCCGGATGCAGTGATCGGTTTCTCCGATCACAGCGCCCATCCGTATGATGTGCCGTGCGCGGCGGTCAGGCTCGGAGCGAAACTGATTGAAAAGCATTTTACGATCGATAAAAACCTGCCCGGTGCTGATCACTCCTTCGCCCTCAATCCGGATGAATTAAAAGAAATGGTTGCGGCGATCCGCTCGGTTGAAGCGGAGCTGCGGCAGGGGCATCACGCTCCGGTGCCGAAAGTGCTGTCGGGAAGCTCCCATAAAACCACGACACCGATTGAAGGGGATATCAGAAGGTTCGCTTACAGAGGCATTTTTTCAACAGCGCCGATTCAAAAAGGTGAATGTTTTACGGCTGAAAACCTTGCCGTCCTTCGTCCCGGTCAAAAACCGCAGGGGCTCCACCCGAGATATTTTGAGCTTTTAACTGACGGCGCGCGTGCGGTCAGGGATATCCCCGCCGACACGGGCATCACTTGGGATGACCTTTTGACGAAAGGCAGCCCATATGATGACTGACATTTTGTTTATCATTCAGGCGCGGATGGGAAGCGGGCGTCTTCCCGGCAAAGTGCTGAAACCGATCGGCGGGTATACGATCCTCGATATGATTGTCAAAAGGGTTCGGCAAAGCGCGTATTATGATCAATCACGGGATAATCTGATTGTCGCCTCGTCTGACAGCAAGACCGACGACATTCTGTCTGCGCACTGCCTCAGCAAGAACTACCGTGTGCACCGCGGCAGCGAGCAGCGCGTGCTTGACCGGTTTGCACAAGTCATCGAACAAGTAAAACCGGATATCGCAGTCAGACTGACGGGGGATAACCCGTTTGTCGACCCTTCGCTGCTTGATTTTCTGATTCAATCGCATTTAGATCAGCACGCAGACTACACGTATATTTGCGGTACACCGCTCGGCATCGGCGGCGAGGCGGTAAACGCGCGCCTTTTAACGGAGATCAATGCCGACAAAACGCTGGCGGACAAATATCAGGAGCATGTCACGCTTTTAATAAGAGAATCTCCTGAGAAGTACCGGCTTCTCTTTCCTGAGCCCCCGCAGGAACTCCGGGCTCCTCACTTGCGGCTGACCGTCGATACCGAAGAGGACTACAGGCTGGCCCGCGAGCTGTACGTAAAAGCGGGCTCGCGTCCTGATATTCCGGCAAAAGAATTGATCCATCTGCTGAATCGTGATCCGGAGCTCAGGGCCATTAATCAAATGATCCGGCAAAAAGAGGCTGATTAGCATGCGGGTTTTGATTTTCGCGGACGGGGGCCGTGACATCGGCATGGGGCACGCGGTGCGGATGAAGCTGCTTGCCGGTGCCATTAAGAACAATTGCTCAATAACGTTCTACACAAATAAAGAGGCTTCTTCTTATCTGTCTTCTGATCAATGGGAAGTGAACATCAAGCCTGACAAGGGACAGAAGGAATTTATTGTCCGGGAAATAAACAGGCAGGCTCCTGACCTTCTCATATTCGATCTGCTCGATATGCCGTGTGACTGGTTAGAGGAAATCAAAAAGCATTCATCGGCGCGCATCGTCTTATTTGAAGAAAAACGGGAACATGTCATTCATTTATGCGATGCCGTTATAAACGGCATTTACGGAGGGCTGAAAAGCCGGACGGTTCAAATGGGCAGCGCCGCGGTATATGAAGGCCCGGATTATTTGATTCTTCATCCGGGTTTTGAAAAAGCCAAACAGCTTTATCAGCTGAGAAAAGAATGCCGGACCATATTGGTTTCATTAGGAGGAAGCGACCCGAAGAAGCTTGTCTTTAAAGTGATGGAAGCATGCCGCAGCATCCCCGGCATTCAGCGAAAACGAGTGATCATCGTCATGGGCGGCGCCGCGCCTCATGCTGATGACGTGTGCGCGCATCTTACACAAATGCCGTATGCCGAGATGGTAAGGCAGACAAATGACATGGCCGCGCTTCTTTCGAGGGCTGATATGGCCGTCGTGTCCGGCGGGATCACTTTATATGAAACCATTTGTACAGGTGTGCCCTGCATCGTACTTTCTCAAGTGGAGCATCAAACTGAGACGGCGGGAAAATTCGCCGCACGGGGGGCCGCCGTTCACCTCGGCCTTGGTGAAGGCATATCAGCGGACGTTCTCGCACGGCATATGTCTGACATGGCCGCTGATTATCCTCTGCGGACCGGACTTCATCAAAACGGAAAGCCGCTGGTTGACGGCAGGGGCATCAAACGGGCGGCGGCGATTCTTTATGATTTATGATAAAACCACACGTAAGGAAGTGTTCATGTGAAAGGTGTTATCTTAGCCGGAGGCACCGGCTCACGCCTTATGCCGCTGACAAAAGCGGTCAATAAGCATTTACTCCCTGTCGGTCCATATCCGATGATTTACTGGTCGATCATGAAGCTGGAAGAAGCGGGGATTACAGATATCTTGCTGATTACGCAAAAAGAATATATTCCGCAATTTCATAAACTTCTCGAAACCGGAGAAGAGCTCGGCGTCTCAATCACATATCAGGTTCAGCCAGCCGCATCCGGCATTTCCGACGGTTTATCATACGCAAAGCGGTTTACCGGGCGCGATCCGTTCGTTCTGCTTTTGGGAGATAATATTTTTGAAGATTCATTAAAACCTTATACGGAGCGTTTCGCAAAGCAGGGAAAAGGAGCAAAAGTGCTGCTGAAAGAAGTAGACGATCCGGAGCGCTTCGGCATCGCCGAGATTGATGAGGAAAACAAACGGATCAAGTCGATCATTGAAAAGCCGGAGCAGCCACCGACAAGACTATGCGTCACAGGGATCTACATGTACGACGCAGAAGTGTTTTCTTATATTGAACAAATTTCCCCTTCAAAACGCGGCGAACTGGAAATTACGGATGTCAATAATTTATACATTGAACACAGTGAGCTGACGTATGATGTGTTAACGGGCTGGTGGGTGGATGCGGGCACGCATGAATCGCTCTACCTCGCCGGAAGCCTGGCGCATCAGGCATTACAGAAAGGACAGGAGCATTAATCATGCCAAAATCATATTTAATTACAGGGGGCGCCGGATTTATCGGCCTTACCTTTACAAAGATGATGCTGAAAGAAACGGATGCGCAGATTACCGTCCTGGATAATCTCACGTATGCAAGCAGGCCGCTTGAAATAGAAGCCTTAAAAAAGAACGGCCGTTTTCGTTTTATCAAAGGTGACATTTCTAAAAAAGAGGACATTGACAAAGTCTTTTCCCAAATGTATGACGCTGTCATTCATTTTGCGGCTGAATCCCATGTGGACAGAAGCATAAATCAGGCAGAGCCGTTCATCACAACAAATGTAATGGGCACATACCGACTGGCGGACGCAGTGTTACAGGGAAAAGCCGGCAGGCTGATTCACATTTCCACAGATGAGGTGTACGGAGATTTGGCGCCGGATGATCCCGCTTTTACAGAGACGACGCCGCTTTCTCCGAACAATCCGTATTCGGCCAGCAAGGCAAGCTCAGACCTGCTCGTCATGTCTTATGTGAGAACCCATAAGCTTCCTGCCATCATTACAAGATGCAGCAACAATTACGGGCCGTACCAGCATCACGAGAAAATGATTCCGACCATTATCAGGCATGCCGTAAACGGCACGCCGGTTCCGCTGTACGGCGACGGGATGCAGATCAGAGACTGGCTGTTTGCCGAGGATCATTGCCGCGCCATTAAGCTCGTGCTGGAAAAAGGAACACACGGTGACATTTACAATATCGGCGGAGGAAATGAACGGACGAATAAAGAGCTTGCGTCATTTATCATGAAGGAGCTCGGTGTCGAGGAACGGTTTGCTCATGTCGAAGACAGAAAAGGGCATGACCGCCGTTACGCCATCAATGCTTCAAAGCTGAAAAATGAGCTGGGATGGCGGCAGGACGTCACATTTGAAGAAGGAATGAGAAGAACCATTCGCTGGTATACAGACAGCCAAGACTAATCGGAAAGAAGGGGATCCGATTGACGAAGGTATTAGTAACCGGAGCGGCCGGCCAGCTGGGGCGGGAGTTATGCCGCCAGCTGAAGCGGGAAGGGTATGAAGTGATCGCCTTGACAAAAGCGATGATGAACATATCCGACCAGCGTTCGGTGCGGCACTCGTTCAGCCATTACAAGCCGGATATCGTCGTCAATACGGCGGCATACACCTCCGTTGACAAATGTGAAACGGAACTCGACAAAGCGTATTTAATAAACGGAATCGGCGCTTATTATGCCGCGCTTGAGGCTGAAAACACCGGCGCGAAATTCATTCACATCAGCACCGATTACGTCTTCAGCGGCAAAGGAACACGGCCATACCAGACCGATGATCCCGCAGATCCGGGCACGATTTACGGAAAAAGCAAAAAACTCGGCGAAGAATTGATCCGGTTGACTGGAAAAAACCACACCATTATCAGAACATCGTGGGTGTACGGCAGCGGCGGGCACAACTTTGTCAATACGATGCTGAAGCTTGCGGATACACATGATCAGGTGCGTGTCGTTAACGATCAAGTCGGAGCGCCGACGTATACAAAAGATTTAGCCGAAACGGTGATCGGTCTGTTTGACAGGCCGCCGGGCTTATACCACGCCGCAAACAGCGGAGTGTGCAGCTGGTACGAATTTGCCAAGGCTGTTTTTGAAGAAAGCGGCAGAACCGCCTCCGTGCTGCCCGTCACGACGGAGGAATACGGAAATGAGACGCCGCGCCCCGCTTATTCGGTGTTGAGTCTTGAATCGATTGAACGGCAGGGGCTCGGCATGAGGCATTGGCGGGAAGCGCTGCAGGATTATTTACAAAGGGAGGGACAGTGCAAGTGATCGAAGGCGTAAAAATCAAAAAGTTGATCAAACACAGCGATGACCGGGGTTTTTTCTCAGAACTCGTCCGTGACGATGAACATCTCTTAGAGCGTTTCGGGCAGGCTTCCTGGTCCAAAAGCTATCCCGGCGTCATTAAAGCGTTTCACTATCATGAGAAACAGGATGACCTGTGGTTTTTCCCGACGGGCCACGCCCAGGTCGTGCTCCATGACCTTCGCGAAGAGTCGGCAACCAAGGGAGAAACGGATGTCTACTACATGGGAGAAGACAATCCGATGCTCCTTCTCATTCCCAAAGGCGTCGCACACGGGTACAGAGTACTGGGTGAAACCCCGCTGACCATTATTTATTTCACGACGATGTCCTACAATCCGGATCAGCCTGACGAAAAAAGAATTCCGTGGAATGATGACACCATCGGATTTGACTGGCAGACGGCTCACCGATAGCGCACAAGACGAAGACAGCGGATGTCTTCGTTTTTTGTGCTGATGTTGGCATTTGCTGTGAATGGAGCCAGTGAATAAGATACGACCGCCCACTATATCATGATTGCTGGCCTGAAGGACAATTTCATCAAAAATGTCTTGGAAGATGGCGGTCAGTTAGGGACCTGAAATTTAAGAGATCCTCCCTTTCTTCTCCTATGGACATCATTCATCCTAAAAAAACAAAAAATGATTTATAGAATGGGGATAGGATTTAATTAGAAAAATCTTAAGAAAAAAGTAATATTTGCTTAAGAGAAAAGAGAACTTTCCTTTATATAGTAGGAGTATATGATGGAAAGGGGAAAGCGAATGACATACATCTTAAAAACGAGTCAGCTTACAAAAACATTTAAAGGAAAAGAAGTTGTTTCCGGGGTTAATATGCACGTGAAAAAAGGGGAGATTTATGGATTCTTGGGTCCCAATGGTGCAGGTAAAACAACCATTATGAAAATGATTACAAATTTAATCAAGCCTACAAGTGGTGAAATAGAAATTTTCGGTGAGAAATTAACAGATACGTCATTTGAAGTTTTAAAAAGAATGGGCACCATTATTGAATATCCCATTTTCTATGACAACCTCACTGCTAAAGAAAATTTAGATTTCCATTGTGAATATATGGGCTATTACGATAAAAAATCCATTGACCACGCTATCGAGCTTGTAAAGTTACATAATATTGATAATAAAAAAGTGAAAGAGTTTTCTTTAGGAATGAAACAAAGGTTAGGAATAGCCAGAGCTATTTCTACAAGACCAGAACTTCTCATTTTAGACGAGCCGATTAATGGCCTGGATCCAATAGGTATAAAAGAGTTGAGGGATCTCTTTAAGTTACTTTGCAGAGAATATGGAATTACATTATTAGTCTCCAGTCACATTTTAGCCGAAATGGAACAAATGTCAGATACTGTTGGTATCATACAGAATGGGAAGTTAATAAAAGAAGTTTCTATGAAGAGTATAAACGGAAAACAAACAGAGTATATAGAGGTAAAAGTCCAAAATATAAAAAAAGCGTTATATATTTTAGAGCAAAATCTGGGGATAAGAAATTTTAAAATGATTGATCAACAATTAATTCGTATCTATGAAACAGCAGTTACACAACAAGAAATCTCTAAAGCACTTATTCTGAATGACATTGGTATAGAAAGTATAAATAAAAAACACAGTTCTTTAGAAGAATACTTCTTAAATTCTATGAATGGGGAGGGAATACACACTAAATAGATTGCCCGTCTGTGTTATGCACCTATTTGCATTGTCTTAAATTCTTCTGCTGGAGGCTATTAGCATGTTAAAACTTATGAAATTAGAGTACAAAAAACATCACTTATCACAGTATTTTAAATGGGTGGCACTTTGGATATTCATCATCTTTGCCTTAGCAGCTTTTATGGGATGGGAATCTAAAAATGAAAATGAACTTATGTTTCGTGATTATCCAGATTTTATATCTCTAACTAATATTTTAATTAGAATTGTGTTTATTAGTTTTTCTGCTGTGATTTTATCCCGTTTAGTTATTGATGAATATAAAAATAAAACAATACAATTGCTGTTTACTTATCCTTTACAAAGAAAAAAATTAATGCAAGCTAAACTATCTATTGTCTTCCTATTCTGCTTTGTAAGTATTGTTATTGCTACGTTTGTTATTAACTTGTTAATTCTCTTCGTGAGTCCGCACTTATATTTATTCGAGAAGCCTGTTGAAATGAGTGAAGTTATTTCTGCTATGCCATCGGCTCTTCTCACCGCTTTTATGATGGGAGGAGTGAGTCTGATTCCTTTATTTTTCGGCATGAGAAAAAAATCAACTTCTGCTACAATCACTTGGGCTGTCATAATCGGGGTCTTTATCAATGCAACAGTTTCCGACGGAGGAGAAACAGTCAGTTTAAGTCAATTTATTATCATTCCAATTATACTTTGTTTATTTGGTTTTTTAGTGGGTTATCTTTCTTACCGTAAGGTGGATCAGAAAGATTTATTGTAGATAAAAGGAGAAATTATACAATGAAGAAGGTTATAGCATCATGTGCAGTGTTAATCGTAATCAGCGGAATTGTTTTAAGCCTTTATAAGACAGATACTAAAAACTTTAAAAAGAACGTGTCCTGCAATGTTGAAAAAATTGATACTTTAAAAGTATATACTGACTCATGGGATGTGAAGCTTAAAAAGAGTAATTCAAATAAGGTAACAATATCTGCGGAGGGGAAGCAGAAAGATAAAGCTCCAGTTACATTTCAAGGAGATGGGGGGGATTTGGTCGTTAGTCAAAAAGAACAAAAGAATGGCGGCTTTTTGGATGGATTTACTTTTGGGAAGCAGGGCGGCACAATCTATATTAATGTTCCCGATTCAGGTATGAACAATATTGAAATAACCAATAAAGATGGGAATATACAATTAAGTGAAATTTCAGCTGAAAATATTGTCGTTGATAATCATTCCGGTGATGAAAAAATCAATAATGTTTCGGCTCATACTGGAAAGTTTTCATCCAAGGATGGGGCGTTAAGCGTTGAAAATAGTTCTTTTGAGAAATTAAATATAACATCTGCAAGCGGCGATAACGAGATGAAGGAAATACATAGTTCCAATATAAAGGTTACTTCTAAAGATGGAGCGGTTTCAATCAAGGACATAACAGAAGGAAAATCTTTAAAATACGAAATCAGGAGATATAGGTGTATCTTATAAAAAAGCGCCAACTTCACTTGCTGTTTTTGCTCAGAGTAATTCTGATGTAACGTTTGATCTAGATGGGCTTAATAAGAGCCATGATGGCGTAAAACTGAAAAAAGGTGAAATTGGCGCGGGAAGTAATAAAGTAAGTCTATCTAGTGAAGATGGTTCGATAAAGGTGAGATAAAAAGAGAAAAACACAAGACAACAATTCCCGCTATTGAAGAATGGTTGTCTTATTTGTTTGTATTTAAAATGTTTTGGAATATTTATCTCCTTTTGTATAAAAAATAATTATAATGAGATTAATTATCTGTATAATGATTGAAATAAACAGTGAATTAAGAATATCAGTTTTATATTTAAGGAGCGGAAAGCTTGGGTTACAAAATATTAATTGTAGAAGACGACCAATTCATAAGCGATATGGTAAGCGAAAGCTTAACGAAAGAAGGGTTTGAAGTAACAGCAGCTTTTGATGGTGAAGAAGCTTTAGACATATTGAACACCCAAAAGTTTGAGGTTATATTGTTGGATTTAATGCTTCCGAAGATAGATGGGATGGAATGTTTAAGAATGATTCGGTCCAAAAGTATGGTTCCCGTTCTTATCATGTCTGCAAAAGATGAAGATGTAGATAAGGCACTTGGTCTCGGCCTCGGGGCTGATGATTATATTTCTAAACCTTTTTCTATGCTGGAGGTAGTAGCCAGAATTAAAGCAACCATTAGAAGAGAAAGACACTATAAGAGCTCCCTGTCTTCAAAGGAAGAAAAAATCATTAAAATAGGTGATTTAAGTGTTGACCTGCATGGCTTTTCTGTTAAAAAATTCAATGAAAAGATTAATCTCACGGCAAAAGAATTTAATATTTTAAAACTCTTTATTTCTAATCCTTCACAAGTATATACTAAGTCTCAACTTTATAAATCCGTATGGGAAGATGAGTATCATGGAGATGAGAATGTAATTAATGTTCATATTAGACGGCTTAGAGAGAAAATTGAGGACGATCCATCTCATCCAATGTACATAAAAACTTTGTGGGGAATCGGTTATAAGTTGGGAGATTTTTAAATTGTTTTATATGTTGGTTATTTTATTCATATGCTCTGCGGCAGTAAATATATTTCTTTTCCGAAGCCGATTAAATCTAAGGACTGAGATTAAATATATAAGAAATAAACTTCGAAAAGTTGTTAATGAAGAGACAGGCGAAAGATTATTGCTTAACACGGAAGATAAATATATAAAATCCTTGTTAATTCAAATAAACCGTCTTTTAGACCATAATCAAAAGATCAAAGGGAACTGCAATAGTATTGAACTGTCCATGCGAAAAATGTTATCAAATATTTCACACGATTTAAAGACGCCTTTAACAGTTATACTAGGTTATATTGAAATGATAAATAACGATAAAAGTCTGACTTCGGAAAAGGTTATGAGTTTACTAAAAACAGTTAATTTAAAAACGGTCGAGGTATTAGCGTTAATAAACCGTTTTTTTGAACTTGTAAAATTAGAGTCAGGAGATAAAAAATTAAATTCTTCACGAATTGACATATGTGAAGTCAGCCGAAAAATAATTTTGGATTACTACGAAATTTTAATCAGCAAAGAATTTGAAGTAGTGATTGATATACCCGATGATTCTGTCTTTGTTAGCGGAGATGAAGATGCAATTGAGAGGGTTCTGAATAATTTAATTACGAATGCAATTCAATATGGTTCCGATGGTAAGATGGTGGGTTTAAAGATCAGAATAACTGATAATGATGTTTTTGTAGAAATATCAGATAAAGGAAAAGGAATAAATGAAATGCATAAAGACCGTGTCTTTGAACGAATGTACACATTGGAGGACTCGAGAAATACCAATTATCAGGGAAGCGGATTGGGGCTGACGATTACTAAGAGATTAGTAGAGCAAATGGAAGGAAGTATATCTCTAAATAGTGTCCCCTTCAAAGAAACAACGTTTTCTGTACGTTTAAGACGTATTAAATTTTAATAAAAGCAGTAAGGTTTCTTCTGTATACGTCTTCAAATCCCCTTTCTCTTTAATCTGAGAGGCTGACAACAGTCTCTTTTTTTTTATACGCGAAAGTCTGGCATGAATCTTGCATATAAAAAGGGGCGTAACGACAATGTGAAAGGGATTGATGGGTTTTGGTGTAAAAGCGCTTACATTTTGTTCTGCCGGTAATTGAAGCTTACACGTAAAATACGATGAGGTGATAAAACATGTCAGCCAACCCGCTTTCTAAAAGCAATCAGAAAGATGAAGAAAAAGAAGTTCTTAATTTGTTCTTGTCAACACAATCGATCATAAAAGAAGCCCTGCGCAAACTGGGCTATCCTGACAATATGTATGAACTGATGAAAGAGCCGATGAGGCTTTTAACCGTCCGCATCCCTGTCAAAATGGACAATGGCTCAGTACAGGTTTTCACGGGCTACCGCTCACAGCATAATGACGCAGTCGGCCCGACAAAAGGGGGCGTGCGGTTTCATCCGGAAGTCAGTGAAGAAGAGGTCAAGGCGCTTTCCATCTGGATGACTTTAAAATGCGGCATCACAAATCTTCCTTACGGGGGCGGAAAAGGCGGCATCATCTGTGATCCGCGGACGATGTCATTCGGAGAGCTGGAACGGCTGAGCCGCGGATATGTGCGTGCGATCAGCCAGATCGTCGGTCCGACAAAGGATATTCCGGCTCCCGACGTATATACCAACTCACAGATTATGGCATGGATGATGGACGAATACAGCCGCCTGAGAGAATTTGATTCACCGGGATTCATTACGGGCAAACCGATCGTTCTCGGCGGTTCACAGGGGCGGGAGACGGCGACCGCGCAAGGTGTCACGATTTGTATTGAGGAAGCCGTTAAGAAAAAAGGGATTCCATTGGAAAATGCACGGATCATCATTCAGGGGTTCGGAAATGCGGGGAGCTTTCTCGCTAAATTTATGCATGACGCCGGTGCCAAGGTGATCGGCATCTCAGACGCCCACGGCGCTTTGTATGACCCTGACGGCCTTGACATTGATTACCTGCTGGATAAGCGGGACAGCTTCGGCACGGTGACGAATCTCTTCTCGGATGTCATAACGAACCGGGAGCTGCTGGAAAAGGACTGTGATATTCTCGTGCCTGCCGCAATCTCCAATCAGATTACGGCTGAAAACGCCCATCACATTAAAGCTTCAATCATTGTGGAGGCGGCGAACGGCCCGACAACGATAGACGCCACGAAAATCCTGAATGAAAGAGGCGTGCTTCTCGTGCCGGATATTTTGGCAAGCGCCGGCGGCGTGACGGTGTCTTATTTTGAATGGGTGCAAAATAATCAAGGCTTTTACTGGTCTGAGGAGGAAGTCGCCGGAAAACTGCGCAGCGTCATGGTGAATTCGTTTGAATCCATTTATCAGACAGCGCATACCCACAAAGTCGATATGCGTTTAGCCGCCTATATGACGGGCATCAGAAAGTCGGCTGAAGCGGCCCGGTTCCGCGGCTGGGTATAAGTGTTATCCGCAAAGAGATTTTGCATCAGTTATATAACGGATCGCAAAATTTCTTTGCGTTTTCAGATTGCAGCTGACAGATTCGGACAAGCTTCGTCCGCTTTCGGCAAAGATTTTCTTATTTTTATCACAAATTGCTATGCTGGTATGCTTCTTGCATCTTCATAAAGCGTGAGCACACATTACAAAATACGGGGAGGAATTCTAATGACAGTTTCATACGCACACGAACCATTTACAAATTTTCAGGAAGAGACAAATAAACAATCGTTTCAGGAAGCGCTGGCTTATGTGAATTCACAGCTCGGCAAGCATTATCCGCTTATCATCAACGGTGAAGCGATTGAAACGGATAAAAAGATCATTTCCGTCAATCCGGCAGATAAAAAAGAAGTGATCGGTTCTGTATCGGCCGCCGGAAAAGAACTTGCGGAAAAGGCCATGCAGGCTGCGCTGCAGGCATTTCAGACATGGAAAAAAGTACGGCCGGAACACCGCGCGAATGTGCTGTTTAAAGCGGCGGCGATCATCCGCAGAAGAAAGCACGAATTCTCCGCGTATCTAGTGAAAGAAGCGGGAAAACCGTGGAAGGAAGCGGATGCTGATACGGCGGAAGCGATCGATTTTTTAGAGTATTACGCCCGTCAGATGCTGAAACTGAAAGACGGTTCCCCTGTAAAGAGCCGTGACGGAGAATATAATCAGTATCACTATGAGCCGCTTGGGGTGGGAATCGTCATTTCTCCATTCAACTTCCCGCTTGCGATCATGGCGGGAACGGCGGCGGCAGCCATCGTAACAGGCAACACGATACTGCTGAAACCGGCGGATGCGGCGCCTGTCGTGGCGGCCAAATTTGTTGAAGTGATGAAAGAAGCGGGCCTGCCGGACGGCGTGCTCCAATTCATACCGGGCGACGGAGGAGAAATCGGCGACTATCTGGTTGAGCATCCGAAGACGAGATTTGTGTCGTTTACAGGCTCCCGCGCGGTCGGATGCCGCATCTATGAACGCGCCGCAAAAGTACAGCCGGGCCAAAAGTGGCTGAAACGGGTCATCGCCGAAATGGGAGGGAAAGATACGGTGCTTGTAGACAGAGATGCTGATCTTGATCTTGCCGCTTCCTCAATCGTGTATTCCGCCTTCGGATTCTCAGGCCAAAAATGTTCAGCCGGTTCCCGTGCGGTCATTCATCAGGACGTCTATGATGAAGTTGTTGAAAAAGCCGTCGCTTTAACAAAATCACTCACCGTCGGAAGTCCGGAAGATTTTGATACATACATGGGGCCAGTCATCCACGAAGCATCTTATAATAAAGTCATGAGTTATATCGAAATCGGCAAAACAGAAGGAAAACTCCTGACGGGAGGCGAAGGTGATGATTCAAAAGGATACTTTATTCAGCCGACCATTTTTGCGGATGTTGATGAAAACGCCCGCCTGATGCAGGAGGAAATTTTCGGGCCGGTCGTCGCGATCTCAAAAGCCCGTGATTTCGACCATATGCTTGAGATTGCCAATAATACCGATTACGGACTGACGGGCGCTCTGTTATCGAAAACCCGCGCGCACATTGAACGCGCCCGCGAAGATTTTCACGTCGGGAATCTATACTTCAACCGCGGCTGTACGGGAGCGATTGTCGGATACCAGCCGTTCGGCGGCTTCAATATGTCAGGAACCGATTCAAAAGCCGGAGGACCTGACTATCTGATTCTTCATATGCAGGCAAAAACAACATCTGAAGCCTATTAATCTTTCGGAAATAGCGCGATGAAAAAGAGAGTCGCGCTATTTTCTCTATATGAAGGTAAGGAGGATGGAACATGTATCAGCAGCTCAGCAAAATGCTTCCGGAGGAGAAAATAGAAGCCATTACGAAATCACTGGTGGCGTTAAACAGCATCAACGGCACATTGGGAGAAGGAAAAAAAGCCGACTATATCAAAGATATGATCAAGAGCTTTCCCTACTTTCAGGAGAATCCGTCACATGTGTGGGAGCAGGCGATTCCTGAGGACCCTTACGGCCGCAAAAATATTTTCGCATTTATTGAGGGGAACGGAGAAAGCCTGAATACGGTCATTTATCACGCTCATCTTGATACGGTCGGCATCGAGGATTTCGGCCCTTTAAAAGATATCGCTTTTGATTCCGACCGTCTTGCGGAATATTTCTCAAACTATGAATTTGATCGGGATGTGCAGCGGGACGCCCGCTCAGGCGAGTGGATGTTCGGAAGGGGTTCGGTTGATATGCAGAGCGGTATTGCCGTTCATCTCGCCAATCTGCTTCACTTTTCTGAACGGCGCGATCAGCTGCCGGGCCATATTCTGTTCATGGCAAACCCGGATGAAGAAAGCCAGCATTCCGGCATTTTAACCAGCATTTCTGAATTAAAACGTCTGAAACAAGAAAAGCAGCTTCGTTATTTAGCAGCGATTAATAACGATTTTATCACGCCGCTGTATGAGGGTGACACGACAAGGTACATCTACACGGGCGCGGCAGGGAAGCTTTTGCCTTGCTTTGCGATTTACGGGCGGGAGGTGCATGTCGGTGATACGCTGTCCGGCATCGACCCGAATTTGATCGCATCAGAAATCACCAGAAGAATTCACAACAATATTCATATGGCGGAAAACATTGAAGGGGAGCTTGTGCTTCCGCCGACCTGCCTGTACCAGCGTGACAATAAGGAAGTGTATAACGTGCAGACCGCCGTCAGCAGCTATGTCTATTTTAATTATTTTATTTACGAGAAAACCGCCAAAGAAGTCATGGATCAGCTGACCGCCGTGGCTGACGAAGCCTGCAGAGAGACAGAGCAAAAATTATCTGATTATTATGACGAATACTGCGAGAGAACGAGCCTGCCGAAAAAAGAGATGTCATGGAACGTTCAAGTGTACAGTCTGGAAGATTACCTGAAAAGGCTGAGAAACCGCGGGATAGACCCTGCACAGTGTATCGAGCAGACATTTAAAACATATGAACATCTTGAACTGCGGATGAGATGCTTTAAAGCCGTCGAGGAACTGCAAAAACTCGATCCTGAGCAGGGAGCCAAGGTCATTATTTTCTATGCGCCGCCTTACCTTCCGCACAATTATCTGAAAGAAGAGAGCACACGTGACCGGCTTTTGCAGCATGTCATTCAAGAAGCGGTCGATAAAACAGCGGCATCAACCGGAGAAACATTCGTCTTTAAAAAGTTTTTCCCTTATTTAGCGGACGGAAGCTTTTTATCGCTGCATGAAACAGACGAGGAGGTCTCCGCCTTTACCGATAATTTTCCGGGCTGGGATGTCATCGGGACGATTCCTTTTAAAGAAATCAGGGAATTGAATATTCCGTCGGTCAATATAGGGGTATACGGAAAAGACGGCCATAAATGGACGGAACGCGTGTACAAGCCGTACACATTCCATGTGCTGCCGGAGCTCATTAAGCAGACGACAATGCACCTTTTGCACAGCTGCCGATTAGACATACGCACAAATGGCTGACATAACGGAATAAGGGGGATGTATATGCAGGGAGATACCAATCAAACTGAATTACAGCGCACGATGAAGGGCCGGCATTTGTTTATGATCGCCCTCGGCGGTGTGATCGGGACGGGGCTTTTTCTGGGCTCCGGTTTTACGATCAGTGAAGCAGGACCGATCGGCGCGATATTGGCTTATGTGATCGGCGGATTTTTAATGTATCTGGTGATGCTTTGTTTGGGGGAGCTCGCGGTCGCCATGCCGGTCGCAGGATCATTTCAGGCGTATGCCGCAAAGTTTCTCGGGCCGTCGACGGGGTTTACGATCGGGTGGATGTACGCATTCAGCTGGGCCAATACAGTGGGGCTTGAACTGACGTCGGCGGGGATTTTAATGCAGCGGTGGTTTCCGGCCGTTCCGATTTGGGTGTGGTGCCTTGTATTCGGCGTCGTCATTTTTTCCATTAACGCGCTGTCTGCGCGGAGTTTTGCGGAAATGGAATTTTGGTTTTCCAGCATTAAGGTCATGGCCATTGTATTGTTTATTATTCTCGGCTGCGCTGCGGTATTCGGCTTTGTCGGTTTTAACGGCGGGCAGACGGCTCCGTATCTGTCAAACTTTACGACGGACAAAGGGCTTTTTCCGAACGGTGCCCAAGCCGTGCTGTTTACCCTTGTCATGGTGAATTTTTCATTTCAGGGTACCGAGCTGGTCGGAATCGCCTCGGGAGAAAGCGAAAATCCGGAAAAGACGCTTCCCCGCTCAATCCGAAACGTCATATGGCGGACGCTGTTTTTCTTCGTGCTGGCGATGTTTGTTCTCGTATCCATTTTGCCGTACCAAACGGCAGGCGTCATCGAAAGCCCGTTTGTGGCTGTGCTGGATAAAATCGGCGTTCCCTATGCGGCTGATATCATGAACTTTGTCATTCTGACCGCCATGCTGTCGGTGGCGAATTCCGGGCTGTACGCTTCGTCCAGAATGATGTGGTCCCTATCAAAAACTAAGATGGGTCCCGCTTCCTTAACGAAACTGACGAAAAAAGGCGTGCCTCTGAAAGCTCTTTCCATCACCATCGCCATCTCCGGTTTATCCCTGCTGACAAGTGTATTCGCGGCTGAAACGGTGTATGTGTGGCTCATTTCCATCTCCGGTATGATTACCGTCGTCGCGTGGATGTCAATCTGCGCTTCACAATTCGTTTTCCGGAGGCGTTTTCTCGCTGAAGGAGGAAATCTGAAAGACCTGGCATTTAAAACGCCGCTTTATCCGATCGTGCCGATTCTCGGATTTTCGGTTTACGGGCTTATCTTGATCAGTCTCATCTTTATCCCCGACCAGCGTATCGGTCTGTACTGCGGCGTCCCGCTGATGATCATCTGTTACGCGTATTATCACTTCGGTATCAAAAAACGCCTGAAGCGTGAGCCGGTTTCTTCGGGAAAAGGCGCTGCCGGATAAGAAAAGAAGCCCTCCGCAAAAAGCGGCGGGCTTTACTTTGTTTTCCGTTTGGCCGACAGCACATAGGATAGAACGGCACAGAACTCAAAACCGAAAATGCTGACGGCCATCGGCCAGGCATTTTCTTCTCCGGCAATACCGACAAGGGGAGCGGCAGCCGCACCGCCGATAAAGGGCAGGAGTCCGAGAAGAGCCGCAGCGCTTCCCGCGCCTTTCTCCTGTTTCTGCATAGCCAGAGAAAATCCCGTCGTCGTGACGATCCCGACAGAAGAAACAATGATGAATAAAGAAATGCAGACCGCCGTCAGGCCTAAACCAAACGCAAGTGATAAAAGCAAAGCGATGCTTCCGATGACGGCGATCAACAGCCCGGAGACAAACAGCTTCCGTTCATCATGTGTTTTGGCCATCCGTCCGGTGATTTGGGTGGCGCATATGATTCCCGCACCGTTTACGGCGAACAGCAGGCTGAACATTTGCGCCGATACGCCGTAGATGTTTTGCAGTACAAACGGCGACCCGGCAATATATGCGAACATGCCGGTCATCACAAATGCCTGGCTGAGCGCAAATCCCATAAACATCCGGTCGCCAAGCAGGCCGCGAAACGTCATCAGCGTCTCCCGGAGTCCGCCGCTTGTCCGCTTTTCCGGCGGGAGTGATTCAGGCAACGCCGTAAGCACAGCGGCGGAAATGATACAGCCGATCACCGCCAGCACGACAAATACGATTTTCCAGCCGGCAAACTGAAGGATAAATCCCCCTGTAATCGGCGCTAAAATCGGCGCCGCCCCATTGACGAGCATCAGTAATGAGAAAAAAGCCGTTAATTCTTTTCCGGAATACATATCGCGCGCGGAAGCCCGTGCGATGACGATTCCGGCCGCCCCGGTGAATCCTTGAATAAACCTCATAACAATTAAAAACGAAACAGAAGGGCTGAAGGCGCATAATAAAGAAGACAGCGTATAAAGCAGCAATGACAGAATGAGCGGCTTCCGGCGCCCGATCATATCACTGAGCGGCCCGACAACGATCTGCCCGACCGCCAGCCCCAAAAGACAAAACGTCAGGCTCAGCTGCGCAAGTGACGCTGTCGTATGAAGATCGGCCGCCACTTCAGGCAAAGCGGGCAGATACATATCGAGCGAAAGCGGCCCGAATGAAGCGAGCGTCCCGAGAATCAGTACCATGCCGAGGCCTGCGCGGGCGGCCTTTGAATCAGCGTTATTCATTCCATGACCCCCACCTTAACAAATGATTCTATCACTATAGCATAACCGGACGGCGTATTTTATATCATTTATTGAATAAAAACTAAATATTTTATTTAAAATCTGAATGTAAATAAAAAATTAGAATTAGTTTTCATGTGAAATGTAAAATGAAATATAAGGATGCTAAACTATAAAACAACAAAAGGTAGAAAAGTTTTACGGAAGAGGTGTTCAAAGAGCATGAACAGCAAACAAACCGATCACATCGAAACGAAACGCCGATTTCCGATCTGTCTCGCGCTTGCTTTGACATTAGGCGTATTTGCCGCCGGTTCTGAAGAGCTGGTGATTTCTCCGCTGCTTCCGGATTTAGCGCAGAGTTTCAGCTCGGATGTCAGTGTGCTGGCGCTTTCCATCAGTATTTACGGATTGATGATTTTTATCGGGGCGCCGCTTCTCGTTCCGCTGGGAGATAAATATTCCCGGGAGCTCAGCCTGATGGCGGGGCTGCTTATATTTACGGCCGGCACGGTGATCTGCGCGCTGGCGCACAATCTCTTTTTCTTCTTTCTGGGCAGGGCGCTTTCCGGGCTTGCGGCGGGTGCGTTTGTGCCGACAGCTTATGCGGTGGTCGGCGACCGTGTGCCTTATGCGTACCGCGGCAAGGTGATGGGTCTGATCGTGTCAAGCTGGTCGCTCGCTTTGATTTTCGGCGTTCCGATCGGCTCTTTTATCGGCGGCGTTTTGAATTGGCGGTGGACGTTTTGGATTTTCGCCCTGATGTCTGTCCTCGTTGCTTCGCTCATTTTCATTGAGGCGCGCCGCAGCACGGCGGATGGGGATAAAACAGAAGAGGAAAACGGACGGCAGGCAGGCACTTTCCGGGATGCGCTGAAGGTGCCGCGTGTCCCTGTATACCTCACGATCACTTTTTGCAACATGATTGGTTTTTACGGCATGTATTCCTTTCTCGGCACCTATCTTCACCGCGTGCTGCCGGGGGGAAATACAGCTTCAGGGCTGCTGATCATGGTGTACGGAATCGGTTTTTCCATGAGCGTGTTCACCGGAAAAATCGCAGATAAGGCGGGGAAAATGCGCGCTTTGATCGCGGCATTGGCCGTGATCAGCATATGGCTTTCCTGTCTCGCCTATGCGCCGTCTTCAATGCCGTTTTTGGTCATCGGGTTATTCGTCTGGGGATTGATGCAAAGCCTGACGGTGACTTTGCTCAGCACCATTTTAAGTGATTGCTCACAGAGCCGCCGGGGCAAAATCATGGCATTTTACAGTCTGGCGTCCAATTTGGCCGTCACCTTGGGTTCTGCTGTCATGGGTCCGGTCTATGTCGGATACGGATATGCAGCTGTCGGATTTATTTGTGCGGCCGTCACCCTCATCGGCTTTGTCCTCAGCGTTTTCGCATACAGAAGGTATGGGAAATATGAGCATCAGGCCGACCAATCATTGTATCGGTAAAATAAAGTTTCTATAATTTTATAAATGTAATTTTTAACACCTTATATCTTAAGGTGTTTTCTAATATATAGGAATAATTATCAATATTTTCAAATAATATTGACAGCTCGAACTTCTATGGATAATATTTACTTAAAATTTAACAGATTGGTTGGTGCTCATGATTATATTGGATAATAGCATTCAAACAAAAAGCAAGGCTTATTCAATATCTAAACTGATTACGATCAACACGCTCGGTCCTGAAGGGACAAGCAGTGAGTACGCAGCAAAAAACTTCATCACCAATTTTACCCTTCTCCAAGGGGTGAACAGCAAATTATCACTGCATGATACATTTGAATCGTGCATTGAAAAAACGCTTCAAAGTCCGCTGGAATACACAATTGTGCCTCACGCGTATGACGGCATTAAGCACTTCTACATGAGACCGGATCTGCAGCTTCTGCAAATTTTCAGGTGCGACACCCCGATGTACGGCCTGGCTGTCCGGCCCGGTTTTGAATATACGGATGACATGCTTGATAAGACTGTCATCGTATCCCACCCGTCTCCTATCAATTTGATTAAGTATTTTACCCGTAAAGATGTCACGTTTGATCTGGTGAACTCGACGAGCGCAGCCGCGAAAAGAGTGAAGGACGGTTTGTCCGACATCGCGCTGACAAATGAGCTGGCCAGACAAAAGTACGGCCTTCACTTTGTCAAAACATTTAAAAGCATTCCCATGAGCTGGTCATTATTCGGAAAAGGAGAGATTCATGATGAAAACTGAACAAGATTTGCAGGAACTTTATTTCCCGACGCCTAAATTAATAGAATGGGATAACGGAGTAAGACAATATTCGTCTGTCAGAGGAGATACGGAAGTTCTGCTTTCTTACGTTCCGCCGCATACAAACGTGGAACCGCATCAGCATAAGGAAGTCCAAATCGGCCTTGTCGTTTCCGGCGAGCTGTCCATGACTGTCGGAGATGTCACAAGAAAGATGACAGCGCTGGAATCAGCCTATATCGCGCCTCCTAACGTGCCTCACGGCGCAAGAAATGAGACAGATCAAGAAGTGATCGCCATTGATATTAAACGCCTGAAAGCCGGTGAAACCTACACAAGCCCCGAGGACTATTTTTTGAATATTTTTAAAACTAGAGACTTATTGCCTGGGATGGAAGTCACGTTCTTCGTGGAAGACTGGGTGGAAATCATGCTTGCCAACATTCCGGGCAACGGGGGAGAAATGCCGTTCCATAAACACCGCAATGAACAGATCGGCATCTGCATCGGCGGCGGCTATGATATGACCATTGAAGGCTGCAAAGTGGATATGACATTCGGCACAGCTTATTTCTGCGATCCGAGAGAAGATCACGGCGCCATCAACAGATTTGAAAAAGATTCAAAATCAGTCAATATCTTTTTCCCTCCGCGCTATAACAGAGCAAAAGCGAAAAAATTAGAGGCGAAAGAGTCATGAACCTGACGGATAAAACCGTCCTCATCACAGGGGGCGCATCAGGCATCGGTTATGCCGCGGTTCAGGCGTTTCTGAATCAGCAGGCGAATGTGGTCGTCGCGGATATTGATGAGGCGCAGGGAGAAGCGATGATCCGGAAAGAAAACAATGACAGGCTGCACTTTGTCCGGACGGATATTACAGATGAACCGGCATGTCAAAACGCCATCCGGTCAGCGGCGGACAAGTTCGGCGGATTGGACGTGTTAATCAATAACGCCGGCATCGAAATTGTCGCGCCGATTCATGAGATGGAGCTGAGCGATTGGAACAAGGTGCTCAACGTCAATCTGACGGGCATGTTTCTTATGAGCAAGCACGCGCTCAAGTATATGCTCAAAAGCGGCAAGGGCAATATCATTAACACGTGCTCCGTCGGAGGAGTCGTTGCATGGCCCGACATTCCCGCATATAACGCCTCTAAAGGCGGCGTATTGCAGCTGACGCGTTCGATGGCCGTCGATTACGCCAAACACAACATCCGCGTCAATTGCGTGTGCCCGGGAATCATTGACACACCTTTGAATGAAAAGTCGTTCCTTGAAAACAACGAAGGCACGCTTGAAGAAATCAAAAAAGAAAAAGCGAAAGTCAATCCGCTGCTGAGACTCGGCAAGCCTGAAGAAATAGCGAACGTCATGCTGTTTCTCGCGTCGGATTTATCAAGCTATATGACCGGAAGCGCGATCACCGCAGACGGTGGATACACCGCACAATAGAGAAGGAGTGTTTACATATGGAGAGAAAAACAGTATTGGTCATTGCTGATCTTGGAGGCTGCCCGCCGCACATGTTTTATAAAAGCGCTGCTGAAAAATATAACCTGGTCAGCTTTATTCCAAGGCCTTTTGCAATTACAGCCTCTCATGCGGCATTAATTGAAAAATACTCGATTGCGGTCATTAAAGATAAAGACTATTTTAAGAGTCTGGCTGATTTTGAGCATCCCGATTCGATTTACTGGGCTCATGAAGATCATGATAAACCTGAGGAAGAAGTAGTCGAAGAAATCGTCAAGGTGGCCGGCATGTTCGCGGTTGACGCCATTACGACCAACAATGAACTGTTTATCGCTCCGATGGCAAAAGCGTGTGAACGTCTCGGCCTGCGGGGAGCGGGCGTACAGGCCGCTGAAAATGCCAGAGATAAAAACAAAATGAGAGCCGCCTTCAACCGGGCCGGCGTCAAGTCCATCAAAAACAAACGGGTGACGACGCTGGAAGATTTCCGCGCCGCGCTTCAGGAAATCGGAACGCCGCTCATTCTGAAGCCTACATATCTGGCGAGCTCCATCGGCGTGACGCTTATCAAAGAGATGGAAACGGCCGAAGCCGAGTTTAACAGAGTCAATGAATATCTGAAGTCGATTAACGTACCGAAAGCGGTCACGTTTGAAGCGCCGTTTATCGCGGAAGAATTTTTGCAGGGCGAGTATGACGACTGGTACGAAACAAGCGGTTATTCCGACTATATCAGCATAGAAGGCATCATGGCCGACGGAGAATACTTCCCTGTCGCGATTCATGATAAAACACCGCAAATCGGATTCACGGAGACATCGCATATTACGCCGTCCATCCTGGATGATGACGCGAAGCGGAAAATCGTCGAAGCAGCCAAAAAGGCGAATGAAGGACTCGGCCTCGAAAACTGCGCAACACATACAGAAATAAAATTAATGAAAAACCGGGAAGCCGGACTGATTGAATCAGCGGCACGATTTGCGGGCTGGAACATGATACCGAATATTAAAAAGGTCTTCGGCGTCGATATGGCGCAGCTGTTATTGGATGTTCTCTGTTTCGGAAAAGATGCCGATCTGCCGAAAGGATTATTGGAGCGGGAGCCATGCTATGTCGCCGACTGCCACTTGTATCCTCAGCATTTCAAAGAGAACGGCCAGCTGCCTGAGACGGCTGTCGATTTCGTCATTGAAAGCATTGACATTCCCGACGGCGTCTTAAAGGGAGACACCGAAATCGTTTCTTTCTCAGCGGCCGAAGCGGGTACATCCGTGGATCTGCGGCTGTTCGAAGCGTTCAACAGCATTGCGGCGTTTGAGCTGAAAGGAAGCAATTCGGGTGACGTGGCCGAATCAATCAAACAAATTCAGCAGCAGGCGAAGCTGACTGCAAAGTATGCGTTACCGGTATGAAACAGCTGAAACCGAACTCTAAGTATTTGCTTTTCGGGCAGGCGCTTTCGTTTATGGGAGACTATTGCGTTCTCCCGGCCCTGCTCATTTTGTCTACATACTATCACGACTACTGGGTGACGTCCGGCGTCATCGCGGTCCGCAGTATTCCGATGGTGTTTCAGCCGTTTTTAGGCGTGCTCGTGGACCGGCTCGACAGGGTGAAAATCATGCTGTGGACGGATGTGATCAGAGGTGTCATCTTTTTGGGGCTGACATTTCTCCCGAAAGGCGAATATCCGCTGCTTTTTCTGGCGCTGCTGTTTGTTTCTTATGGAAGCGGCGTGTTTTTTAACCCGGCACGTCTCGCGGTCATGTCGTCTTTAGAAGCTGATATTAAAAATATCAACACTTTGTTTGCAAAAGCCACGACGATTTCGATTATTGTCGGCGCTGCAGCCGGCGGACTTTTTCTGTTAGGCGGTTCTGTGGAGCTTGCCGTCGCGTTTAACGGGGTGACCTATCTTGTCTCCGCGTTTTTCATCAGCCGCATTAAGCTTCAATACGTGCCGATTCAGTCAGAAAACGTGAGAGAAGCTTTTCAGTCGTTTAAAGAAGGCCTGAAGGAAATCAAAACAAATGCTTTTGTGTTAAACGCCATGTTCACGATGATTACGATGGCGCTTTTGTGGGGTGTCGTCTACAGCTATTTCCCGATTGTCAGCCGCTTTTTAGGCGACGGGGAAATCGGCAATTTCATCCTGACGTTCTGTATCGGCTTCGGCGGCTTTATCGGCGCCGCTCTTGTCAGCAAATGGGGCTTTAACAACAATAAAGGGCTGATGTATTTTACAGTGTTATCGATCGTCTCGCTTGCGCTGTTTTTGTTTACCCCGATTTTCGCCGTGTCAGTCATTGCCGCCATTCTTTTCTTTATCGCAATGGAATACGGTGAAGTGCTGGCAAAGGTCAAAGTTCAGGAGAACGCGGCGAACCAGATTCAGGGCCGGATCTTTTCGGTGGCGGAGGCATCCATCGGATTGTGCATCGCCGTCGGTTCCATGCTGATCAACATTGTAGACGCGGCAGTCATCATGGCGTTTATCGTCCTTTTGGTCAGCGGGCTGTTTCTGCATACAAAACTGGTCAATAAATCCTTTTCAGAACGGAATAACGAATCAGAGCAAATTCATTTATAAGGAGCCTTTCAGATGGAAATCATACCGTCCGACGTCATCAAGACACTTCCGAAACAGGAATTTTCGCTCGTTTTTCAAAAGGTAAAAGAGTTGGAGAAAACGGGAGCCCAGATTATTAACCTCGGGCAGGGGAATCCCGATCTCCCCACACCGCCGCATATCGTTGAAACATTGCGGGAGGCTGCGCTGAATCCTTCGTATCACGGATACGGCCCGTTCAGAGGCTATCCGTTTCTGAAAGAAGCCATCGCGGAATTTTATGAGAGAGAGTACGGGGTATCGGTCAATCCGGAGACAGAAGTCGCGCTGTTCGGCGGAGGGAAAGCTGGTTTGTACGTTTTGACGCAATGCCTGCTGAACCCCGGCGATATCGCCTTAGTCCCGAACCCCGGCTACCCTGAGTATTTATCGGGCATTACAATGGCCAGAGCGGAGCTGCATGAGATGCCGCTTCATCCGGAAAACGGCTATTTGCCGGATTTTGAGCGGATTGATCCCGCCGTCCTGAAAAAAGCCAAGCTGATGTTTTTGAATTACCCGAATAACCCGACGGGGGCGACTGCGGATCAGGCGTTTTATGAAAAAGCGGCAGCGTTTGCAAAAAAACATGACATCCACCTTATTCACGATTTTGCATACGGCGCGTACGAATTTGATCAGAACCCGGCCAGCTTTCTTCAGGCGAAAGAAGCGAAAACGGTCGGCGCGGAGCTTTATTCATTTTCGAAAACCTTCAATATGGCAGGCTGGAGAATGGCATTTGCCGTGGGGAATGAAAAAATCATTCAGGCGGTCAATGAGTTTCAGGATCACGTCTTCGTCGGCATGTTCGGCGGTCTTCAGCAGGCGGCAGCGGCGGCGCTGTCAGGAAATCCTGAGCATACCGAGCGTCTGAAGCGCACATATAAAGAACGGATTGACTTTTTCACGGCGTTATGTGAAAAGGAATTAGGCTGGAGCATTGAAAAACCGAAAGGGACTTTTTATGTCTGGGCTGAAATTCCGAATGAATTCGAGTCTTCACACCAGTTTTCGGACTATCTGCTGGAGCATGCCCATGTTGTCGTGACGCCCGGCGAGATTTTCGGCAGCGGCGGAAAGCGTTATGTCAGAATATCAATGGTGGCCAAGCAGGGCGATTTGAGGGAATTTGTGGTGCGGATTCAAAAGCTCGGTTTGTCCTTTCCTTCATTACAAGAAACATCCCGCTGAGAGCGGGATGTTTTTATTATATGCTTTTCATGCTGCCGCCGTCGGCTGACACTTGCTGTCCGGTAATATAGGAGGCTTCTTCAGAGGCAAGAAAGGCAGCCAGCGCCGCGGTTTCTTCCGCAGTTCCGACACGCTTCATCGGGACGTCTGATGCAATCCGTTCTTCCGCTTCCGCTTTAGAAATGCCGTTTTGCTTCATGACATTCTTCACGAATTGGTGATAACGGTCTGTGGCGATAAACCCGGGATTCAGACAGTTGACAGTAATGTGAAAAGGCGCAAGCTGAATGGCGATGTTTTTGCTGGCATTAATTAAAGCGGCGTTCATCATGCTGTTGGTAAACATATTGGCACCGGGTTCTTTCCATAGGTTTCCGACGATATTAATGATTCTGCCGAATTCGTGCTGTTTCATGATTGCTGCGGCCGTTTTCATAGAGTCGATATAGGCAATCGTTTTATTCGTAAAGGTATTTGTCATATCCTCTATATCACAGTTTTCAAAGGTATCCGGCGAGCCGCCCGGAATGTTGTTGATCAATACATCAAGCCGTCCGCATTGTGATCTGATCTCTTCAAAAATGCCGGCTCTTGTCTTCTGGTCCGACATATCCCCGGCCAGAACGGTGACGCCCGCATCCGGATGTTTGGCGAGGATCTCTTCTTTTACCGATTCGATATTTTCGGGAACTCGTGAATTAATGACGGTATGAAAGCCATTGTCCGCCAGTTTCAGAGCGATCGCTTTGCCGATCCCCTGACTGGCTCCCATAATAAATGCGGTTCGTTTTGACAACTGTCTGCACCCCTTTACCAAAATGGAATCTCCTTTACATCGTAAAAAAAAATGATAAAAATAGCAAATTTTATTTAAATTCTGACAAAGAAAAAACCCGCCGAACAGGCGGGTTGTTGTTACACGTGCAAAAACTTCGGAAGCGTGTCGAGGGACAAGCGGTTTCCGACAAAAAATGAACCGAATTCGCCGTAGCGCGCGCTGACTTCATCAAAGCGCATTTCGTAAACAAGTTTTTTGAACTGAAGCACATCATCGCTGAAGAGCGTGACGCCCCATTCGTAATCGTCAAAACCGACAGATCCCGTGATAATCTGTTTGACTTTGCCGGCATAGCTCCGTCCGATCAAGCCGTGGCTTCTCATCAGGTTTCTGCGTTCATCCATAGAAAGCATGTACCAGTTGTCATTGCCGCTTCTTCTTTTATCCATCGGATAGAAGCAGACGTATTTCGCTTCGGGCAGCTCAGGATACAGGCGGGCGCGGACATGCGGATTTTCATACGGATCGCCTTCTCCGCTTGCGAGGTAGTTGCTCAGCTCAACCACGGACACGTAAGAGTAAGCCGGGATTGTAAATTCAGCAAGCTTTGATTTGTTAAATTCAAGCTCGATTTCGTTCAGCTCTTCCATTGTCGGGCGAAGAATCATCAGCATGAAATCAGCTTTCTGTCCGACGATGCTGTAGATGGTTTGCGAGCCTTTGCCTTCTTTTTGGGCGACGCTCCATTTTTCAAGCAGTCCCGTAAATTCGTGAATAATCGACAGGCGCTCATCGCTGGATAACATCTTCCATGACGTCCAGTCCATTGTGCGGAAATCGTGAAGCGCGTACCAGCCGTCAAGCGTTTGGGCGGCTTCGTTCGTTTTTTGCTGCTCACTCATGTATCTTCACTCCTATATCTTTTCATTGATGCCTTCACTATATCACAGTTTAACCGTTTCGGCTGTGGAGAAACCTTGAATAATCCGAAGCCTTGTGTCAGAAAATAAGCCGTGAAACAAACCGTCAATTAAATTAGTTAGAAAAATAAGATTTCTTTTTGAAAGCGCTATAATAGAAGTTGGTTATTTGAATTTAGCTGGAAGAAGAGTATGCTGTAAAAGTAAGCGTTTTTTGTCAACATAGAGGAGGGTATATCGTGGCAGATTTATTTACAAAAGTACAAGAAAAAGTCGCAGGAAAAGATGTGAAAATCGTATTTCCTGAAGGGTTGGACGAACGTATCCTGGTTGCGGTCAACAACTTGGCGGGCAATAAGGTATTAAAGCCGATCGTAGTCGGCAATAAAGAAGACATTCAAGCAAAAGCGAAAGAATTAAATCTTACGCTTGACGGCGTGGACATTTTTGACCCGCATACATATGAAGGCATGGAAGAACTCGTTCAGGCTTTCGTAGAACGCCGCAAAGGCAAAGCGACGGAAGAACAGGCCCGCAAAGCTTTGCTGGACGAAAACTATTTCGGCACGATGCTTGTGTACAAAGGTCTCGCAGACGGACTTGTCAGCGGAGCTGCACATTCTACTGCTGATACGGTGCGCCCTGCACTGCAAATCATCAAAACAAAAGAAGGCGTGAAAAAAACATCAGGCGTCTTCATCATGGCCCGCGGTGACGAGCAGTATGTGTTCGCTGATTGCGCGATCAACATTGCTCCTGACAGCCAGGACCTTGCCGAAATCGCCATTGAAAGCGCCAATACGGCTCAAATGTTTGACATTGACCCGCGCGTTGCCATGCTCAGCTTCTCTACAAAAGGATCGGCGAAATCAGACGAGACGGACAAAGTGGCTGAAGCGGTGAAAATTGCGAAGGAAAAAGCGCCTGAGCTTACGCTTGACGGCGAATTCCAATTCGACGCTGCATTTGTGCCGTCTGTCGCGGAGAAGAAAGCGCCGGACTCCGACATTAAAGGAGACGCGAATGTATTTGTATTCCCAAGCCTTGAAGCAGGAAACATCGGCTACAAAATCGCTCAGCGCTTAGGCGGCTTCGAAGCGGTCGGACCGATTCTGCAAGGATTGAATATGCCTGTAAACGATCTTTCCAGAGGATGTAATGCGGAAGACGTCTACAATCTTGCGTTAATTACGGCTGCTCAAGCGCTGTAATCCGCAAATGCCGGCCTTTACGAGGGCCGGCATTTTTTTATAGAAAGAACGTCACTGCGGCCCAGCCGAACAGGGACAAACAGAGAGAACCGATCAAGCCTGCTGCGAGCGCCCGCCAGCCGTTATGACGAAATGCCGATATATGGACTTTCAAACCGAGACCCGCCATCGCCATGCCGATTAAAACATAAGACACTTGAACAAGAAACGCGGAAAACGAGGCTGAAATAACGCCTGATGTATGGATGGCGCTCATTCCGAGAAATCCGAAGATAAACCAAGGGATGGGGAGCGAAGCGGCAGAAGCCGTCTCTGACTTTCCGCTGCGGCGCGCCCGCATTCCGAGCATGAATGCGGCCGGGACGAGCAGCGCGACCCGGGTCAGTTTGACGATCACCGCCATCTCGACAGCTGCTTTTCCTCCGGCGCTGCCGGCCGCCGCCGCATGCGCCACTTCGTGAAGCGTTGCCCCGCAAAAGGCTCCGTAAGCCGCAGGAGAAAAGCCCAATCCATGATAAGCAAGAGAATATACAACAGTAAAAATGGTTCCTAATAACGAAACGGCGGCCGCGCTGATGGCGGCTGCATTTTCATTTGATCTGATCTGCGGCGCGATCGCCGCAATGGCAGCCGCTCCGCAGATCGCTGTGCCGCAGGCTGTCAGCGTGCTGAGTGTCTGATCTATACGGAACAGCCGGGACAGTCCGTATACAACGGCACCCGCAAACATCATACAGCAGACGGCAATTGCAAATACGTGCCAGCCCGCATGATAGATATCCGCCAGATTCAGTCTCATACCAAGCAGGATGATGCCTGCTTTCAGCAAGTATTTGCTTGAGAACGCGATCCCCGGCTCTAATGCCGCCCGCTGTCCGAATACGGCGCGCCAAAGCATGCCGATCAGCATTGCGAGGACAAGCATTCCGAGCATTCGCAAAAACGGCAGGCGGCTGACATAGAAAGCCGCAAACGCAATTCCTGCGGTAACTGAAACACCTTTTACCATCTTCATCCCAGTCACTTCCCATTATCTTGATAACTCCACTTTACTGCGGTCTTAATCATTAGTAAAATATATTTATATGATCTAAACGATTAGGAAAAATAATGATTAGGGGCGATGCTTTTTGTATTATGGGGAACTGAAAACATTCATTGCCGTCGTGGAAGAAAAAAACTTTACAAAGGCGGCGCAGAAGCTGATGATTTCTCAGCCGAGCGTCAGCCTCCACATTAAAAACCTGGAGAAAGAATTTCAAACCGCTTTGCTGAACCGCTCTCCGAAGCACTTTACGACTACGCCGACGGGGGACATTCTCTATCAGCGCGCCAAGCAGATGGTCTTTTTGTACGAACAGGCGAAATCCGAAATTTACGCCCATCATCATTATGTCAAAGGGAAGCTCAAAATCGCCGCGAGCTTTACCATCGGCGAATATATTCTGCCGCCGCTTCTCGCAAAGCTTCATAACGAGTATCCCGAGCTGAACCTGGACGTCATGATCGGAAACACGGAGGAGGTCAGCGAAGCGGTTCGGATGCTTCAAGCCGATATCGGATTAATTGAAGGGCATACGGGGAAAAATGAGCTCGACATTCAGCCGTTTATGGAGGATGAATTGTGCATTGCCGCACCGAACGGACACCCGCTCGCCGGCAGAAAAAACATCCCGGCTGCCGAATTGCAAAATCAAGCGTGGGTGACGAGGGAGAAGGGGTCGGGAACGAGGGAATATTTAGACCATGTTCTTCAATCAAACGGACTGCGGCCGAAATCCATGATGACGATCAGCAGCAACCAGGGCGTCAAAGAAGCCGTGATCAGCGGAATGGGTCTTTCCGTTCTGTCAAAAAGCGTGCTGCAAAAGGATCTGCTTCACGGCAGCATTTCCGTGCTTGAGATAAAAGGATTCTCCTTAAAACGGAAACTGTCTATCATCCAATCTTCCATTATGGAGAACACAAAAAACAAAGAAATCTTCATCGCTCTTTTGAAAAGCCAATTTCAATCATCTCAAGCGGAGTGATATAATAAATGCATGGAAAGCCTATGACGAAAGGGATTTAATATAGATGGGAAAGCAACCGATTGATTTACTGATGCAGCCGAGCTGGAGAATCATAGACCAATCCAGCCTCGGCCCTTATTTTGATGCGAAGCAGTCATTCGCAATGGATGATACGCTGTGCGCCTCCGTAGGCAAAGGGGAATCGCCTGCGACGGCACGCTCTTGGGTGCACCACCGGACGATCGTGCTCGGCATTCAGGACACGCGCCTGCCGTTTTTAGAGGACGGCGTGAAATTGCTGGAGGACGAAGGCTACCGTGTTATTGTCCGCAATTCCGGAGGCCTCGCCGTCGTACTGGACGAAGGCGTATTGAATATCTCGCTTATTTTTGAAGACGAGAAAAAAGGTATCGACATCGACAGAGGCTACGAGGCGATGACAGAGCTGGTGCGGCGGATGCTGCGTCCGCACAATGCTGAAATTGAAGCATATGAAATTAAAGGATCGTACTGTCCGGGCAGCTATGATCTCAGCATCGGCGGCCGAAAATTCGCGGGAATCTCACAAAGACGCCTGCGGGGCGGAACCGCGGTTCAGATTTACCTCTGCGCAGATAAAAGCGGAAGCGAACGCGCCGATCTGATCAGACGTTTCTATCAAGCCGCTTTAAAAGACAAAAGCAACGATACAAAAGGCGTATATCCCGATATCCGGCCCGAAACGATGGCTTCATTAAGCGAATTGCTGCAAACGGACATTACCGTGCAGGACTTAATGCTGGCGCTTTTGACTGAACTGAAGGAACTCAGCGGACGCCTGTATGCAGCCGGATTATCGCCGGAAGAGGAAATGGTATTTGAAAAAAATCTGACCCGAATGCTGGAACGGAATGAGAAGGTGTTCGGCACGCAGGAAAGCTTGGACTGAGTCCGGGCTTTTTTTGTTTTTGGTAATTATATACTATTTAGTTATAGTGAAAAAGAATCGTTATATCAAAACTAGTTTACATTATATACCTTATTTGATTAATATATTTATGTAGGTTCCAAATAATTCTATAAACTGAAGGAGATGGAGATATGAACTTTAAAAAAATAAAAGAAGAAAAAAGAATCACGATCCCGACACATTTGTTAGCCGGAGATGCGGAACAATCAGGCAATTCTTTCGCTTGGAGCGGCTGGGTGCTTGTAGTGCCGAGCCAAGAAGACAATCAAAACCCGAATTTAAATTTCTCTGATTTAGCCGCTCAAAAGTAGGATAATCACTGTTTGGAGCCTACACATCTGAGACAAGGCGGTGAGAGTGTGACACAAGAGTATATAAGAGAAATTAAGCGGGGAGCACTGTCATGGATTGTTAAAAATATCCATTATTTTGATATGAATCATAAAGTAGCGAATGATTTCAGGTGGCGCCTTAAAACATTTATAGAACTCATTTTTCTTACCAATTACCTGATCAGAAATCAGGCAGATGATAAGGAAGTTGCTGTTTTAACGGAGTTTATTACAGAAAGGCTCCATAATGATCAGCTTGAAGAATTTATTCATTTTGATCCGGACGGTCTCGCCGGATTGGCTATTGCGGGTGAATTTCTTACCTTGACTGATCATCCGTCACGGGCTTCGGTGATATGGGAGCTGGAAAAATTCACGGCAGCACGTTTTGATTGCAGCCTTGCTAAAGTTCCCTTTCGGAAAATGGATCTGAAGTACAGTCTGCAAAGAGCAGGCGTAACCTCGGAAATAACGGATTTTTCTGACTTATATCACTACACAGCAGCTGGTCAGGATGTCCCAAATACATATATGACGGATCATGATGCGTACAGTATCACTCATACGATTTTTTATATAACAGACATGGGATGTTCTTCGCTTACGGATAAAGAGTATCATCTGCCGTCCTTAAAAGAAAAGGTTCTGAAATTTCTCGGGATCTATATCTGTCTTGAGAATTTAGATATTACCAGTGAATTATTGATGTGCAGCTCTTTTTTACATATCGACATGGATAAGGATAACCATAAACCGCTCTATGAAGCAGCCTGGAATAAAATCTATCAGGGCCGAATGAAAGAGGGGAATGTCCCGAGCATCACCTATCAACATAAACCCGGTTTGAAAGGTGAACAGCGAAGAGAAGATGTGTTTAAACATTGCTATCATACAACACTTGTCGCCGCGGGTGCCGCGCATGCCTGTCTTAGAGCAGAAAGGAACGATTAACTTGAATAGATTAGCTGAAGAGACAGATCAATTTTTATTATCTTTTGCTGAACAATCGCTTCCGGATCAAAAGAGCATTCAGCTGTTTGCCGGCTTCTGCAAGTACTACAGGAAGACGAGCCATTCTTCCGCTGTAAAAGAACATACTGAAAGGATTGCCTCCGCTTTCGTTGATAAGTCATGCTGGGAAGATCTGTTTCACTGTAACACGGCCATTGTCAATGAGTTGATTCATATCTATTTAACGGCAAAAGCTTATAAAAAGAAGCAGGGAATGGATTCGGATGATCAGGTCATACGTCACGGATTGCAAAACGGCTATCTTATAAAAAAAGAATGGCCTTATTATAAATACGCTGAATTCACCGGTTTGCTGAACGAGCTGGGAATGTCAACTGACCATGAAAAAGTGCGCTTTTACAAGAATTCGATGTTTCAGCCTTTGCTCCATGACGCATGGAAAAGAACAGCTGAAAACGAGCTGGAGTTTGTCGAGTACTGTCTTCTTCATTTAGATCAGGGAGAGCATCTGCTTCATCCCGGCTTGAAGGCTTCCATTCAAAAATGGCTTGTGTTTTGTCTCGGCAGCCGAAAAATGAAACAGCTGTGCAATATGTTATTTATCCAATCGTGTATCGATCCATTTTTTTATGGCTGTCAAGCGGCTCTTCATCATATAAATAACGAGAATCCATCCATTCATTGTGCTCCGGCTCTTCTGCCGGCGATTGAGATTCTGAATCTGGAGTGTGGAACATGCAGATAGTCAAGGAACATTTTAATATAAAAAAAACAGAAGAATGGCTGCTGGGTTTTTGGAAGAACATTCAGCTGCAGCCGGAAGAAATGGAAGCAGATGATCTCATGCACCTGTTTTGCGGTTTAGCGGCATGTCATCACTTTGAAAAAAGAAAGGATACAGAAGAAGTCATTCTATTCTTAGACCGTTATTTTGGAGAAAAAACGCACGAATGCCATCCGGTCCTGTTCGCGTATGCGTATCATGTGTACCGCAGGATAGATGCCGCAAAAAGCATCTTTTTTCATAACGGACTTGAACAAATGGTCCGCGGTTTACAAGAGGAACTGAAATCAGAGCCTTCCTCTATGATCCTTATGGTGTTAGGGGCTTATTTTGGGGCGGTGACTCCGGAAGAACTGATCGTGTTCTTAGAAAACGGGATGAAACGTGAGGCCGATTTGCTCATGGCACCGGGCGGCATCCAGGAAGAACAGGCCGATGCCCTTTATGCCGTCACTTATTTGCAAATGAAAGAATTGCAGCCTTTTCTCACGGAATGGTACAAAACATCAGACTTTGCTTTTTCAGGTTTAATGTTAGCCGAGTGCAGAAAGTATCACATTGACGCCGTTGCAAAATACACAGCCATTATGAAATTTCTCCGATTCGACGAGGCGCTTTTTATACGGGAAGGGCGGGAATTTCTACGCTTTCAGCAGCGAAGCAGCGGGAGCTTCGGTTATTTGAATCCATTAGCGATGGACCAAGGGGCGGTCAGCGGCAAATTGCTGGACCGTCAGTATTTCCTGCCGTCCGCTCATTATGCCGCCGCCTCTCTGTCTATGCTGTAATGTCTCTCTTTTGAAAGACGGAAAAAGAAATCAATAAACAAATAAGAAAGTAGATCGCTATAACCGTCATGGAATAGGGGATGTTTAACGTTGAAATCGCATCACCCGCGCTTTTATTTACATAAGCAACGAGATTTAAATGCGGAAAGAGCGTAAATTTGTACCATGTAAATTGGGCAAGCAAATCAGTTCCGCCCAATATACTGCCGGCAAACAGCAGTAAAATGGATAAGCAAAGGGAGAGCGCCTGGCTTTTGCACAATACTGACAAAGTGAACGCAATGGTGACAATACTTATAATTGATATGAAACGCAAAAGCAGAATGATTCCGGATGCTTTGATTGAACTGATGGTATACAGACTGTCATTTAAATGAGTATAGACGAGCGGATATGAAGCATTGGAAAAACCGAATAACACGCCGCCGATCAGCAAACAGCTCACACAGTAAAATAAGTAAACCATGCCGGTAAACAGAAGAGACGCCAGAAATTTCGATGTTAAAATCCGCCATCTTCGGTTCGGGCTTGTAGCGATAAACTTAATCGTCCCAAGGGCAAACTCTTTAGAAACAACCCCGCTGACGGTTAAAATCGCGGTCAAGCTGACGAAAATCTCAAGCCCGTTTGAAGTAACCGTGCCGAAAAACCTCCAGCCGTTCCATTCATAAGGGTTGATGTTATGCTCCAAATAATAGTCTTTATTCTTAACATCAGCAGAATAATAAACGCCTGTCGTTTCAGCCGGTTTATCAATTTCTTCCTGTTTTTTTTCGGCGAGAAGCCGTTCTTTCCAATTGTTATCCGAGGAAGCATCTAACTCATGATTCATAATAAGGCCGGCCAGCAAAACGATGAGAAACAGGAAAAAAAGAGATAAAAGTGTGCCTTTTTTTCGGGTTATTTTTATGAATTCGTTCTGCGCCAGATGAAATATGCTCATACCGCGTCCTCCTGATCTGTAATCATCATGTATTTCTCTTCCAATGACAAAGTCCTTGCAGAAACGCGGGAAATCAGAATCTCTTTCTCTGCCAAAGATTTAATGACATACGGGATGGTATCTTCTTCCGCTTCCAATTCAATGATGCGGCTGTCTTTTTGCTGTACTTGAAGAATACCTTCCTGTTCTAATATTTCTTTCGCCCTTGCCGGATGATCGACCGTGACGGTAAACAGCTTTTTCTGACCAAGGTCATGTCTGTTCTTCATGTCTTCAATTCCTAAAATCCGTCCCTTTTTAATATAGGCAACCCTATCGCAAATTTCCTCCATTTCCGACAATAAATGGCTTGATAATAAAATAGAAACCCCTTGCTTCGCTAAATCGGAAAGAATGGTGCGCAATTCTTTCATTCCTTTAGGATCGAGGCCGTTCATCGGTTCATCCAGAATTAATAATCCGGGATTGTGAAGAAGAGAATAAGCGAGCCCCAAGCGCTGTTTCATACCTAATGAGAAATGTTTCACTTTTTTGCGGGCAGCCTGCTCCAATCCGACTTTTGCAAGGGTATTCATAAGCTCATCCGTCCGCAGCGAGGTGCTGCGCAGTTTAGTAAAATATTTTAGGTTTTGCAAAGCGGTCATATTCGGATACATATCCGGGCCTTCAATGATAACCCCGATATGTCTCATAAAATATTCAAAGTCGCTGTCCGGTCTGCCTCTGAATGAAATGGCTCCTTCTGTTTTTTTAATAAGCTGTACGATCATTCTGAAAATAGTGGTTTTTCCTGAGCCGTTCGGCCCTAAAAGGCCGAATATCTCGCCTTTTCTCACATCGAAAGAAATTGACTGTACAATAGGGGTATGATTGATTGTTTTAGAGACATCTTTTAATATCAGGGCTGGTTCAGTCATGATATTTGCACACCTTCCTTATGATTTAGGGTAAAAGCCGTCAAAACCGAAGAACATGCTTCCGATCAGGCCGGCAGCGATTAAAATGAGAGCAATGCTATACCACATTTTTCGATTCAATGTTTTCCCTCCTTACAACGCTGACATTCCATTTGAAATAGCGCAAAAAGATGCGGAATATCAGTTTCGAAAGATCAAATCCGGCCATAAACACCGCCATACCTGCTCCAAGAACCATACATCCATTAAAAATGGCTGTTACAATCGGCACTTTTACAAGGAGAAAGAATGATCCGGTCATCAGCATCAGGCCGATCGCCATCAAACTTAACACCGCAACAGAGGCAAAAAGAAACGGTGTCAGCATAAACATGAAGTTGAACATGCCCATCCCCAGCATCAGGCCGAATGCTTTGAAAAACGAGCGCCATGTTTTCTGCTCCTCGGCATCACTGATGAAAATATCCGCTTTTAAGGCGCGCGCAAGTGTTTTGGGGTTTCCTAAATTGCCCGCGATTTGTTCATCGCTTTTTCCTTCAGCGCCGCCCATTTGGAATATTTCGCCGATATCGGCCAGTATCTCTTTTTGCTCACGTTCCGGCAGATCTTTTATTTCCCGCCGGAGATGTTTTAAATATTGGTCTTTACACATTCATTTTCCCTCCTTAATGATGCTGTTCACTTTTTCGGACAGGTCAAGCCATTCCGATTTTAATGTTTGATGATAAAAGGCGCCTTCTTCTGTTACTTTGTAATATTTGCGTGATGGGCCTTGATCGGAAGCTGCTGTATACGTTTTTAGGTAGTTATTTTTTGTGAGTCTTCGTAATATGGGGTAGATGGTGCCCTCCGATACAGGGAACGTTTCACTTATGATCTTGATTAATTCATAACCATATAAATCTTCATAAAGAAGCAGGGACAACACACAAAGTTCCAACGCTCCTTTTCGTAATTGGCTACTCATTTACTATCATTCCCATCATATCTAATAATTGTATTCTCCATACAGTGTATTGCACAGTAGCTAATCGATCAATAATTCTCAAGAACCATTTGGGATGAGGAATTGAATCTTTATGCTTATGTGCGGGCGGGGACCGAGATGCGTAGCCCTTGCGGGAAGAAGGCCTCCTGAACAATGTTTACATTAATATAGATCAGGATGCGCGTCATTGACAAATGGCAAAAACCCCTTTTTCCATGACGAGGAAAGGGGTTTTTTCATTATTCGGCCATTTTTTCTAAATTGCCGTTCCGGTCCATTTTAAAGGACGGAGAGGCATGTTCATCGTCTTCAAATAAAACTAGTTTTCTGGCTCTGTTCATAATTTTCACCAAGGTTTCGTAGTCTTCCTGAATGGTTTTTTGATCTTTTTCAAGCTTTTCGACGGCCGCTTCCAGCTGCTCGGTTTTAGACTGAAGTTCTTGGTTTTCCCGTTTTAAACGGTCATTTTCCATTTGTAGGGCGGAAGTTTGCTTTCCGCTGCCTTCATAGCTCTGCAGAAATTGAATGACATCTGCCATTGTGAGCTCCGCCTTTTGGCTCGGCTGCTGAGGCGCCAGCAAATGTGATAAACTAGCTAACTCTTCCTTGAAGCTTTCATCGACATAAGGCATATGTTCGCCGGACATGACGGCTTGCCGATCCTCTTTTGGCGCTTCCGTTTGAGCCGTCTCTTCGGCTGCGGTTTCCTGCATGATATCCGCATCCGGTGCAGGCGGCTGATATAATAGTTTCTTCTTGGCCGGCTGGCCGTTTCCGAGCGCGCGCATCCGCTGTTTCCGCTGTTTTTTGGCGAGCTGAAGCGCTTTTTCGTATTGATGGCGGACGACGGCATTCCATCTGAAACCGCACGCTGCCGATGTTCTGTTTAATTTATCGCCTACCTCTTCAAAGGCGTTCAGCTGCGTGCTTCCTTCCCGAACGTGACGGAGCACGGTTTCCGCAAGCAGCAGGTCGTTTTCCTCCGACCAGGCGTCCTGTCTTTGTTTTGTCAATGTTCTCAACCCCCAATATCTTTGATGGTATTAGAATGTCCAGATTGGAAAATATTTATACAAATTGGCTGAAAGAATGAGAGATACGCAGAGCCTTGCAGGATAAGATGAATCCTTGTACAATGAGATGTGATGTGATTTTTTTCGTTTTTAAAATTAAGATTTAACATAGAGGAACATTGAATGAAGGGAAGCGTACATCATGGCTAATGAATTCCGAGTGTGTGATGATTGCCAGGCCACCAATATTAAGACTTTGCTGCCGCGTTTGAAAGAAGCTGACCCGGATGCAAAAGTGGAGGTCGGATGTCAGTCATATTGCGGGCCCGGACGCAAAAAATCGTTTGCTTTCGTAAACAACCGCCCGCTGTCGGCGCCGACTGAGGACGAGCTGATTGAGAAAGTGAAAAAGAAGATCAAAAAGTAAATGTGTATTTTTACGACAGCCTCGCCCGATGGGTCAGGCTTTTTTGCTTCAAAAAATCAATGTCGGAAAACTGGAACAAAACGCCGGACAAATTCAAGGATGTTTTCAAATTACAGAGCCGATATAATAGAATCACGGCTAAAAAAAAGAGGGAATGACGATGGCGTATCCAAACGGAAAATTATCAGAAGAAAAAGTGTTTAAAGATCCCGTTCACCGCTATGTTCATGTGCGGGACAAGCTGATCTGGGATTTGATCGGCACCCGTGAATTTCAGCGGCTGCGCCGGATCAAACAGCTCGGTACGACTTATTTGACGTTTCACGGCGCGGAACACAGCCGTTTTAATCATTCTCTCGGCGTCTATGAGATTGTCAGACGAATGGTTGATGATGTTTTTAAAGGGCGTCCTGAATGGGATGACAATGAACGCGAACTCTGTCTCAGCGCTGCGCTTTTGCACGATTTGGGACATGGGCCGTTTTCACATTCCTTTGAAAAGGTTTTTCATCTGGATCATGAAGACTTTACGAGGGAAATCATCCTCGGCGATACTGAGGTGAATCAGGTTCTCAGAAAGGCGGGGCCGGGATTCCCGCAGGATGTTGCCGAAGTCATTGCCAAAACATACAAAAACAAGCAGGTGGTCAGCCTGATTTCGAGTCAGATTGACGCCGACCGGATGGATTACCTTCAGCGGGACGCGTACTATACGGGCGTCAGCTACGGACATTTTGATATGGAACGGATTTTAAGGGTGATGCGTCCGCGTGAGGACCAGATCGTCATTAAGCAAAGCGGCATGCACGCCGTCGAAGACTATATTATGAGCCGCTATCAAATGTACTGGCAGGTGTATTTTCATCCCGTGACGAGAAGCGCTGAAGTCATTTTGACGAAAATTCTCCACCGTGCGAAGCAGCTCCATGAAGAAGGGTATATATTCACTCATGCTCCCGTTCATTTTTATTCCATTTTTGAAGGGAAGCTGACGCTTGCGGATTATCTGAAGCTTGATGAAGCCATCATTTTATATTATTTCCAGGCTTGGGAGGAAGAAGAGGACCCGATTCTGTCCGACTTGTGCCGCCGCTTCATTAACCGCCAGCTGTTTCAATATGCCGAATTTAACCCCAATGAGGAAATGTCGGCTTATTTTGAACTGACCGCTCTGTTTAAAGAGGCGGGAATTGATCCCAATTACTATTTAGTGGTCGATTCTTCATCGGATCTGCCGTATGATTTTTATCGGCCGGGTGAAGAGGAGGAGCGTCTTCCGATTCACCTGTTAACGCAGAACGGCCAGATCAAAGAGCTGTCCAGGCAGTCCGCCATTGTCGAATCCATTTCGGGCAAACGCCGGACGGACCATAAGCTCTACTATCCGATGGACCTCATTTGTGACGATTCAGAAAACCCTGAAGCAAAATTAAAAATCCGGCAGCTGCTGGGACTGACATAGAAGGATTTTGGTAAAGAAGGAAAAGGAGATGTCGGGAATTTGTTGAAAGAACATGCAAAACTGATGAAGGTGTTCTCGGATTCTGGAGAAATCATCGGGCGGAAAAAGCTGCAGAAAATCATTTATATCGCAAAGAAAATGCAGTATCCTTTCTACGAAAAATATGATTTTCATTTTTACGGCCCGTATTCCGAAGAACTGACGCTTCGAATTGAAGAGCTGTGCAATCTTGGGTTTCTGGATGAGGTGAAGGAAAAAAAGGGCGGCTACTTTCAATACCGGTACTCGCTGACGGAGACGGGAGCCGAGTTTTTACATCATGCGGAGCTTACGATGCCGGATATGAAGAAGTACATCGACAGCGTCAACAGCCGCTCATCAAGGTTTCTGGAGCTGGTGTCTACGATTTTGTATTTTGACGGCCTTGAAGCTGAGGAAAAGAAAGAGAAAGTGTTTACGATAAAAAGCAAACAGAAATATACAGATGAAGAATATGATGAGGCGCTTCACTACATAGAAGAGCTGAAACACATTTGTTAAAGGCGATGGCTTTCGTCTTTTTTGATGAAAAAACCAGGCCGCGATAAAGCGGGCCTGGTTTTGTTTATTGTCTCAATTTGCTGTGCTTGTACGAATATAAAAAGTAAACGATGACGCCGATGATCAGCCAGACGGCAAAATAAAGCCACGTTTTCAGCGGCAGATTGACCATTAAAAACAAACAGCAGATAATGGCCAAAATCGGCAGTACTGGTACAAAAGGCACTTTAAATCCCCGCGGCAGATCCTTATGGGTGCGGCGCAGAATCAGCACGGACAGACTGACCATGGCAAATGTCAATAGCGCGCCGATGTTTGAGAGATCCGACAGCTCTTTCAGATCAACAAAACCCGCGATGCAGGCGCTGATCAGTCCGATCAGCCACGTATTAAAGATCGGAGCTCCCGATTTCTTTCCGACAATGGTAAAGACTTTCGGCAGCATTCCGTCTCTTGCCATCGCAAAAGATATACGGGTCGCCGCATAGGTATGGGCGAGAACGACGGCCATCAGTCCGATCACCGCACCGGCAGCGATAACGCCCGCCACCGCGTTTTGTCCTACAGTCTGTAACACATATGACATGGCTTCCGGCACATTAAGCTGTGAATACGGAACCATACCCGTCATGACGAGACAGACGATGACGTATACAAATGTACAGATCACCAGTGAACCGATAATACCGATCGGCAGGTTGCGCTGCGGTTTTTTGACTTCTTCAGCCGAAGCGGAAATCGCGTCAAATCCGAGAAACGCAAAAAAGACGGCGGAAGCCCCTGTAATGACGCCTTTGATTCCAAAAGGCATAAAAGGATGCCAATTGCCCGGCTTTACAAAAAAGCTTCCTGTGATGATAAACAGCAAAACAATTCCGATTTTTACGAGAACCATTATATTATTAAAGGTTTTGCTCTCTTTGGAGCCGCGTGACAGAACGACGGCAATTAATAGAGTAATGATGATGGCAGGAAGGTTGACGATGCCCCCCTGGCTCGGCACGTGCAGCAGACTGTCCGGCAAAGGCATGCCGATTTCGGCTAACAGATTATTAAAATAACTTGACCAGCCGCTTGCCACCGCCGACGCCGTCACCATATAAACGGATAAGAGCGTCCAGCCCATTAAATGGCCGACAATTTCTCCCATGGTGGTATAAGAGTAAATATAGGCGCTTCCGTAAACCGGGAGAACAGAAGCGATTTCGGCGTAACATAATGCTGCAAGGCTGCAGACAACGGCTGCAATGATAAAAGAAAAGATTACGGAAGGCCCGGCATTTTTCGCGGCCGTAATGCCTGTAAGAACCATGACGCCCGTACCGATGACGGCGCCGATGCCCAGTAAAGTTAAATCAAATCCACCCATCGTTTTGGCAGTCTGCCTGTTTCTGCTTTGTTCAAGCAGCTGGGTGATGTCTTTTTTTTGTAGGATATTCCGCAACACGCATCCCTCCATCCAAAAGCAAAAGCCAAGAGGGGCTCTTTGGCTTTTACCCGTGTCACATCTTCTGTGTAATCGACAATCCTGTGTTCTGTTTCCCCGTCTGTTCCGTTTCTTTTCCAGTCATATTGTCTGCCGCATCCGATCAGATTATCCTTTCCGTCAAACGCAGTCACCCTTAATGATTTTACCTGAATCATGTCTATAAAACCAGCATTGCATAAAAGGGATGGGTGAAAAAGTAGGAGATAATAGTCTGTATAGGGCAGGATAAAAGTTGCGGGCTTTCCGGCCGAAATTTTGACTTTCCCCGCGAGGTATCAGTAAAATGTAATAAAAAACAATCAAATGATGATGGATGCATCTTGAAATGGGGAGTTTCTGCATGGAGCATGATATATTGCAAGCAAATGTACTGGATTACGCGCTCACGAAATATTTAAAGAGCACTAAAAAGCTTGATGAGGCGACAATTCCGAAGAGTATAAACAATATCAGAGGATTTATTCTCAGGATTATTTATCGGCACGGCACGTGCACGATTAAAGATATATTGCAGGAAGTCACATTATCGCCTTCGGCCACGACAACCGCTCTGAATCATTTAGAAAAAGAGGGTTTCGTGGAAAGGTCGAGAAATAACGAAGACCGGCGCACGGTATGGATGACGCTTTCCGAATCGGGAAAAATGGCGGCCATGCAAATGATTGAAAACCGGCAGATGCTCATTGACGAACTGTTTGAAGCATTGACAGAGGAAGAAAAGAACACCTTTTTCAGCCTCGTTGAAAAAGTAATGAAATAAGCCGGCCTGACAAATCAGCGCCGGCCGTTATCAAGGATTACTCCGTATCGCTGATCCGTTTGCCGGCGACGGCGTAATGATCCTTTCTCATTTCTTCAATCATGACAATGATCTTTTCTTCGGCTGCGCCTGTCGTTTCTTTTACGGCTTCTGTCACTTTTTCAACCAGATTCCGTTTTTGTTCATCTGTGCGGCCTTCAAGCATTTTAACGGTTACGAGCGGCATGGTGCTGATCCTCCTTTATCGTTTCCTCTCTTTGGAAGAGAGGTCACTTATAGTATACTGAATGAAGGACAATCTTGCATTTTTTAAAAAAGGGGATTTTTACATTTGGACAGATTTTTATATTATCCGCTGGAGCTTATGCCCTATGTCGTGATTACGCTGATCGTGGCATTTACGATGCATGAACTGGCGCACGCGTATGTCGCGTATCGGTTCGGAGACGATACAGCGGCGAGACAGGGCAGATTAACGCTCAATCCGATTAAACATCTTGATGTTTTCGGAACGATTCTAATTTTGGTCGCGGGTTTCGGCTGGGCCCGTCCGGTGCCGGTGAACCGCCGCGCTTTTAAAAGACCGCGGCTGGCGGGAGTGCTGGTTTCCGTCGCCGGGCCTGTAAGCAACCTGCTTCTTGCCTTTATCGGTTTCTTTTTGCTAGTGTTGATGCATGCTTACGGAATGGAGCTGCTTTCTGCATTCAGCATGGGGCTTGACCGCTTTTTCTCTATTTGGATTCAGCTGAATCTCGCGCTGTGTTTATTCAACCTGCTGCCGCTTCCTCCGCTTGACGGCTACCGGATTATTGAGGATCTCGTGCCGCCGCGGGTGCGCGCCAAAATGACTCAGTTTGAGAGCTACGGGATTATCGTGTTTCTCGTGCTGTTTGTGACACCGGTCGGCTCCTATGTCGTGTGGCCGCTGTTAAGCGAGGGGAGAGACTGGATTCTCAAGGTATTTGCCATTATATTTCAACCGCTATTGTAGGAGGGTATTTTCATGGAAGAAAAAAAGAAGAAAACAATCGGATTTAATATTATTAAAAGTGATCCGACCGACGGACATGGCGGTTTTGGCGCCGGGGCGCTGAGCCTTGACAATATTTCTCCGGTATTTGTCGATGTGGAAGAGAAGGAAGCCTTCGTTGACATCGGCGCAATGCATGCCCGCAGTGTCGTTGAAAAAGGCATCAAATTCCTGCCGAACAAAGATGAAGTGCCGAACGGAAAACCGTACTGGCTCGTGTGGGTCACCATCGACAGAAAAGAAGAAGGCCCTTATTACGCGGGTGTGACGGCTTGTGAAATGACCGTGGACAGAAGTATCCGCAGAGGCTATAAGTCATTGCCGGAGCATGTGAATTTAATGGATAAATCAATGAAGCGCTGCATTATCGTGGACAAAATGGACGCCAGCTCAAAGCAGGTGCTTGCTGAATTTCTGCAGAAGCATGACCAAGGGCTATGGGAACGTTCATCCGATGAATTGAAAACAGGTCTGCTTCCGGAAGAAAAATAATTTGTGAACTTTTTGTGAACTTTATAAATATTTGCACTATTTTGCAATTGTACTGAGTAAACTGTTGATACAGAATCAGGACATGGAAAGTCCCGAGCCGAACCAAGACTCGGGGTTTTTCATGTTTACGCGGAGGTTTCATCATGTTCACCGTCTTTGAAATCGGACCTTGGGTCATTGAAGCAGATGCGGCGGAAACGAGAAAACAATACGAAAAATCATGGCCTGATCCCTGCAATTGCGGGAGCTGCCGGAACTTTTCCGAGGCGGTGAATCTCCTTCACGCCGAGAAAACAAGGCTGTTTACGCAGTTTGGGATTCGTCCGGCTGTTTGTCACGACTTGGGGGAGCATGGAAAGGAAAACGGCCTGCATCATTATGCGGGCAGCTATCCGATTGTCGGCAGGCTTAGGGAAGGCTGGCCGAAATTTCATATCGAGAGGGCGGGAGATATCCGCTTTTCGTTTTCATTGCCGAGTACAACATTTTTTATACCGAAGGGTTTTCCTGCCCCTATTATCCATCTCGACTTTTCACTCTTGCTCTCATGGGTGCTTGAGGAAGACGCGGATTAAAGCCCGGCGCGCAATGCACCGGGCTCAGTCTTTTTTGCCGAGCCACTTATCCCACCATTTTTTGCGCGGAGCTTCTTTACGGGCGGGGACGTGTTCCTTTTCTTTTTTAGACGGTTCCGCTCCGTAGCACACATCCGCGGGCTCAGTGCCTGCGATGAAATACGTATAATGCTTTGCGGCGCAGCCGGGTCCCGAAGTGTAGCCGGAAGCGGGATCGATATAGACGCCCGTGACGCCCTTCGGCGGTTTAAGCGCTATTTCCGGTTCTCCTTCGAGCGCCTTCTCCATAAAGTCCGCCCAAATCGTCTTCGCATAGCTTTTTTCTTCTACTGAATCAATCGTGCTGCTTTTGTCATAGCCTGTCCATACACCGGCGGCAAGAGCCGGGTTAAAGCCGATCATCCAGCTGTCTGCGCTGGTCGTGCCTGATTTACCGCCATAGGTTCGGGTCAGCCGGTCAGAAATGGTGCGTCCCGTGACGGAAGTATAGCCGTTTAAATCCTGATCAAACATGCCCGTCATCATGCTCGCGGTCACAAAAGCGGCTTTTTTATCAAGCGTCTGCTGATGTCCGCGCGGCTGTTCATACAAGACGTTGCCGGCGGTATCCGTCACTTTTGTGATAAAGGAAGGGGTGATTTGTTTTCCCCCGTTTGCGAGCATCGCGTAGGCATTAACCATCTCAATCGGGCGCACGGGCTCAGTTCCGAGCGCCAGAGACGGAAGGGGCTTTAAATGTTCGCTGATGCCGAATTCCTTTGCCGCCGACACGAGCTTATTCATGCCGAGAAAGAGATGGGTCTTCACGGCATAAATGTTGTCGGATAACGCAAGCGCCTGAAGCAGCGTAATCGGTTTATTGGCGTAGTAGCCGTTGTAATTGCTTGGAGAATACGTATCTCCGTTGTCGTCAATCTGGAACTCTGTGGCTTCGCTTTTCATCAGCGTGACCGGTGTAAAGCCGCTTTGAATCGCTTTGTAGTACAAAAGCGGCTTGATCGTGGAAGCCGGCTGCCGTTTCGCCTGTGTCGCCCGGTCAAACGGGCTTTTTTCGTAGTCACGTCCGCCGAGAAGCGCAAGCACGCGCCCTGTTGCCGGATCAATCGCGGAAAAGCCGACCTGAATGTCAGAGCCGGTACGGATCGTATGTGCCACAGTGTTTTCCGCAATCCGCTGCATGCGCTTATCAAGCGTCGTATAAACACGCAATCCGCTTGTTGCGAGCTGTTCGCGCGTCATGCCGAGCTTTTTCTCGAGTTCTTTCATCGCATCATCGTAAAAATAAGGCGCCGTTTTCGCTGCGGTTCTGTTTTTCAGCGGCTGATAGGCAAGCGGCATTTTCTTAAGCCTTTCCGCCTTCGTTTTTGAGATCATTTTTTGTCCGGCCATCAGTCGGAGAATGGTTTCCTGGCGCTGTTTGGCCTTCTTTTCGCTGACATATGGCGAATAGCCGGACGGGCCTTTCGGTATGCCCGCCAGAAGCACGGCTTCCGCATCGTTCAGATCTTTGGCGTGTTTGCCGAAATACAGGCGCGAGGCGGCTTCAATTCCATATGCGCCGTGGCCGTAATATATCGTATTTACATAACCTTCTAAAATCTCGTTTTTAGAATAGTTCTGTTCAAGGCGGATCGTGTAAAATGCTTCGTTCCATTTTCGTTTCCATGTCTTATCATGCTCAAGGTAGAGATTTCTCGCGTATTGCTGGGTGATGGTGCTTGCGCCCTGAACCTTGGCCATTGCCTTTATGTCAGCCAGCGCGGCGGCGGCCATCCGCCGGTAATCAAAACCGTGGTGATTGTAAAAGTTTTGATCCTCCACCGCAATGGCGGCCTGCACCGCTATCGGATTGATATCTTTTAACCGGACCCAGTAGCGCTTTTCCCCGAAATCGGTCTCACCTAGCTTTGAGCCGTCATTTGCATAAAGAATCGTAGACTGAGGGACCCGGACGGAGGGGGCCCCCTGCCATTTCGCTGCAAGAAGAACGGATGTGAAGCAGACGCCGGCCAGCATTCCGCCGATCAGTGTCAGAAAGATGCAGGCGCGGATGATTTTGAACGTGATTCTGAGCTGTTTTCCAGATACTTTATCCACTTTTGGGAACCCCCTTTTTCATGATTCTATTATTATGTGAAAAAAGGGGGTTTTTTAAACATATCAAACGGGACACTTCTTTACTTTTTTCCCTCCATCCTCTATACTTTTTCCTTAGGTGAAAATGAGATTTTAACCGGAATAAAAGCGATACAGACGCTTACAATAAATGAAATAAGCCTTGAAAGGGAGATGACAATTGAGCGAGCTTTGGTATACGGAGAAGCAGACGAAGAATTTCGGCATTACATTAAAGGTGAAACAAACATTACATACGGAACAGACGGAATTTCAGCATCTGGAAATGGTGGAGACAGAAGAATTCGGTAACATGCTGTTCTTAGACGGAATGGTCATGACTTCTGAAAAAGACGAATTCGTCTATCATGAAATGGTTGCGCACGTCCCGTTATTTACGCACCCGAATCCGGAAAACGTCCTCGTTGTCGGCGGCGGAGACGGCGGTGTCATCAGAGAGATTCTGAAGCACCCAAGCGTAAAAAAAGCGACGCTTGTCGACATTGATGGCAAGGTTATTGAATACTCTAAAAAATTCCTTCCGTCCATTGCGGGCAAGCTTGATGATCCGCGCGTCGACGTGAGAGTCGATGACGGTTTCATGCACATCGCGAAATCAGAGAATGAGTATGACGTCATCATGGTTGATTCAACAGAACCGGTCGGACCGGCCGTCAATCTGTTCTCAAAAGGCTTCTATGCCGGAATTTCCAAGGCGTTAAAAGAAGACGGCATCTTCGTCGCGCAGACGGACAACCCGTGGTTTACACCGGAACTGATTACAAACGTACAGCGTGACGTGAAAGAAATCTTCCCGATCACCCGTCTGTATACGGCTAATATCCCGACGTACCCGAGCGGCCTGTGGACATTTACGATCGGTTCTAAAAAGTACGATCCGCTTGAAGTGGAGGACAGCCGTTTCTTTGACATCGACACGAAATATTATACGAAAGAGCTTCACAAAGCGGCATTTGTTCTTCCGAAATTTGTGAGCGATTTAATCAAATAAAAACGTACGGCGCAGGAGCGAATCTTGCGCTTTTTTACAGGAAAGCGAGGGTTTTATCATGAGGTTTGATGAAGCATATTCAGGAAAAGTATTTATCGCAAGCCGCCCCGACTGGAAAGAGGCGGACGCCATCCTTTACGGTATGCCGATGGATTGGACGGTCAGCTACCGTCCGGGTTCGCGGTTTGGCCCGGGGAGAATCCGCGAGGTGTCTATCGGTCTTGAAGAATACAGCCCGTATCTCGACCGTGACTTGGCTGATTTGAATTTCTTTGACGCCGGCGACATTCCGCTCCCGTTCGGCAATCCGCAAAGAAGCCTTGATATGATTGAAGAATACGTGGACAGCATTTTAGAAAAAGGAAAGTTCCCGCTCGGAATGGGAGGGGAGCACCTTGTATCATGGCCTGTCATAAAAGCCATGTATAAGAAGTTTCCGGACCTTGCCATCATTCATTTTGACGCGCACACCGACCTGCGCACGGATTATGAAGGCGAACCGCTTTCCCATTCTACTCCGATCCGCAAAGCGGCCGAGCTCATCGGGCCTCAAAACGTATTTTCATTCGGCATCCGTTCCGGAATGAAGGAAGAATTTGAATGGGCGAAAGAAAACGGCATGCACATTTCTAAATTTGAAGTGCTTGAGCCGCTGAAAAAAGTGCTGCCGCAGCTTGCGGGACGCCCTGTTTATGTCACCATCGATATCGACGTGCTTGACCCCGCTCATGCGCCGGGCACGGGCACGGTTGACGCAGGAGGCATCACGTCTAAAGAATTGCTCGCGTCCATCCATGAAATCGCGCGCTCAGAAGTCAACGTAAAAGGCGCTGACCTTGTAGAAGTCGCGCCGGTCTATGACCACTCAGAACAAACCGCAAACACGGCAAGCAAGATGATTCGTGAAATGCTGCTTGGGTTTGTGAAATAAAAGAATTTCCCCCGCTTGAAACATGGCGGGGGATTTTTATATTGTATATAAACTACTTAGAAGTTAGTAAAAGCACATATTATTTTACCATTAATAATTGATGTTATTGATAAAAATTATATAATAGGGTATTATTTAGTAAATACATCTTTAGAAAGGAAGTTAGAATGAAAACAGCAGTAGAAAATGAATTGGAATTAAAAAAGATTGAAATTTCTGTAATTAAACTGATAATTGCTGAAAAACCTAATAAAGAGATCGCTAAGTCATTAAACTACTCGCAGCGTAATGTCGAATATATCATAGCCGGTCTCTGTAAAAAGTGGAATGTGAGTACTAGAGTGGGTATTGTTTCGGAAGCATATAAAAGGAATTGTATACAGTGAATGAAATGAAAGAAAAACCCCTATTGAGGGGGTTTATTTATATATGCTAAAAAAACATTCTATACAGGAATGCCGTAAAAATAAAAACTGAGATTGTCAGGTAGTTCAAATTTGTTCTCCATTTCAGAAGAATAAACAAAAGAAATAAGTATGCAATATTGAACAAATCAAAGATAGAAAAAATCAAATGATTACTTGTGAAAAATAAACTAGTGTTTGGATGTTCTGCGAAAATGTTTTTGAATGATATAAGAAAAAACTTAATTGCGACCGGGATGTTAGAAAACATAAATAGGGAATAAAAGGTTTTAATCTTAATTTGAGCGCCAAGAAAATTTATAATGAGAAATAATACAAATCCTTCAAAAATCACCCCGAACATTAAAAGTAACAGTGCGGCTATCGCAATGATATAATCTAAATGTTTTACTTGCTCAACAACTTGTATAGGGATGTTTTTGGGAATTAAACTTTTCATAAAAGGTAATAGGGAACTTAAATAAAAAGCTAACCCGATAATATAAAACAAAAATGAGGACAAAAAATTAATGTTTCGGTCCTTAAATGAAGATAATTCAATTTGCATAATCCTAAGAGACTCCTTTTATAAAGATAGGTGTAATAAATGTTTCTAACATAGCTGCTATAATTAAACCGAGAAATATAATACCAATATATTTAAAAGTGAATTTTAAATTTATTTTGAGGAGTAATAAATCCAAAGTTAATTTCATTCCTACAGAAGCTGCAAGAAGCAATACCGGGACTTCAATTATTCCATGGGGTATAACAAGCAGTAAAAGGTTTAAATTGTCTTTGATGTTTCCTATGGCATTTCCTAAAATTAATCCATTAATAATTAAAACTGCAATCGTGCCAAGTGACAGCGTCAACGGGCCTAAAAAAACAAGCAGACTCGCTACTTTAATATTATTAAAGAAAATCTGAAAAAAATCCGGACGGATATTTCGATTTAGATTATTTACATTTGAAGCGGGATCTGTATAAAAATATGCTGTAAATAAAGCAATTAAAAATAAGATCAGACAGAGTATGTACAATTTGACTAAAACGTTCTTTTTAAACAAAGTATTTTCATCCATTCGTTTAAGGGACTGCCAGGGATATTGAATTTAATGTTTTATGTTAAGCTGCTGCTGTACTTGCTGCAGCCAATTGTTCTAAAACGGCTAATGGCAAGCCTGCACCAAGAGATCCTAAAACAGTAATGATAGCCAGGACTGAACCCGTTGCGGTGATAGCACTGACAATCCAACTAGGAGCTATTATTCCAGCTCTGTTTAAAATATCGATGACATCCATGCTTAAATGATTATGTTTTATACTGAAAAGAGCGAGAACAATGATACCTGATGCTACTAATGTAAAAATCGCTTTACTATTTTGTGTTTTTAAAAGTAGACTCATTTTTTCCTCCAATTTTTTCAATATCCCCAGCAAGTTAAATAATAAAATATATTGGAAGCTATTTGAATTGCGGATTTCCGAAAAAAATATTTAGAGGTGAAATCCGTTAAGGTATCTGCTGACTTATTTCAGTACAAAGAAAGCCGGACCATATGTATGATCCGGCTTTCTTTGTACTGAAACATTTATACTTTTTTTTCAAAAATAATATCAAAATAATCGGCTGCCCCATAACCTGAAATAGGAGGAGCAAATATTTGGACCAGCTTCCACCCTTGCTGCGAATACTTTTCAATAATTTCTTTATAGTCTTCTTTAGGCTTTCCTTTCCATCGGTTTACTTCTACTTTTATGAACTTATATTCGTACATTGCTGTATAATCCTCCGGAAGTGTATTGGAATTGTTACCTTGTTTTTCGATTATGATAAACTTGAATCCATAAATAGAGCGCGCAGCCTATTAAAAGTATTGGAAATTGCCATCCTGTATTTCCGTTTTTAAAATAATCTATTAATGACCATATCAGTAAAGCGACAGTATAAAAACTAAATGCTATTCTGGCGGCTATACCCGATTGGTGTTTTTGCATCTCATCCATTTTCTTCATAAGAACCGCTCCCTTAATTTTTTTTGGCGTTATAGTTGAATACTTTATCTATTCCGGTATTTAATGCGTGAGCTATCGAAAAAGCCAGACTTAAAGTTGGGTCATATTTATTATTTTCAATTGCATTGATGGTTTGTCTGGTCACATTGCAGAGCTTAGCCAGATCATTTTGTGAAATATCAGCTGCTGTTCTAAGTTTTTTTATATTGTTATCCACTAAAACCCTCCTTAAATATTTTTGTTTTTATTTTAAATTTTCAAATTTATATATATTTATTTTAAATAATATATGTATATGTGTCAAATACTTTTTACACATTTGAATTTTAAGGTATTCTTTTTGTTTTTGCAAATTAGTTGTTTATATAAAAAACGGCTTGCAGTTTAACCTGCAAGCCTAAAAGTAATCATCATTTAAATCATTCCGCGCTGAGCAACTTCAAATTGATGTTCCGGTGCACTTGCAATGTCGGCTGAAACAAAAATAGTGCCTATCGCTAAGCAAGTAAGTGCTAATTTATACTTCAATTTCATACAACTTCACACCTCCTTGAATCTGCTGTCTTGTTTCTTCCACCTTTAAAAAATATGCGGAAGCCTTCTCGAAATTTTCTCTTTCATGATAATATTTTGCCACATCTAAGGCAAAATCTTCAAGATCAGCATACATCGATTTATCTCTGAGAAAGTCAAAACATTCCATGATTGCTTCTTCATCAGGCTCACCGACATATAAAGATTCTAAAAATTCATACTCGGCGATATATAGGGAATCTTCTGCCTCCTCTGCATAAGATACCCCTTTGTCATGATATTGTCTGGCTATGGCCATATTTCCGATTTTATAATGTATTTGTGTGATTAAGAAATAGGCTTGCGGGAGAGAAGTGATAATGTTCCCATCTTCAAAAACAGCTATTGCCCGTTTTATGTAATCAATGGCTGGTTTGTAATTTTCTTGGCTGTTAAAACAAAGTCCGATATTATATAGAGTCCGGCCCATTAATTGAGGCTGCTGTTCTGCCTCTGCCATGGCATAAGCCTTTTTAAAATGCTGAATTGCTTCATCATATTGCTTTAAGTCAAGAAAGTTGGTAGCGAACAATGAATGGCACTGAAGCACTCTTATATTATATGCTTCCTGCTTATGATAAATTTTATAAGCCTGCCGGGCATAATCCATAGAAAAATAAGTCTGTTTCATATAATAGTAGGACTCTGACATCTTAAAATAAAATTCAGCTTTCTCGATACAATCTTTGACAAAATCAAGCTTATATTCAGCTTTCTTAAAAAACTGAATCGCTGAAAGATATTCACGGCATTCCAGCTCATACATACCCCGGAAAAAATTAAAATAATAATCAAGACGTCCGGTCAGCCGGGCCTGCTTTTTATCAATTTCCGCGAGCAGATCCGATAGTCTCGGCTGTTCTTCTATCCGCTGCGATTCCAGCGGTTCGAGGTATTCGAGCATCAGATTGTGGCGGAATTCCATGAGAGAATAGTATAGATGAAGATCCTGATCATCTTCCAGACCTGCAAGTTCTTCTTTGATTTCTCTCCGCAAGTACTCGGCGTCCGGGATGCTGAACCTTCGAATGTACATATACCATTCGTTGATTTTTTCTCCAACCGCTGAAGATGATAAAACACTCGCCACTATTCCGAATCCCTCCCTTCCACGTTATGTATATGACATATTTTATCATTTTCATTCGGAAGGATAGCGCAAAAATACCGCAATGTTTTCTTTCGTTAAAACCGCATGTCTGCGGATATCATTTCAAAAATCCACTATTATCCCCACAATTTGTACAAGCAAACAAATACACCTTCCCATATTCTGTTGTATCTGCGTGAGCAGTGTATGTCTGAAAAGGAAGTGAAGATATGAGAAATAACAAGCTTTCCTTTAAAGAAAAAGCAGGAGCCGCACAAGAAGAATGTTTATGTTTTTGCGAGGAAGAAGCAAGCCGTGAAGCGATGTTTCAAGCGCCGATTGAATTGCCTGAGGGGTTTGTCGTTGATCCGGCTGAAGCTGTTGCAAACGTGACGTGGAATGCAGACAGCCTTTCTTGTGTCATTGAACGCTGTTTCATTGAGACGGGGCCAGAGCCTGATGAAATCGGTGTTCAATTCGCAGTGCGGTTGCAGGGAACTGTTACGCTTCTCGTCAGTGTCTCACCAGTGCGAAATCAATATGGACAAGGGAACGGGTCTGTTTCTGTCATCCGCAATGCAGAGATTGACCAAGTCGTCTATTATTCCGATGAACCCGATGATTGCCCGGATGTCAGTGACATTACGATCGAGAACCTTATTGTCGTTCCGCCATTCTATGGCAGTCCTTTATCGGTGACGGGCACGATTGTGCTTGTGCCCGAACCGGAACCCGTTTATGCGTTTACAGCGAATCCAAACGATCAATCGGTTTCTGTTATAGATACAAACACTCACACCGTTGTGACAACAATTGCTCTTCCGTACCGGCCGACAGGGATTGAAATAACTCCGGATAAAAGCGCTGTGTTTGTTTTGCACTTCAACAATAATGTGATTTCTGTCATCGATTATGACACTTTAACAGTGACAGCATCCATACTGCTGGATCAGCCGCCTGGATCGATAAAATGTATCCTAAATCATGAGTTTGCTTATGTTCTCGGCGATACTGCGATTTATGCGATTGGAATTGATACGTTAACTGTGGATAGGTCGATTCCTGTGGAAGGATTTGATTTTGCAATTGATCCCAATGGGTTATTCGCCTATGTTCTTGATTTTGGTTTATTGCAAAAAGTGGACCTATTCACCGGTGAAGTCACAGGAACGATTGAACGAGAGCTTATCGTATCATCTATAGAAACAAATTGGCCGGAGCGGTATGCGTATGTCTTAGAACAAGAATTCTTATTCAATTATTTGACGGTTATTGACTTAAATACGTTTACGATCAGCATTACCCAAGAGCTGGAGCCTGATGGCCAATATGTAATGTTTACGAGTGGATCAGAGGTGTATTTACATGACAGCTTCACTGGAAATTTATATGCTGTCAGTCCGAATGGTGCAGGCGTTATAGGAAATGTTCCGCAATCGGCAAGAGACTTTGCGTTTACTCCGAATGGCGAATTTCTGTATGCTGCTCATTTTTTAGAGCAGAACATCACTGTTTACAACACGGATGATTATTCTGTGGAAACTGTGATATCTCTTGGGGTTTCACCGGGAGATATTGTGATTTAACCGACTGCATGCTGTACATTTCTAAAAGGACGTGAATTCATGAAAAAGAATGATCTGCCTGCTTTACAGGAAAATTGTTTCTGTTTTTGTGATGAGGAAATTAGCAGAGAAGCGCCGTTTCAAGTGCCGATTGACATTCCCGAGGGGTTCACCATTGATTCTGCCGAAGCAGCTGCGACGGTTACATGGAGTACTGATCATTTATTATGTATCAGTGAGCCTTGCTTAATCCAGACTGGGCCGGAACCAGAAAATATCGGTGTTCGATATGCCGTGAGAGTAAAAGGGACCGTTACGCTTCTTGTCAGTGTGTCGCCTGTACGAAATCAATATGGACAAGGGGACGGGTCTGTTTCTGTGATTCATACTGAAGAGATTGATCAAGTTGTTTATTATGCAGCGCAGTCTGGCCGCTGTCCTGATTTCAGTCAGATAACAGTGGAAGATATTCTCATTGTACCGCCTTTCTACGGCAGTCCGCTTACGGTGACCGGTACACTTGTTTTACCGCCATCGCCAGACCCTCAATCGTATGTGTTTACAGCCAATTCAGGAGACAGCACGGTTTCGGTTATTGATTCAGATTTAAACACTGTTGTAAAAACAATCCCTTTTTCTGACGTGCCAACTAATCTAGGCGTTACTTTCGATAAAGCTTTCACGTATGTCCTCCATGGGAATACCAACCTTGTCTCAGTGCTAGATAATAAAACATTAACCATCATAAATACCATCACTGTTGGAGGAGGGCCGAGAAAGGTTGAATTTGATTCAACAGATGAGTTCGCGTACGTGATGGCCGCCGGATCTATATATATGATCAACATGGCCTCTCAATCGGTCATTGATGTCATTCCGATACCCGGCGCTTTAGACTTTGCTCTTGATCCCAATGGACAGTATGTCTATACCGCTAATGGAAGCAGTTGGTCGGTTGATAAATATGATGTAAATACTGGGCAGTTGGTAGAAAGTATCATAGATACATTTGAATTTCCCAGTTTAATTGCCACTCCTTACGCTGGAAATTTTGCGTATGTGTTGAATGGTGAGCTGCTGCCGAAAGGTGTAACGGAGATCAGTTTGTCACCATTAGGCAGGGGAGGCGACTTCAACCGTTTATTTGAAACTCTGAGGACGATTGTATTTTCTCGCGATAGCACTAGGGCTTATTTTCTAGAGCCATATAGTGAACCGTTTCTCATTAATAACTTATACGTAGTTAATACGGCTGGACAGAGGATCATTGCAAACGTGTCTCTGCCCGGCGCCTTTGACCTCGCCGTAACACCTGATAATCAGTACATTTATGCAGCACAGCCCGACGACAATACCGTAACCGTATACCGCACGAGTGATTATACAGCCATGACGGTGATTCCGGTTGGGGCTGGTCCGTCAGCGATTGCGATGTAGCTTATTTCACAGGTTGAGAGAAGCAGAGCTGCGATAAAAAAATCTTTTATAAATAAATGAGCCGATCTGCTGGATGGCAGCCAGGATGATTAAAAACAGCAGTTCACTTATGGTGAAACTGAGCATCCACCAAACCCCGGCTCCTGTCAGCGCTCCCGCAAGCCCTTTTTTGAACAGGCTGCCATGCTGGAAAAGCTGCAGCAAGTACGTCCGCATAAAATACAATAAATACAAAATCAGTAACACCGTGAGTCCCATTGATACGGCAAGGGGCGTGTGAAAGCGGAAAGGGACGGCTTTGACGATTTCGAACACGCAGCCGAATATGATGACTTGGCATAATACAGCAGCCATCACGTGTGTTTGGCGGACGTTTTTATAGCTGTCACGCAGCGCTTTGACATCGTTGGCATTTCTGCTGCACAATCTATGCTGCTGGAAGTCGCAGCAGCTTCGATGAGACTGTTTGGGTTTCTGAAAAGCTGCTGTCATGTTTTTCACGGATTGGGTGACATAGTGATATGATTTTCTCTTCTCATAAGGAACTGCTTTTTATGAGGTTTATCTTCAAATCTAATGAGCAATGATGGTAAGATAGAAGCAGTTGAAGTTTACAAACTGAAGGATTATACTATTCAAGTCAAAGCGGAATGATGAAAAGGACGTGTCAAAATGAAACAAGAGACACCGATAACACTCCATGTGAAGTCTGTGATCGAGGATGACGGAAATGAGGAAGTCATCGAATTCCGTACAACCGGATTTTACTATGTAAAACAACAAAAAGTGTATCTATCTTATTATGAAGAACACGACCTGGGCAAAGTAAAAACGATTGTGAAGGTGAGCGAAGGCGAAGTCCTGATCATGAGGTCAGGCGCTGTTAAAATGAATCAGCGTTTCATAACGGGAGCTTCCACAATTGCGAAATATAAAATGTCATTTGGTGAGCTTGAGCTGCAAACAAGCACAAAATCGATTCAATCTGATCTCGGTGAAGAAAAAGGCCGAATCAGCATCGCATATGACATGCATGTCGGAGACGAGCAGCAGCATTTACATAATATGACGATCACGTATGAGGGAGGAACTCACGCATGAATATTGCGGAACAAATGAAGGACGTGCTGAAGGAAGAGATCAAAGCGGCCGTTCTGAACGCGGGCCTGGCGGACGAAAGCCAGATTCCAAGCGTACTGTTAGAAACGCCGAAAGAAAAAACACACGGTGATTATTCCACAAACATGGCGATGCAGCTGGCGAGAATCGCAAAAAAAGCGCCGCGCCAAATCGCTGAGGAGATCGTGGCGTCATTCGATAAAGGCAAAGCTTCCATTGAAAAGATGGATATTGCGGGACCCGGCTTTATCAACTTTTACATGAACAACAGCTACTTAACAAAACTGATTCCGTCCGTGCTTGAAGCGGGTGAACATTACGGAGAGACAAACATCGGACAAGGCGAAAAGATTCAGGTCGAATTCGTATCGGCCAACCCGACGGGAGATCTTCACTTAGGCCATGCGCGCGGCGCGGCGGTAGGTGACGCGCTGTGCAGCGTGCTTTCTAAAGCGGGCTATGATGTGAGCCGCGAATACTATATTAATGATGCGGGCAACCAGATTAACAACCTGGCGCTTTCCGTTGAAGTCCGTTATTTTGAAGCGCTCGGTCTCGAGAAACCGATGCCGGAAGACGGCTACCGCGGCGAGGATATTATCGCCATCGGGAAAAAGCTTGCCGAAGATTTCGGCGACCGTTTCGTACACGAAGAGGAGAGCGAACGTCAGGCGTTTTTCCGTGAATACGGCTTAAAGTACGAGCTTGATAAACTTCGCTCCGACCTGGAAAATTTCCGCGTGCCGTTTGACGTATGGTATTCTGAAACGTCACTGTACGAAAACGGAAAAATTGATCAGGCGCTCGAGGCGCTTCGCGAAAAGGGCCATGTATACGAAGAGGACGGCGCGACATGGTTCCGTTCCACAACGTTCGGCGACGATAAAGACCGTGTGCTGATCAAAAAAGACGGCTCATACACTTATTTGCTGCCGGATATCGCATACCATAAAGACAAACTTGACCGCGGATTCGACAAGCTCATCAATGTATGGGGCGCGGATCACCACGGGTATATTCCGCGTATGAAAGCGGCAATTGAAGCGCTCGGTTACAAGAAAGGCACATTGGAAGTTGAGATCATTCAGCTCGTTCATTTATACAAAAACGGCGAAAAAATGAAGATGAGCAAACGTACGGGGAAAGCCGTAACGATGCGCGACCTGATTGAAGAGGTCGGCCTTGACGCGGTCCGTTATTTCTTCGCGATGCGCAGCGCTGATACGCACATGGATTTTGACTTGGATCTTGCCGTATCCACATCTAACGAAAACCCTGTGTATTATGCGCAATACGCACATGCACGTATTTGCAGCATGCTTCGCCAAGGGGAGGAGCAGGGACTTAAACCGGCGGCAGATCTTGATTTCAGCCATATTCAATCAGAAAAAGAATATGACCTGCTGAAAACGATCGGCAGCTTCCCTGAGGCAGTGGCAGAAGCGGCGGAAAAACGCATTCCTCACCGTGTCACAAACTATATTTATGATCTGGCTTCCGCTCTGCACAGCTTCTATAATGCGGAGAAAGTCATCGATCCGGAAAATAAAGAGAAGAGCCGCGCGCGTCTCGCTTTAATGAAAGCGACGCAAATTACGCTGAACAATGCGCTTCAGCTGATCGGCGTATCCGCTCCGGAAAAAATGTAATGATGATCAAAGGACAAAGTCTTCGGGCTTTGTTCTTTTTTGTATATCAAGCGTGTGATGTAATTCACAATCCCGCACACTGAGTTTTTGTATGATAAGACTGATATTGAATCAGTGAAAGGGGCAAGCCGAATGATCAATCGTCAACATATTCAATTATCGTTGCAGTCATTAAGCTTAGTGGCAGGGTTTATGGTGTGGGTGCTGATTTCATCGCTCATTTCTCAAATGACATCAGATATTCATTTAAGCAAAGGCGAGATTTCATTGGTGACGGCGATTCCCGTTATTCTCGGATCGCTTCTCCGTATTCCTTTAGGATATTTAACGAACAGGTATGGCGCGCGGCTGATGTTTATGATCAGCTTCATCCTGCTTTTGTTTCCTGTATTTTGGATCAGTATCGCGGATTCTTTATTTGATTTAATCGCGGGCGGCTTTTTCTTAGGGATCGGGGGAGCGGTATTCTCCATCGGAGTGACGTCCCTCCCGAAATATTATCCGAAAGAAAAGCACGGTGTCGTCAATGGGATTTACGGTGCCGGAAACATCGGCACCGCCGTTACTACCTTTGCGGCGCCGGTTATCGCTCAAGCCGCGGGATGGAAAGCAACCGTGCAGATGTATCTTGTTTTGCTGGCTGTTTTCGCATTACTGCACGTTTTGTTCGGCGACCGGCATGAGAGGAAAGTCAAAGTTTCCATAAAGACACAAATGAAAGCCGTTTACCGAAATCATGTGCTGTGGATGTTGAGCCTGTTTTATTTTATTACGTTCGGCGCCTTTGTCGCCTTTACCATCTATCTTCCGAATTTTTTGGTTGAGCATTTTGGGCTGAGCCCTGCGGACGCCGGTCTGCGGACGGCCGGCTTTATTGCGGTCTCTACGCTGCTCAGGCCTGTGGGAGGGTTTCTTGCAGATAAACTGAGCCCGCTCCGTATTCTGATGTTCGTTTTCGCAGGGCTTACGCTGTCAGGCGTCATGCTGTCATTCTCCCCGACGATCGGCCTTTACGCGTTCGGATCGCTGACGGTGGCAGTCTGCTCAGGGATTGGAAACGGGACTGTTTTTAAATTGGTGCCTTTCTACTTTTCGAAGCAAGCGGGGATTGCCAACGGTATTGTGTCAGCTATGGGCGGACTGGGCGGTTTTTTCCCTCCGCTGATTCTGGCAAGTGTATTTCAGGCAACAGGCCAATACGCGATCGGGTTTATGGCGCTTTCAGAGGTCGCGTTAGCCAGCTTTGTCCTTGTGATCTGGATGTACTGGCAGGAAAAAATGAAAACACATACGGAGAGAAACAGTCAGAGCCTCAATTCATAATGATCCATTCACAAGATTGTTAGTTTTTTCTGGGTGAGTGCAAATCAAGTCACGTTACAATATACATACGCAACGTGACTTTCTTCGAGGTGAGCTCATGAATATTCTCTCTGTCCGAAAATCTGATAAAGAACTTCTTTCCCGCGAACTGCATGAATTGCTGGAATCGATCAGTACGAAAAGGAAAATGAAAAAACACACGTATTTGTTTCAAGAAGGAATGGATGCAAAAGAGCTTTATCTGATTCAATCAGGACTCATTGAAATCGGCAAGCTGACGTCTGACGGAAAAGACCTGACGCTTAGAATCTGCCAAAAAAACGATATTGTCGGGGAATTGACGCTATTCACAGATGAGCCGAGATATATGCTCAGTGCGAAAGTGTTAGAGGATGGCGAGGTGCTCGTCATCAATAAAAACAAGCTGGAAAAGGAATTGATCCAAAACGGTGTTTTGACGTTTGAATTTATGAAATGGATGAGCACCCATCTTCGAAAAATCCAGTCCAAGATCAGGGACCTGCTTCTTCACGGCAAAAAGGGGGCGCTCTATTCCACCCTTATCCGCTTATCAAACAGCTACGGGGTGGAACGAAGCGACGGGATTCTGATTAACATTGTGCTGACAAATCAGGATTTGGCTAAGTTTTGCGCGGCGGCAAGGGAGAGCGTCAACCGCATGCTGGGAGACCTCCGCAAACAAGGGGTTATTTCGATAGACGAAACCGGAAAAATTATTTTGCACAAGCGGCACTATTTACGATGCGAGATCGAGTGTGAAAATTGTCCGCTTGAGATCTGCAATATTGACTGAAAAAAACAAGGACAGCGGTGTCCTTGTTTTTTTACCTTGTGATAAACAGGCACATGACGGCAAGAAAGAAGCCGGCATTTACGATTTCCAGAATGCCGATCGTTTTCACCGGCCAGTCTCTTCCGTGAAAAAACCAGGCCCGCAGACTGCTTGGGATAAAAGCGAGAAACGCCCAGCCTGCCCCGAAAAGAGCCGATAAAAAGGGGAGCAAGAGGTGATATCCCCACGACCAGTATGCAAAGGTTCTGTTTTTTCTCTCCCGTATGACCGATTTCACATAAAAAGAACTCCCGACAAAAAATAAAGCGGATTGCAAGAATAGAAACCAGGCCCAGCCGTCAAGGGTTCCCGTTCCCAGCCAGCAGCTCGCAAGCCCGCCTGAACAAAAGAACAGAACACCTGCAATATCATTCGTGAGCGCCCGTTCGTTTTTTCGGCGGGCATAATGCGTATGTATGAGAAACAGCGGCAATAAAAAAACGCCGATCCAGACGAGCTGCGGCTTATGAAAGACAGAAATGATCAAAAAGCAGCAGGCCGGAAAACCGTAATACCATATCCACTTTTGATAGGGCTGAAGCTGTTTTTTTTCAAAGCGAGCGAAACGGGATAAACCGTCAAGTAAAGGAACAGCCAGCCCAAAAAGAGCGGAATATGCCAGAAAACCGGGCCTCCCTTGACCATGCCGAGTAAAAATGGAATCAGCAGCATCGCCCATGCGCCGTGCTGCTTCGGAATCATCGCCTTCATCGAAACCCCCCTTTTTATTTCATTATAAGTGCAAACACTCTCCTGATTAGTGACTTTTATCATACAAGCTGTGAAATACATCACTGCCGCGCGGGCTCAATCGGGCTACACTAAAGCTATCCTTAGCACAGGAGGCTTTCCTATGAATCAGTGTGACTATTTATTATTTCTGAAACAACTTCCTATGTTTAATGAAGTGCCTCTGTCCATTGTCGAAACCTTGCTGAAAAACGGGACGTTTATCCGCGGCTCATCTGACCAATCTCCATCCTTTCTTCATTCACAATCCGTTTATATTGTATTAAAAGGCAATATCCGTTTTACGGACAGCAGGCTCCCTGTAGGGTCGCAAACCGTTGCGCTGTGGGAAAAAGGCGATGTGTTTCCGATTGATGAAAAAGGCGGGCTCTCTTTATCGCCTTTTATCTCAGTCAATGCCTCACCGGATATTCTGGTACTCCATATTCCATATTCCGTATTTAAGCAAATGATGTCTTACCATCCGCGGCTGCAAATGAACTTTTTGGCGATGCTTCAGCAAAATGTCTTCTGTTCCTATCAGTTGTTTTTGCGGTATCTGCATACATCACGGGATGAAAACGCCGAACCCGGTTCTTAAACAGAACCGGTTTTTTTTGATGACGCCGGGCGTCCCCATATCGTTTGAAAATCCTTCCTGCTGCTCTGTGTGAACGTTTTGTGAAAAAAGCAGAGTGTGTGACATAGTTCACAAGGTGATGCGCCGTCTCTGTTTATAGTGTACATAGCATCACCTGACTCGGAAGGAGTGAACGATCATGAAGAAAAAGAAAATGAGTCCGTTGCTCAGGAGATTAAACTATTTTTCTCCTATCGAACATCATTCAAATAACCATAGCCAAACGACAAGCGAAGATCGTGATTGGGAGAATGTATACAGAAACAGATGGCAGTACGACAAAGTCGTTCGCTCCACCCACGGCGTCAACTGTACGGGTTCTTGCAGCTGGAATATTTATGTGAAAAACGGAATTGTCACGTGGGAAGGACAAAACTTGAATTATCCATCAACAGGCCCGGATATGCCTGATTTCGAACCGAGAGGCTGTCCGCGGGGGGCCAGTTTTTCTTGGTACATCTACAGCCCGCTCCGTGTGAAATATCCATATGTCCGCGGTGTGCTGATCAATTTGTGGCGGGAAGCGTTGCAGGCGCATCAAAATCCGCTGGATGCCTGGAAATCGATCGTCGAAAACCCTGAAAAAGCGAAGTCCTATAAACAGGCAAGGGGGAAAGGCGGCTTTGTCCGCGCGGAATGGCCGGAGGTGCTGAAGCTGATTTCAGCCTCTCTGCTGTATACAGTGATGAAATACGGGCCTGACCGGAATGTCGGTTTTTCTCCGATCCCGGCGATGTCCATGATCAGCCACGCATCAGGTTCGCGATTCATGTCGTTAATCGGCGGCCCAATGCTCAGTTTTTATGACTGGTATGCGGATCTTCCGCCGGCGTCCCCGCAAATTTGGGGCGACCAGACGGACGTTCCGGAGAGCAGTGATTGGTACAATTCAGGCTATATCATCACATGGGGCTCCAACGTTCCGTTAACGAGAACGCCTGATGCGCATTTTCTGGCGGAAGCCCGCTATAAAGGCGCCAAGGTCATTTCAATCAGCCCGGATTTTGCGGAATCCTCAAAGTTTGCGGATGACTGGCTGAGTATCCGCCAGGGGACTGACGGGGCGCTTGCGATGGCGATGGGTCACGTCATTTTGCAGGAATTTTACGTGAACCAAGAAACTGAACGTTTTACTGAGTACGCGAAGCAATACACCGATTTTCCATTCTTCGTCACTCTGTCAAAAGAAAACGGCGTGTATACAGCCGGGCGGTTTCTGCATGCAAAAGACATCGGGCGGCAGACAAAAAATGATCAGTGGAAGCCGGCGGTCTGGAATGAACAGACAGGTGCGTTTGCCATACCGCAAGGAACAATGGGCTCCCGCTGGGACGGGCAGCAGAAATGGAATCTGCACATGATCGACGAAGACACCGGGGAACAGATTGAGCCCCGTCTCTCCGTGCTCGGAATAGAGGACGAAATCGGCATGGTGCGCATTCCGTATTTTTCAAATGACGGAAACAAAGTGCTGGAGCGGAATCTTCCTATTAAAAAATTGGATCTGAATGGTGAGGAGACGTACGTCACGACCGTGTTTGACTTGATATTGGCCAACTACGGCGTGAACCGGGGCATCGGCGGACAATCAGCCGCATCTTATGATGATCCCCGTCCGTTCACACCTGCCTGGCAGGAACAGATCACGGGAATTAAAAGAGAAGCCGTTATACAGATTGCCAGGGAGTTTGCCCAAAATGCGATCGATACAGACGGCAGATCCATGATTATCGTAGGGGCCGGCATTAACCACTGGTTCAACTCCGACACGATTTACCGTGCGGTGTTAAATCTTGTTTTACTCGTAGGCGCCCAAGGCGTAAACGGCGGAGGCTGGGCTCATTATGTCGGTCAGGAAAAGCTCCGTCCCGCTGAAGGGTGGCAGACGATTGCAACCGCAAAGGACTGGGAAGGCGTGCCTAAGCTGCAAAATGGCACTTCGTTTTTCTACTTTGCGACAGACCAGTGGCGTTATGAAGACCAGCCGATCAGTGACTTGGCTTCACCGATCGCTTCTTCATCCCGCTACAAGCATCACGCCGATTACAATGTGCTGGCGGCGCGATTAGGGTGGCTTCCGTCCTACCCGACATTCAATCAAAACGGCATTGATCTGTACAAAGAAGCTGAGAAGGCGGGGGCGGCGACACCTGAAGACGTAGGTGCGTACGTGGCCTCACGGCTTCAAGAGAAAAAACTGAAATTCGCGATTGAAGACCCAGACAATGAAGTGAATTTCCCAAGGAATCTCTTCGTATGGCGGGCAAATCTGATCTCCAGCTCAGGAAAAGGGCATGAATACTTTCTTAAGCATCTGCTGGGGACGACGAACGGTTTGATGAATGACGACAGCGACAGCATTCGCCCTGAAGAAATCAAATGGAGGGAGCAGGCACCGGAAGGAAAGCTCGACTTGTTAATCAACCTCGATTTTCGAATGGCGGGTACGGCGCTGTATTCCGATATCGTGCTGCCGGCGGCGACATGGTATGAAAAACACGATCTCAGCAGCACGGATATGCATCCGTTTATTCATCCATTTGCTCCGGCCATCTCGGCGCCGTGGGAATCGAAGTCAGACTGGGATATTTTCAAGGCGCTGTCAAAAGCCGTTTCCGATCTGGCGGAAGAAGTCGATATGGAGCCGGTGAAAGAGGTAGTCGCCACGCCGCTCCTCCACGACACGATGCAGGAATTGGCCCAGCCGTTCGGCAAAATCAATGACTGGAGCAAAGGTGAATGTGAAGCCATTCCGGGAAAAACGATGCCGAACATCCATGTCGTTGAACGGGATTACAAACACATTTTTCATAAAATGACCGCGCTCGGCCCTCATACGGCTTTAAAACCGAGCGGAACAAAAGGGATGAGCTGGTCGATTGCAGATGAATATGAATCACTCAAACAGAGACTGGGAGAAACCGATTCAAACAGCGTTGCCAAAGGATGCCCGAATATAAGTGAAGCGAAGCAGGCAGCGGAAGCGATTTTAACCCTGTCGTCCACCTCCAATGGAAAAGTCGCCGTGAAAGCATGGGAATCGCTTGAAAACATCACAAACCTGAAGCTGAAAGACCTGGCGGAAGAGCGCGAGGAAGAATGCTTTACGTTCGAGCAAATTACAGCCCAGCCGAAAACGGTCATCACCTCTCCGGCCTTTACCGGCTCAGAAAAAGGGGGGCGCAGGTATTCGCCGTTTACGACGAATGTGGAAAAATTAATTCCGTGGCGGACGCTGACAGGCAGACAATCCTATTATGTCGATCATGAACTGATGATGGAATTCGGTGAAACGATGGCGACATTTAAACCGATCCTCCAGCACCGTCCGTTCCTAAGCAAGCGGCCTGATCAAGAGGGCAAAGAAATCGTTCTTAATTATTTGACGCCGCATAATAAATGGTCCGTCCACAGCATGTATTTTGATTCTCTGCCGATGCTAACGCTGTTCCGCGGCGGGCCGACCGTGTGGATGAATAAAGATGATGCTGCGGATACGGATATCAAAGACAACGATTGGATTGAATGCTTCAACCGAAACGGCGTTGTCGTGGCGAGAGCGGTTTTGTCTCACCGGATTCCTAAAGGAATGGCGTTTATGCACCATGCACAGGACCGTCACATTAATGTGCCCGGCACAAAACTGACAAATAACCGCGGAGGTACCCATAACAGCCCGACAAGGATCCACGTCAAGCCGACCCAGATGATCGGGGGCTATGCCCAGCTCAGTTACGGCTTTAACTATTACGGTCCGACGGGGAATCAGCGCGATCTGAATGTCGTCATCCGCAAGCTGAAGGAGGTCGATTGGCTTGAAGATTAAAGCGCAAATCGGGATGGTCATGAACTTGGATAAATGCATCGGCTGCCACACGTGCAGCGTCACCTGCAAAAACACGTGGACAAACCGTTCCGGTGCGGAATATATGTACTTCAATAATGTAGAAACAAAGCCTGGCATCGGCTACCCGAAGCAATGGGAGGATCAGGACAAATATAAAGGCGGCTGGACGTTGAAAAAAGGAAAGCTTGAACTGAAATCAGGCCCGAAAACGAATCGGCTTGCAGGCCTTTTCTATAACCCGAACCAGCCGACGATTGATGACTACTATGAACCTTGGAACTATGATTATGAAACATTAACAAACAGCCCGCAGAAAAAACACCAGCCGGTGGCACGGCCGAAATCGTCCTTGACGGGGGATTTTATGAATATCGAATGGGGCCCGAACTGGGAAGATGATCTCGCGGGCGGCCATATTACAGGGCTTGAAGATCCAAACGTTCAAAAAATGGAGGAATCCATTAAAACGGAATTCGATGAGGTCTTTATGATGTATCTGCCGCGTATTTGCGAACACTGCATCAATCCGGCGTGCGTGTCATCCTGTCCTTCCGGCGCCATGTACAAACGCGATGAAGACGGCATTGTGCTTGTGGATCAAAACGCATGCCGTTCATGGAGGTATTGCGTGTCATCCTGTCCTTATAAAAAAGTCTATTTTAACTGGCAAACGAACAAAGCGGAAAAATGCACACTCTGCTTCCCGCGATTGGAGGCGGGGCTGCCGACCATCTGCTCCGAAACGTGTGTGGGCAGAATCCGCTATCTCGGCGTCATGCTGTATGACGCGGACAAAGTGGAGGAAGCGGCCTCTGTTGAAAATGAAAAGGATCTCTACCATTCCCAACTGGACGTTTTTCTTGATCCGAATGATCCTGAGATTGCCAAACTGGCAAAAGAACAAGGCATCCCTGCTGAATGGATAGAGGCTGCGCAGCAATCGCCGATTTATAAAATGATCATTGACTGGAAGATTGCGCTTCCGCTTCATCCTGAGTACCGTACGCTGCCGATGGTTTGGTACATTCCGCCGCTCAGCCCGATAATGAATCTCTTTGAAGGAAAAGGCAGCCGGCAAACGGCGGAAGCGATTTTTCCGGCTATCGACCAAATGAGAATTCCGATTGACTATTTGGCGCAGTTATTAACGGCCGGTGATACGGAACATATTCGGTCAACGTTAAAGAAAATGTCTGTCATGCGCCAGTATATGAGGGCGGTGCAGACGAATAAATCCATCGACCCGGCATTGGTCTCCAGTGTCGGCTTAACCGAACAGCAAATTGAAGACATGTATCGGCTGCTGGCAATCGCCAAATATGATGACCGCTTTGTGATCCCGAGCAGCCATCGTGAAGAAGTGTCTGATTTATACGCTGAACAAGGGAGCTGCGGCTTATCATTTTCAGGCGGCCCGGGCTCTTGTTTCTAATTTTTCATAAATGAGGTGTAATAACATGAACACCACAGACCGGCAAATGACGTTCTCCGCTCTTTCCGTTCTTCTCTCATATCCGGAGGAAGAGTGGAGAGCCGGGCTTCCCGATTGGAAGGCTCTTATCCATGACATCAACAATCAGCAAATCCGTGAGAAATTGCTGCACTTTTTAGAGGCGGCAGCCGGCTTTTCTCCGCAAGCGCTGATTGAACACTATGTGTATACGTTCGATTTCGGAAAAAAAACGAATATGTACGTCACCTACTTTAACTCAGGCGAGCAGAGGGAACGCGGCATCGAATTGCTGCATTTAAAAAACACCTACCAGCAATCCGGTTTCCTGCCGACAGATAAAGAACTGCCAGATTACCTGCCGCTGATGCTGGAATTCGCCGCGGTTGCGGAGATTGAAGCGGCGAGAAGCGTGTTTGAGAAATACCTGTCCAATGTGAGGGAGCTGGCTTCCCGCCTCGAAAAAAATGACAGCATCTATGCTGAGCTGCTGCGCGTGCTGCAGGCCGCGCTGGAAAACATCGGTGTACATGAAAGCACTGAAGAAGGGGCTGTTCAGGAATGAGCGGGCAGATCCTGTGGGGCGTTATGCCATACATTGTATTGACGATCTTTATCGGCGGGCATATTTACCGCTATCAGCATGACCAATTCGGCTGGACGGCGAAATCAAGCGAGCTGTTAGAAAAGAAAAAACTCGCCGCTGGCAGCACACTTTTTCACTGGGGCTTACTATGCGTTGTCGGCGGGCATGTCATGGGAATTTTGATCCCGGAAGGCGTGTATGCTTCTCTTGGCATTTCCGAGCATATGTATCACAAAATGGCGATCGGCGCAGGCCTGCCGGCGGGGATCGCGGCATGTGCCGGACTTGTGATCCTGACATACAGAAGGCTGTTTGACAAAAGAATCCGCAAAACCAGCTCACCATCGGATATCCTGACGCTCATCCTGCTGCTTTTTATGATGCTGTCGGGCGTTGCGGCCACGTTCCTCAACATTGACTCGAAAGGATTTGATTACAGGGCAACAGTCGGGCCGTGGTTCAGGGAAATCGTTTTGTTCCGCCCTGACGCTTCTTTGATGGAGAGTGTCCCGCTATGGTTTAAGTTTCATATCATCATAGGGTACGTCGTTTTTATCCTCTGGCCGTTTACAAGATTGGTTCACGTGTTCAGCCTGCCGCTCAAGTATTTGACCCGCAGCTATGTTGTCTATCGGAAACGCACGTAAAAATCCCCCCTGCAAGAGGGGGATTTTTTATGGTGGAAAAATAAAAACATAAGATATTTTCTGCCAAGGTAATGGCTGGGCGGCGGGGATTCCTGCTATGTTTTATTTGGAAATAACATCAACAAAAGGAGAGTGAAGAATGAAGCGGATTTTCCTCATTTTAGCCGCCTGTCTGATGACAAGCGCCGGCGTCCTGACACTCAGACATTCTCATGTATTAACCGGCGGCACAGCGGGACTGTCACTAAGCCTGTCATACGTGTTTCATTCCTCGTTTGCGATTATCTTCTTTCTGATCAATATCCCGTTTTATATATTTTCTCTCATCAGAATGGGAATCAAATTCACTCTATCCACCGTTTTTGCAGTCACAGTGCTGACTCTGTTTACCGGCGCGGATCACTGGCTGCCGCCGGTCTCTGTTTCACCGCTTGCCGGGGCGATTTGCGGCGGGGCGCTGATCGGGTTGGGCCTGTCGCTCATGTTTTATCATCAGGCATCGCTCGGCGGCGCCAATATCCTCGCTTTATTTCTGCAAAAGCGCTGCGGATGGAATCCGGGTGCCGTTAATTTCCTCTTCGATTTTGGCGTCGTGCTGGCCGGCATTTTCTCCGTCGGATTGCTGAAAGGGCTCTTCTCCTTAGTGTCGATAGCGGTCACCGGTCTGATCATCGGCATCTTCAAAAATAAAATCAAAGGCAGCTGCTCGCTCAATCCGGCATTGCTTCAGAACATCACACCCGGCCAATCACAGGAAGCTTCATCATAAGCCTTTCCGCTCGTGCGGAGAGGCTTTTTCATATGTTTACAAGCCGGAAAACAGAGGGTATACAGAGATATCGGATCAGATGGGAGAGAGTCGGGATGCTGAAAAGGAGACTGGAATTTTGCTTTTTATATATGATGCTTATCGGAGCATATGTCATATGGTTTTTTCCGGTTTCCAGGCTTGAGTTTTACGGAGGGGTGCTTTGCTATGCAAGCATTATTTTGTTCAGCATCTATTCGTTAATTCTTGAAAACCGCACCTCGCAGCACACGCTGTTATGGATTCATATTCTTGTGTTTTTTCCGATCGCCGGGTACTTATTTTACCTTTTTTCCGGCCAGCTTTATGAAAAAGGCAAGCTGTTCAGGTCGAAACGGACATACAACCGGGAAAAGCTGAGAACGATATTTGATATGGAGCAAACTCCCGACTTGTCCGGATTGAAAGGAAATCAAAAACGTTTCTTTCAGTATTCAATCAAAGCGGCCCATATGAATATCAATACAAAAAGCAGGCTGAAGGTGCTCAAAAACGGGGACGAAACATTTCCGGAGCTGTTTGAAGCGCTCCGGTCGGCAACATCATTTATACATATTGAGTATTACATGTTCAAATCAGACATGCTTGGGCACAAGATGATGGACATTATGATGGAAAAGGCGCGTCAAGGCGTGGAAGTGCGGTTTTTGTTCGACGCGGCCGGCAGCCTGAAGCTGGCCGGAAAAGATATTAAAAAACTGAAACGCGCGGGCGTGAACATCGTCCCGTTTCTGCCGCTGAAATACGGTTTTTTCAACCAAAAATTCAATTTCAGAAATCACCGCAAGATCGTCATCGTTGACGGGAAAGTCGGTTTTGTCGGCGGGCTGAATGTCGGCAAGGAGTATATCGGCAAAGACCAAGATGTCGGCTTTTGGCGGGACACCCATATGAAAGTCGAAGGAGAAATCGTTCAGACGCTCCACAGCATTTTTATGCTTGATTGGGAATACGTTTCGGATGAGGTGCTGATTGATCAGAAAGCATACACCCGCCCGGTTGCGGCAGAAAGCGGCGGCGTCTATCAAGTCGTTCCGACGGGCCCCGATATGAAGGAGCGGATGAGCGATCTGTATTATGCCATGATAGCGGCGGCCGAATCGTCTGTATGGATCGCGACGCCTTATTTCGTGCCGAATGAGCCGATCCGCACAGCGCTAAAGGAGGCTGCTGCCAGAGGCGTCCGGGTGCGTGTCATGGTGCCGGAAACCAATGACGGGTTTTTAACCCAGTACGCGACGAGATCATATTTCCCCGAGCTTCTTCGCGAAGGAATCGAAGTCTATTCCTATCAAAAAGGCTTTATGCATCAAAAGGTGCTCATCACTGACGGAAACCTCGCCTCTGTCGGGACGGCGAATATGGACATGAGAAGCTTTCAGCTGAACTTTGAAGTCAATGTCTTTTTTACAGATCAAGAGGCGATCAAAGATCTTGAAGCGCATTATCTGGAGGATATGAAGGAGTCTGAAAAAATCAGCCCCGTCCGTTTCTATAAGCGCACATTATGGGAAAGAACGAAGGAATCCTTCGCACGGTTATTTTCCGGCATTTTATAAAAAACGCTTTTAAAACTCCTTGTGTATAGTATAATTGAGAAATATTATCATTAAGAACGAGGCACAAGGAGGACGGAATCGTGCTGCGACAATTTTTTTCTTATTATAAACCGTACAAAAAGCTGTTTTTTCTCGACTTCTTTTCTGCCATTGCCGGCGGATTGATGGAGCTGAGTTTTCCTCTGATTGTCAATTACTTTATCGATACATTGCTCCCGGGGCGGGATTGGAGTCTGATTATTTTGACCTCGGCGGCTTTATTCGGGGTGTACGCCCTCAGCTCGGCGCTTCAGTATGTTGTGACGTATTGGGGCCATATGCTCGGCATTAACATTGAAACCGATATGCGGAAAAAGCTTTTCGACCATCTGCAAAAGCTTTCGTTCAAATTTTACGATAACAACAAAACGGGCAGTTTAATGTCCAAGCTCACCAATGATTTGATGTATATCGGAGAAACCGCCCACCACGGGCCTGAAGACCTGTTTATCGCGATTATGACGATTTTGGGCGCGTTCGGTGTGATGCTGTTTATTAACTGGCAGCTTGCGCTGTTGACTTTTATCATTATGCCGGTCGTCATTTGGCTTGCTTTGTATTTTAATAAAAAAATGACCTCTGCGTTTACAAAACTGAACAAAGACGTCGGAGACTTCAGCGCGAGGGTTGAAAACAATATCGGCGGCATCCGTCTTGTTCAGGCTTTCAGCAATGAAGCGTTTGAAACGCAGCGGTTTGACGTGAACAATCAGCGTTTCCGCAAAACAAAGCTGACGTCATATAAAATCATGGCGAAAAACGGCTCGATCAGTTACATGCTGACAAGATTCGTCACGCTGTTCGTCCTGTTGTGCGGGACATGGTTCGTGATCCGCGGATCGCTATCTTACGGGGAATTCGTCGCTTTTGTGCTGCTGACGAACGTTCTGTTCCGTCCGATTGATAAAATCAACGCGATTATTGAGATGTATCCGAGAGGCATTGCCGGTTTTAAAAGCTTTATAGAAATACTGGAAACGGAGCCTGATATCAAGGACGCCCCGAACGCGAGACATGTGTCCGGTTTAAAAGGGAATATCCGTTATGATCGTGTGTCATTCGGTTACGAAGAAAACAGTCCGGTTCTGTCGGGAATCAATTTGTCCATTCATGCCGGGGAGACAGTCGCATTCGTCGGGCCTTCGGGAGCGGGAAAATCAACGCTCACAAGTCTGCTGCCGCGCTTTTATGAGCCGTCTGAAGGCGTGATTTCCATCGACGGTATCGATATTAAGGACATGACGCTGTCATCTCTGCGCGGACAAATCGGCGTCGTCCAGCAGGATGTCTTTCTGTTTTCCGGCACATTGCGGGAAAACATTGCTTACGGGCGGCTGGATGCGTCTGAGGAAGAAATCTGGCAGGCCGTCCGCCAGGCGCATTTAGAGGATTTGGTAAACGGGTATCCCGACGGTTTAAACACGGTGATCGGCGAGCGCGGCGTGAAGCTGTCAGGCGGGCAGAAGCAGCGGCTTTCCATCGCCAGAATGTTTTTGAAAAACCCGTCGATCTTAATTTTAGACGAGGCTACATCAGCCCTCGATACAGAAACGGAAGCCGCCATTCAAAAATCGCTGCAAGAGCTGTCTGAAGGACGCACAACGCTTGTGATCGCCCATCGGCTGGCTACGATTAAGGATGCGGACCGGATCGTCGTCGTCACGAAAGAAGGCATTGCTGAACAAGGTCATCATAAGGAACTGCTGGCATCCGGCGGCATGTACCAGAGACTCCATCAGGCCCAATTCGGCGAGCTGATACATCAATAAAAGAAAAAGGATAGACAAAAGGGGCCGGGCAGCCTCCTGTCTATCCTTTTTTATGTAGTCCGTATTTAATGGGCTTCTTTTTGCGCAGGTTCGATGATATGTTTGAAACGGTCAACAAGCTGCACCGCTTTCTTTCCTTCCACTACAATTAAATATTCTTGTTCTTTATGGGCCATTCTGAACGTTTCCAGCTCAATGATATCTTTGATCTTGCACATTGTTTTTTTAGAGTAGATATAAAGCTCGTGGCCTCCCGTGTGGCAAAGCTGATAAAGCTGAAGCATGTTTCGTAAAGTGAACTTCTTAGCGGCTATTTTCAAAGATGTAATGTTTTTCATATGTTTTCTCCTCCGTCTGATGGTCTGTTATTTCGGAAATTCCCCATATAAACGGGTGATAAACCTGGTTATGCCTTCCACTTCAGCACTCCGCCCGCCAGGCGTTTGACTCCGCGGATGGCGCTTAATTCTTCGACGAGCCGGAGCAGCGCCCGGTCTTTCTCTTTCGCCTCAATCATAAAATCGATGTCCGTATCCCATTGTCTGAACCGCTCCAGCACCGGCAGAATAAAATTCGCATCCACATAGTCCGCATGACTGCGTACGGCTGATTCCGATTTTGGCGAGGAGAGATGGACCTTCGGCTTTAAGCCGATCCGCTGCCATGTTTTGATCATCCGCGGAAGAATGTCATCTAAATCAGCGTCATCGGTCGGATTGGCGTAAAAATGGTGATAATCAAACACAAACGGAATGCCTTCTTGCTCACATATACTGAGTGTTTCCTCGGACGTATATGTTTTATCATCGTTTTCTAAAGTCATCCGCTGTTTGATGACATCGGGAAGTTCTTTCAGATTCACGCGGAAACGGCCAAGGGCGCTTTGTTTGTCACCGTAAGCGCCTCCGACATGGATGTTGATGACGGAACGGTCCGCGATGCCCATTGCGTCCAGCATGTCATAATGATAGGCCATATCCTTGACCGCATTTGCGGTGATCTCCTGTTTCGGGCTTGTAAAAAGCGTGAATTGGTTCGGATGAAAGCTCGTTCTCAGGTCATATTTTCTGACCAGCCCGCCGATCTCACGAAACTCCTGGCGAAACGGCGTAACAAAATCCCACAGCACGTCCGGGTGGGTGGCGAGCGGCACAATCGAGCTTGAGAACCTGTACAGCGGGATGCCGTGTCCGACCACATAGTGGAGAGTGCGCAGCGTATTGGTAAGATTTGCTTTCGTCACAGAAAGCAGGGCGTCTTTCCGCTCACTGCGGGAAAGCTTGGTATAGCGCGCATATGTTAAGGTTTTGGCGGGGGACGCGTCCCAAAGGCACATGGCGTTTGCGACGAATCCGAATCTGAACAGCATATGGTTTCTCCTTTATAAAAAGTAAGATATGGCCTTTCCCAGCCATTCTGCAGGAAGCTGTCTGACGGAGCGCTGTTTCACTTTTTCTAATGTGAGAAGCTCGGATTTTTCGATGTCCTGCTTTATGGTTGAAAGCACTTCCTTTGTAAAGGCCTCATCATGAATGATGACATTTACCTCCTCATTCCAGAACAGGCTCCGTTTATCAAAATTCGGCGTGCCGATAATGCTGATGCGGTCATCTATAATGAAGGCTTTAACATGATAAAAGCCTTGATAATACCGATAGATGAGGCAGCCGGCCTTCAGGAGCTCGGGATAATAGGTAAAAGCTGTTTCCCGAACGAGCGGGTGATCTGATTTCATCGGAACGATCAAGATGACTTTGACGCCTTTTCGGCAGGCTGAAATAAGCGCTTCCTGAAGCTTTTTGCTCGGTACATAATAAGGCGTGCCGATGATGATTTTTTTCTCCGCCTTACGGATGCAGTTTTCATAATGCGATTCAAGCGAAAAACCGTCAGATGCATATGTCCTATGAGAGATATTCCCTTCGGATAATGCCGGATAAACCCCGGGTGATTCGGGTGTTTTTCCGGTGTTTCGTTTCAGGTCGCTTACAAAAAGAGTCTGAAGATCCGCCGTGCCTTCGCCGGTCATCCGCAGGTGATAATCCTCCCAGTTTCCGAACTTCGCTTTTTTGCCGAGGTACTCTTCAGCGATATTAAAGCCGCCGACATAGCCGATTTTGCCGTCAATGACGGTCACTTTTCGGTGATTCCGTTTTTGCAGCCTGAAAAAAAGAAACGGAAATGCCGGTTTATTTAGAAAATGAACGTGAACGCCGGCTTTTTTCATCGTTTGAATGGAAGGCTTTTTCACTTGGCGGCTGCCCGCCCAATCGAGCAGCAGATATACGGAGACGCCGGCCTGAGCCTTTTCTTTCAATAAATCAAACATCTCATGGCTGACGTGGTCGTTCTTCATAATAAAAAACATCATATGAATAGAAGAGACGGCTTGGCGGATATCGGCCGTCATCTGCCGCACAAGCTCGCTGCCGCAGTGAATGAGTGTGATATCACTCTTTTTCGGGTCAAAAACGGGCTCATACGCCTGTTTTTTGTACGCCGCCCGGCCAAGCAGCATATCAAGCAGCATAAGTGCGATCAATATGATAAAAATGACAAGCAACACAAAAATGACCTTCATACCGACGCTCCTTTCCGAAGTATTCGTAGTGTGCCCTGAGAATGTGAATTTAATTATTGACTGAACACTCATTCATTATTTATGATAAAGTAAAGATATGACAATGAAGAGGGGTACAAAGGGGGAGACAAGATGAACGCATTTCTCATGGTAAACGCGCTGCTGTTTTCAGCTGTAACCGCTTACGCCGCTTATTTATTCGTTTACCTGATCAGAACGAGGATCGCTTATATTAAGCTCGGCCAAAGGGAAGAATTTGATAAACGCCTGAAAGAACGTCTTCAAAAGATATGGGTGAATGTGTTCGGACAGAAAAAACTGCTGAAAGATAAAAAAAGCGGCATCATCCACGTTCTGTTTTTTTACGGTTTTATACTCGTTCAGTTCGGCGCAATTGATTTTATTCTGAAAGGGCTGCTTCCTGACCGCCATCTGCCGTTCGGTCCGCTTTATCCGGCGTTTACCTTTTTTCAGGAAATCGTCACGTTTCTGATTTTAATCGCCGTAGTCTGGGCGTTTTACCGGCGCTACATTGAAAAACTCGTCAGACTGAAACGCGGGTTTAAAGCGGGGCTTGTCCTGCTGTTTATCGGCGGACTGATGGTGACGGTGCTTCTCGGGAACGCCATGAACCTTTTATGGCACGATCATTCTCTGTCTTGGACGGAACCGATCGCTTCCTCCATTGCGTTTGTGCTCGGCGGTCTTTCAGCGCCGGCAGCCGCCGCCGTGTTTTATGTTTCATGGTGGCTTCATCTGTTGTTTTTGCTCAGCTTTTTAGTGTACGTGCCGCAATCAAAGCATGCGCACTTAATTGCGGGCCCGGCGAATGTGTTCCTCAGCAGGCTGGATTCAAAAGGAAAGCTGGAAAAAATCGATTTCACCGATGAGACGAAAGAAAGCTACGGCGTCGGAAAGATTGAAGACTTCCGCCGCTCTCAGCTTGTCGACCTTTACGCCTGCGTCGAATGCGGCCGCTGTACAAATATGTGTCCGGCCTCCGGTACGGGCAAGATGCTCTCGCCGATGGACCTCATTTTAAAGCTCAGAGACCATTTGACGGAGAAAGGCGCTGCCGTGACGTCAAAATCTCCGTGGGTGCCCGCGCCCGTTTTTCAGCACACGAAGGCGAATCAGCTCGCCGCGGCTTCCTCAGGGGGAGGATCGCGTGAAGCGGCGGCAGCCATTGATTACAACCCGAGCTTAATCGGCGAGGTCATCACGGAAGAGGAGATTTGGGCATGCACCACTTGCCGCAACTGTGAAGATCAATGTCCGGTCATGAATGAACACGTTGATAAAATTATCGATCTGCGCCGCTATCTTGTGCTTACGGAAGGGAAGATGGACAGCGACGCGCAGCGGGCCATGACAAGCATTGAAAGACAGGGAAACCCGTGGGGCTTAAACCGGAAAGAGCGGGAGAACTGGCGGGAGCAGGCCGATACAGAGATTCCGACAGTGAAAGAAATGAAAAAACAAGACAAAGAGTTCGACTATTTGTTTTGGGTCGGCTCAATGGGTTCCTACGACAACAGGAGCCAAAAGATTGCCGTCTCATTTGCAAAGCTGCTTAATGAAGCGGGCGTATCCTTTGCGATTCTCGGCAATAAGGAAAAAAACTCAGGCGATACGCCGCGCCGTTTGGGCAACGAGTTTCTGTTCCAAGAGCTCGCGGAACACAACATCGGCGAATTTGAAAAACACGGAATCAAAAAAATCGTCACGATTGATCCGCACGCCTATAATATGTTCAAAAATGAATATCCTGATTTCGGATTCCGGGCCGAAGTCTATCATCATACTGAATTATTAGCCGAGCTTGTGTCACAGGGAAAACTAAAACCGCTTCACCCGGTGAATGAAACGATTACCTTCCATGACTCGTGCTATTTAGGAAGATACAATGAAGTGTATGAGCCGCCGAGAGCGATCTTAAAAGCCATTCCGGGCGTTCAATTGAAGGAAATGGAGCGCAGCCGCGAAAACGGGATGTGCTGCGGCGCCGGAGGAGGGCTCATGTGGATGGAAGAAGAAACGGGAGCGAGAATCAACACGGCCCGGACTGAGCAGGCGCTTTCTGTCAGTCCGACGGTCATCAGCTCCGGATGTCCTTACTGTCTGACCATGCTCGGTGACGGTACGAAAGCGAAAGAAGCCGAAGACGCGATCGGCACTTATGATGTCAGTGAATTGCTCGCCATGTCTGTATTCGGCGCCGAAAAACAAGAGTCTTTATAGAAAGAAGCGGGCCGCCGGCGCATATGCCGGCGGCTTTATTTTCGCACATCAGCCGATTTATGACGGGACGGCTCTAAAATTTCTTAAATTACGCTGTTAAGGGTAGCATATTCTGTTTTAATTTGTTTATAATGAGAGGTATGGTTTATGAACAAAACAATACAAATTCGTTCTTATTATAGGATAGAAACAGATACATATAAGTAATAGAAAGGGAGTGTCCGACCTTGAGTATCAAACAATATTCTCAGGAACAGCTGAAGCAGATGGCTTTAGTTGAAATCGCTCACGAAATTTTCTCAGAACATAAAAAACCGGTTCCGTTCCAGGAGCTGCTGAATGAAATGATCTCCTTGCTCGGTGTTACGAAAGAGGAACTGGGCGACCGTATCGCCCAATTTTATACAGACCTGAACATTGACGGCCGCTTTATTGCTCTGTCAGACCAGACGTGGGGGCTTCGCAGCTGGTATCCGTACGATCAGCTGGACGAAGAAACACAGCCGACTGTAAAAGCGAAAAAGAAAAAAGCGAAAAAAGTCGTTGAGGAAGATCTCGACCTTGATGAATTCGAGGAAGTTGATGAAGATGACATCGATCTCGATGAAATAGAAGAAGATATTGACCTTGACGCAGACAGCTTTGACGACGAAGATATCGATGAAGAAGATGACGACGAGCTTGAGATCGAAGAAGAGATGATTGAAGAAGATGAGGAAGATTATGATGATGAGGAAGAGGAACGCAAAGACTGATTTTATATCAGCAAAACGATCTTGACTTTCATTGTCGAACTATGTAGTATGTATTTTGGGCTCTTCAAAAAGAAGAGAATTCATAAGAGTGCTACGCTCCCTTTCAAGAAATTGAAAGGGAGCTTTCTTATTTTCATCTCCCAAATTCTTTTACACATCATTTGTTTTTAGTGAAATGATTTTCTATAAAACGGCACATTTTAAGGAATGTAGCGCAGACCGAAGAGAGGAGCAAACGAAATGACGAAATATATTTTTGTAACCGGGGGAGTTGTATCATCACTCGGAAAAGGAATTGTGGCTGCGTCACTTGGCCGCCTTTTGAAAAACAGAGGCATGAGCGTCACTATCCAAAAATTTGACCCTTATATCAACGTTGACCCGGGAACGATGAGCCCGTACCAGCACGGTGAGGTATTCGTTACCGATGACGGCGCTGAGACTGACCTTGACTTAGGGCATTATGAGCGTTTCATTGACATTAATCTGAACAGATTCAGCAACGTGACGACCGGTAAAATCTATTCCGCCGTATTGAAAAAAGAGCGCCGCGGGGACTACCTCGGCGGAACGGTTCAGGTCATTCCGCATATCACAAATGAACTGAAAGACCGCGTGTACCGTGCAGGCAAAGAAACAAACGCAGATGTAGTCATTACTGAGATCGGCGGAACAGTGGGAGACATCGAATCCCTTCCGTTCCTTGAAGCCATCCGTCAAATGAAAAGCGACATCGGCCATGAAAACGTGATGTACATTCACTGTACGCTTGTTCCTTACATCAAAGCGGCGGGCGAGCTGAAAACAAAACCGACGCAGCACAGCGTAAAAGAGCTGAGAAGCCTCGGTATTCAGCCTAATATCATCGTCGTGCGCACGGAAATGCCGATTTCTCAAGATATGAAAGATAAAATCGCGCTCTTCTGCGATATTGACACGAAAGCGGTCATCGAGTGCGAAGATGCGGACAACCTTTACTCCATCCCGCTTAACCTTCAGGAGCAGGGACTCGATAAGCTTGTCTGCGATCATATGAAATTAGAATGCAAAGACCCGGATATGACGGAATGGAAAGACCTTGTCACGAAAGTGAAAAACTTGTCTAAAACCATTACAATCAGCCTCGTCGGTAAATACGTCGAGCTTCAGGACGCTTACATTTCAGTCGTTGAATCACTGCGCCACGCCGGCTATGCGTTTGACGCTGATGTGAAGATCAAATGGATTAACGCCGAAGAAGTGACAGAAAGCAATATTCAAGAGCTGACTGGCGGCACAGACGGAATCATCGTGCCCGGCGGTTTCGGAGACCGCGGCGTAGAAGGGAAAATCATCGCCGCCAAGTATGCGCGTGAGAATAAAATTCCGTTCTTCGGCATCTGCCTCGGTATGCAGATTGCATCCATTGAATATGCGCGAAACGTATTAGGTCTGGAAGGGGCTCACTCTGCGGAGATCGATCCGTCCACTCCTTATCCGATCATCGACCTTCTGCCAGAACAAAAAGATGTCGAGGATCTTGGAGGAACGCTTCGTCTCGGACTGTACCCTTGTAAGCTTCAGGAAGACACGAAAGCCTTCGAAGCGTATGCGGATGAAGTGGTATACGAACGCCACCGCCACCGTTATGAATTCAACAACGAATACAGACAGCAAATGGAAGAGAACGGTTTTGTGTTCTCAGGAACAAGCCCTGACGGCCGTCTTGTGGAAATCATCGAGCTGAAAGACCATCCTTGGTATGTCGCTTGCCAGTTCCACCCTGAGTTCAAATCAAGACCGACAAGACCTCAGCCTTTATTCAAAGACTTTATCGGCGCTTCCGTACAAGCTGCAGAACAGAAGTAATAAAAAAAGACTTGCCTCCTTTAAAAGCGGCAAGTCTTTTTTCTGCATCAGGCATATTCCTGCATCATTTCCTTTAACGTAAAGGACAGTGCGTGGTAGACATACAGGCCTGTCATTAATGAAGGAAAGCCGTATCTTGTCCCGTCTTCATCAGGCAGAAGCGGCATTTTTAATTTGCTGTCAATATGAACATCACAAAATGCCTCAATCCCGGTTTGATCTTTGATGACAGGAGATACGCCAACGAGGCCGATCCCTTTTTCATAAAGCTTTTGAGCCAGCGCCTGTTCTTCAGCCGTGCCCGGACCTGAACAAAACATCAGCACCCTGTCGCTTTCTGTAATCGAATCAGCTGTATCCGGAAACGCTTTGACGGAAGGCATCGGTTCTGAGCCGAGTTCCGCCTCGCACAAAATGCCCTGCATCTCATTTGCGCCGTATAAATAAATGGTATGACCGCTGACGGCTGCCTGCGCCAGCAGGCGCGCGCCGTCTTCTATTGCTTCGGATTCCTTATCCTGAATGCGGGAAAAAATGCCTGCAAGCTGCGTCGTAAATATCTTTAACATGAGTGAAACCTCCTTTACACATACAAGAACAGTATACAACAAAAGAGAAAATGCTCAGAAAATGTCGGAAAGTAGACTATTATAATTAAAGGAAATGTGAAAATCAAACAGAATACATAAACAACTGCTTCCTTTTGACGAAAATGATAATATTGGGGTGTAAAATGATGAATGAAAAGATTTTAATCGTAGATGACCAATACGGTATACGCATATTGCTCAATGAAGTGTTTCATAAAGAAGGGTACCAGACGTTTCAGGCCGCCAACGGCATACAGGCGCTGGACATCGTAACGAAAGAACGGCCCGATCTCGTGCTTTTAGATATGAAAATCCCCGGCATGGACGGAATCGAAATTCTCAAGCGCATGAAGATGATCGACGAATCCATCCGCGTCATTATCATGACCGCTTACGGAGAACTCGATATGATTAAGGAATCAAAAGAGCTCGGAGCGCTGACCCATTTTGCGAAACCTTTTGACATTGATGAGATCAGAGACGCGGTGAAAAAATATTTACCTCTAAAATCGAATTAATAAAATTAGAAACAATTATGTCATTGTGTTGCCGATTTGTCGAAAAGTTGGTATCCTAGAGATGGAGAAAAAGCGATCTGTTGTTTTACATATGACAGGTTTTTATGGTCATGCTATAGGTGGAAAGCTTTTTTCGAGAAGAAGCAAATCAGGCTACATAAGGAGGACTTTCGACATGCCTTTAGTTTCAATGACGGAAATGTTGAATACAGCTAAAGAAAAAGGATATGCTGTTGGACAATTTAACTTAAATAACCTTGAGTTCACTCAAGCTATTTTACAAGCAGCAGAAGAGGAAAAATCCCCGGTTATTCTTGGTGTTTCAGAAGGCGCGGGACGCTACATGGGCGGCTTCAAAACAGTGGTTGCCATGGTTAAAGCTCTTATGGAAGAATACAAAGTGACAGTTCCTGTCGCCATTCACTTAGACCACGGTTCAAGCTTTGAATCTTGTGCGAAAGCGATTCATGCAGGTTTCACTTCTGTAATGATCGACGCATCTCACCACCCGTTTGAGGAAAACGTAGCAACTACAGCTAAAGTGGTTGAGCTTGCTCATTTCCACGGCGTTTCAGTTGAAGCTGAGCTTGGAACTGTAGGCGGACAGGAAGATGACGTGATCGCTGAAGGCGTAATCTATGCTGACCCTAAAGAGTGTCAAGAACTTGTAGAGCGCACTGGCATCGACTGCCTTGCACCTGCACTGGGTTCTGTTCACGGCCCTTACAAAGGCGAACCGAACCTCGGTTTCAAAGAAATGGAAGATATCGGCAAATCAACCGGCCTTCCGTTAGTACTTCACGGCGGTACAGGAATTCCGACTGCCGACATTAAAAAATCAATCTCACTTGGTACGGCTAAAATCAACGTAAACACTGAAAACCAAATTTCTTCTGCAAAAGCTGTCCGCGAAACATTGGCAGCTAAGCCGAACGAATACGATCCTCGTAAATATCTTGGACCTGCTCGTGAAGCGATCAAAGAAACGGTTATCGGCAAAATGCGTGAGTTCGGTTCTTCAAACCAAGCTTAATCCAATGTAACATCCATAAACCGCCTGACAGCATTGACAGGCGGTTTTATGTCTTATCTTTAGAAAGCGCAATCATGTTTTACAGTTCTGAAAATTTATTACTGGGGAGGCTTTCCTTATGTTATTTTTCATTGATACAGCAAACATTGACGAGATTAAAGAAGCTTATGAACTTGGCGTTCTTGCCGGAGTTACGACAAACCCTAGTTTAGTGGCGAAAGAAGCTGACGTGTCTTTCCATGACAGACTTCGTGAGATTACGGAAGTCGTGAGCGGATCAGTAAGCGCGGAAGTCATTTCCCTGAATGCTGAAGAGATGATTGAAGAAGGTAAAGAACTTGCGAAAATCGCGCCGAATATCACGGTGAAAATCCCGATGACGTCTGAAGGGTTAAAAGCCGTAAAAGCGCTGAGCGACCTGAACATTAAAACAAACGTAACGCTCATCTTCAGTGCCAACCAGGCGCTTTTGGCGGCAAGAGCCGGAGCGACTTATGTATCTCCGTTCTTAGGCCGTCTGGATGATATCGGCCATAACGGTCTTGAACTGATTTCAGAAATCAGACAGATTTTTGACATTCATGATATTGATACACAAATCATCGCAGCTTCCATCCGTCATGCGCAGCACGTGACTGAAGCCGCTTTACGCGGTGCGCATATCGGTACGATGCCGCTTAAAGTCATTCACCAGCTGACGAAACATCCGTTAACGGATAAAGGCATCGAGCAATTCTTGGCAGACTGGAATAAATAAGGGTGAAAAGGGCGGCAAACCGGTTGCATCCGTTTGCCGCACCCTTATGTTTTCCTGTTTGGCAGCGGGCCTTCAGTATCAAAGTGAAGAGTGTGTTTCCCCGGAATGTGAACCCGGCGGGCCTCTGTGCATCCTGTGTTAAAAATGCCCCGCAAAGCTTCGCTATTTTCTTCCTGTTATTTTATAATGTCCTTGTATTCTTTCTCTTCGAATTGGCTACATTTTGGACAAGAGCTTTATTTGCAGAGACAGAATAAAATGCCATTTTATTTACGCTCCGCAGCTATCTTCTTATGGAAGGAGACTATCATGGAAAAGTTGAATATTGCCGGCGGCGATCCGTTAAACGGAACCGTACATATCAGCGGTGCGAAAAACAGCGCCGTCGCATTGATACCCGCAACCATTCTGGCAAATTCCGAAGTAACGATCGAAGGGCTTCCGGAGATCTCAGATATTGAAACGCTGCGTGACCTGCTGAAAGAAATCGGCGGAAACGTCCATTTTGAAAAAGGAGAAATGGTCGTCGACCCTTCCCCGATGATCAGCATGCCGCTTCCCAACGGCAAAGTGAAAAAACTCCGCGCTTCCTATTACTTAATGGGCGCGATGCTGGGCCGCTTCAAGCAGGCGGTCATCGGACTGCCGGGCGGATGTCATCTCGGGCCGCGGCCGATTGACCAGCACATCAAAGGGTTTGAAGCGCTTGGGGCGGAGGTCACCAATGAACAAGGCGCGATTTATCTGCGCGCCGAAAGGCTGAGAGGCGCACGGATTTATTTAGATGTCGTCAGCGTCGGAGCGACGATCAATATCATGCTTGCCGCTGTACTGGCTGAAGGTAAAACCGTGATAGAAAACGCCGCCAAGGAACCTGAGATTATTGATGTTGCCACATTGCTCACCAGCATGGGCGCAAAGATCAAAGGCGCGGGAACCAATGTAATCAGAATCGACGGCGTAAAAGAGCTGCACGGATGCAGGCATACGATCATTCCGGACAGAATTGAGGCGGGCACCTTTATGATCGCCGGCGCCGCGATGGGGAAAGAAGTCATTATTGATAATGTCATACCGACTCACCTGGAGTCATTAACGGCGAAGCTCAGGGAAATGGGTTTTCACATTGAGACGAGTGACGATCAGCTTCTTATGCTCGGCGGGCAGAAGCAGATAAAACCGGTCGACGTAAAAACGCTTGTTTACCCGGGATTCCCGACTGATCTTCAGCAGCCGATGACATCTCTGTTAACGAGAGCCAGCGGTACGAGCGTCGTAACCGACACCATCTACTCGGCCCGATTTAAACATATAGATGAGCTGAGACGGATGGGGGCCAACATGAAAGTGGAAGGCAGGTCGGCCATTATCACAGGTCCGGCCGAGCTTCAGGGCGCAAAAGTAAAGGCGAGCGATCTGCGTGCAGGCGCTTGTCTGGTCGTCGCCGGGCTCATGGCTGACGGCGTAACCGAAATTACCGGTCTCGAGCATTTAGACCGCGGCTACAGCAATCTTGAGAAAAAACTCGAAGGTCTGGGCGCCACAATCTGGCGGCAAAGACTGACGGACGAAGAGATAGAACAGCTCCAAAATTCATAGAAATGCGGACTTTTGAGAGGAGATCGTGTTGAAATGGAAAGAAGCTTATCGATGGAATTGGTTCGAGTCACTGAAGCGGCGGCTTTAGCATCTGCCAGATGGATGGGCCGCGGGAAAAAAGATGAAGCTGATGATGCGGCGACAAGCGCAATGCGTGACGTATTTGATACGGTGCCGATGAAAGGCACGGTCGTGATCGGGGAAGGCGAGATGGATGAAGCGCCGATGCTTTACATCGGCGAAAAGCTCGGAAACGGATACGGCCCGCGCGTCGATGTCGCCGTCGATCCTCTTGAAGGCACAAACATCGTAGCGAGCGGCGGCTGGAATGCGCTGACGGTGATCGCGGTCGCCGACCATGGAACATTGCTGAACGCCCCGGATATGTATATGGAAAAAATCGCGGTCGGTCCCGAAGCGGTAGGCTGCATCGATATTGAAGCGCCTGTCATTGATAACTTAAAAGCCGTTGCGAAAGCGAAAAACAAAGACATTGAAGATGTCGTGGCAACCATTTTAAATCGTGACAGACACGAAAAAATCATCTCTGAATTGCGTGAGGCGGGCGCCAGAATCAAACTGATCAACGACGGTGATGTCGCGGGCGCCATCAATACGGCCTTTGACCATACGGGAGTAGACATTCTCTTCGGTTCAGGCGGGGCTCCTGAAGGCGTGCTGTCTGCCGTTGCGTTAAAAGCGCTCGGCGGCGAAATCATCGGCAGGCTCCTGCCGCAAAGTGCGGAAGAGCAGGCCCGCTGTGAGCGAATGGGCCTTGATGTATCCAAAGTGCTCCGGATGGAGGACCTTGTGAGAGGGGATGACGCCATTTTTGCCGCAACGGGCGTCACGGACGGAGAGCTGCTGAAAGGCGTTCAGTTCAAAGGCTCCGTCGGTACGACTGAAAGTCTGGTCATCCGGGCGAAATCAGGAACGGTCCGATTCGTTGACGGAAGACACAGCCTGAAGAAAAAACCAAATCTTGTGATCCGGCCATAAATAGAGAAAAGCGGGACGGAAAGTCCCGCTTTTCTTTTGCAATAAAGAGTCAACCCTATCATTTATATGTCAAAGCATTATTTAAGTTGAATAATTTTTTGAAATGAGGTAAAAATAAAGAGTGCTGCGATTTTTCTGTGTCATTCCTTCTTTTGAGTACTGGGAAATTTTCAAATTCTACCGCATACAGACGATATAAATATTGATCTTCTCAAGTTTTTGTCCTCGCTTCCTTCAAAACTCATTAAGACATTCCTTTTTTAAAAAAAGCGCCGATCATGGGTGGAAGTGTTACCGATAGAAGTTCCTTAACGTTTTATAAAAGAATGTGCTTTGGCGGAATCATGCGAAGCAGCCGATTTGAATGAAAACAGCAATACATTGACTATGAAAAGCGTGGTGTTTTTATGAAAGACGTATCTATTTCCTCTTTGGAAAATATGAAATTAAAAGAACTATATGAACTGGCCAGACATTATAAAATCTCCTACTACAGCAAACTGACTAAAAAAGAATTAATCTTTGCCATTCTGAAAGCCAACGCCGAGCAGGAGGATCTTCTGTTTATGGAAGGCGTGCTCGAAATCATCCAATCGGAAGGATTCGGCTTCCTCAGACCGATTAATTACTCGCCAAGCTCAGAAGACATCTACATTTCTGCTTCCCAGATCCGCCGCTTTGATTTAAGAAACGGTGACAAAGTATCCGGCAAGGTGCGTCCGCCGAAAGAAAACGAACGCTATTACGGACTTTTGCACGTTGAAGCGGTAAATGGAGACGATCCGGAATCTGCGAAAGAGCGCGTCCATTTTCCTGCGCTGACTCCGCTTTATCCGGACCGCCAAATGGTGCTTGAGACGAAACCGAATTATCTCTCAACAAGAATTCTCGATATGATGGCTCCCGTCGGTTTCGGCCAGCGCGGTCTGATCGTGGCGCCGCCGAAAGCCGGTAAAACCATGCTGTTGAAAGAAATCGCTAACAGCATTACGACAAATCAGCCTGACGCTGAATTGATCGTTCTCTTAATTGATGAAAGACCGGAAGAAGTAACGGATATTGAACGTTCCGTAGCGGGCGATGTCGTCAGCTCGACGTTCGATGAAGTGCCGGAAAATCACATTAAGGTAGCGGAGCTTGTGCTTGAACGGGCGATGCGTCTCGTTGAACACAAAAAAGACGTTATCATTCTGATGGACAGCATTACCCGCCTGGCACGGGCCTACAATCTCGTTATCCCGCCAAGCGGACGTACGCTTTCCGGCGGGATTGACCCGGCTGCGTTCCATCGTCCGAAGCGCTTTTTCGGTGCCGCGCGAAACATTGAAGAGGGCGGCAGCCTGACCATTTTGGCGACGGCGCTCGTAGACACGGGCTCCCGGATGGATGACGTCATCTATGAAGAGTTTAAAGGAACGGGCAACATGGAGCTTCACCTTGACCGTTCTCTTGCGGAAAGACGGATTTTCCCGGCGATCGATATCCGCCGCTCCGGCACACGGAAGGAAGAGCTGCTCGTGCCGAAAGAGCATCTTGACCGTCTATGGGCGATCCGCAAATCGATGTCTGATTCTCCGGACTTCGCAGAGAAGTTTATGAGAAAAATGAAAAAAACAAAAACGAATCAGGAATTCTTCGATTTGATCAACCAAGAATGGAAGCAGGCAAACCTTTCATCATCAGCCCGCCGCTGATAAAAAATGTATTTGCAAATGCAGTAAATGACTGATATAATTCTCTCATATGCGTTCCGGATTACTCCGGAATAATAACTCTGTTTCCACACGGGATTCAGGGCGGAAGGAGATGGATACAATGAAAGCAGGAATTCATCCTAATTTCAAAAAAGCAACAGTTAAATGCGCTTGCGGAAATGAATTTGAAACAGGCTCAGTAAAAGAAGAGGTACGCGTTGAGATTTGCTCTGAATGCCACCCATTCTACACTGGACGTCAAAAATTCGCTTCTGCTGATGGTCGTGTTGATCGCTTTAACAAAAAATACGGTCTTAAGTAATAATAGATTTTACAGGCAGGCAAGAATTGCTTCTTGCCTGTTTTTTATGTCCATAAACAGGAAAAAAAGGGGAGCGGATAGCCTATGTACATAATGAAGCAAAGCGGATGGCTTGAGCTGATATGCGGCAGCATGTTCTCTGGGAAATCAGAAGAGCTGATCCGCAGAGTGAAAAGAGCGACATATGCGAAGCAGGAGGTTAAGGTATTCAAACCTGCCATTGATAATCGCTACAGTGAGGAGGCTGTCGTTTCTCACAACGGCACATCCATGACAAGCCACGTCATCTCGTCTTCGGCTGAAATATGGGATCATATCAGTGAAAGCACGGACGTCATCGCGGTAGATGAGGTGCAGTTTTTCGGCGAATCGATCATCGGCGACTTATCCTCGCTTGCGGATAAAGGCTATCGTGTCATCGCGGCCGGACTTGATATGGATTTTCGGGGAGAGCCGTTCGGCGTGGTGCCGAATCTGATGGCGGTTGCCGAATCGGTGACGAAGCTGCAGGCGGTCTGCTCCGTTTGCGGGTCGCCGGCAAGCCGTACGCAGCGTTTGATTGACGGGAAGCCCGCTTCCTATGATGATCCGGTCATTTTAGTCGGCGCGTCGGAGTCATACGAAGCGAGATGCAGGCATCATCACGAAGTGCCGAAAAAAACAGACTGATAAATAACCCTTTTCATGAAAACATCGGTAAAAAATCCGGTGTTTTTTTGACGTTTTTTCAAAAATTGTAGTTAAATAACTTAAAAAAGAGTATGAAAAAATTAAGTAATTTTCATCTCTTGAATTTTCATTTTTACAGGCATAAAATGACTAAGTAATGTAAATAGTTATGAGACATTGTTCGAATAATTGTCAAAAAAAGATATAGCAGATCGCGATCACACTAGCCAAAATGGGTAATTACTTAACTTTGTTAACTATTTGAAGAAAGAAGGAGATTTTCTTGAATAATATTAAAGTAACGAAGGAAGGCAACTTAGAAACTACTTTAAGAGGAAAAGAAGTTCTATCTATCCCTACTTTAAATAAAGGTGTTGCGTTTTCAGCAGAAGAAAGAAAAAGCCTTGGATTAGACGGGCTGCTTCCTCCGACAATTCTGTCTCTTGATGAGCAGGCAAAACGCGCATACGAGCAGTTTCAAGCTCAGCCGGACCGCCTTCGCCAAAACGTGTATTTGAATGATTTGCAAAACCGTAACGAAGTTCTTTTCTTTAAATTGCTTCAAAACCATCTTCGTGAAATGCTGCCGGTTGTTTACACACCGACTGTCGGTGAAGCGATTCAAGAATACAGCCATGAGTACAGAAGACCTCAAGGGATTTACCTTTCTATCGACAACGTGGAAGGAATCGAAGAGGCATTTGAAAACCTTCATGCCACTGCCGGAGATATTGATCTGATCGTTGCGACAGACTCAGAAAGCATCCTCGGAATCGGTGACTGGGGTGTAGGCGGTATCAACATCGCCATCGGTAAATTAGCGGTATACACAGCTGCTGCCGGTATTGACCCAAGCCGTGTTATTCCTGTCGTTCTTGACGTCGGTACGAACAATGAAAAACTTCTGAACGATCCTTTATACATCGGTAACCGCCATGAACGTATCCAAGGCGAACGTTACGAAGCTTTCGTTGACGCTTATGTAAAAGCTGCGCTTAAATATTTCCCTAAAGCTCTTCTTCACTGGGAAGACCTTGGAAACAAAAACGCGCGCAATATCATGAAGAAATACAACCATGAAATTCTTACATTCAACGATGACATTCAAGGAACAGGTGCGATTACGCTTGCAGGTGTGCTTGCGGCTATGAAGAAAACAGGCGCGTCTATTAAAGACCAGCGTGTGGTTGTCTTCGGTGCAGGATCTGCCGGAATCGGAATCGCTGACCAAATCCGCGACACTATGGTGCTTGCCGGTCTTTCTGAAGAAGAAGCCAACAAAGCGTTCTACACAATGGACTACAGAGGCTTGTTAATTGAAGGTATGGAAAACATTCTTGATTTCCAAGAGCCGTACCTGCGCACAGCTGAAGAAATTAAAGATTGGAAACGCGATGAAAACGGACAAATTCCTTTCATTGAAGTGATCCGTCAAGCGAAACCGACAATCTTAATCGGTACATCAGGCCAAAGCGGCGCGTTCAGTGAAGAAATCGTCAAAGAAATGGCAAAACACGTTGAGCGTCCGGTCATCATGCCGATGTCTAACCCGACACCGCTTGCTGAAGCCGTTCCTAGCGATCTTTTCAAATGGACTGACGGCAAAGTGCTTGTGGCGACAGGAAGCCCGTTTGACAATGTAGAGTACAATGGCGTTTCTCATGAAATCGGACAATCTAACAACGCATTCGCGTTCCCTGGACTTGGTCTCGGTTCAATCGTTGTAGAAGCGAAAGTGATTACTCCTGCAATGTTTGCGGCAACTGCTGACGCAATCGCAGAAAGCGTTGATTTTGAAACACCGGGTGCAGGCCTTCTGCCGAGCATGAGCGACTTACAAGAAGTTTCAATTAAAGTTGCGATCGCCGTAGCGGAAACTGCAATTAAAGAAGGCGTGGCAAACCGCATTCCTGAAAATGTAGAACAAGCCGTTCTTGATGCAATGTGGAAACCGCAATATAAACAAGTTGTCGCTAAATAATTTTTACGATTAATTTTACAGTCCGAGGGAAAGCTTTTATGTAAAGGCTAAAGTATACGGACATTAAGGATTTGGAGGAGAATATTTTGAGCTTCTTAGATATTTTAATCCTCCTGGCGCCGATCTTTTTCGTGATCGTGCTGGGATGGTTCGCAGGTCGCTTCGGAAGTTATGACGCGAAGTCAGCAAAAGGGGTAAGCACCTTAGTTACGAAGTACGCGCTTCCGGCGCATTTTATCGCAAGTATTTTAACCACTTCAAGAAGTGCGTTTTTATCACAGGTTCCTTTGATGGTCGCTTTGATCATTGGGATTGTCGGATTCTATATCGTCATTCTGTTGGTTTGCAAATTTATCTTCAAGTATGATTTAACGAATTCATCTGTATTTTCTTTAAACTCTGCACAGCCGACATTTGCTTTTATGGGTATTCCCGTACTCGGAAGCTTATTCGGAGCAAGCGAAGTAGCGATTCCTATCGCTGTTACGGGTATCGTGGTTAACGCCATCCTTGACCCGCTTGCGATCATTATCGCTACTGTCGGTGAGTCATCTAAGAAAAAAGACACTGAAAACGAGAACTTCTGGAAAATGACTGGTAAGTCTATTCTTCACGGTCTTTCCGAACCGCTTGCGGCTGCACCGCTTATCAGTATCATTCTGGTGCTCTGCGGTGTAACACTCCCTGCTTTGGGAGAAAAAATGCTTGATCAGCTCGGAAGCACAACATCGGGTGTCGCGCTCTTCGCTGTCGGTGTAACTGTCGGTATCCGCAGCATTAAGCTCAGTCTGCCGGCTTTCGGTATCGCTTTGTTAAAAGTTGCCGTTCAGCCTGCGCTGATGTACTTAATCGCTCTTGCAGTCGGACTTTCGGCTGACCAGATCACAAAAGCGGTATTGCTCGTTGCATTCCCTGGATCTGCGGTAGCGGCGATGATTGCCACACGTTTCGAAAAACAAGAGGAAGAAACTGCGTCCGCGTTTGTAATAAGTGCGATTTTATCTCTAATCTCACTGCCGATCATCATTGCGCTGACTGCATAATGAAAAGCTCCCTGTTTCAGGGAGCTTTTTTGATTAGAATTGAAATTTAAAAGGCGAAAATCTCGTTTTTTTTCTGGGTTTCTTATGTTCTGAAGAAGCGGCTGTTTCTGAGAGGGGAGCTGTCTGGGAAAGTTCCTGGATGCGGGAGGCCAATGTCTGCAATTCGGTATTGAGGTCGTCAATTTCCCGCCTGTGCTGAAGAAGCTGATAAGACACCCCTTCATCCGCCTTTTGTTTCAGCTGGCGTTCAAGCTCCTCTATCCTTGAAAGCAGATGGTTCTCACCTTGTTTCTCTTTCGTGAGAATGTCCAGTTTGCGCTCCAGCTCTGCCAATCTTTGTTCAGCGCCGCCATTGATTTTCGGACGCTGCAAAATGAAGCCCGTCCGTTTTTTCGGCTGCCGTGGCACTTGAACATCCAGAAGGGCAGTGCCTTCAGAAATTTGCCGTTTGACCGATTTCAGCACATCAAGATCCTCAGGTGTAAAGGAATAATGTCCGAGCTCATTCCGTTCAGCCGGAAGATTCAGCTGCTTGACCCACCTTTGCACCGTTTTTGCGGAGACGCCGAGCTCTTTCGCGGCCATGTTGGTATTCATGATCACATACCTCCTTTTTGCTAGGTATTCGACCATGAGGCGGCGTTCCCTTCATGTTAGACAAAACAAGAAGGAATTCGCCAAAGAAAGCGGCATTTCTTCAAAAAACGTTACGCTTCATACAATTCAAGCGGAAGCTTGTCGGGATCAAAGAAAAAGGTAAACCGTTTCCCCGTCAGCGGATCGGTTCTGATCGGTTCTGTGCCGACGCCCTTTTCCTTTAACTCCCTGACGGCTGCTTCAAGATCGTTTACGGTGAAAGCGAGATGCCGGAGACCCGCGGCTTCCGGTCTGGTCGGCCGTTCGGGCGGATCGGGAAAGGAAAACAATTCAATCGCATACGCGCCGTCCAGCGCCAGATCAAGTTTATAAGATCCGCGATTCTTTCGGTATGTTTCTTTTATAATGCCGAAACCGAGAATCTCGGTGTAAAAAGCTTTCGACTTTTCATAATCAGAGCATATGATTGCTATATGGTGGATGGATTTCAGCATATCCGCCCCTCCTTTTTTGCTTCAGTATAACAGAGGCGAATTGCTTTTGACTGGCGATAAGCCCTATACTATAATGAGAATGTTACGCACAGGAAAACAGAGGTGAAGACCGTGTTAGACCGTTTACAGTCAATTGAACAACGATACGAAAAATTAAATGAGCTTTTAAGTGATCCGGAAGTGGTCAACGATCCGAAAAAGCTTAGAGAATATTCGAAAGAGCAATCTGATATACAAGAAACCGTTGAAGTCTATAGACAATACAGAGACGCATCAGAACAGCTTGCCGATGCGAAAGCGATGCTTGAGGAAAAGCTTGATGCCGATATGAGAGAAATGGTGAAGGAAGAAATCTCCGAACTGCAGGGAGAGACGGAAACCTTATCAGAGCGTTTGAAAGTGCTCCTCATCCCGAAAGACCCGAACGATGACAAAAACGTAATCATGGAGATCCGCGGAGCAGCGGGAGGAGAAGAAGCCGCGCTGTTTGCGGGAAATCTCTACAGAATGTACTCCCGTTACGCCGAAATCCAAGGCTGGAAGACTGAAGTCATGGAAGCAAACGTGACCGGAACGGGCGGTTACAAAGAAATCATCTTTATGATTACGGGAAAAGGCGCATACTCCAAGCTGAAGTATGAAAATGGCGCGCACCGCGTACAGCGTGTTCCGGAAACGGAATCAGGCGGCCGTATTCATACATCCACGGCGACGGTGGCGTGTCTTCCTGAAGCGGAAGAAGTAGAAGTGGACATCCACGAAAAAGACATCCGCGTCGATACATTCGCATCAAGCGGACCGGGCGGACAAAGCGTAAACACGACGATGTCGGCCGTACGCCTGACGCATTTACCGACCGGTGTCGTCGTATCCTGTCAGGATGAAAAATCTCAGATTAAAAACAAAGAAAAAGCGATGAAGGTGCTCCGCGCCAGAATCTATGACAAATTCCAGCAGGAAGCTCAGGCTGAATATGATCAGACCCGTAAATCAGCCGTCGGTTCAGGCGACCGTTCCGAGCGTATCCGCACATACAATTTCCCGCAAAACCGTGTGACGGATCACCGCATCGGCCTGACGATTCAAAAGCTGGATCAAATCCTGGAAGGCAAGCTTGATGAAGTGGTTGAAGCGTTAATCGTAGAAGACCAGTCAAGCAAGCTCCAGCAGGCGGAAAATTAAGATGAAGACCGTTTTTGAAGCCCTAAGCTGGGCTTCTTCTTATTTAACCGAAGCGGGAAGAGAAAAAAACGCGGCCGAGCTGCTGCTGTTAAATGATACCGGAATGGATCGGAGCAAACTTCTCGCAAGTCTGCAGGAGCCCGTCGGCGAGGACGAGCTTTACCGATTCAGACGGCACGTGGAGATGCATAAAGAAGGTATTCCGATTCAATATATTATCGGGAAAGAACAGTTTTACGGCAGGGAATTTTTTGTGAATGACGATGTTCTCATTCCGCGTCCGGAAACGGAAGAAGTCGTGTTTCATCTGCTGGACAGACAGAAGCGGGTATTTTCCGAGGCAGAACGCCTGAACGTCATTGATATCGGTACGGGGAGCGGAGCCATTGCGGTGACGCTCGCCATTGAATGCGGACACTTTTCAGTATCGGCTTCGGATATTTCAAAAGAAGCGCTGCAGGTGGCGGAAAGAAATGCGCAAAACCTCGGAGCGGACGTCTGTTTTTTGCAGGGAGATCTGTTAACTCCTTTTATTTCATCAGGGAAAAAAGCGGATATTATTGTTTCCAATCCGCCGTATATTTCTGAAGAAGAAATGGCGGATTTGTCGGATATCGTCCGTTTCCATGAGCCGCTTCATGCACTTACGGACGGCGGTGACGGTTTGAAATTCTACAAGCGATTTATGGAGGAGCTGCCTCTTGTCATGAAAGATAAAGCGCTTGTCGTCTTTGAAATCGGATATAATCAGGGAAAAGCCGTGAAAGACCTGTTCCGTCATTCCTTTCCGAATGCGGAAGTGGAAGTCGTACAGGACATCAACGGAAAAGACAGAACCGTATCCGCGATCATCACATCATGAAAAAAGCCCGCCGGTGACGTACACGGCGGGCTTTTGTTACAATGGAAAGAAAATGAAAGGGGCATCCGCCTTGAAAAAAGCGTTCGCCTTCGGATGTATACTCGCCGCCGCAGCTTATGCGGCGGGGTTTGTTCTGCCGTTTGGCTTTGCCATAATTTTCGGCGCCGTTACGGCTGTTCTTATCGTCACAGCGATCATCGTTTCCGGGTTGGCCGTAAGCGGAGCGGAGCAGCGGGCCAATTATCATTCTGAAACAGAAGAAGGACGGCACGCCCGTTTAAAGATGGCCGCCGTTTTCTTTTGCGCCGCTCTCCCTTCAGCCGGCTGTCTGCTGATTACGCTTCTGTAGCCTGATTTTGTCTTTGCAGCAATACGGAATCCCATACCCAATAGATGACGGCTGTTAAAACCGCAAAGATATAAAAGGCTGAATTAGAAAACAGAGATTGGCCTGACGGCTGCAAAAGACCGAAGATGATCCCGTTTGCAATGAATGACACCCCTAAATAATAAAGAAGATACAGCGGATGAAATCTCTTCGGCTTTTTATTCAGAAAGTATTGAAGCGGCAGCGCAAAAATCAAATAAGGAAACAAAAAATAAAACGCCATCGAAATGAAAGCCGCGATAATGAATTGATGAACATACAAAATAGAATAAATGACAGACATACATGCCGCCGACAGCAGCACGGTGTAATTATATTTCATCTGAAAACCTCCTATCAAAATAATATCGTACCATATTTTGAATCTGTCAATGCAGATTATCAGCTTGCTAGATTTTTTTCTTCCCGCCGGTTTAAACCTTTTCCGTCATGTCCATAATGGGACTAGATAAAAAAAGCACGGAGAGGAACGGTGGGGACCGATGAAACAGACAATGATGATCTGCATATATATTTTTCTTTTATTATCAGGAGCGCTTGCGGGTTTGACAAAAGAAGAAACGGCGCGGGCATCAGCCGATGAGCCCGTCGTCATACCGGATGAAGCGATCCGGCTCAGGATTTTGGCCAACAGTGATAACGATGAGGATCAAAAGCTCAAGCGCCAGATCAGAGATGCTGTAAACAAGCAAATCACGGACTGGGTGAAAGATATCACTTCCATTGAAGAGGCGCGGCGGCTCATTCGTTCGAAGCTTCCTGAAATTAAAGAAATCGCCAAACAAACGATGAAAGAAAAGGGTGCGCATCAATCCGTTTCAGTTCAATTCAATAAAATCTCGTTTCCGACAAAGCTGTACGGCAATATGGTCTATCCGGCCGGAAAATATGAAGCGATTTTAATTACACTCGGCAATGGCGAGGGCGCCAACTGGTGGTGCGTCTTGTTTCCGCCGCTGTGCTTCCTTGATTTCTCAAATGGCGAAGCGGTGAAAGATCAGGAAGACGGCGGACAGAAGCAGGAAGAAACGCAGAAACAGACTAAAAAAGTGCTGGATGACGTAAAAGCAAAGGCTGATAAAGCGAAGAAAGAAAATAAAGATGACGATGATACAGAAGTGAAGTTTTTCCTCGTCGATTGGATTTCAGATCTATTTTCCTGAAGCAAAAGGCATAAATCCGGATTCGATTCATAGATTGGAAGAAAGAGTTGATCGAAACGGAGGGAAATATATGTTTTATCAGCTGAGAGTGGCAAGAGATCAAGATACGGAGGCGCTGGAGGCCTTTTTGAAAAAGGCTGATACAGCACATGCGGAAATCGATCAGCAGATCAGCCGTTTTATCGTGCTGGAAGACAGCGAAAAAAAGATTGCCGCCTGTCTCGGGATCGAAAAATTCAGCGGCGGAAAAGGGCTTCTCCGTTCACTCGTCATGTCGGACAGGCTGAATCAAAGCCATATCGTTACACTGTTTCAAAGTATGGATGTGCTGTGCAAAAAACATGAGATTCAAGATGTCTACTTAGTCGCCAATCAGCCCTCATCTGCTGAGTTTCTGAATGTGATGGGATTTGAAGCGTGCACCGATGCACCTGATGAACTGTATACGTCCGAACATTTCCGCAACTCGTTATGCACAGAAGGTTCGTTTTTAATGGTGAAAACCTCTGCCTGATCTAACTTATACACAAGGTTATCCACTTATTAAAAAGTGTTGTCCACAGTTTGTGGATAACACTTGTTTTATTAAAGGACATCTTTTATACTTTCAAAAGGAATACACGAGAGAAAATAAAGTTTTACCGCTTTAAAATAAGGAGTTTGGTTATACATGAAAACAAAAAGATGGTTTGTGGATTGTTCGCGCGAATTATCCACAACCGATCCCCAGATTACACAAGCAGCTGAATTGCTCCGGCAGAATGAGGTTGTGGCTTTTCCGACAGAAACCGTTTACGGACTGGGCGCTAACGCTGAAAATACGGAAGCCGTAACCAAAATATATGAGGCGAAAGGAAGGCCGAGCGATAACCCGCTGATTGTGCATATATCCCATATCAGCCAGCTTGATCGTTTTATCAGCCATATTCCTGATACGGCGAAAAAGCTTATGAAGCTATTCTGGCCGGGGGCGCTGACCCTTGTCCTGCCGTGTAAGCCCGGCGTGCTGTCACCCCGTGTCACCGCGGGACTTGAGACGGTAGCGGTCAGAATGCCTGATCATCCGGTGGCATTAGCCCTCATCAGCTCGGCCGGACTGCCGATCGCCGCGCCGAGCGCCAATTTATCAGGAAAACCGAGCCCGACGAAGGCCGAGCATGTAGCTCATGATTTAAACGGCCGCATTGCCGGTATTGTGGACGGCGGCGCGACGGGAATCGGAGTGGAATCAACCGTTCTGTCCTGTACGGGGAAACAGCCCGTGCTGCTTCGTCCGGGCGGCGTGACAAAAGAGCAGATTGAATCCGCCGCCGGTCCGGTTCTTGTGGATAAAGGGCTGACCGAAGAAGATGAGGTTCCTATTTCTCCGGGTATGAAATATACACATTACGCGCCTTCTGCGCCGATGGCTATTGCCGACGGCGGCGCCCGGAGAATTCAAGAACTGGCAGACGCATATAAAAGCCGGGGAAAACGAATCGGCATTTTGACAACAGAAGAGAACGCCGATAGTTACCAGGCTGATTATATCAAGGTCTGCGGCAGACGCGCCGACCTTGAAACAGTGGCATCCGCCTTATACGATGCGCTCCGCAGCTTTGATGAAGCGGAAGTGGACATGATTATTTCTGAGTCCTTTCCGGATACCGGAGTGGGGCTCGCCGTGATGAACAGGCTGATGAAAGCCGCAGGCGGCACCGTTATCCATTAACTTGTTCTACCCCTTATCGGACATGCATAAGCTAAACATGCGGGCACGTCCAAGGGGGTTTTTATTTCATGTCGAATCTATTCATCGGGGAACTTGTCTCCTTAAGCATCATGGCATTTGCTTTGGGGACGGATGCCTTTTCCGTCGGGCTCGGAATGGGAATGATTCAGCTGAAGAAAAAACAGATTTTTCATATAGGGGTTGTCATCGGGCTGTTTCATGTCATGATGCCGCTTGTGGGAATGGCGGCCGGGCATCTGCTGTCCGGTTTTCTGGGGATGCTCGCCGTTTACATCGGCGGATCTCTTCTTTTCATTTTAGGGGTGCAGATGATCATCGCCGCGTTTAAACAATCAGACGGGCCGCTCATATCTCCGGCAGGCTCGGGACTGTTGCTGTTTGCGGTCGGTGTCAGTCTGGACAGCTTTTCTGTCGGGCTCAGTCTCGGGATGAACGGCTCCAATCCGTTTCTGGCCGTTACGCTGTTCGGGGTCTTCAGCACCGTTTTAACATGGGCGGGCCTTTTGGCGGGAAGAAAGGTGCAGTCGTGGCTCGGCTCCTACAGCGAAGCGCTTGGCGGAGCCATTTTGATCGGATTCGGGCTGAAACTGCTTTTACCGATATAAGATACGTAAAAAAAGAAACGAAGATGCCGTTTCTTTTTTCTTCATTTATAATAGGCAGTAAGAGGTGACGGACATGAAAATAATCTTTGTATGTACAGGCAATACGTGCCGCAGTCCCATGGCTGAGGCTCTTTTTAAATCCATTGCAGAAACGAAAGGGCTGGATGTCAGTGTAAGCTCGGCCGGCGTATTCGCGTCTCCGCACGGAAAAGCGTCGGCCCATGCCGTAGAAGCGCTGTTTGAAAAACGGATCGCTCTCAATCACAGTTCATCTCCTTTATCGGAAGAACATATCGAGACGGCTGATCTGGTGCTGGCGATGACGGAACAGCACAAACAGCTGATTGAAGGCCGATATCAAAACAGTCAGGGCAAAGTCTTTACCATTAAAGAATACGTAACGGGGGAAAATGGCGATATCTCTGACCCGTTCGGCGGTCCGCTTGATGTTTATAAACAGACGCGGGACGAACTGGAGGAGCTGCTGACCCTTTTGGCTGATCAATTGCTTGACGGAAAAAGCAAGTAATCTGTCAGAAAATCTGCAAACAGGTCATTTGCAAAACGAATGTGAAAGAGTAGAATGAAATCAACGGATTTCGTAATAAATAGGACAAGCACACTGGGCTGTCTTCGCCCAGCCACACCTAGGAGGTAAATGAATGAAAGTAGCTATTGCGTCAGATCACGGCGGCGTCCATATCCGCGAAGAAATAAAAAGTCTTTTGGATGAATTGCAGATTGAATACATTGATATGGGCTGTGAATGCGGCGCCGGCTCTGTCGATTATTCAGATTACGCTTTTCCGGTAGCGGAAAAAGTGGTGAACGGCGAAGCTGACAGGGGAATTTTAATTTGCGGCACAGGCATCGGCATGAGCATCTCCGCAAATAAGGTAAAGGGCATACGCTGTGCGCTTGCCCATGACACCTTCAGCGCAAAAGCGACGCGTGAACACAATGACACGAATGTTCTTGCGATGGGCGAACGCGTCATCGGCCCGGGGCTGGCGCGCGAAATCGCAAAAGTCTGGCTGACGACTGAATTTACGGGCGGCCGCCACGAACGGCGGATCGGCAAAATCGCAGATTACGAAGAAAAAAATCTGTAAGAGGTGCTGGACAATGGAAGAGATGAAGCAAAAATGGACGGACATGCTGACTGAGTTTCAAGAGCAGGCAGGACTGACGGACGGCAGTCTGCTGGTGATCGGGTGCAGTACAAGTGAAGCCGCCGGAAGCCGGATCGGCACCGCCGGAAGCGGGGATTGGGCTGAATTGATATACGGCGGACTTAACCGGTTTAAGGAAAAAACGGGTGTGCATCTTGCTTTTCAATGCTGCGAGCATTTAAACAGGGCGCTTGTCATTGAAGCGGAAACGGCCGAGCGGTTCAGGCTCCCCATTGTTTCAGCCGTCCCCGTCCCGAAAGCGGGCGGAGCGATGGCCTCTTATGCATACCGGCAGATGCGTTCTCCCGTGCTCGCCGAATCGATTCAGGCTGACGCCGGGATTGACATCGGTGATACGTTCATCGGCATGCATCTGAAACCCGTTGCCGTCCCTGTCCGGATATCAAGCCGTGAGCTTGGAGAAGCACATGTGACGATGGCCCGGACAAGACCGAAGCTGATCGGCGGAATTCGCGCCGTTTATGAATGCGAATGATGAAAATACTTTTCCTGTATAATGTTCGTGTTTTCTAATTAAATTTTGTGATTTTTTTAAATAAGCTGTTACATTCACCTGAAAAACCATGTACAATAAGGGTGGTAAAAATAAAGAACAGGAAACGGATAGGAGAGGATCTCGCTGATGAAACATTTACCTGTACAAGACAAACAAGTGTTTAACGCCATCAAAGATGAGCGTAAGCGTCAACAGACTAAGATCGAATTAATTGCTTCTGAAAACTTCGTGACGGAAGCGGTAATGGAAGCACAAGGCTCTGTTTTAACAAACAAATATGCTGAAGGCTACCCCGGCAAACGCTACTACGGCGGCTGTGAGCATGTTGATGTCGTTGAGGACATCGCCCGCGACCGCGCGAAAGAGATTTTCGGAGCTGAGCATGTAAACGTTCAGCCGCACTCAGGCGCTCAAGCGAACATGGCTGTTTACTTCACGATTTTAGAGCACGGCGACACGGTGCTCGGGATGAACCTCTCCCACGGCGGCCACTTAACACACGGAAGCCCGGTTAATTTCAGCGGCGTTCAATACAACTTTGTAGAATACGGTGTCGATAAAGACACGCAATATATAGATTATGAAGATGTGCGTGAAAAAGCGCTGGCGCATAAGCCGAAACTCATCGTTGCCGGAGCGAGCGCGTACCCCCGCACGATCGACTTTAAAAAATTCCGCGAAATCGCTGATGAAGTCGGCGCTTACTTCATGGTCGACATGGCGCATATCGCGGGTCTTGTCGCAGCCGGTCTTCATCCGAATCCGGTTCCTTACGCTGACTTTGTAACGACAACGACTCACAAAACACTTCGCGGCCCCCGCGGAGGAATGATCCTTTGCCGTGAAGAGTTCGGCAAAAAGATTGATAAATCCATTTTCCCGGGAATCCAAGGCGGACCGCTTATGCATGTCATCGCGGCCAAAGCCGTTTCTTTCGGAGAAGTGCTTGAAGATGATTTCAAAACGTATGCGCAAAACGTCATCTCGAACGCGAAGCGCCTGGCTGAGTCTCTGAACAAAGAGGGCATTCAGCTCGTATCAGGCGGAACGGATAACCACCTTGTGCTTGTCGACCTCCGTTCTCTCGGTCTGACCGGAAAAGTCGCTGAACACGTTCTTGATGAAATCGGCATTACATCTAATAAAAACGCGATCCCTTACGATCCGGAAAAACCGTTCGTCACAAGCGGAATCCGTCTTGGTACGGCAGCTGTGACAAGCCGCGGCTTTGACGGTGACGCGCTTGAAGAAGTCGGCGCCATCATCGGCCTCGCACTGAAAAATCATGAAGACGAAGCAAAACTTGAAGAAGCGAGACAGCGCGTATCTGCCTTGACTGAAAAGTTTCCTTTATATAAAGAACTGGACTATTAATAAGGAAGAAACCCGCCGGAACCTTAATCCGGCGGGTTTTTTTATGATTTTCTTGAAACTGTTTGTCTTTTTCTGTAGAATCAATAGAAGTGTGAAAAAGTCACTCGGACAACAAAAAAGGAGCTGAACACAGTATGGGAAAGGTTTACGTATTTGATCATCCTTTAATCCAGCATAAGCTGACATATATTCGGAATGAAAATACAGGCACAAAGGATTTCAGAGACCTTGTGGACGAAGTCGCGTCACTGATGGCGTTTGAAATTACACGTGATCTTCCTCTTAAAGAAGTGGAAGTGAAAACACCTGTTCAAACAGCGACATCCAAAGTGATTTCAGGGAAGAAACTCGGTATCGTGCCGATCCTGAGAGCGGGCCTCGGAATGGTTGACGGCATGCTGAAATTAATCCCGGCTGCTAAAGTGGGACATGTCGGATTATACCGTGATCCGGAAACCTTAAAACCGGTGGAATACTATGTCAAGCTTCCTTCTGATGTAGAAGAACGCGAATTTATTGTCGTGGATCCGATGCTTGCTACGGGAGGTTCTGCGGTGGAAGCGATAAACAGCCTGAAAAAGCGCGGCGCGAGAAACATTCGTTTTATGTGTCTTGTAGCGGCTCCGGAAGGCGTGGAAGAGCTGCAGAAACATCACTCTGACGTTGATATTTATATCGCCGCCCTTGATGAAAAACTGAATGAAAAAGGCTATATCGTTCCGGGCCTCGGTGACGCGGGTGACAGACTGTACGGAACCAAATAAATCGGAAAACCTCATTCAGGGGGTTTTCTTTTTTTATCCAGATATTTGCTGAATGGGCAGACTTCATACATTTATAGGTGAATTTGTGAACATTCTGTGTATGCTTTCGGTATAAAAAGTTTTTTAACTTTAAACAGATTGACACATGTTAGGGGCTATTGTATGCTAAACGAGGGTATTATGAGAAGGTTTTCATTCCTTTCATTTCTAGTATCCATCCTCATTTTAAATCCTCCAAAAAACCCGTTATATGAGGATTTATCTAAGCGAATGAAACAGCATCCCGTGGCATCAGGAGGATGAGTGGTTTTTTCGAACAGGCCGTTTTGCGGGACAAAAAAAGGCCTTCTGCAAAGGGTTAACCGCATGTTTTGCCGTATCCAGGAATTATATTACATTTTCATCAGGAGACAGATAGTTGATGGACGATCCCAATCTTACATTCAGCAGACAACGGAGATATGTATTTGTGATCTTAGCAATCTATTTGCTGGGATATGGTCTTACGGCGTATAAAACTGTTTTTCTAGGCCTCTTTTTGGGAACTGTTTTCAGTTTGTTTAATTTGTGGCTCTTGACCAGAAGAATGAATGCTTTTGACAAGGCCGTGGCGAAAGGAAAGTCCATACGATCACTCGGGAGCGCAGCGCGTTGGTGCAATGCGATACTTGCGATGGCTGTCGCCTTTAAATATCCCGATAAAGTCAGTGTGGCAAGTGTGATTATTGGATTAATGACAATTTATCCCGTCATTATGATAGATTCCATTATTCAGCTCAAACGTTCATCAATGGAAGAGAGGTGAAAACCCATTGAATCACGATTACAGAACTATGGATTTGTTTGGTCTTACTTTTAATCTGACAAACATTCTGATGATTACTGTGGCAAGTGTGATTGTGCTGCTGATTGCGATTCTCACTACGAGAACGCTGTCCATCCGTCCAGGAAAAGCCCAGAACTTCATGGAATGGATTGTTGATTTTGTCCGCAATATTATAGGCAGTACAATGGATTTAAAAACAGGGGCTAACTTCTTGGCGCTTGGTGTAACCTTGCTGATGTACATATTTGTATCAAATATGCTGGGGCTGCCGTTTTCTGTAACGGTCGGACACGAGCTTTGGTGGAAATCACCGACGGCCGATCCGGCTATTACTCTGACTCTAGCCGTTATGGTTGTGTCGTTAACGCACTATTACGGCGTGAAGATGAAAGGTTTGAAGGAATACTCTAAGGATTACCTCAGACCGGTTCCGCTTATGTTCCCGATGAAGATCATTGAGGAGTTTGCGAATACGCTGACACTCGGACTTCGTCTTTACGGTAACATTTTCGCCGGGGAAATTCTTCTTGGCCTGCTTGCGAATCTGGCGACGAATTTCTACTCAAACAGCTTCTTTCTCGGTTTGGTCGGCACAGTCGGAGCCATTCTTCCGATGCTTGCATGGCAGGCGTTCAGCTTGTTCATCGGTACCATCCAGGCATTTATCTTTACGATGCTGACGATGGTGTACATGTCACACAAAATCAGTCATGATCATTAAAATCATATATCCATTCGGATAACATTTTAAAGGAGGAACTTTTTCATGAATTTAATAGCAGCTGCAATTGCAATCGGTTTAGGTGCACTTGGTGCAGGTATTGGTAACGGTTTGATCGTTTCACGTACGGTAGAGGGAATTGCCCGTCAGCCGGAAGCAGGAAAAGAACTTAGAACTCTTATGTTCATGGGTATCGCATTGGTTGAGGCCCTTCCGATTATCGCTGTCGTTATCGCGTTCTTAGCGTTCTTTGGCTAAGCAAAAAAGCCTTATATGAACTAAAAATGGCGAAGATCACTCTAAGAGAACCTTCGCCATTGCTTTATGTCTGATAAGCACGCCGTCCCGAAACGGCTTTTTATCAGAAGAGAAAACCTGCAGAAGGGAGTTGCCGTAGTAGATGTCTCAATTACCTCTTGAATTAGGACTGTCGTTTAACGGCGGAGATATCCTATTCCAATTGTTAGCTATGTTAGTTTTATTAGCGCTTCTCAAGAAATTCGCTCTTGGACCGCTATTAAATATAATGAAACAGCGTGAAGATCATATCGCCGGCGAAATTACGTCCGCTGAAGAAAGAAATAAAGAAGCGCAGAAGCTGATTGAAGAGCAGCGCGTTCTTTTAAAAGAAGCGAAACAGGAATCACAATCACTCATTGAAAATGCGAAAAAACTGGGTGAAAAGCAGAAGGAAGACATTATCCAGGCTGCACGCGCCGAGTCTGAAAGATTGAAAGAAGCGGCGAGAACCGAAATTGTCAAAGAAAAAGAACAAGCGGTTTCCGCACTTCGCGAGCAAGTCGCATCACTTTCTGTCTTAATCGCATCGAAAGTGATTGAAAAAGAGCTTGATGAACAAGCCCAGGAACAACTGATTCAGGACTATCTTAAAGAGGTAGGAGAAAGCCGATGAGTGGATCTGCTGTCTCTAAACGATACGCGTCAGCGCTTTTCGACATTGCCGTTGAGACTTCTCAAATCAATGAAATCGAAGAAGAGCTTACCGTACTAAAAGAAGTGTTCCGGAACGAAGCCGGATTACAGGAAGTGCTAAGCCATCCGAAGGTATCGGCCGCTAAGAAAAAAGAGCTGATTCAGCAATCGTTCGGCGCACTGTCTGAGTCTGTGCTGCATACGATTTTTCTTCTGATTGACCGCCGCCGGTCTTCGATTGTGCCTGATCTCACAGACGAGTTTATCAAACTTGCCAATCAGGCCCGTCAGACAGAGGACGCGGTTGTTTATTCAGTAAAGCCGCTTTCAGAAGCGGAAATGTTATCATTGTCTCAAGTGTTTGCAAAAAAAGCCGGAATCGCTTCGCTCAGAATCAGAAATGAAGTGCAGACGGATTTAATAGGCGGCATTAAAGTCCGCATTGGAAACCGGATATATGACGGAAGCGTGAGCGGAAAGCTTGAGCGCATGGAACGTCAACTTGCCGGAGGAAATCGATAGAAGGGGTGAAACCTAAGTGAGCATCAAAGCTGAAGAGATTAGCACGCTGATAAAGCAGCAAATTCAAAATTACCAATCTGAAATTGAAGTTCATGACGTAGGTACAGTCATCCAAGTCGGAGACGGTATTGCGCGTGTGCACGGCCTTGACAATTGTATGGCCGGTGAACTTGTTGAGTTTTCAAACGGCGTTTTGGGTATGGCTCAAAACCTTGAAGAATCCAACGTAGGTATCGTTATCTTAGGACCTTACAGAGATATCCGTGAAGGTGATGAGGTCAAAAGAACGGGCCGCATCATGGAAGTTCCTGTAGGTGAAGAATTAATCGGACGTATCGTCAACCCGCTCGGACAGCCGGTAGACGGACTGGGTCCGATTCTGACAAGCAAAACACGTCCGATCGAAAGCCAGGCTCCAGGCGTAATGGACCGTAAATCGGTACATGAGCCGCTGCAAACGGGTATCAAAGCGATCGACGCGTTAATTCCGATCGGCCGCGGACAGCGTGAGCTGATTATCGGTGACCGTCAGACAGGTAAAACATCTGTTGCGATTGATACAATCTTAAACCAAAAAGATCAAGACATGATCTGTGTGTACGTAGCGATCGGTCAAAAAGAATCTACAGTACGCGGCGTGGTGGAAACACTTCGTAAGCACGGCGCGCTTGATTACACGATTGTTGTGACGGCGTCCGCTTCACAGCCGGCTCCGCTTCTTTACCTTGCACCGTATGCAGGGGTGACAATGGGTGAAGAATTCATGTACAACGGCAAACACGTTCTCGTCGTATATGATGATTTATCCAAACAAGCGGCCGCTTACCGTGAGCTGTCATTGCTTCTTCGCCGTCCGCCGGGCCGTGAAGCATTCCCTGGGGATGTATTCTATCTTCACTCCCGTCTGCTTGAGCGCGCAGCCAAGCTGAGTGACGCAAAAGGCGCAGGATCAATTACGGCGCTGCCGTTCGTCGAAACACAAGCAGGAGATATCTCCGCTTATATCCCGACAAACGTCATTTCCATTACTGACGGACAGATTTTCCTTCAATCCGACCTATTCTTCTCAGGCGTGCGTCCTGCGATCAATGCCGGATTATCCGTATCCCGTGTCGGCGGATCAGCCCAAATCAAAGCGATGAAAAAGGTAGCTGGAACATTGCGTCTTGACCTGGCTTCATACCGTGAACTTGAAGCGTTCGCCCAATTCGGATCTGATCTTGACCAGGCGACTCAGGCGAAACTGAACCGCGGTGCGCGTACAGTTGAAGTGCTGAAACAAGACTTGAATAAACCGCTCCCGGTTGAAAAACAGGTAGCCATTCTTTATGCGCTGACAAAAGGATATCTTGATGATATTCCGGTTGCGGATATCAGACGTTTTGAAGAAGAGTACTACATGTACCTTGATCAAAACCATAAAGATCTGCTTGACGGCATTGCGAAAACAGGAAACCTTCCTGCTGATGAAGACTTCAAAGCTGCAATCGAAGGCTTCAAACGCACATTTGCACCAAGCAACTAACCCTTAGAAGATGAGAGAAAAAGGTTCTCTTTTTCTCTCTTTTTACGCAAATGAAGAATAAAGGTGGTGAAATCTTTGGCCTCATTACGCGATATTAAGTCAAGGATCACGTCAACGAAAAAAACAAGCCAGATTACAAAAGCCATGCAGATGGTATCCGCTGCGAAGCTGAACCGTGCGGAAACCAACGCGAAGTCATTTGCTCCGTATATGGATAAGATCCAGGAGGTTGTGTTTAACGTCGGAAAAGGCGCGAAAAACGCGAAACACCCGATGCTTGTCTCAAGAGAAGTGAAAAAGACGGCGTATCTCGTCATTACGTCTGACCGCGGGCTTGCGGGTGCGTTTAACAGTTCGGTTTTGCGAAACGCTTACCGCACCATTCAAGAACGCCATCAGTCTAAAGATGAATACACGGTGATTGCAATCGGCAGAGTCGGCCGCGATTTCTTCAAAAAACGGGAAATGCCGATTTTGTCTGAGTTAGTGGGGCTTGGCGACGAGGTCACTTTTGCTCAGATTAAAGATTTGACCCGTCAGACGGTTCAAATGTTTATCGACGGCGCTTTTGATGAACTGCATTTGGTGTATAACCATTTCGTCAGTGCGATTTCACAGGAAGTGACGGAGAAAAAAGTGCTGCCTTTAACGGATTTCGGAACGAGCGGCGGGAAGCGCACGGCTTCTTACGAGTTCGAACCGGATGAAGAAGAGGTGCTCGAAGTGCTGCTTCCTCAATATGCGGAAAGCTTAATTTACGGCGCGCTTCTTGACAGTAAAGCAAGTGAACACGCTGCGAGAATGACAGCAATGAAAAATGCGACTGATAATGCGAAAGAACTCATTGATTCACTTTCGCTTTCATATAACCGCGCGCGTCAAGCGGCGATTACACAAGAAATTACCGAAATTGTCGGCGGTGCAGCCGCTTTAGAATAGAAAGATTTTGTCAGGAGGGATAGCGATGAAGAAAGGACGCGTAAGTCAGGTGCTTGGACCGGTTGTCGACGTACGTTTCGAGGACGGCCACTTGCCTGCGATTTATAATGCGATTAAAGTTTCACAGCCAGCTACAGGCGAAAATGAAGTAGGCATCGACCTAACGCTAGAGGTTGCTCTTCATTTAGGCGATGATACAGTCCGTACAATTGCCATGGCATCTACGGACGGAATTCAGCGCGGAATGGAAGCTGTTGATACAGGTGCGCCGATTTCCGTTCCTGTCGGTGATGTGACTCTCGGACGCGTATTTAACGTACTGGGAGATAAAATTGATTTAAATGAACCGCTGCCTGCGGATGCTCAAAAGGACCCGATCCACAGATCAGCTCCTTCATTCGATGAGCTTTCAACTGAGGTTGAAATTCTTGAAACGGGAATTAAGGTTGTTGACCTGCTCGCTCCTTACATCAAGGGCGGTAAAATCGGATTGTTCGGCGGCGCCGGCGTAGGTAAAACCGTATTAATCCAGGAATTAATCAACAACATCGCGCAAGAGCACGGCGGTATTTCCGTATTCGCCGGTGTAGGAGAGCGTACTCGTGAAGGGAACGACCTTTTCTACGAAATGAGCGATTCAGGCGTTATTAAGAAAACAGCCATGGTCTTCGGACAAATGAACGAGCCGCCGGGCGCACGTATGCGTGTAGCACTGACGGGTCTTACAATGGCTGAGCATTTCCGTGATAAACAAGGACAGGACGTACTGTTCTTTATCGATAACATTTTCCGTTTCACACAAGCGGGTTCAGAGGTTTCCGCGCTTCTCGGCCGTATGCCTTCTGCGGTTGGTTATCAGCCGACGCTTGCGACAGAAATGGGTCAGCTTCAAGAGCGTATTACATCTACAAACGTTGGTTCAGTTACATCTATCCAGGCGATCTACGTGCCTGCCGATGACTACACTGACCCGGCTCCGGCGACAACGTTCGCTCACTTGGATGCAACGACTAACCTTGAGCGTAAATTAACTGAAATGGGTATCTACCCTGCGGTTGATCCGCTGGCTTCCACTTCCCGCGCGCTTGCTCCGGAAATTGTCGGAGAAGAGCATTATGCGGTGGCGCGTGAAGTCCAGTCAACGCTTCAGCGTTACAAAGAACTTCAGGATATTATCGCGATTCTCGGTATGGACGAATTAGGTGAAGAAGACAAGCTTGTCGTTCACCGCGCACGCCGTATCCAGTTCTTCCTTTCTCAAAACTTCCACGTAGCTGAGCAGTTTACGGGACAAAAGGGTTCTTACGTGCCTGTTAAAGAAACGGTACGAGGCTTTAAAGAAATCCTTTCCGGTAAATATGACCATCTTCCGGAAGATGCATTCCGTCTTGTGGGACGCATTGAAGAAGTCATTGAGAATGCAAAAGAGATGGGTGTAGAAGTTTAATCTGGTCCTAGGAGGGTAAAAGCATGAAGACCGTTAAAGTCAATATCGTTACTCCCGACGGCCCAGTATATGATGCTGATATTGAAATGGTAAGTGTAAGAGCCGAGAGCGGTGATCTCGGTATCTTGCCTGGCCATATTCCGACCGTGGCTCCGCTTAAAATCGGCGCTGTCCGCCTTAAAAAAGACGGGCAGACCGAATTGGCGGCTGTCAGCGGCGGATTTTTAGAAGTCCGTCCTGATCAGGTCACTATCCTTGCACAAGCCGCTGAAACAGCGGAAAGCATTGATAAAGAGCGCGCCCTTGCTGCGAAAAAGCGGGCGGAAGACCGTTTGAACAAACGATCAGATGATACTGACATTCGTCGGGCTGAGCTTGCGCTACAGCGGGCTGTAAACAGATTGGATGTTGCAGGAAACTAAAAAAGAATCCTTCTCGGCTGTCTGAGAAGGATTCTTTTTCTATATTAACGCATAAGAGATTCATAGACGCCGATAAGCGGATGATCCTCTTCTTTTTGCAGATATAAATGTTCGCAGCAGTTGTCGGTGTGCCACGTTTTGTTTCCTCTCCGCACACCCGTCGTATAAGCGCCGTCCGTATACGGATAAGGTTTGACGACCCATTCGGCATCGTCATGGTGTCTGATGGCGCAATCGATGACATACACACTGAGCATTTTCTCAAATTCGTCAATCGGCAGGTTCCAATCCGCCAAAAGCAGCTCTTGTATGCTGCGGAAGTAAAGAGCTTCCACTTCCAGCAGGCTGCCGCGTGAATAATCAAGAGAAATGTTGAAAAACTGACATAATTCTTTCAGTTCCTCTGTTTGAGACTGTCTATAATCATAGTAGAATGCTATCGCTTCCCACTCGTGGTCAAATACGGGAAGTGTTTCTCCATACTGCTTTTCCGGATGAAAAAAGGAATGATTCATATTCCCATCTCCTTTCCAAAAAAGTATATCATGCCGGAGAACGGACATTTAAGCGGGGATTGCCTCTAATTTTGGATAAAAATTCTGATGTAAAAATGATCATCTTTCTCTCTTCTTCTTATATAATAAGAGAGGATATGAGGGGCGGAAAAAATGAAAGGAGATGGGATTTGTGAATGTATTGGGGCAGCAGGCCGCAATCAGCATCCTGGTTCACCTGGTATGCATTGCGGTGACATGGTGGGCGCTTCAGGCCGTCAACTTTGATCCGCTGATCCGAAAAGGAAAAATAGTGCAGGCGAGGCTGCTGATCATTCTTCTTACCATTGCGATCGGTACGGCAGTCGCTGACTTCTTTTTAGATTATCTTACCTATTCGAAACAGCTTCCATACTTATTTTAAGATGTTTCGTCTGTTGAAATGAAGGGAATCGCTGGGTGAGAAACCAATTTTTCTTCACCCGCTTGGCGAGTTTTGACGAAGTTTTCCATGTATTGCTTTCCCCGGCTCCGGCAAAAATGGGAGTAAGGGGGAGAGATCGATATGAAGAAAAAAAGAGCAGGCCGCATCATCTTGTTTTTTGTTTTTTTAAGCGCCTTAATAGCGGTATTTCATTCCATTCATGCAAGTGAGCTGTCTCCGCTTGCCCAGATTGCCGAAGGAATGGAGCGGCAGCAGGTCACTGTAGATGAATGGACGCTTCATGCGAAAAAAAATCTGAACCTGTCACTGAGTGAATTTGATGACAAGGTAAAAGAACTGAAGACGCAGTATCCGCAATATCATTGGGAATCCGCGCGGGAAGATAAAATCGTAAAGGCCGTCGGCACGTATTCTGACAAAAAAAATCACACAACTTTTAAACTGCAGCTCGTCACTACCCTCAAAAACCAGAACCCAACTTCGTATTTATTATATGAGCAAATGAGCCCGGAGCAACCGAAAAACTGGAATGATACATATGAACAGTTTGAACGGCAGGCACACGACATATTTCAAAATAAAGTATTTATTTTTACTTGTCTAAAGGGTCATTTAAATGATAATATGAGTATTGTTTTGCAAAAAAAAGCAGAACAGCTCATGAAAGAATTTGAAGCAAGTCCAGTTGAACATGTAGTTGAGCCTCATTTCGTTTCTGTTTCTGCATTTACATATAAGTGGACAGATTACATCATGACATCGAAACATAAGATGAATGTGCAAGTTGCGCTTAGAAGTGCGGGAATGGGCGAAAAACATACCGTTACGGTTGGCACACCAATCGTGACGACTGAATATTAATATAGAGAATATAGGGACGCGGAGGGGAATACCTTGGAAAAAATCATCGTCCGCGGCGGTCAGAAGTTAAACGGCACAGTGAAAGTTGAAGGAGCAAAAAATGCCGTTTTACCAGTTATCGCTGCATCTTTATTAGCAAGTGAAGAAAAAAGCGTAATATGTGATGTACCTACGCTCTCCGATGTATATACAATTAATGAAGTGTTGCGTCATTTAGGAGCAGATGTGCATTTTGAGAATAATGAAGTTACCGTAAACGCTTCTTACGCTTTAGAAACAGAAGCACCTTTTGAATATGTGCGCAAAATGCGCGCGTCAGTGCTTGTTATGGGCCCTCTGTTAGCCCGTACGGGTCATTCAAGAGTAGCGCTTCCGGGCGGCTGCGCAATCGGCTCAAGACCGATTGATCAGCATTTAAAAGGCTTTGAAGCAATGGGTGCAAAAATCAAAGTAGGCAACGGCTTTATTGAAGCAGAAGTGGAAGGCCGTCTGCAGGGCGCAAAAATCTATTTAGATTTCCCAAGTGTGGGTGCGACAGAAAACTTGATTATGGCAGCTGCTTTAGCTGAAGGAACAACAACGCTTGAAAACGTGGCAAAAGAGCCTGAAATCGTTGACTTAGCGAACTATATCAATGCGATGGGCGGAAAAATCCGCGGAGCCGGCACAGGCACCATTAAAATTGAAGGTGTCGAGAAGCTTCACGGCGTAAGACACAACATCATTCCTGACCGTATTGAAGCGGGTACTTTCATGGTGGCTGCGGCGATCACGGAAGGAAATGTATTAGTCAAAGGTGCGGTTCCTGAGCATCTTACGTCTTTAATTGCGAAGATGGAAGAAATGGGAGTCAAAATTACGGATGAAGGAGAAGGCCTTCGTGTCATCGGTCCTGCCCAGCTGAAGCCGATCGACATTAAAACGATGCCTCACCCAGGATTCCCGACTGATATGCAGTCGCAAATGATGGCGCTGCTTCTCCGTGCGAGCGGAACAAGCATGATTACTGAAACTGTGTTTGAAAACCGTTTTATGCATGCTGAAGAATTCCGCCGGATGAATGGCGACATTAAAATTGAAGGACGTTCTGTGATCATTAACGGTCCTGTACAGCTGCAAGGCGCAGAAGTTGCCGCTACGGACCTGCGTGCGGGCGCGGCGCTGATTCTTGCGGGATTAGTGGCTGAAGGTCATACACGTGTCACGGAACTGAAGCACTTGGATCGCGGTTATGTGAATTTCCATCAAAAACTTGCGGCTCTCGGCGCTGACATCGAGCGTGTCGTTGATGAAACGGCCGCTGAACAAGAAAGTAAAGAAGTCGTAACTGACCTAAACGCATAATGGCTGTAAAAACAGTATGTCAATCTGGCATACTGTTTTTTTATGGTTTATCATCATTATTATGCTCTGATTTCCAAAAAAGAATACGTTTTTCGCGTGAAAAATGGAATAAAGATTCTGTCCAAAAGGAAGTCATATTAGCTTGTCCCTGCCCATAAGATGAAGTAGAGTCGAATCCCAAGCAGGAGGCAGCTGATATATGAAACCGATTGTATTTCTACTATCCGGGCTGTGTATACTTATTCTTCTTGTCCCCACCATTCTCGTCCTTCCGTTTCAGGCAGAAAAAGGAGCAGCCGTAAATAGAGAGCCCGGACACAAAACAGCACACACCACACGAGAAACAAAAGGAGCAGAAACATTGAAAGAATCACCTGTATCCATTCCGGTTTATCGGACATCCAATCATTCTGTAGAGAACATTCCGCTTGAAGAGTATGTGGTCGGTGTCGTGGCTTCCGAAATGCCCGCAAACTTTAAACCGGAGGCCTTAAAAGCCCAGGCGCTCGCCGCCCGGACATTCATCGTCAGACTGATGGTCGCTGACTCAGCCGTTCAGGCGCCGAAAGGATCACTGGTGGATGATACGCAAATGTTCCAAGTCTATCAAAGCAAAAGCCAGCTGAAAAAAGAATGGGGTTCTAAGTACGCACACAACCTCAAGAAAATCACAAACGCGGTCGCCGGCACGCAAGGAAAGATTTTAACGTACGACAACAAGCCGATTGAGGCATCTTTCTTCTCTACGAGCAACGGGTATACGGAAAATGCGGAAGCCTATTGGACAAGCGCCATTCCTTATTTAAAGAGCGTGAAAAGTCCGTGGGATAAGCAATCGCCGAAATATCTCGCCACCCAGACCTTCAGTGTGCCGGAGTTTCAGCAAAAGCTCGGCGTACAGCTCTCGGGACAAAACACGGTGGGACAGATTACAGCCAGAACGCCGGGCCATCAAGTGGCGACGGCCGTCATCAACGGCAAAAAGCTGAAGGGAAGAGACATCCGGGAAAAACTCGGACTCCGTTCTGCCGACTTTGAATGGAAACGGAACGGCGGCAGCATCACCATTACGACAAAAGGATTCGGCCACGGCGTCGGCATGAGCCAGTACGGGGCCAATTACATGGCGGAGCAGGGAAAATCAGTGGCGGACATCGTCAAGCATTATTATCAGGGTGTGGATATTTCCGAAGCAGATTCATTTTTAAACAAATATATGGCGAAAAAATAGACGCTTTCATGAGCGTCTGTTTTTTTTGAAAACTATTCCATAAACGGTAAAGCAACCAACAGACTCATATAACGAAAGCCTAAAGGCTGACAAATGTCGATTGAAGGCTGAGCGCCGGGTGTAAATCACTGATAAAAATGCCGCTTCTATGTGAATATACGCAAAAATAATGAGGAACGCCGTCCTATTTATTTCCCTATTCATCTCATTTACGATAAATATTGTTCGGCGTTGAACGTAAATCTATTGAAAAGGGGAAAAAGCAATGAAAAAAACATTTTCACTCATACTCATGCTCGGATTGATGACTGCTGCATCTCCTGCTTTTGCTGCCGAGAATGCAAACGAGAAGACTCTTTCATTTAAAAACAATACCGCTATTTTACTTGATGCGAGCGGCAGTATGGCAAAACGGATTGACGGTGTTTCTAAATACAACATGGCAAAAGAAGAAATTGTCCGTTTTGCGGATCAAATTAAATCTAAATCACAGGTCAGAATGACGGTTTTCGGTTCGGAAGGCAATAATAAAAACTCCGGAAAGGTTCAATCTTGTGAATCCATTCGCGGTGTGTACGGATTCCAAAGGTTTGACAGACAGAGCTTCCTTAACTCTCTTAACGGAATCGGGCCTACGGGCTGGACACCGATTGCAAAAGCATTAGAGGATGCGAAGGCTTCCTTTACCGGTTTGCACAAACTTGGCAGTAAATCCGTTTTCCTGTTGACGGACGGCGAGGAGACATGCGGAGGAGATCCTGTTAAGACAGCGAAAGAACTTCGCAAACAGCATATTAAAGTCAACGTGATCGGCTTTGACTTTAAGGAAGGCTTCAACGGCCAGCTTCACGAGATTGCCAAAGCGGGCGGAGGAAAATATTACGAAGCTCACAGCCAAAAGGATATGAACCGCATCTTTACAATGGCAGCGAGTTCATTAGCGGAATAAGAGAAGGTGCCGTTTATCGGCCCTTTTTTTTATTTTTATTTAACAAAAATTTCAAGAAAAGGTGAAGAGAAAACTGTAAAAAGAATCAGATTCCGGACTTATATTACAAAAAGGGCGAAAAAGGCATTAAATCTGTCATCATTTATCCAATCTTTTTAGGATGATGCGCATAATTCTGTTCATTTTTAACGGTGTACAGCCGCTTATACAAAAGGAATCCCGCCCTATATCTTTTTGCATACTCGTCATCTAGCATAGAGAAGAGCCGGGGGCCCATCGGCCAAAAACAAACGGAGAGGAATGAACGAAATGAAAAAAATGTTCACTGCGGGGATTGTCGGACTTTTGACGCTTTCACTCGGATCACCTGTTTTTGCAGCCGAGAAAAAGCACGAAGAAACAAACGTTGCCGTGCTGTTTGACGCAAGCGGAAGCATGATACAAAAAACAGGGGGAGAGCGTAAAATAGATGTCGCGAAAGAGTCTGTCACTTCTTTTGCGGAAGTTCTTCCTGAAGACACGAATCTGATGCTTCGGGTATTCGGGCATAAGGGCAATAATAAAAACTCAGGCAAAGCCGTATCATGTAATGCGACAGAAACGTTATACGGCCTTCAGCCGTACGCCGTGACTCCATTTGAGCAATCACTCAGCAAGATTAAACCGACCGGCTGGACACCGATTGCGAAAGCGCTCTCTGATACGCGTGAAGAATTTGAGCGGGCCGGCGCCACGGGGAAAAACGTCGTATATCTGATCACAGACGGTGAAGAAACATGCGGCGGTAATCCTCAGGCCGAAATTCAAAAGCTCCGTAAAGCGAACGTCAACACGATCGTCAATATCATCGGCTTCAACTTCGGCATGAAAGGAAGCGAAAGCCTTGAAAAAGCGGCGGAAGCGGGAGGCGGCACATATGTCTCAGCTGACAGCGCGGACGAGTTCAAACAGGCTTGGGAAGACGCTGCAAAGGATTTAGCAAAAGAATAGGTTAAAAAAGGACGCCCGCGCGGCGTCTTTTTTGTTTAGAAAACGGAACCGCGGGAATGATACGGATAAAAGGAGATGAACGCTGTTGTTAAAAGGAGCAGGCATTATATTGGTGCTGGCGGCAGTCGTTTTTGTTCTGATAGGGATTTTTCTGAAGCTTGCCGCCTTCATATTCGTCAGTATATTGGCCATTATCGCCGCAGTTATTTTATTCACCATTCTGAGCAGACATCATCGCAATGAAACATAGAGTCCGAAGAGGGCTCTTTTTTTAAACCGCAAATTCGACAAAATACAGGGATTGTGGAAGAATAAAAGAGAAGGATACTGCGGAGGGGAAAACAGTGGATGAAAAAACAACAGCGGTAAGAGACATATACCGCTATGAAAAAGGGGTATTAACAAAGACGGCAGATCGGATGGTTTCAGAGTATCCGCTTACCGTCATGGTGAACGGGCAGGAATTTGTTACGCTCGTCTGCACGCCTGACCATTTAGAGGAACTCGTCATCGGATTTCTCGCATCAGAAGGCGTCATTCGTTTTGAAAAAGAGATCAAAAGCTTTACTATAGATGAAAGTCTCGGGTTCGCATATGTTGAACTGACGAATCCCGGAGTGCTTGAGCAAAAAGACTATACGAAGAGGGTCATCGGTTCATGCTGCGGGAAAGGCCGCCATTTTTACTTTCAGCAGGATGTGAAAACGGCCAAAACCGCCGTCAGCCGGATTACCATAACTCCTGAGACGTGCCTTCGCCTGATGAAGGAGATGCAAAGCGGAAGCGGCACCTTCCGGGAAACGGGCGGCGTCCATAATGCAGCGCTGTGCGATACGGAAAAGCTGCTCTTGATGAGGACGGATATCGGGCGCCACAACGCGCTGGATAAGCTGTACGGCTGCTGTTTGAAAAACGGAATGCCCGTCCGTGACAAGCTGATCGTCTTCAGCGGCCGGATTTCCTCAGAGGTTTTATTAAAAGCCGCAAAAATCGGCGTGTCGATTGTCATTTCAAAATCGGCGCCGACGGAGCTCGCGCTGCAAATGGCGGAAGAGCTGAACATCACCGCGATCGGTTTTGTCAGAAACGGATCATTTAACGTATACACACATCCTGAACGGGTTGAACAATAGAAAGGGGTCTTGGGCTTATGAATACAGAAACGCGCCGGGTGACAGACAAAAAGGAAAGGCCGCTCAGGGATCTTCGTATCTCTGTAACCGACCGCTGCAACTTCAGATGCACGTACTGTATGCCAGCCGAATTATTCGGACCGGATTATCCATTTTTACAAAAGACGGAATTGCTCTCCTTCGAGGAGCTTGAGCGGCTTGCGAAGCTGTTTGTCGGCCGCTTCGGCGTTGAAAAAATCAGGCTGACGGGCGGAGAGCCGCTCATGAGAAAAGATATGCCTGAATTGATCAAAAAACTTGCGCGCATCCCCGGACTTAAAGATATCGCGATGACGACAAACGGCTCTCTGCTTCCCGTGTATGCGGAAAAACTGAAGCAGGCGGGGCTGCATCGAGTGACAGTCAGCCTCGATTCTTTAGAGAATGAGCGGTTTAAGGCCATTAACGGCCGCGGCGTTTCGGTGAACAAGGTGCTTGAGGGCATTGAGGCGGCAAAAGCGGCCGGACTCGGTGTGAAAATCAATATGGTTGTTCAAAAGGGCGTCAATGAAAAAGATATCCTGCCGATGGCCCGCTATTTTAAAGAAAAAGGTCATATTCTCCGGTTTATTGAATTTATGGATGTAGGCAATACGAATCAATGGAATAAAAAAGACGTGATCACGAAGGCCGAAATTATTGATCTGATCAACCAGCACATGCCGACGGAGCCGATAGAAGCGAATTATAAAGGAGAGGTCGCTTCCAGGTTCCGCTATCTTGACGGTTCCGGCGAAATCGGCGTGATTTCCTCCGTCTCGGATGCATTCTGCGCCTCCTGCAACAGAGCGCGCCTGTCGGCGAGAGGCGAGCTGTTTACGTGCCTGTTTGCGTCAAGCGGCTATGATGTTCGGAAACTCGTGCGCGGCGGTCTGACCGATGATGAATTGACGGAATCCATCGCTTCTGTCTGGAGAAATCGCGCGGATCAGTATTCAATTGACCGCGCGCTTTCTAAAACGGATGGGAAAAAGAAAGTGGAAATGTCTTATATAGGCGGATGAAGAAAAGCTTGCCCGGACAAGGGCAGGCTTTTTTATTCACATTATGAGAGCGGTCTGTTCAAAAAATACCGGTAACAGCCGAAATATATGATAGGAATTTTGATGCAGGACAATCAAGTTATGCAATTCCAAAGCCATACAATATGTTAAAATATAACCAATAGAAATTAGAAAAGGTTGTGAAAGGGGCATGACCGCATACGAGATTCCGTCATCTCAAGTTGGAGTCAAGATCAACAAATGGTACAAGCACATTTTAGCGTTTCAAGCGGCTGATGCCATAAAGCTGAAAGAGGAAATTGATGAGGATATACAACGTATGGAGGAAGACCAGCTGCTGCTGTTATATTATCAGCTGATCAGCTACCGCCATCATATTATGCTTGATTACGTCAAGCCGGAATGCACCGAACAATCACAGATTCAGTACAGCGAGCTGCAAAAGACGATCGAAAGCACGGACAGCATATCGGGACTGTCTGAGTATTATTTCCATTTGTTCAGAGGGATGTATGAATTCGATCACAATAACTATGTTGCGGCTATTTCTTTTTACCGGAAAGCGGAAAAACTCCTTTCATTTGTCGAGGATGATATAGAGAGGGCGGAATTCCATTTCAAGATGTCTGAAGTGTTTTACGTCATGAAGCAGACTCATTTTTCCATGAATCACGGGATTCAGGCGCTGGATACGTATATGAAACACGATTTTTACAGAGTGCGGAGAATTCAATGCCATTTCGTCATTTCAGGAAACTACATCGACTGCAAAAACTACGACAAAGCGCTTGAGCATTTAGACGAAGCCCTCCGCCTTTCTTTGCTTGAAGGACAGCCCCGCCTGATCGGGTCTTCGCTTTACAATCTGGGGAATTGTTATGCTGAAAAGCGGGATCTGGATGAAGCGGCCCGGTACTTTAGAAAAGCGGTTCCCGTTTTTGAAGAGCATCAGCTTGAACAGCTTCCGAAGGCGCTGTTCAGCTTAACGCACACCCTTTTCAGGCTGCATGATGATCAAGCGGCCCTCACCTATTATGAAAGAGGGATCATGATCGCGAAAGAACGCGGCGACCGATTCAGTTTAGAGAAGTATAAGTTTTTACAAGCGCTTTATTTGGAGTCACTCAATATGGATTTAATCCATGAAGTGTTTGACTATATGAATGAAAAATCGCTGTATGTGTATATTGAAGATTTCGCCTTGGAGGCCGCCGTTTACACAAGCGCACATGAGCAATATAAAGAAGCGGCGTATTTTTATGAAAAAGCGATTCGCATGAGAGAAAACATTCAAAAAGAACAGTGTTTATACGATATATAATTTTTCTTAACCATCTGATCAGCAGATGGTTATTTTTTTATGCACATCAGGACGTTTGATCATAGAAAAAATCGGAAAAATCGCAAAAGAGGGAAAAAAGTACGATGGGAAGGAGGGATTTGTTGTTCGGATTTAATGATATGATAAAGTTTTTCGTTTCATTTCTCATCATTCTCCCGATGGTGTCTGTCATCCATGTGTCGGGACACAGCTTTATGGCCATGCTGTTCGGAGGCAAGGCGTCGTTGGATATCGGAATGGGGAAACGTCTTTTAAAAGTAGGGCCGATTCAGGTTCGGCGTATCTACTTCATAGATTCTTTCTGCAAGTTCGGCGAATTGCGGATAGATAACCGTCTGACGAGCGCGCTCGTCTATTCCGGAGGCTGTCTGTTTAATCTCGCTTCTATCTTTTTAATAAATCTGCTGATCATAAAAGATTTCCTAGAGCCAAACTTATTTTTTTACCAATTTGTCTATTTTTCAACTTATTATGTTTTCTTTGCTCTTCTGCCCGTGCAATACGGGGATAATAAGCTGTCAGACGGATTGGCCGTTTACAAAGTGATCCGCTACGGGGAACGCTGTGAAATCAATAATTGAGAGTTGAAATGTTTGCTATCAGGCTGAAAGGGAAGAAAACAAGTACACAAAAACAAAAGGAGCTGAAGAGATCATGAGTGAAGATAACGGTTTAAAAGACAAAGTAAAAGGCGGCATGAACAAAATGAAAGGGGAAGCAAAGGACAAAGCAGGCGACATGGCAAACAAGTCCGACTTAAAAGCGGAAGGGAAAAAAGACAAAGCGAAAGGCAGCCTGCAAAAGGGTGTCGGTAAAACGAAAGATAAACTCAGTGATGATTAATTTGATCGTGAAACACAGCAAAAGCCCAAAATATTTTGGGCTTTTTGTTATGAGAAATGACAAAAATTCCAGTTCGTTTGGTTAATATTCACTAAATTTTTAAATATTCTATAAATTCCCCGGCGATTTCTTTATAATATTCACAAAGAATGTAACCTTTCTTCACATTTAATTAAACGTTTGTTGAAGAAAAAAATGAGAAATCGGTCATTTCTGCAAAAGGAATCGGGCCGTTCACTGTCGAATAACTTTTATCACTTAACATTTCATGAGGTGAAGGGGGTGACGGCCGCCTGCATCGTTTCGGTATGACCATGCGGATTGTGTTTGACTATCACTAAGGGGGAATACAGATGAAACTGACACCGGTTGAACAAGAAAAATTGCTTATTTTTACGGCGGGAGAGCTCGCTAAGCAGCGGAAGGCGCGCGGCGTTCTGCTGAATTATCCCGAAGCCGCCGCATATTTGACCTGTTATCTGATGGAAGGCGCGAGAGACGGAAAAAGCGTTGCTGAGCTGATGGAATCCGGCCGCAATGTATTGACGGAAAAAGACGTTATGGAAGGCGTTGCGGAAATGCTGGACAGCATTCAGGTGGAAGCGACGTTCCCGGACGGGGTTAAGCTTGTCACCGTTCATCAGCCGATCAAAGCGGAGGTGAAGTCATGAAGCCGGGAGCGATTCAAGTCGCAAAGGGGACCATCACCATTAACGAAGGCCGGAAGACGCTGGAGGTGTCAGTCACCAATAACGGAACGCGGTCAGTGCAGGTCGGATCGCATTTTCATTTTGCCGAAGCCAACGGCGCCCTTTCCTTCAATCGGGACAAAGCCATCGGCATGCGCCTTGATATCCCGTCAGGCACATCTGTCCGTTTTGAACCGGGAGAAGAGAAAACCGTCACGCTCGTGGAAATCGGAGGGCGAAAAACGGTCAGAGGTCTCAACGGCATGGCCGATACGTACATGGATGAGCGGGGAAAAGAGAAGACGCTGTCAAATCTTAAAAAAGCCGGATGGATGGAGGAGGCGATCCGATGAAAATGTCGCGTGAGCAATACGCAGAACTGTTCGGACCGACAACGGGAGACAAAGTCAGACTCGGAGATACGGATTTATGGATTGAAGTCGAAAAAGATTTCACGAATTACGGGGAAGAAATGATTTTCGGCGGAGGGAAAACAATCCGGGACGGCATGGGGCAGAACGGGCGTATCACCGGGAAAGACGGAGCGCTTGATCTGGTCATTACAAACGCCGTCATCCTGGATTATACCGGAATCGTCAAGGCGGATATCGGGGTGAAGGACGGCCGGATTGTCGGCGTCGGGAAAAGCGGCAACCCTGATATGATGGATGGGGTGGACCCGCACATGATTATCGGTGCCGGAACAGAAGTCATTTCCGGCGAAGGGAAAATCGTAACGGCCGGCGGGGTGGATACGCATATCCACTTTATCTGCCCGCAGCAGATGGAAGTCGCGCTTTCTTCAGGCGTGACTACGCTTCTCGGCGGCGGAACAGGTCCTGCGACGGGAAGTAAAGCGACGACTTGTACATCCGGTGCATGGTACATGTCGAGAATGCTGGAAGCGGCCGAGGAGTTTCCGATCAACGTCGGTTTCTTAGGAAAAGGGAATGCATCCGATAAAGCGCCGCTGATCGAGCAGGTGGAAGCAGGAGCGATCGGCCTGAAGCTGCATGAAGATTGGGGATCAACGCCAAGCGCCATTAAAGCTTGCATGGAAGTCGCGGATGAGGCGGACATTCAGGTGGCGATTCACACAGACACGATAAATGAAGCGGGCTTTTTAGAAAATACGCTTGATGCGATCGGCGACCGGGTTATCCATACATATCACATAGAGGGAGCCGGCGGAGGCCACGCACCGGATATTATGAAACTCGCATCTTACGCCAATATCCTGCCGTCCTCTACGACGCCGACGATTCCATATACCGTCAACACGATGGACGAGCATCTTGATATGATGATGGTCTGCCATCATTTAGATTCAAAAGTGCCTGAAGACGTGGCGTTCAGCCATTCACGCATCAGAGCGGCCACCATTGCGGCGGAGGATATTCTGCACGATATCGGCGCGATCAGCATGACGTCATCTGACTCACAGGCGATGGGCAGGGTGGGAGAAGTGATTATCCGGACATGGCAGGTGGCCGATAAAATGAAAAAACAGCGCGGCGCTCTATCAGGAGAAAATGGCAATGACAATGTGCGCGCCAAACGCTATATCGCCAAATACACGATCAACCCGGCCGTCACTCACGGCCTGAGCCATGAAGTCGGTTCCGTTGAAAAAGGAAAGCTCGCCGACCTCGTACTATGGGACCCGGTTTTCTTCGGCGTCAAACCTGAACTTGTGCTCAAAGGCGGCATGATCGCCCGCGCCCAAATGGGAGATCCGAATGCTTCCATTCCGACGCCTGAACCCGTGTTTATGCGGCAGATGTACGCATCATACGGTAAAGCAAACCGAAATACCTCTATTACATTTATGTCCCAGGCCGGTATCACTAACGGTGTGCCGGAAAAGCTTGGCCTTGAAAAAATGATTTCTCCCGTACGGAATATCCGTAAGCTGAGTAAGCTCGACATGAAGCTGAATGACGCGATGCCGAATATACAAGTCGATCCGAAAACCTATCAGGTGTTCGCCGACGGAGAAGAGCTGGCATGCCAGCCCGTCAGCTATGTTCCGCTCGGACAGCGTTATTTCTTATTTTAATCCCTCTCCGGCCGGTTTCCCGCCGGCCTGTTTACACCTCTATTGCCAACTTGATTTCATCCTGCCGCCCGTTTTAGTGTATATTAGTAGTTGACAAACAAATGAAATGTAACCATTGTGGTTACAACGGTGGTGAAAAACATGATTAACAGCCGTCTTGCTGTGGCCATTCACATTCTATCGCTGATCTCAACGGATGAACGGGCGTCATCGGACATGATTGCGGGCAGCGTAAACACCAATCCCGTCGTCGTGCGGAGAACGATCAGCCAGCTGAAAAAAGCGGGTATTCTGACATCCCGGGCGGGTGTTCCGGGAGCCAGCCTGAAAAAAGATCCGTCGGAGATCACCCTCTTAGAGGTTTACAGGGCGGTGCAGAATAGGGAAGAGCTTTTTGCGGTTCACGACAATCCGAACCCCGACTGTCCGGTCGGCAAAAATATTCAGCGCGCGCTCGATGAGACGTTCGGAAGCGTACAGCGGTCAATGGAGAATGAACTTGCGAGCAAGTCCCTTTATGATGTAATGAATCATCTCTTTTGTTAAAAAGAGATGGGTTCATGCCGCTATTGGTGTAACAAAAATGGTTGCAAGTGATAATGAGGAAACCACGGTTTTGGCTCCATATTGAGGCAAGCCTGGATGCGGGGTTGCGATCTGTTTAATGAACTAAAGGAGGTGGTAACCGGGATATTTTTATTTTGCTTAAGGCTTATGTGAAGGTGTCTGTTGTAAGCGGGTTACCGAAAAATGACGGCACTCTTATTTTAATACGCGAAAACTGATGGAGAATATCCTGCCTCCAGCAATGCCGAAACCGTTCGCCTCTTAACAATCATTATAAAATTTCTCAAGGAACGATCAGCAGCCCGTTAGCTGCCCCTAATTAAAGATGAGCTGTTACCACACTGTTACATTAGAACTTCCGCTGCTTTTATATCCTTCTGTCGCTAAGACTTGATAAGCCCAATTACTGCCCAGATTCATTCCATGGCTCTTCCAGGCGTTAACATGATTGCTGAAAGTGATTGTAGCGTTGCTTCCGGTTGGTCTCTTCGACTGGCGAACACTCCAGTACTGCGTAAAAGTAGTGTTATCGCCATCAATGGAAGGTGCGTTATAACGTGTCGTTGTATATATGTCATAAGTACCCCCATCACTCTTTACAGTACCTTTATACGTTCCGGTAGGTCTGTAAGTACCCCATGAATCCACTACATAATATTCGATGAGAGGTGCTCTCGTCCAGCCATATAAAGTCAAATATCCATTGCCATTCGGCGCCCAGACTCCGGCATTATAGTTTATTGTTCTAAATGGCGAGCCTGTAGTCCAGCCTTTACCAACAACGAAATTTCCGGTATTAGACCAATTAACACTGTAATTCCCGCCAGATCCATTGACTGCGTTGACTGTTCCGCCCCCATCAGTCCAATTTTGCCAGTAATCTGTGCCAGCTGCAGAGGCGGTTGCCGAAAACATGCTGATACTCATGAAAGCTGCCGTTAATCCAACTAAGAATTTCTTTTTAAACTTAAACATATGTTACCTCCTATACTATTTTTTCTGACTTTGATATGAGGCAGCACTCGTAAATATTTAACGAACGCCAACGCTTTTGATCGTTCCTTTCAATATAATAGCATGAATACATGAGTGAATATTAAGAACAATTGTAATTTAATTACAAAGGCCCAAAAAACTGTATGATAAGCGGTCTTGTTCCACCATGGCTTTTATCCTTATTTTGCAGAATCACAATTCTTGCTTCTAAACCTGATCAGGAACAGTCGAACAATTGAGTGATTTCAGTTGAAACTCTGAGGAAAAGCTTTTTTGATGTGACGGCGACAGTCTGGCTGAAGCCGGAATGTCTGAAAGAATATCTGCAGACAGCGTTTCAGCTGCGCCATTATGCCATCGCTGTATTGGCAAATCCAAAGCAGAAAAACTTTCCCGTTGTCGAAGAAGCGGAATAAGAAAAAATCCCGGGCGGATGCGCCGGGATTTTCCTTTTTAATATGTATTGGCATCAATATTATTAAACACGCCGTCCATGATGCCGAGCGTCATGAGGACAATGAAGAGAACAATACCAAGAACGGACAAACCGACCGTCACAATCAGGTAGATCCCCTGCATTTTCACGAACTTTGCATAATTCTCCAGCATATGTTCCTCTGTCAGTTCATTGAACTGCTCCGCCATCTGTCCCGCTTCATTTGCCGAGCGCATCAGAAAAATGCCGGCAATGATCTGCAAAACGCCGGGAATGGCTCCGATTAAAAAGAAAAACGCGCCCGACAGCGCCGCAAACGCACCCATGATAATAAATAAAATACCTGTCGCTTTTCCCCATTTCGAAATAGAAATAAGCGAACGATTCACTGATTCAGGTTTCAAACTATGGCACTCCTTTACAAAAAAATACTCACTTTTCATTTATACACTATTCGGTCATTCTTTTGAATATAAAATGTGTTTTTTCGTGCCGTGCCCGTTTTTATATTAGAAAATTCCCGAGAAATACCCCGGGAATTACAAAATCGGCGAAAGAAGTCTTGAAATTGATTCTTTAATGCGGATCCGCAGCGAACGCTCCTGATATTCTTCATACGTATATTTTCTGGAGACGAGCAGATCTTCTTTAAATGAGGAAATGAGTTTTTTCGCGATGGTGACGTCATAAATAAAGGCGTTGACTTCAAAATTAAGTCTGAAGCTTCTTACGTCGATATTCGCCGTACCGACTGAAGCCGTCTCATCATCGACGACAATCGTTTTTGCATGAATAAAGCCGTTGTCATAAATGTAGACTGAGGCTCCGGCTTTCAAAAGGTCGCCGATGTAAGATAAAGTCGCCCAGTAAACGAAAGCGTGATCCGGCTTGTTCGGAATCATGATTTTGACGTCGATGCCTGACAGACAGGCGATCCTGAGGGCATCTAAAAGACTTGAGTCAGGAATAAAGTAAGGCGTCTGAATCAGGATTGACCGTTTGGCCGTTGAGATCATCTTGATATAGCCGTTTTTAATTTGTTCCCATTCTGAATCCGGTCCGCTCGTGACAATCTGCATCCCGACATTGCCCTTCGGCTCGCATTCCGGAAAATGATTCGGAACGTATGTGAGCGTATGATGATGGGAGGCTTGGTTCCAATCGAGGATAAACCGTGTCTGAATGGCGTGTACCGCCGTGCCTTGAAGCCTGAGGTGCGTATCGCGCCAGTAGCCGAATTTCGGATTCAGGCCGAGATACTCATCTCCGACGTTAAAGCCGCCGACATAGCCGGTTTCGCCGTCAATGATGACGAGCTTGCGGTGATTCCGATAATTGAGCCGCAAATTAATCGGACGAAGCCTGGAAGGAAAAAAGACTTCCACATGGCCGCCGGCGTCCCGCAGCGGTTTGAAGAATTTTTTTCTGAGTGATCTTGAACCGAGTTCATCATATAACACTCTGACTTTTACGCCTTCGCGTGCTTTTTTCACTAAGGCATCGCGCAATTTTTTTCCCAGTTCATCACCTTTATAAATATAGTATTGAAGGTGAATGTGATCTTTTGCGTTGGAAATGTCCTTCATTAAGCGTTTGAACTTATCGCGCCCGTCCGTCAGAATCTCCACCGAATTATCCTCTGTAAAGACTGCGTGGTTGTTCATGACAAGCATATAGATGAGGTCTTTATTATCCACAGTCGCTCTGTTGTTAAATTGGAATTGCCTCGACTTCAGATCTTTCAGCTGAGACTTCAGCAGCTTTTCAATCCCGATTTTTTTACGGTCTTCCCATTGAAACAGATGCTTGCGTCTCAGGTTATGGCCGAATAACAGGTATAAAATAAACCCTAAAATGGGAATAAAAAAAAGAACCAAGAGCCAAGCCCATGAAGCGCTGGCATCGCGTCTTTCTTTGAAAATCATGATGACGGCCAAAAGTATATTTAAAACGAAAAAAAATCCGAATAAAATAAATGAAATGCTCACTTTGCAACCCCGCTATATCATATTTATCAAGACTGTGCCCATTAGTATTCCGACAAGTGCAGCAATCTGATTCCCATTTCAAATTATAACATTGACATTTTGAAAGAATAAAGAGCCGGAATCAAAGATGAATGCAGTTTTCTTTCAAAGAAAGTTCCGGGTGCGTTAAAATATGCATATATGAAAAAGAAGACAAAAATGACAGCAAAGGGGAGAGGGCATGAAGCTGGAGCATGCGGAACAATTGCCGGGATTCATAAAAAAAGAAATTCAGAAAATACAAATCGCCATTGCGCCGCTGATGAAAAAAAGCATCATTTACCGTTTTCTTGCTTTCCCGCTCGCCGCTTTTAGTCTGTTTCATCTGGCATCGCTTTTGATTCAGGCCCCTTCCGGGAGAGGAGCTCTCGTGTCGGCCGGCATTTTTGCACTCCTTGCGGCCTTGGGTCTTGCGTTGTTTAAGGAAGCCGGCTATCAGCGGAAACAGGTGCAAAAAACGATCCGTCTTTATATGCTGAACAGAATCAGAAAAAGCGATATTCTGTCCGAGGAACGGAAAAGCGCCTATACCCGGCTGATTGCCGAGGAGCCGTCTGCGATGAAGAGCTTTATTGAATTTTTAACGGAAGAAGACCGGAAAAAAGAAATGCTTTATTAAAAAAGAGCTGACGCGCGATCAGCTCTTTTTGTCATTCAAACACCGGGTCGTTCTCATAGTAATATGAATCAGGCGTGTCATACGTATCAGTGCTGTGATAAGCGATAATTCCGATGACAGCGAAGATGACGACTAAAATAAAAGCGAGAATGCCCAATACCACACTGGATGCCGCATAAAAAAACTGCATTTTGATAAATGACGCGTAATGTGCAAGCATATTTTCTTCCGCGTTTTCTTCTAGTCCTTCCTGAAGAGCGGCAGCCGCTTTTGCCGAGCGCATCAGCATGACGCCGGAAATGATGAGCAGAACCCCCGGAATGGCTCCAAGCAGCGTCACAATCGCTGACAGAGCGGAAAGAGAGCCCGTGATGATCAGAAACACGGCGGTGATCTTTCCCCATTTGGCGATGTCGGCAAGGGAACGGGTTTTTTTATTGAGCGGCTGGTTTTCGTCTTTGTCTTTATCGATGGTGATCATGACAGTTCTCTCCCTAAAATGTTCAAGTCATATCGTTTTCCGTCCATTTCGGCGATACCCGGGAATACGCCCCATTCGGTAAAACCGAATTTTTCAAACAGCTTAATGCTCGGCACATTATGTCCGAAGATAAAAGCCATCAGGCTGCGGATGCCGATTGCCGGAGCGAGTGCCAGGGCTTCTTTCAGCAGAAAGCTTCCTGCTCCTTTGCCGCGGCAATCCTGATGCAGATAGATGCTGATCTCCGCCGTTTTGTCATAGGCCGGACGGCCGTAAAACGTTTCAAAGCTGATCCAGGCCGCCACTTTGCCGGTTTCATCTTCCGCGACCATCAGCGGGCGCCGGTCCGTGTGCCGCAAAAACCAATCCATCCGGTCTGCGGGCGTCACTTCTTCCGTATCAGCCGTTACCATTCGTGAGGCAATCGTCGAGTTGTAAATGGCCACCACCGCATCTAAATCCTCCAATACGGCTTTGCGCAGGGTCAAATTCATATTCCGGGATCTCCCTTCACATTTCATTACATAAATAAGTGCAATCTGCACATACTATTTCCAAAAAAGTTTTTTATGGATGTGTATATATTTTCAGAAAAGTGTTCAGAATGTTGCTGAGGTGATGAACAAATGAGAGAGGAAGAAAAGAAAACTTCTCAAGTCAAAAAACTTCAGCGGTTTTTTCGCAAACGCTGGATATTCCCTGCAATCTACTTAGTCAGTGCGGCCGTCATTTTAACAGCTGTCCTTTGGTATCAATCCGTTTCGAATGATGTGAAGGACAATCTGACGAACAACGGCGGAAACTCCGCGTATGACAGCGGCAAAGACGATGCCGTCGAAGTAGGCAAGTCAATGGAAAACGTCGCAATGCCGGCTGCTCATTCTGAAAATGTTTCTGTTGTGAAAAAGTTTTATGAAACTGATGCCGCAAAAAAAGAGAAAGAAGCAGCACTTGTTAACTATAATAACACGTACAGCCTCAGTAAAGGAATTGACTTAGCTGAGAAAGACGGAAAATCATTTGATGTTTCTGCTTCTCTGAGCGGTACGGTTGTTAAAGCTGCTAAAGACCCGGTACTGGGGTATGTGGTTGAAATTGAACACTCAGACGGCCTGTCTACTGTCTATCAGTCTTTATCTGAAGTCAGCGTGGATCAGGGCGACAAAGTAAAGCAGAACCAGGTCATCGGTAAATCCGGAAAAAACCTTTACAGTGAAGAAAGCGGAAATCACGTGCACTTTGAAATCCGCAAGGACGGCGTAGCGATGAACCCGCTCAATTTTATGGACAAGCCGGTAACATCTATTGAAAAAGCGGCGGCTGAAGAGAAAAACGCTGTGACAGAAGAAACGGAAGGGGCAATTCAGCAATCTTCCGAGAAAAAAGATGTGACGCCTAAAAAAGAAACCGAAGAAAAACCAGGTGACAAAGAGGACGGCACAAAAGACAAGACAGATGGTAAAGATGACGGCTCAATGAAAGATTCGGGCAAGTAATCTTGATCCCAAAGCGCCTATCAGCTCTGATAGGCGCTTTTCATATTGCCGCATGTGCCTTTATACTAGTAGAAAACGAAGGAGATGCTGAATGAATAAATGTCTGGCGGCCGGGTGGCTCGTCTTTGTTTTCGTTTCTGCTTTGACTGAAAGCTTTCACGATATGATTGTGTCGCAGACGGTGTCCTTTCGTTTCACGCCCCATCCGGATGTGTCCGGTTTCTTTGTGTTCGATATGGCGGAGCTCGCCATACCGGAGGCGGCGATTCAAAAGCTTGGGCACGCGTTTTCATTTTTTGTGCTCGCCTATTTGTTTTTCAGGGAGCGCAGGCGCATGAAGAGGGCGGTGCTGTATGCATTGGCCGCCGCTTTCCTGACAGAAATCGTCCAGCTCTTTTTCGGCAGAAACGGATGCCTCCGCGATGTGCTGATTGACAGTCTCGGCATTGCCGCATTCTGTGCTTTACAAAGGAAAAAGCATACAGCCAAACATACAAAAACCGGCAGTCTGTGACAGACGCCGGCTTTTTTTATATATTATGGTTTGTCGATTTGCTTTTATGAACGATACTTTCATAGATTCGCACGATCAGATCGACAATCGGACGAAGCACATTTGAAAATCTGAACAGCAGGAATCCGACAATGAGGGAAACGATAATGCTTCCGAGCACATCGATCGGATAATGGTGGCCGACCCAAATTCTTGAGAAGCCGGTCAAAAGGCCGAAAATCACAAGCGGCCAGCCGAGTTTTTTGTTGCGGAACAGAATCGCAATTGAAATCGCCAAAGCGCCTGTCGTATGGTCACTCGGAAATGAAGCATCCGCGGCATGAGGGATCAGCGTATGAACCGTATGCTCGACAAAGGGGCGCGGCTCGACATAGACTTTCGTGATGAGGTAGTTGATGATAAGCGCCGCAACACCCGTGAAGCCCGCGTACAGGGCGTTTTGTCTGCCTTTTGTGCTTCCGAACAGCCACATGGCAAGCAGGAAAAGGGCGTAGGCGTAAATGGCGTATTCCGTTATAAATACCATGATAGAGTCGAGAATGGCGCTATGGTGCGACAAACCATTGATCGCTTTAAATAGTTCGTAATTCACAAATATCACCTTTTATCTTTATTTTATATGAACAGTGTAATGCTTTTTTCTATGAGACACAATTGGTATTAAAAATAATCATAAAAAAGTAAACAGAATGAAACGTGACTGTATTACTGTGCGTCAAGTATGCGGGAAAAGAATAGCCGAAGGAGTTTTGTCCGTTGCTGAAACGTTTGAAAAACGCCGATCTGCCGCTTGTGTTTGTCATTATGCTGCTTTGCGGATTCGGCTTGTTAATGGTGTACAGCGCCAGTGATGTGATGGGGTCTCAGCGGTACGGAGATCCATCCTATTTCTTCCATAAACAAAGTACCTCTTTACTGATCGGATTATGCTTATTTCTATTTGCCGCCTGTCTGCCGTATAAGCGGTATGCGCGGCTTGTACCGCTGTTTGTGGTCGGTTCGCTGGTATTGCTGCTGCTCGTATTGATACCGGGAATCGGGCTGGAGCGGAATTTTTCCCGCAGGTGGCTGGGAGCGGGCCCGCTTGTCGTACAGCCGTCTGAATTGGCGAAGATCGCCATGATTTTGTATTTCGCTTCGATTTATACGAAAAAGCAGCCGTACATTCATCAATTCGTGAAAGGGGTTCTGCCGCCTTTAGTGATTTTGGGGACCGCTTTTCTGCTGACATTGGCGGAGCCTGATTTAGGGACGGCTTCCTTAATCCTGGCGGCGTGCGGGTCGATTTTATTATGTGCCGGCTTGAAAAAGCGCCATCTGTTCGTGCTCGGCGCGACGGCGGTGTCCGGGGTTGTTTATCTCGCATTTTCCGCTTCCTATCGTGTGAAGCGCCTCGTTTCCTTTACCAATCCGTTTGGTGATGCGAACGGGGACGGCTATCAGCTGATTCAATCCTATTTTGCTATTTCCGGAGGCGGGTTTTTCGGAAGAGGACTTGGAAACAGTGTTGAAAAAATGAACTATCTGCCTGAGGCGCATACCGATTTCATTATGGCCGTGATCAGCGAAGAGCTGGGGATATTCGGTGTTCTGATCGTTTTGGGATTATATTTTGCGTTAATGCTTCTCGGCGTAAAAACGGCCGTGCGGGCTGATGACCCGTTCGGGAAGCTTCTTGCCATCGGAATTACGTTTCAATTAATGTTTCAGGTTGTATTGAATTTGGGTGCGATGAGCGGACTTCTCCCGGTTACGGGTGTGCCGCTTCCGTTTATCAGCTACGGCGGTTCTTCATTGATTATGACGCTGTTTTTGTGCGGCATACTGGTCAATATCAGTACATATGCAAAAAAACAACCCGTACAGCATAAGCGTCCTGCCCCGCATGAAAAAAAGGTTTCTTCTTTTTAATGGAGTCCGAAAAAAAAACGCCCGGGATATGCTGTCTCCGGGCGTTCTGTCTGTTTATAAAGCTTCTGGTCCTTCTTCTCCGGTGCGGATATTAATCGTGTTTCCGATTTCATAGACGAATATTTTTCCGTCTCCGGGCTCTCCCGTTTTCAGCACTTTTTTCGCCGTTTCCACCACTTGATCAACGGGGACCTTGCTGACAACGATTTCCACTTTCAGCCGTTCATACACATTGCTTTCAATTTTGACTCCGCGGTACAGTTCGGTGTGGGCTTTTTGAAGGCCGCAGCCGTGTACGTTGGAGAAGGTCAGCGATGTGACTCCGATTTTACCGAGTTCCTGTTTCAATGTTTCAAACTTAGCCGGACGCGTAACGATTTCTACCTTGAACATTTGACCGCTCATCTAAGCCACTCCTCACTTTATAAGTCCTGATATGCTTTTTCCCCGTGCATCGTTAAATCAAGCCCGAGTGACTCTTCTTCTTCACTGGCGCGAAGGGGAATGAACAGACCTACAATTTTAATGATAACGAAAGTGACAATAAATACAAATACATAGGTTGCCGCAATGGCCGCAATCTGCTTCCAGAGCAGTCCCGGATCGCCGTAAAACAGCCCGTTTGCCCCGCCGTCATTGACGGAAGTGGTGGCGAATAAACCGGTCGCGATGCCGCCCCATGTCCCGCCGATCCCATGCAGGCCGAAAGCGTCAAGCGCATCATCATAACCGAAAGTCTTTTTGAGCCAATACACGCCCCAGAAGCAGACAAGCCCGCCGATGAAACCAATTACGATGGAAGAGAACGGCGTAACGAACCCGGCAGCCGGCGTAATGGCGACAAGCCCGGCAATAGCGCCTGATACAGCACCCAGCATGGTCGGTTTCTTGTTCAGCATCCATTCGATTAAAATCCAGCCGATAATTCCGGCCGCAGCCGCGGTGTTTGTGTTAATGAAGGCAAACATCGCGATACTGTCAAGCGTGAGGGCGCTGCCGACATTGAAGCCGAACCATCCGAACCAAATGAGCGCTCCGCCCAAGAACGTGTAAATTAAGTTGTGAGGGGAAGCCGCCGTGCCGTCCTTGCGTTTCCCGAGCACAATCGCCAGCACAAGCCCGGCGACCCCGGAAGAAATGTGGACGACGTTTCCGCCTGCGAAGTCAAGAGCGCCCATTTGGCCGATCCAGCCGCCGCCCCATACCCAGTGCGCAACGGGGGTATATACGAGGGAAGCCCACAAAAAGGAAAATACAAGAAAAGCACTGAATCTCATGCGTTCAGCAAATGCTCCGGAAATAATGGCCGTTGTCAGTACGGCAAACGTCATTTGGAACATCATGAACAAGGAATGCGGGATCGTATCACTATAACTTCCGGGTTCAAAGCCGACCCCCTTCAGCCCCGCCCATTCAATCCCGCCAAGCCATGTATTCCCGGGGGCAAAAGCAAGTGAATATCCGTACAAAACCCAAACGACGGATACGATGGCGAGAGAAGAAAAACTATGCATCGCCGTGCTGAGCACGTTTTTGCTTTTTACCATTCCGCCGTAAAACAAAGCCAGCCCGGGGGTCATCAGCCACACGAGTAAAGCGCAAAAGAACATAAATACTGTATCGCCCATCTGCATGTTGTATTCCTCCGTCTCATTCAGAATGTAATTGTGATTAATTCATTATTATAGAGAAAAAAGAACGATAAAACATTTTCGTGTAAGGTTATCTGACATGGTTTTTTGCGTTCATAATACTGCTTTTTCAAATGGGTGCCGTGCGACTTTATATCCATAAAAAGAGCGCCGGAGCACGGCGGAAGAAATCCTGGCCGGGAAAGAGTAAAATAAACGGGGTGAGAAACACTAACTGCATCAGGAGGAATCATTATGACAACATCATTAAATCTGCAATTTGAAAAAACGGCTTTGGTCATTATTGATTTACAAAAAGGCATTGTGCCGATGGATAAAAGCGGTACCGTTGTGCCGAACGCGAAAAAATTAATTGATGTGTTCCGGGAAAAAGGCGGATTTATCAGCTTTGTGAACGTGGATTTTCATGACGGAGCGGATGCGCTGAAGCCGCTGACGGATGAAGAGGCGGCGGGCCATTCGGCTCCGCCGGCGGATTGGGCTGAATTTGTGCCTGAAATCGGAGTGAAAGAAAACGATTATACGGTAACAAAACGGCAGTGGGGCGCGTTTTTCGGCACGGACCTGGACCTTCAGCTCAGAAGACGGGGAATCGACACGATTGTGCTATGCGGGATTGCGACAAACATCGGTGTGGAAAGCACGGCACGGGAAGCTTTTCAGCTCGGGTATCAGCAAGTTTTCGTAACTGACGCGATGGCGACATTCAGCGATGAACAGCACGAAGCGACACTCAAGTTTATCTTCCCGAAAATCGGCAGAAGCCGGACGACGGAAGAATTTATCGCACAGACAAAATGATATTCTCCAAAAAAAGCCGCGTCCTGTTTTTGACAGCCGTGGCTTCGGGGACGATGCTGAACCCATTGAACTCATCGATGATTTCTCTTGCGCTTCACAGTATTCAGCATGAATTTCACCTGTCGTTTACAACGGTGTCCTGGCTGATATCGTCCTTTTATCTGGCCAGCGCGGTGGCGCAGCCTGTTACCGGGAAGCTCGGTGATATGCTCGGCAGGAAGAAGTTGTTTTTGATCGGGCTCCTGCTTGTTGCCGTCTCGGCGGTCGGCGCGCCGTTTGCGCCGACTTTTATGACTTTGCTGATCATGCGGCTTTTTCAATCGATCGGAAGCAGCGCGATATATCCGTCCGGCGTCGGATTGATCCGTTCAAATATACAGGAGAAGCAGGCTTCGGCGCTGGCCGTCCTGTCAATCTTTGCATCAGCCATGACGGCGCTCGGTCCCACTCTCGGCGGTTTTCTGATCGTTTGGGGAGGGTGGCCGGCAATCTTTTTCGTCAATCTGCCGTTTATCATTCTCAGCTTTTTTCTCGGAATGTATATGTTTCCGAAAGATGAAAAACGCGAGATCGGCGGCTTGAAAGGCGTGCTCCGCCAGCTTGATACGATCGGGATACTCCTGTTTGCCGGAGCGATTATCCTTCTCCTGTCGTTTTTATTGTCCTTCAGTACGAAGCCTCACTATACAGAAGGCGTATTAGGGCTTTTGTTTGTCGGGCTCTTTATCTGGCGCGAGCTGAAAACAGAGAAGCCGTTTATTGATGTCAGGCTGTTTAAAACGCATCGGAAACTATCGTCGGTGTATATTCAATTTATTTTGCTGAATATATTCTTTTACTGCATCTTTTTCGGGCTTCCGAGCTATTTTCAGGATGAAATGCATTTGTCCGTTCAGACAAGCGGATTGATTATGCTGTTTATGTCGGGCATGAGTATTCTGGTGTCGCCCCTGACCGGAAAATGGATAGATAAGAAAGGGCTTCTTCAGCCGATTGTTGCCGGAACCTGCCTGACCGCGATCGGGGCGGTGCTGTTAACGTTTTTCTTTCTTCAGGCGCCTATGATAGGAAAAGGGCTGATCCTGTCCGTGCTGGGTGTCGGCTACGGCTTCGGAAATGTCACGTTTCAGGCGGCCATGCTGAAAACGAGCCCTGCCGACATGGTCGGAACAACGTCCGGCCTGTTTCAGACCTGCCGGTATCTCGGTTCGATTTTGTCTTCTGTCATTTTGGGCATTCTTTTCGGAAAAGAAATTACCGCCGGCCATTTTCATATGCTCGGCACGATTCTTATCGTTGTCGGCGCCGTAAGCCTTTTGATGGCGTTCCGGTTTTCGGTTCTCCTCAAAAAAGCCTCTTAACAGGCGCAAAAAAAGAGACGGGCTCTCCCCGTCTCTTTTTTTGTGTAATGTGCTCAAAAATCAAAACGATTATTGTCGACAGCGACCAATGTTATTTGCGGAATTTTCAGTTATATTTTTTCACATGTGATGTAAGGAAAACGTACATGTGGGAGGGAGAAAATGAAAAAAACAACGAGTGATCGGCTGAGCAACAAAGATTTACTGCCTTTAGAAGACGGCGAACGGACATGGAAAGCGGTGAATTTTGCATCCATCTGGATGGGCTGTATTCATAATATCCCGACCTATGCGACTGTGGGCGGGCTCATTGCGATCGGTCTTTCTCCGTGGCAGGTGCTTGCCATTATCGTGACGGCGTCACTCATTTTGTTCGCCGCTTTGGCCTTGAACGGCCATGCCGGAACGAAATACGGCCTGCCTTTTCCGGTCATTATCAGGGCTTCTTACGGAATATACGGCGCTAACATTCCGGCGCTTCTCAGGGCGTTTACAGCCATCATGTGGCTCGGAATTCAAACATTTGCCGGAAGCACGGCTTTACACATTCTGCTTTTGAACATATGGCCGGGCTGGGGGAGTCTCGGAGGAGATTGGAATATATTCGGGCTTCATCTGCCGGGCTTTCTGTCGTTCATTTTCTTTTGGGGCATTCATCTGCTTGTGCTGCGGCACGGCATGGAATCAATCAAAAAATTTGAAGTGTGGGCGGGCCCGCTTGTTTATCTCGTCTTCGGCGGTATGGTCTGGTGGGCGATAGATATTGCCGGCGGGCTCGGACCGATTTACTCACAGCCTGGAAAGTTCCATACCTTTTCTGAAACGTTTTGGCCGTTTGCAGCAGGGGTGACGGGCATTATCGGGATATGGGCGACATTGATTCTGAATATTCCTGACTTCACCCGGTTCGCCGCGTCGCAAAAAGAACAGATTCGCGGCCAGTTTTACGGCCTGCCGGGAACGTTTGCGCTGTTTGCGTTTGCGAGCATTACAGTGACATCCGGATCACAGGTAGCATTCGGAGAACCGATTTGGGATGTGGTGGAGATTTTGGCCCGGTTTGATAATCCTTTTGTTATCGCTCTTTCGGTCATCACGCTTTGCATCGCCGCCGTCTCGGTTAACGTGGCGGCAAACATCGTGTCACCGGCCTATGACTTGGCGAATGTCCTGCCGAAGTATATTACATTCAGGAGGGGAGGGTATTTGACCGCTGTTCTGGCCCTGTTCACAATACCGTGGAAGCTGATGGAGAGCGCCACGAATGTTTATGCGTTTCTCGGGCTCATCGGCGGGATGCTCGGACCGGTGGCCGGGGTGATGATGGCTGATTATTTTATCATCAGAAAAAGGCAGCTCTCAGTTGAAGACCTTTATTCGGAAACCGGACAGTACACTTATTACAAAGGCTATAATTACCGGGCCTTTGCCGCGACTTTTCTCGGCGCGTTTATTTCTTTAATCGGGATGTACGTCCCGGCGTTCGCCGGCATCTATGATATCTCCTGGTTTGCGGGTGTCATTTTGTCATGTCTCGGTTATACGGCGCTTATGTATATTCATCCTCCTTATGTAAAAGCGGCGGGACGAATCGCGCGGGAAAGAGCGGCCGAATAAAAAAAGCCGGGGCTGCCCCCGGCTTTTTGTCATATCAGTCTGCGATTGAAACGTTTCCGTCCGCTTCAAGCGGCGTTCTTTTTTTCTGGCTCCAGCCATACAGGAGTAAAGCAATCAGGACGAACAGCCCCGCTGCCAGATAAATCGAATGGAATCCGGCCGAAGCGACGAAGAGGCCGAATACATAAGACCCGCCGGCAATCCCGCTGTCAAAGAAAGTGAAGAAGGTAGCCGTCGCAAAGCCTGAACGGTGTCCGGGCGAGTTCTGAATCGCCAGCGTCTGCATACACGGTACGATAGAGCCGTATCCGAGACCGATTACGGCACCGGACAAGAGAAGCATGAGGGCGCTGTTTGTCATCGCCAGCATGCAAAGCCCCGCGGAGAACACGATAATCGACGGATAGATGACGATTCCCGGTCCCACTCTGTCAAACAGCTTTCCTGTGAAAGGACGGGCGGCCATCATCGTTACGGCGAAACAGACGAAGAAATAGCCGCTGACATCCAACAGGTGGATCGTCTTTGCATAAACGGATAAATATGAAGTCACACTTGAATAACAGAAAGAAATGGACAACCCGACAATCGCGATTTTAAGCGCGCCTTTTTCAAACATGTCGGAGAAAGAAAAACGGAAGACAGTCGTTCCGCTGTTGTTTTGATCCGGCACACGAATCATAAAAGCAATCAGCAAGCCTAAAGAAACAAATACAGCAAAAATCGTAAAGAAAACCGGAAACGAAATGACTTTCACAAGGCTCAGCCCGAGAAAAGGACCGATCGCCATGGCAAGGTTCATAGACATCGCAAAATAACCGAGCCCCTCGCCGCGCCGCTTGGCGGGAATAATGTCAGCGGCAATTGCGCCCGTAACCGTCGTTAAAATGCTGAACCAGATGCCTTGGAAAAAACGCAGTCCGAGCAGCAGATAGAAATTGTGTATCGGCAAATACAGATAAGAAGACAGGGCGAACAGCGCCAAGGATACAATCGTCATTCTTTTCTTGCCGAACCGTTCAATAATCGCCCCTGAAAAAGGACGGGTGATAATAGCAGATAACAGGAACAGGCTGATCAAAAGCCCTCCTTGCGATTCACTGCCGCCAAGCTCCTGAATCATATAGATAGGCAGCACGGCCAAAAATGTATAAAAGAACACAAAGACAAATAAATTCACGAGTACGACCATAATAAAATCTTTGGTCCAGATCGAGTCAGATTTACTCAAAAGTACAGCACTTCCCTTTTTATTATTTCGTTAAAAACACATTCAGAAACTCAGAAAAAGCTTCCTTATCTCCATCTTGGAAATCCGCAAGCATGTCTTCCTCGAACTTCAGCATCTCTTGATTGATGCTGTCGTATTTCAATTCAGCTTCCTTCGTCAGGACGACGAGCTTTTCCCGCTTGTCTTCTCCCTGTTCCCGCTGAATCCAGCCGTTTTCTTCAAGGCGTTTGATCGTTCTGGTAACGGTCGGCGCCTCAACGTTCAGATAGGACCAGATTTCTTTTTGGGTCATCGGTCCGATCGTTTTTAAGCAATATAGGATTGACCATTGAGAGGAGTACAGGCCGAATGGTTCCAGCCGTTCATTGGCTTTCTTTGTAATCAGGCGGGCGCATTGATTGATTTGATGAATGAGGCGTCTGTTGACGTGGATCATTTCCGTTCTCCTTTTCAAAAAACTTACCTAAGTAACTAATTGTGCTGTTTCATTCTACAGCAGGATCGCGCGGATGTAAACCCCCCGTTCAAAAAGCAGAAAATTATGACCCGCCCCTTGTCCTTATTGAGTTTTTAGCATATTCCCAATTCATTGCTAATACACTGTTACAAACCTATCAAAGAGAGTGTTTGAGGTGAGGGATCGTGGGCATATTTCTAAAACCTTCTTATATAATCGGACAACGAAGAAGCTGCATCATCAGTGAATCTGTTACAGAATACGGATCTCATTTCACACTTCTCACATCCAACTGGGGAGGTCGAGTGGTGTGCACGATTACATCAAAGAGCGAACAATCAAGATTGGTAAGTATATCGTGGAGACGAAAAAAACCGTTCGTGTCATTGCGAAAGAGTTTGGTGTTTCCAAAAGTACCGTACACAAAGATCTGACAGAGCGCCTGCCTGAAATCAATCCTGACTTGGCGAATGAAGTAAAAGAAATACTCGATTATCATAAATCCATCAGACATTTAAGAGGGGGAGAGGCGACGAAATTAAAGTACAAGAAGGATGAAATTCTTGAAGGGGAGCCCGTTCAGCAGCCGTAGCGCCTGACGTCTGCCGGGCCCTTTTTTCTCCTCCCGGACGGTTTCGCGAATATCCGCAAAATTTTGTCAAGAACTTATATCGTTCAGCAGCTTTTTTTTGATAAATTATGATAATATATATAATTAGGGCACAATGTGGATATTTTACTGTGAAACAGATATCAAGGAGGATATAAATAGATGTTTGCAAGGGATATTGGAATTGACCTCGGTACTGCAAATGTACTGATCCATGTAAAAGGAAAAGGAATTGTTCTGAATGAGCCTTCCGTTGTGGCACTTGATAAAAACAGCGGCAAAGTGCTGGCTGTCGGTGAAGAAGCCAGACGAATGGTTGGACGTACACCTGGGAATATTGTTGCGATCCGTCCGCTGAAAGACGGCGTAATCGCAGACTTCGAAGTAACAGAAGCCATGCTGAAACATTTCATTAATAAGCTGAATGTAAAAGGACTTTTCTCAAAACCGCGCATGCTGATCTGCTGCCCGACGAATATTACATCCGTTGAGCAAAAAGCGATTAAAGAAGCAGCTGAAAAAAGCGGCGGAAAGCATGTGTACCTTGAAGAAGAACCAAAAGTTGCCGCTATCGGCGCGGGTATGGAAATCTTCCAGCCGAGCGGTAACATGGTTGTTGACATCGGAGGCGGTACGACAGATATCGCAGTTATTTCTATGGGCGATATTGTCACCTCCTCTTCTATTAAGATGGCTGGGGACAAGTTTGACATGGAAATCTTAAATTATATCAAACGCGAGTATAAGCTGCTGATCGGTGAACGTACCGCTGAAGATATTAAGGTGAAGGTCGCAACGGTTTTCCCAGACGCACGTCATGAAGAAATCACCATCCGCGGCCGTGACATGGTTTCCGGTCTGCCGAGAACGATTACAGTAAACAGCAAAGAAGTAGAAGAAGCCCTTCGTGAATCAGTTGCCGTCATTGTGCAGGCCGCCAAGCAGGTTCTTGAAAGAACACCGCCTGAATTGTCCGCTGACATCATCGACCGCGGCGTTATCATTACCGGCGGGGGAGCGCTGTTAAACGGGCTTGACCAGCTTCTTGCCGAAGAGCTGAGGGTGCCTGTTCTTGTCGCTGAGAACCCGATGGATTGTGTTGCGGTCGGAACCGGCGTCATGCTGGATAACATGGACAAGCTTCCAAAACGCAAACTGAGCTGATGATAAAACCTCATTCTGAAAAAGAATGGGGTTTTTTTCTGTCAAACCCTTCACGAACGGGAATGTAAATCCGATAATAAGAAAAAATGCTGATTTTCATTATAGAACAAATGTTCCGGTGAGGCAACTGGAAATAATGCTATTTCAGAGGTGGAAGACTTGTTAAAAGGATTATATACCGCAACGTCCGCAATGATTACACAGCAGAGAAGAACGGAAATGCTGTCAAATAACATCGCAAACGCGAATACATCAGGGTACAAAGAGGATCAAGGTTCAATCCGCGCCTTTCCCGAGATGCTTCTGAGCCGAATAGAAGGCGACAAAAAAACGAAAATCGGTTCCGTCAACACAGGCGTATACATGCAGGAGCTGAAACCGTTGTTTACGCAGGGAAGCCTGAAAACGACCGATCAGCCGACGGATATCGCACTGATGGAGAATCAGGTTCCCAAGAATGCCGAAACGAATGAAAACGCCGAGCTGTTTTATCCCGTGCAGACCGCAGGCGGCGTCCGCTATTCAAAAAGCAGTACTTTCTCATTAAATGAAAACAATCAGCTTACGATAAACGGAAACCTTGTGTTATCAACAAACGGACAGCCGATTACAGTCAACAATGAAAAATTCACCGTATCAGAAAACGGAACGGTCACGACAAACGGCCGGCCGGCGGGGCAGATTGACATCAGAATGGAAGAAGACGTGCGCAATCTGAAACGGGACGGCAATGACCTATACAGCACGGCCGACGGCTCTGAACTGCCGAGCGCGGCGGCGAATCCCCAAGTCTCGTATTCATTAAAGCAAGGCGTCTCGGAGCTTTCGAACGTGGATGTGACGAGCACGTATACAGAAATGACGGAAGCATACAGATCATTTGAAGCCAATCAAAAAGTCATTCAGGCTTACGATAAAAGCATGGATAAAGCCGCAAATGAAATCGGCAAAGTGTAACAAAATGGGGGACATTCAATTATGATGCTCAGATCAATGCTGACGGCTTCAACAGCCTTAAATCAGCTTCAGCAGCAGATGGATACAGTCAGCAGCAACCTTTCAAACAGTGATACGACAGGCTATAAAGCGAGGGACTCCCGCTTTTCCGAGCTGATCAGACAGCAGTATGACCATATAGATGACAAAAAGGAAAATTCGCCGAACATGCGGAAAACGCCGCCCGGCCTGCGTCTCGGCGCCGGAACGGTCATGACTCCGCAGCTGGACTCAGGGCAGGGAAGCATCAAAAAAACCGACCGTGACCTTGATATCGCGTTCACATCACCTTATCAATATCTTCAGGCAGAAGCGGACGGACGGCGGGTGTATACAAGGGACGGCTCACTTTCCCTCAAGCCGGCCGGCGGAAATGACCGGCTGCTTCAGCTGATGACAGCGGGAGGCAATCCCATTCTCGATGAGAACGGTCAGCCCATACAAATTGACAGTTCGCTGACTCAGCTGAAAATCAGCAAAACCGGAACGCTGACTGCTTCAGACCAGGCGGGAACCCGTTCGCAGACGTTTAATCTCGGCATCGTCAATGTCAATAATCCTCAGGCGCTTCATGCGGAAGGGGATAATCTGTTTTCCGTAAACGGCGCGGGGGCTTCAGCGATTGAAGAGCTTACCGGCGCAAACCGGCAGGCAATCGGCATGGAGCAGGGCGCGCTTGAAGGTTCAAATGTCGATATGTCAAAAGAAATGACCGACTTAATCGTGTCTCAGCGTTCCTATCAGCTGAACAGCCGCACGATTACATTGGGAGACCAAATGCTGGGCTTAATCAACTCAGTCAGATAAAAGAAGGGGCGTTTTGATCAGCCGCGCATGATAAAAAATGCGGCTTTCTCAAAATCGCCCTTTTTTTTGTAGTAATCAGTAATATCCTGAAGCAGCACTTCCAAATCCACCCACGCTTCAATTTTCTGCAGCTCCAGCACGAGCTTCTGCAATCGGTCGTACGGGTCCTCCTGAGCGGTGTACAATATGTTGAGCGCGGTCAGCTTCAATTTCATAATCTTGTTCTGCACTTTTTCAGATATGTATAAACCTTTCTGCAGCACGGTTTGTCCTTCGGCGTCAGATCCGGTTTTAAAAAGTGCTCTGACCGCTTCGTATACACAATGCAGGTAGGAAACGGGAGACTCTTTCTCGAAACGCTGATTGCCCAATACCTTTTTGTAAAAAGGGAGGGCCTCTTTATCTTTTTTCTGGGCGGTCTTTAAAAAACCAAAATTATAATAGGCGTGGCACAGCAGGTTATTGTCATTGATCCGGTCCGTTATCTTTATGGATTCATTAAAGAGCTGTTCTGCGTCGTCATAGCGTGCCTCGTCTATATAATTCACGGCGAGAAGCAGGCGGCAGCTGAGCGTTTTTTTGATGTAGCCGGCTTCATCTTGATAGATTTCCAGCGCTTTATTGACATATTGAATGGAGAGCGCAGGCGACTTCATCATGTAATATGCACCCGCTGTTTTATAATAAAATTCAGCGGCTTCGAAACGGTCCTGAATGGCCGGCAGGTACTGTTCAGCTTCTTTAAAGCGGCAGACAGCACGGTTTGGAGCGCCATTCACCATATGGAATAACCCTTTGAAAAAATAGAAATAATAAGTTAATTCATGATCCATCTCATCTTTGCGCCGCTTCAGCTCGCAGAACAGCTTATTCAGACCGTCTTTTTTCTCAAACAGCAGCTGAAACCGTGCGAAAAACAACTGATATCTGAGTTTGAGCTTTGCATTCTTTTGTAATTTGGGGAGATGCTGATTGATTTGTTCGTGAAGGGAACGGGCTAGATCGAATTGGCGTTTTCCCATGGCATCATACCACTCATTCAGCATCACCAGCGTACGTTTTTCAGTAAACTTAGCAATCATCTTCCAACCTCTTTGCATAGGGTAAAAGTCTTTATTTATCATAACACATTAATGGACGAGGCTCATTGCCAGCTGGTTACAGTTTACAGCGCGGTTGAAAAAGAAATTGATTCATAATATACTTCCAAATGTACAGATTGGTTAGCGCATATACCTTCTATACATACTATTGTCGATGAAGGAGATGTCAAGAGAATGCTTGATACTCAGCAAATTAAAGAAATTATTCCCCATCGCTATCCGTTTCTTCTGGTAGACAGAATTACGGAAGTCGAAGAAGGAAAACGGGCGGCGGGATATAAAAATGTGACGGCGAATGAAGATTTTTTCAACGGCCATTTTCCTGAATACCCTGTTATGCCGGGCGTATTAATCGTAGAGGCTTTGGCGCAGGTCGGAGCGGTTGCGATGCTGATTAAAGAAGAAAACCGGGGCAGGCTCGCATTTTTTGCGGGGATTGATAACTGCCGTTTCAAAAAGCAGGTAAAACCGGGTGACAAGCTGGAGCTTGAGGTTGATATTACCCGCGCGCGCGGTACGATCGGACGCGGCAAAGGCGTTGCCAAAGTTGACGGCGAGCTCGTGTGTGAAGCTGAATTAACTTTTGCGCTCGGAGAATAAAAGCAAACAAATGGGCTTATAAAAAAGCCCATTTTGTATAGAAAGGGGTGAATGTAATGTGGTCAGAATTTAAAAGCTTTGCGATGCGGGGCAATATCATGGATCTGGCTATCGGTGTCGTCATCGGCGGCGCTTTCGGCAAAATCGTGACGTCGCTCGTTGAAGACATCATCATGCCGCTTGTCGGCCTTCTTCTTGGCGGTCTTGACTTTTCAGGACTGGCCGTGACATTCGGCGATGCTCATATCAAGTACGGAAGCTTCATTCAAACGATTGTGAACTTCTTCATTATTTCATTTTCTATTTTTATCGTGATCCGCACAATAGGCAAGCTGAGACGTAAAAAAGAAGCAGAAGAAGAGGCTGAAGAAGCAGAAGAAACAGATCAGCAGACAGAACTGCTGACTGAAATCAGAGATCTGCTGAAACAGCGGGCTCCTCACAATGACTAGGGCACAAAAAAAGGCTGGATGATTAACGTCCGGCCTTTTTCATATGATTATAATTTTTGTTTAAACGCTTCAATCAGCCGGCTGCCCGAGTAGCCTTCTTTCACGAGCGACTCCAGAATGCTTTCTGATCCGGGGTGGTTTCTTGACACCATTTGACCGTAAATTAAAACTTGTATACTTCTTTCCAGCTGGACGATATTTTTGATGCTTCCCGTCAGCTGGGCGGGGCGGTTGCTTTTTTTCGTAATCGTTACAAACACCTTCGCTTCTTTCTGGCTTTTCATCAGCATATCAAAAAAAGACAAGTGTTCGGCCGGGACCAGTGCTTCAATTAACCAATGATTTTCTCCGTCCTCTTTGTTGATGATCAATCCGTCTAAAAGGGGAAACTGTTCAATCGGCTGATCGTCTTTATCTAAACGTTCCACATTCAGATCAACCAGTTTAAAGGTTTTCATCTCTTATTTTCACCCCTGTTGTCCATGTTTTTCGTTCATTTATTATAACACATATCATTTTTCCCGGGAAAATGCTGTAAGACATGCTTCATCATTTTTGTAGGCGGTCAACATTTAATCATTTCTATTTTTTCATTATAATGTAAAAGAATATGGTCATGGAGAGATGCTTATGAATCAATTGCGCCTGAAGGAAATCTATATAGAAGACGGTTCAAGGCGAAAAGACGATCATTCCTACTTGGTATGCAAAAAGGAAGATTGTGAGGTGCATCTTAACAGAAGGGGAAATGTCGTCTTTTTATATGAAACAAAAGACCGCATGGAACAGTATAAAATTCAGCTTTCACTGACTGATAAAAAGCTGAGTTTTTACTGGTTCGCATGGGACGGCGGAAAGTTTGTCCGCATGTTTGAGAAAGACTGGCTCAAAACGAAACTTTTCTCGCGGCTGCTCAAAAATACATATTACATAAGCGGTCAAAAACAAAAGTTTTTTTTATCAGAAAGAAAAACGAAAACATAAGAGCAGCCTGAACGAATAACGGCTTTATCCGCTTTTTGCTTTCACGAGCCCTTGTACTACAATGAAGCCAGCCTCGAAAAAGAGAGGAGGATACGGCTTGTTTAACCACGTTATGCTTGTCGGCCGGCTGACGAAAGACCCAGAGCTCCGTTTTACATCAGCGGGCATTCCCGTCGCGCATATTACGTTGGCGGTAAACCGCAATTTTAAAAGCGCGTCGGGTGAAACCGGAACCGACTTCATCAACTGCACCATCTGGAGAAAAAACGCTGAAAACACGGCATTGTACTGCCAAAAAGGGTCAATGGTCGGTGTAAGCGGCAGAATCCAGACGAGAAGCTATGAAAAGACAGACGGCGTAAAAGTTTATGTGACCGAGGTCATGGCTGATACCGTTCGGTTTATGGATCAAAAACAGAAAGAGCCGCTGGCTGAATAGCATTCTTTTTTCCTCGATTTCCCGCCTTTCAGCGGGCCCCGCAATACCTCCTTCCCACTCGCCAGTCGAAAGACTGGTTTTTTTGTGCGGGAGCTGAAAAATGGTTAAAAAGAAGTGATTTCGCTTATGAATACTTAAAAAAATTGAATATATTAGGATGAAAACTTATAATTACTTACAGATAAGTGACGAAAAAGGGAATGAGGACGTGTATCAAGAAGAAAGACTGATTGCGATAATGGAATATTTGAAACAGCACCGGCGGATCACCGCTGAACAGATATGTTTGCTGCTTCATATTTCAAGAGATACCGCAAGAAGGGACCTTGTAAAGCTGAAAGAGCGCGGGGCCATTATCAGAACACGGGGCGGCGCGATTCTGCCGTCGGTGAATCAGGAAGTTCCTGGCTATTCGGGCCGGCTGAAAACTGTTTCTGAAGAGAAAAACAAAATCGGCAAGCTGGCCGCATCCCTGATCCATAAAGGAGACAGGATCATTCTGGACACCTCGACAACCGTGCAGGCCTGCGCGGAGCATTTAAATGTCACCGGCTGCACTGTTATTACAAATTCGATCAATCAGGCCGATATCCTTTCCGCAAAAGAGGGAATTGATATTCACCTGCTCGGCGGAAAGCTCCAGAAGGAACACCGGTTTTTATACGGGGCTTCCGTCGTAGAAAAACTGGGGGATTATCACGCCGATAAGGTGCTGATCGGCGTTGTCGGCATCTCGGAAAACGGTCTGACGATACCTCACGAAGAAGACGGCATGGTAAAGCGTAAAATGATCCGACAGGCGGAACAGGTGATTGCGCTGAGCGATCACTCCAAGCTTGGCCGTACGAGTTTTTATCAGTATGCAGACCTGCACGAGGTTGACCTGCTGATTACCGATCGGCTGCCTGATCAGGATTTTTGCGATCTGCTCGACCGGCACGGCGTAGAATTGCTTGTAACTGAATCTGAAGAAGAGGATGAGGACATGTGAAACTGATTGCCATAGATCTGGACGGCACACTGCTGAACAGCAGTCATCAAGTAAGCGTTGAAAATGAGCGGGCTTTAAGGGAAGCCCGGCAAGCGGGAATTGAAATCGTGGTTTCCACGGGACGCGCGCATTTTGACGTGCACTCCATCTTCGAACCGCTCGGCATAAAAACATGGATTATCAGCGCAAACGGAGCCGCCATTCATGCTCCTGACGGCAGCCTGTATCATTGTGATGCGATTGCAGAAACAAGAGCCCGCGGCATTTTGTCATGGCTTGAAGAGAATCAATATTACTATGAGGTGTTTACAAACAAAGCCATCTATACGCCTGAAACCGGCAGGCAGCTGCTCGATATCGAAATGGACCGGGTGAAAAGCGCCAATCCGGAAACCGATCTTTCCGTTTTGGAACAGGCGGCTTCAGTGCAATACAGCCAATCCGGCTTTGCTTACATTCATTCATACCGTGAGCTCTTTGAGAAAGAAGAGCATCTGGATTTTTATAATATTCTCGGATTTTCGTTTGATGAGCGGAAGCTGAAAGCGGGCTGGGACCGATTCAGCGGTCAGAAAGATCTCACCCTTGTCAGCTCTGCCGACCACAACTTCGAACTGGCGTCTCGAAACGCCTCTAAAGGGCAGGCGCTCAAACGGCTGGCGCAAAAGCTCGGTATTCCGATGGCTGAAACCGCCGCGGTCGGTGACAGCTTAAATGACTATTCAATGCTTCAGGCGGCCGGAAAAGGCATAGCGATGGGGAATGCGAGAGAAGATATTAAAGAGATCGCTGATGCCGTTACATTGACAAATGATCAAAACGGCGTTGCGCATATGATCAGGAATTTACTGTGAAAGGTATGGCGATACTGTTCATGACTGGCGTGACGCATTCATGGCAAATGCGGCGTAACAGTAAGGACGACATAAAAGACCGGCTCTTTTGAGAGAGCCGGTCTTTTTGCGTTTAATGTGATTGCGCTGATGCGCTGAGAGTGAATAATTCTTCAAGCTCAGCGGATGACAGCTCGGTAATCCAATTTTCACTTTGGATAATCTGATCGTTCAATGTTTGTTTCGTTTCGAGCATGGCATCAATTTTTTCTTCAATCGTTCCCGTCGTAATGAGTTTGTGAACATGGACGAACCGTTCCTGGCCGATTCGGTAGGCGCGGTCGGTCGCCTGGTTTTCCACCGCCGGATTCCACCATCTGTCATAGTGAATGACATGATTGGCAGCCGTCAGGTTCAGGCCGGTTCCGCCCGCTTTCAGTGACAAAATCAGCGTCGGGTATTCTTTCTTCTGGAATCGTTCGACGAGAGAATCGCGTTCCTGCTTGGATAGGCTTCCGTTTAAAAACTGAACCGGTTCTCCGAATGCTTTTTCCAGGAGGCGCTTCATCATGTTGCCCATCTGAATGTATTGGGTGAAAATGAGGCAGCTTTCCCCTTGTCCGCGGATCGCCGCCATTAAATCAAGCAGCTTTTCCAGTTTGACTGATCTCCCGTTTAACAGCTCTGTCTGTTCTTCCTTCAAATAGAGCGCAGGATGATCGCATATTTGCTTCAAGCGGCCGAGCATGCTCAGAATCAGCGCTTTCCGCTGCATCCCGGTCAGAGAAGTCATATGTTCAAATGTATCTTTGACAAGCTGTTCATAAAGGGATGCCTGTTCGGCTGAGAGCGGGATAAACTCTTTTTGTTCCAGCTTGTCAGGAAGATTAAGCGCCACTTCTTCATCCCGTTTTGTCCGGCGCAGTAAAAACGGCCGGATTAACTGCTGAAGCTGGTTGATTCTTTTTTCGTCACGGTCTTTTTCAATCGGCAGCACATAGCGTTTATGAAAGCCGGTCAGACTGCCGAGATAGCCTTTGTTCATAAAATCAAAGATCGACCAAAGCTCTGTCAGGCGGTTTTCCATCGGTGTTCCGCTCAGCGCGATATGATGGACGCCTTTCAGCTTTCTGATCGCGCGGGACTGCTTCGTATGCGCGTTTTTAATATTTTGCGCTTCATCAAGGCAGATGGTGCTCCATGTCACGGAAGAAAGCTCTTCCTGATCGGCGTGCGACAGGCCGTAAGAAGTAAGAACGACGTCCGCGTCCTGATAGGCCGGGACAAATGCTTCCCCCTTCGGCCGGCGGGGGCCGTAATGAAGCATGGCCTTCAGCTGCGGCGCGAAGGTCTGGAGCTCACGCTGCCAGTTGCCGAGCACCGATGTCGGCGCAATGATTAAGGCAGGCGCTTTTTGCCGTCCGCTTTCCTTCACATGGAGAAAATAAGCGATCATCTGAATCGTCTTTCCAAGTCCCATGTCATCTGCGAGACAGGCGCCGAAGCCGTTTTCACGTAAAAACAGAAGCCAGTTCATGCCATACATCTGATAAGGGCGGAGCTGGCCCTGAAACGCGGCGCTGACTTCATGCTCCGGCAGATCCCGGGCTTCCGTCAGTTTGCGGATCAGGCTTCTGAGCTGCTTTGATAATTCGATCTTGATCCCGGCAAATGCCGATGAGTCAATGATGTCCGTGTCCTCGGCTCCGTTTTCCCCGTGATCCATCAGTTCGCGCGCCAGCACGTCGGACATGTGGAGGCCCTCAGATTCCGCTTTTTCCATCAGTTTTTTCATCTGTTTAATAAATTGCGGATCAATTTTCACCCATTGGCCGCGGATGTTGACGAGACGTCTGTTGTTTGCGACGAGCTCATTGAATTCATCCTCTGTCAGCTCAATTCCGTTTGTGGCGAATCTCCAGTTGAAATCAAGCAGAGCGTTCATGCCGACGAAGGACTCGCCCCGCGGGGAGGATGACACTTTCGCCTTGAGCATCATATTGCTGTCCCGGACAATCTGCCACCATGATGGGAGAAGAATCTCCACACCCATATCGACAAGCGTCTCACTCGCTTCCGATAAGAAGATCCAAGCCTCTTCTTCAGAAATCAGCGTCGTTCCTGAATCAAACGAAAGCCAGGGAACCGTTCTGCGGAAGCGGTCCTGTTCGCGCGCGATTTTTCCGCTGTATGCCTGCCACGCTTTTTTCAGTCCCTTCAGTCCGTCGAAAAAGGTGATGGAGCCGGTTTTTTTCTCACGTAAAAACATTTCGATTTTCCAGTCATCACCGTCGAAATCAGGCTCGTTTAATCGGAGCCCTACGGTAAACGGCGTCAGATCGTCATGCCAGCCGATTCCCTCGAGAAAATCATCTTCATCCAAAAAGGAGCCTTTAAACGTATGAACGGCCGGTGAGCGGGTTTCGATCTGCCGCCATTTTTCCAGCAGGTCATCATTGTACTGAATGTAGTCCTGGACCGCGGCTGAGAACCAGTCTGCCGTAAAGCCCTCCAGCAAAAGCTCGCGGTCTTTGAAGCGCAGGACACCATTTTGCCAAGCCTCATAATCCGGAAGAAAATCGCCGTCGGCAATAAATTCGTATATCGTCGAAGCCGCTTCGATTAACGGTTCCGTTTCCTTTGTCAGCTGCACGGTGCTGAATGAATTGAACGAGTTTTTTCCGAGCAGCTCGACGGTCATCCACGGGCTGAGCAGAACGGCCGGGGTGCCGATGAAGCTGACGTCTTCAAGAAACGTTCCGTAAAAGGTGGACTCATGCCATTGGAACAAATGAGTCTTCATCTGACTGAGAGTAAGCGGCTGCTCCTTCTCATCATGGCTTGACAGCGTAAATGTCCAATCTTCCATTTGTTCTACATGAATGAAAATTTCCTTAAGACTCGCCATCAATCAACTTTCCTTTCTGCAATTCTTCTTGAAGGGCGCGCAGCCTCTTGTAACTTGCGCTCAGCCGGCTGATATACCGCTCCCATACCTCTTGTTTTTTTGCCTTTTTATAAAGCGTCCGCAGTTTTTTCAGATGGCGCGCAGCCTCTTTATAGGCGCTGCGGTTTTTTTGGTCGATAAAAAAGGCCGCCGCCCGGTGATAGGAGGGGATGAGCGCTTCCGGATCACTGGCGGCAATTTCCTTCAGGATGTCCTTTTCGATTTCCCAGACGGAAAAACCGACGAGGCTGTGAATCTCCACCCACTCCGCGTACCGCCGTTTTTCATACAGGTACTGGCTGTATTCGGTAAAGGTATAGGGAAGGCAGCCGGAAGCAAACCGTTCAAACAGCTGATCATCCCGTGAGTGCCGCGCATAATCCGCCAATAGCGCAAACAGCTCTCCGATAATGTCGCGCATTTCTTTAAACGGCTTATCAAGCTTCGTATAGTTCACGGCAAGCGGCTCGATCCGGCCATACCATGCTTTCAGCCGTTTCCAGTCTTTTTTCGCGGTGAGTTCACCGAGCCATTGAAAGGTATACGGCAGCGCTTCAGGAGGGAAGCGGGACATATCTTGGAAGACCGCTTCATCATCTTTTTGTAAAAAGGCCAGATGAAGCCGTCCGAACCGCACTTCCGGTGAAAAACGGCGCCCGCTTTCCTGTGCGAGAATCTCCTGTTCACGCGCGACCCATTTCGGCCGGTTCAAAAGCGCGCTCCACATCTCACCGAATACCCGGAGGCGTTCGTATTGAAAAAGCTCTTCTTTCACAAGCAGTCTGCGGAGCACCGGGGGCGTCCGGTCTAAAAAAGGATCGAGTGAAAAAGACAAGGCGTACGTTTTCAGTCTGTCAATGGAGGAGTAAATTGTATCCATCAGCTGTTCCACGTATGGATTGATGCTGTAATAATCTTTTTCGGCATCCAATCTGCCTGACTCAATCAAAGTAAACATGTGAAGCCAGACGGCAAGCGCCGAATGAATCTGATATAAGCTTTTAAGCTCGGGTTTTTTCGGGGCGTGTTTTTTGAGCGCTGACAGATAGCCGTAATAAAGGCCCTGCATCGTCTGGCTTCCGGCCGGCGTCCGCGCCTCCCACAGCGAGAATTCCGAATCAAAAAAAGCGAGCCAGCTTGACAGCGACTCTTCATTCGGCAGCACTTTTTCCTGAAACTGCCGGCGGACAAGCTCCCTGCTTTCCTCAAGCTTTTCTCTTTCCAGCCAATGTTCGGTAAAGGTACCGACCCGCTCGAATTGGGCATATACGTAAAGAAAAACGGCCAGCACGTGGCGGCAGATCGCCTCAGACGGGCATGCGCAGCCGCTTTTCACCATGAAAAATAAGTTCAGCGTGACCCTTACAGGCACAACATCCTGCACATATGCGGAAATCTCTGTCGGGGTTCGAACCTGTATACGATAGACGGAATCCTGCCGATATAAAATGAGTGCTTTCTTCATCAGCTGAACATTGTCTTCATTGTAAGGAAGAAGTTCTTTAAGCTGTTCAGCCGCTGCGAGCACATCTTGTTTAGCAATCATATCCTGAAGCATGATTATCGCTCCTAACGAGTCACAAAATAAAAAGATTCCAATTCCTCTATTATATCGCAACACATGGCCCGGAAAAAGTTTTTCCTAAAAAAGGACATAAAAACCCGGATGTGTCGAATGATGTATTAGAGATTGCAAAACAGCACCCGACAGCATATAATAATCTTGTTTTCAATTTAATGGAAGCCGAAAGGAAACGAATGATGAAGAAAACGAAGTTAGATCAAGAGGAGTTTCTGAAGATTTTAATGCATGCGCACGACATTGGTGAGCAGTCCTCTGAGATGACCACAAAAGAAATGCTTGAGAATTTGATTTCTTATATTAAAAATGGATATGCAACATAAAATCCCGCAGGCTCTTGGCCGCGGGATTTTTTAATCTTCCTGTAACACCAGTATTTAAAGCGCTTACAAAAATAAAACAGGTTGAAGTGATTGTCTATTTTTGTCGAATTTTGTCATTTGAAAAGGTTAGAAATGACAGTTTAAAGCTGTATAATCGTAATTGGAAAAGATCATTGGAGGGAATGGGAATACGCGGATAGTGATATGGAGGTTATATGGGAGAATCTACAAGCATAAAGGAAATATTCGCAATACTGAGAAAGCGTCTGCTGTTTATACTTATTATTACCGCGGCGGCATCTGCCGCAGGCGGACTCATCAGTTTCTTCGCTCTTACGCCGGTCTATGAAAACTCAACTCAAATTTTGGTCAGTCAATCCAAAAACAATCAAAAAGAAGTCCAATTCAATGACGTTCAAACCAACCTCCAATTAATCAACACGTATAATGTCATCATCAAAAGCCCGGTCATCCTCGATGAGGTGATTAAACAGCTGCATCTGTCCATGACTTCGAAAGAGCTGGAATCGAAAATCACGGTGTCCAGCGAGCAGGATTCACAAGTCGTGACGATCGCCGTGAGGGATACGGATGCTAAGCGGGCGGCCGTTATGGCAAATGCGGTTGCAGCCGTTTTTCAGGACAAGATCACCGCCATCATGAACGTGGATAATGTCAGCATCCTTTCAAAGGCCGAAGCGGCGGACAGCCAGTCACCGGCAGAGCCTAACCGTAAGCTGAACATCGCGATTGCGTTTGCCGCCGGACTTTTGGGCGGAATCGGTCTCGCCTTTTTGCTGGAACATCTGGATAATACGATCAAGTCGGAAGAACAGCTGGAATCGCTGCTCGGCATCCCGGTCCTGGGAACGGTTACTTCAATCAGTACTAAAGACAGCGTTGCCAAAAACTTGAGGATGGCGGAAACCAAACAAGCGGGGGGCGGACATGTTGACGCGTAAAAAAGACAAACTCGGAAAACGAAGCGTGATTGCGATGTCTGAGCCGAAATCCATCAACTCAGAACAATATCGCACGATCCGCACAAACATTGAATTTTCTTCCGTTGATACGGAGGTGAAGTCCCTTTTGATCACATCCGCCGGCCCGGAAGAAGGAAAATCGACAACCGCGGCCAACCTTGCCGTCGTATTTGCACAGCAGGGGAAAAAAGTGCTTTTAATTGATGCGGATCTGCGCAAACCGACGGTTCATTTCACCTTCAAATTGGATAACGGAACCGGATTAACGTCACTGCTGTTAAAACAGATGCCGTTTCAGAAAGCCGTCCTGCCGGCTGATGAAGCAAACCTGGATATTTTAACGAGCGGGCCGATCCCGCCCAATCCGGCGGAGCTTTTATCGACGGGTGCCATGAAAGATCTTCTGTCAGAAGCCGCCGCAGTTTATGATAAGGTGATTTTGGATACGCCTCCCGTTTTGGCCGTAGCAGATACGAAAATATTAGGCAGCTACACTGACGGGGCCATTATGGTGATCTCAAGCGGGAAAACGGACAAGGAAAAAGCGGCCAAGGCGAAAGAAGCGCTCGATTACTGCCCGTGCAAGCTCCTTGGGGCCGTGATGAACGGGAAGAAACAAACGAAACACTCGGACTACGCCTATTACGGACAATAATGTCATAATGGGCGCGGTCCATTCTTTTTAAGGAGGGATTGAAATATGATAGATATCCATTGTCACATCCTTCCTTCCATAGACGACGGCGCGGCGGATGATACAGAAAGTCTGAAGATGGCGAGAGAAGCGGTCAGACAGGGGATTGATACGATCATCGCGACGCCGCATCATGTGAAATACCGCTATGACACGGACCGGCATACGGTCAACGAAGCGGTCAGCCTGTTAAACAAACGTTTGAACAAGGAAGGCATACCGCTGACTGTTCTGCCCGGCCAGGAAATCAGAATAGACGGAGATCTGCTGGCAGGTCTTCAAAGCGGCTCGCTTGTCCCGCTCCATGATACAAAGTATGTGCTGACGGAATTTCCGGCGGATCATGTCCCGGCCTACGCTGAAAGGCTGTTTTATGAACTGCAGCTGAACGGATATGTCCCCGTCATCGCCCATCCGGAGCGGAACAGAGAAATTCGCGAAAACCCTTCCGTCCTATACAGTCTTGTGAAGAAAGGCGCGGCCGCCCAAGTGACGGCCGGCTGCATTGCCGGAGCATTCGGGCGGAAAGCGAAATCCTTTTCGCTGCAGCTGATTGAAGCGAATTTGATCCACTTTCTCGCATCTGACGCCCATAACCTCGGACCGAGAAATTTTTATTATCAGGAGGCGCTCGGCGTTCTGAAAAAAGAAGCAGGGACAGAGCTGATTTACATGCTCACGGAAAATGCGGCGCTTCTCGCTGAAAACAAAGCCGTTTATAAGGAACCTCCGCTGCCTGTGGCCCGCCGTAAGCGCTGGGGTCTTTTTTAATCGTCGTCTCCATCCCGTTTAAATAAAGCGTAAGCGGCTGTTTTGCAAGATGATTCTTTTATGCTTATGCTTATTATCAGCGGCCGGCGCCGTTTTTTCCTATCATGACCTCAGGCTTCCGGCATTCAGCCGGCGCCGGGATCATATGATAATAACGGTAAGCTGCCCAGCAGCAATTTCTAAACGGTTGGGGGAACACGATGAAAATAACAGTGATCGGAACAGGCTACGTCGGTCTTGTGACAGGAGTGTCTCTTTCAGAAATCGGCCATGACGTAACATGCATAGATATTGACGAACGTAAGGTTGAGCAGATGAGAAAGGGATTGTCCCCTATCTTTGAACCGGGTCTTGAAGATATGATGAAACGAAATATCGGCCGGCATCGGCTGGCATTTGAAACAAGCTACGAAAAAGGGCTTGCGGAAGCGGACGTTATTTTTATAGCGGTCGGAACGCCGCAAAAAGAAGACGGGCACGCAAACCTTACTTATATTGAAAATGTCGCCGAACGGATTGCCGAACATATTTCTAAAGATGCGATCGTCGTGACAAAAAGCACGGTTCCCGTGGGAACGAATGACAGGATCAGCGAAGTTATTCAGTCACGGCTGAAAGCGGACGTGAACATTTCAATCGCCTCGAACCCGGAATTTCTCCGTGAAGGTTCGGCGATTCATGATACCTTTCACGGCGACCGCATTGTGATCGGGGCTGAAGACCGGCAGACGCGGGAAACGCTTGACCGGGTTTTCGGGCCGCTTGCGATTCCGGTATATCATACGGACATCAGAAGCGCTGAGATGATCAAATATGCGTCAAACGCATTTTTAGCGGCAAAAATCAGTTTTATTAATGAAATTTCTCATATATGTGAAAAAGTCGGTGCGGATGTGGAATCAGTCGCACACGGAATGGGATTGGATAAACGGATCGGCAATCAATTCTTAAGAGCTGGCATCGGTTACGGCGGTTCCTGCTTTCCGAAGGATACAAACGCCCTCGTGCAGATCGCAGGACATGTGGAGCATGATTTTGAATTGCTGAAGTCCGTCATTAAGGTCAACAATAACCAGCAGTCCATGCTGGTTGATAAAGTGCTGAACAGGCTCGGCGGTGTGACGGGGAAAACCATCGCGTTATTAGGGCTGTCTTTTAAGCCGAATACAGATGATATGCGGGACGCGCCGTCCATTGTCATTGCGGATCGTCTGGCGGCTCTTGATGCCCGGATGACAGCGTACGATCCGATTGCTTCATTCCGGGCTTCCGGGCTGCTTCCGGCTGCGGTTTCCTATCGGGAGTCTATAGAAGAAGCGGTCAGGGGAGCGGATGCCGTCCTGATTCTGACAGATTGGGAACAAATTAAACATTTTCCGCTTGAAGCGTACAAAGAGCTGATGGAAACCCCGGTTATTTTCGACGGGAGAAACTGCCACTCGCTTGAGGAAGCGGAACAGGCGGGCGTGGAATATATCTCAATCGGAAGAAGAGCCGTCGTGCCTCAGACTGATTCTGTCACTTGAAAGGCCGGCGGACCGCGCCGGCCTTTTATCATACAATCATTAGAGACGAAGGGGATATTAATCGTGGAAAACACATGGAAATTGCCGAAGCAAATGGAATCATCCCGCGGTCTGCTGGAAACGTCAGCACGGCGCTTTATCAAACTGCACGTCAAAAAAGCTGAAACGGGTCGGTATGACAGTAAAATTGCCGGAGACCCCTATTTTCCGAAACATGAACCATACCCTGAAGATGAAAGCGGCAGGCCGATGAAGCTTCTCGCTCAAATCAATTTTGCGGATATGCCCGGACTCCCTGATTTTCCGGACACCGGCATTCTTCAGTTTTACATATCGGTCAGTGATGACGTATACGGTTTGAATTTTGACGACGGGTGCGCGCAAACGGGTTTCTGCGTCAAATATTTTGAACATGTGACAGCAGAAGAAGCGGAGCTCATGGACGATTTTTCTTTCGTTCAGGTTGAAGAGGAGTACGATTTTCCGATTCAATCCGAAGCGCTGATCACCCCTGAGCTGTCTGCTGAATGGGTGCTCCCGTCTGATTTTCAATTCAGGCAGTATGCCGGGATGGATGCCTTTGACTATTTCGAGCAGTTTGACGATGAGGTGTATGACGAATATACCGCGAACGCATTCGGCCATAAAATCGGCGGCTATGCGTCCTTTACCCAGGAAGATCCGCGGTCTTACTCCCATCAAAACCATACGATTCTGCTTTTGCAAATTGATTCAGATGATGACATTGATTCGATGTGGGGAGATGTGGGAATCGCCAATTTCTTTATCAGACCGGAAGATTTGAAGAAAAAAGATTTCTCAAACGTTTTGTACAACTGGGACTGCAATTAACGACAGTATGATGATCTTGATACAAGGCTAAGGAGACGGTTAATCACTGTCTCCTTTTTTTAGGGAATTTATCATGGATACATAGAGGAGATCAATGAATGGATATGCCGTTTATGTGAGTCTTTTGGCGTTAATGATGAACATCTCGGCTGTTGAAAATAAGCCATTTAACCTATTTAAGCTGCTTTCTGTCTATTTTAAAATATAATATATGGAAATATAGTATGGAAAAGTCTGTGCTTTTTGTACGACTTTTTGCGTAAGACGAGGTGAAAAAGATGAGCCATTCAAGCACATTAAGCCATATTAACAGCACAATCAGCCATAAACTGGGCGAGGTTGAACACCAAATTGATAAATTAAAAGAAGCGAAAAAAGAGATAGAATCTCTGCAGGAAGAGGGCGTGTCTGAAATCAGGGACATCCTCAGGCCGCACCTGGACCATCATTGGACCGGCACTTTTGCTGAAGAATTTGATGACCGGCGCGATCAGGCCCATACAGAAGCATACAGAATCGTTACAGACAAATACGACGGTTATATTTACCGAATCGGCTTAAAGATGACACAGCTTGAAATTGAAAAAGGAGGGCTCCTTGCCGCCAGAAGCATCGCGAGAGAGGCAGAGCACCTGCTGACGCTGGGAGAAGAAGCCCTTGACACAGTCGGAGAAAAAATACAATCAATCAAAAGAAGCTGGAGTTGGTTTTAATGGCAGAAATAAAACTCAAATACGGAGCTGTCATGAAGCAGCTTGAATCCGTCAGCAGCGCTTTGGAGGCCGTTTCGATCGGGAACGCCGGTTCAAACGGAAAAAACAAGCTCGACTATACCTCCAAATACCAATCCCGCGAGGCAAAGCTTGTATCGATGATCAGCGAATACAAGCAGGCCGTTCATAAGAATATCGCGGACGTTAAAGACAACGTAGATTCTTTGAAAGAACAGGACGAGGCGATCGCCGTAAAATAACGAAAGAAAGGACTTGCCGATGAGCAAAGTGTTTGAATCACAATCGTTAACGGACGAAGCAGATAAGAGAAAGAAACAATACGAAGCCCTTGAAGAGCAGCTGCGTGCGCTCAAACAAGCCTTTCAAGGCGTGGCCGATCTGGGTGATGCTTTGAAAGGGAAAGGCGCAGACAATATAAAAGATTTTTTTCAGGGACAAGCGGAAATCGCCGACAGCTGGCTGACGCTTGTCTCTGCTCAAATTGCGTTTTTAAATGGCATTTCAGGTGACATTAAAGATCAAGAACTCAGCGATACATATGCGGAGACTTCATTTTTGGAGCATGAGCTGCCCAATGCGGATTTGAAAGCTTCAGAGATTGTCTCCGCTCATAAAGCAGAAATCGATTCAATTTTGTCAGGCATCAGCGATATTATTCATCTCGACACATATACGCTGGATGATTACGCTGATAAAATGGGCGATGCCCAGAAAACCAGACGCGACACGATCACGGCAGTCGATACGCTTGATGAATCCCTGACCGCTGAATATCAAAACTTAGAATCTCTGGACAACGCAGTGCTCAGCAAATATTCCGTTCTCATGCAAGCCACCAGCAACGGGAAAAGCGCATCCCCTATGTACTATGACAAAAAAGCCTTCCACAGCAATGAAATCTACAAAAGCGTCATGGCGACAGAAAAACAGGGAACGGACTATATTGACGCAAAAGCCCAGCAGGCCGAAGCAAGACGGCTTCAGGAAAAGGCTGAAGAAGAAGCCAATAAACCATGGTACGAAAAAACATGGGACGGCATCTGCAACTTTACCGGCGAAGTCACCGGCTATTATGATTATAAAAGAGCAGCCGAAGGCGTTGATCCGGTTACCGGCGAAAAACTCTCCACCGCAGAACGCGTCACAGCAGGAGCGATGGCCGCCGCCGGATTCATACCGGTCGTCGGCTGGGCGGGCCGCGCTTTCAAAGGCGGAAAAGCCATTTATAAAACCGGAAAAACCGTCATTGCCGCAGAACATGCTTTAGATGCCTATAAAACCGGAAAATCCTTAGACATTCTCAAAATGACAGAAATGGGCGCATACGGTCTTGTCGCCTCAAACGGATTCACAGAAGCCGTCACAGGCCGTGATATGTTCGGAAACAAAGTGTCTGAGGAGAAGCGGAAGCAAGGGGCGCTGGAAGCTGCGCTGAGTTTGGTTGGAGCGGGCAGTCTGGCCAAATCGGTTGATCATAGTGTATCAATGTATCGAAATGTGGATAAAGGTTCGACAGTTAAAGTGAAACTATCAGATATACGACATGTCGTGAATCCGACCCATGTGAAAAAAGTAGCTCATCAAACCTATCAATCAGTTACAAAACGATCTTTATCGGTGATAGAATCAGCTGGTGAAACCGTACTTTTTGCGAAACAGCTGATGGGAACATTCCGAAATCAGCCAGCATACGCATATGCTAAAAGCAGCCACTATACTGAGAGTTTGATTAATAAAGAAGCTGTCAAGAAAGTCGCACAGTATCCAGTTAATTACCTAAAACAAGTTGCTAAAGACCATATTCACTATATTACACAAACAGGGAAGGTATTCTATGATGCCTCGTCGAAAGTGTTTCGCACAAGCGATGGAAAATTTGCGAAAAAACCGAAAGCAGATCATGTAGAAGAGCCTAAGGTGCTGAAAGTTGAGAGGCAAAAAACAGACGTTCATAGTGAAGGCACTAAAGCTACTGGTGAACTAAATAAAGACTTAGCGAAAGCATATCTCAGAGATATAGAAGCCAAAACTGGACGAAAGGTTTGTAAAGAGCAGATCGACCATATAAAAGAAGCTTTAAGAAATAATAACTATGAGAAATTAACACCAAAAGAAACAGCTAAGCATAGGAGCAAATTCACATCAAGTTTGAAAGATAGATTGATTGCAGAATGGGAAGAAAAAACCAATCAAAAGTGGCCTAGATATACAGAAGAGGTTTTTGATAAGCATGGAGAAGTTGCCCGAAGTATTGGTCAACCGTACGATGCCCATCATATCATAGAGAACAACTTTGGTGGCCCTCACGAATGGTGGAATATTCATCCGGCAAAATATCCGGATGAACACCAAGCGGGTATACATGGAAAGGGAGCACCATCAGGAAAACTTTTTCCAAGGAGGTAAAAATAGTTCATGGCTGAATTTGAATTTATAAATCATTTAGAAAATAAAACATATAAGGTACCTGAAGAGGATATATTAAAAGCTGAACAAAGAATGAACGTAGATATTCCAAATGATTTAAAACAACTATATTTAGAAGTCGGTTATGGTTTTATTAAAGGTGAAAGTGATAATGCAATTAATAGGATATTGGGGCCAGGGGCAGTAGCCGACATTAGACTAAGAGAAGGAATTTTTGAGTTTGACCCAGATTTAGATGAAATTTATGATGATGAAAATAAACTTATTTTTTTTGAAGTAAACGAGGGTGTTTATATTTCTATAGATTTACAATTGGAAAATAATCCAATATTTTATTTTGACACTCAAATAGCTGAATCGTTAGAGGATTTTTTTAAAAAGTTCCTCAATGATAACGAATATTATATTGATTTAATTGAGGATTAGACTTAAAAATTGGATAGTTAGAAGAATTAATTGACCTTGATTGGCTAGTGAAGCCTTTCAAGGTTTTTTACAAATGAATTGTTATTTTCTGTTTAAGATGACTTAAATGTCTGTTGGGCTATGAACCCGTCACAGGAGAAAAACTCTCCACTCAAAGGAGGTAAATAATTGTGAAATATGATTTTATTAAAACTTACAAGGAAAATACATTTTATCCGGTAAGCGAGAATGAAATTTTAGAAGTAGAAAATAAGTTGGGATCAAGGTTACCTTATGATTTGAGACAGTTTCTTCTAGAGGTTGGTTACGGCTTTCTAAAAAAATCAGAATATAATATTAATCGCATTCTTGGACCTGCTTCAATTAGAGATGCAAGATTAAAAGTTAATGACTTTGAGTTTTATCCAGATATAGAAGTTTATGAGGAACTTGAAGAAGATAAATTGATTTTTTTTGAAGCAAATGAAAGTGCTTTATTGTTAATTGCATTAGGCAATGAACAAAACAATTCAATATATCACGATGATATAAAAATTGCAGATTCATTAGAAGAGTTTTTAATAGAGCTTATGAAAAATGATAAATATTATCTTGATTTAATTGAGGATTAGACTTATAAGAGGGAATGGTTAGAAGAATTAATTAAACTTGATGGCTGCTGAAGCCTTTCAAGGTTTTTTCATAGGTGAATTGTTGTTTTCTGTTTTGTAAATTCTGAATAACTTATTTGAATTTTAGGCTTTGTTCCGATTATCGGAGAGTTGGTAACCCTACGGTTGTACTTAGGAAAGGTGTATAAAGTAATGAAATACGGACATTATCATAATCAGGTAAAAGAAGTTATTGATTTTTCCAAAATCTTTAAAGCAGTTGCATCATCACATGATATCTCTTATTTTACTAAAATTATTAATGATGAAGAAAAAGCTAAGTACTATGCTTACGAAGATATAATTGGTGAAGATGAATATACGTGGAAAGATATAAAAGAAAACGAGATGAGTGAGGTATGGGGAAAATTTTATGAATTAAACGATGATCAAAAACCACAAAACCTAGACATGCTTCTGAAAATTTTTTCGGAAAATGTCAGAAGTGCTACGACTGAATTTAATACTTTTCTTGAAGAGATCGTAGCAGATCTAAATAATTGTGCAATAAATAGAGCAGTAAACGGGAAAACAGACAATTTTTTTGAAAAACTTTTCAAAATTTATAAAGCGGGCTATTTTCCATGTGGCTGGGATGGAGATTATCCTTACGGAAGTTTTATTGCGTTGTATATCGAAATGAAGAACTTGAATTGAAAAGACGATTTTAGAAATGAAAACGAGGAAAACAAGTGAAATGAAAATACATCAAATTCACGATTTTGATCTAAATGATGAATCGGATTTTATTCAAACACAACAATCCCTAATACATAAAATCAACCTATCCCCCGTCATCCATCCAGACTCCGTCAACACATGCGCAGGCGTCGACCTCGCTTATTGGGAGCGGGACGGGGAACCGTACGGCGTATGCAGTATCATCGTGATTGACGCTGATACAAAAGAAGTGATTGAAAAAGTGCACAGCATGGGGAAAATCAGCGTGCCGTATGTTTCCGGTTTTCTTGCGTTTCGCGAGCTGCCGCTGATCATTGAAGCGGCCGAAAAGCTGGAGGCGGAGCCGGATGTGTTTTTGTTTGATGGCAACGGGTATCTGCATTACAATCATATGGGCGTTGCCACCCATGCGGCTTTTTTTCTGGGTAAGCCAACGATAGGGATTGCGAAAACCTATCTCAAAATCAAAGGCTGCGATTTCAAGATGCCTGAAAATGAAGTCGGCGCCTACACCGATATTCTCATTGACGGCGAGGTATATGGCCGGGCGCTTCGGACACGGCGGGACGTGAAGCCTATCTTCTTGTCTTGCGGACATAACATTGATTTAGAAAGCAGCTATCAGATCACAATGAAAATGATCAATCGAGAAAGCAGGCTGCCGATCCCTGTCCGTCTGGCTGACCTTGAAACGCATGTTTTGCGAACGTTTTATCGGAAAAATCACGTGTAACACTTGGGGCTCTGAGCCACCAAGTGTTTTTTTTGTATGCCTGGTGTCTGCTTTATTAAAAACTTTGTTGTCCTTGCAGATAGGTTTTTATTTGAATGTTTTTCGCGTCAAATCGATAAAAGCCTTTAATGGCGCAGACATCCACTTGTCCTTATGCCATGCTAGTTGAGTAAAAACAGGACATTCATTCTGCCAGTTGAGTTCTTTCATCCGTCCTTCGGCAATATCGTCTTTTACTGTCATTTCAGGCAATAGTCCAATTCCAAGTCCGGCCATCACGCATTGTTTGATGGCTTCTATGCTGACGAATTCTAATTTGTTAGGGTAGACTCCGGCATCATGTAAAGTGTTCTCAAAGAGCGTGCGGTATGAACAGCCGTCCTCTGTCAGCAGAAGGGTTTCATTTTGAAGATCCTTCAATGTTGCTGGTGAGTCTGCTGCAAAAGGATGGTCATTGGCGGCTACCATTTTGATTTCATCCTGAATCAAAGATTCAACGTGCAGTGCGTCTTCCGTTCGGTTCACATCCAAGATGAAGGTGATATCAAGCTGGCCTTGTAAGAGCTGTTCTTTCGCTTGTTCGTTGGAAACATACGGTTTGAATATGAGCTTTACTTGAGGAAAAGCCTGTTTGAATTCTTTTATGATAGGCGGAAGGCGGTATGTGCACTGGCTTTCCGTCGCGCCGATTTTCAAGGTTCCGGTTGTTTCTCTTACTTGATTTGCGGCCATTTTTGCTTCTTCTGTTAACGCAATGATCTTCTCCGCATAGGATTTGAATGTTTTGCCGGCTTCTGTCAGGATGAGCCGCTTGCCGAGCCGTTCAAATAAAGGAGTCCCGATTTCTTCTTCAAGTGATTTGATCTGAGAGGTAACGCTTGATTGTGCATAGTTAAGCATCTTGGCGGTTAGGGTGAAGTTTACATGTTCTGCTGCGGTAATAAAGGTGATCAGCTGCTTCAATTCCATATGTTCTCGCCCTTTCTAAATCGGTTTTACCGATTGGAATAATCGAAATAATCATCTGTATTGATTGATAAATCCATTATATGATGAAGAAAATCATTCGTAAACAAAGGAGCAGATGCATCATGAAAATTGCGGTTATTAACGGCGGAACTCGGCCTGGCGGAAATACGGATATTCTTGCGGAGAAGGCTGTTCAAGGATTCGATGCAGAGCACATTCATTTGCGGAAATATCGAATCCGGCCAATTGAAGATCTGCGTCACGCCCAAGGCGGCTTTCATCCTGTTCAAGATGACTGCGATTCTATTATTGAGCGGATATTACCGTGCGATATTCTTGTATTCGCCACCCCGATTTATTGGTTTGGCATGTCAGGGACATTAAAGCTGTTTATTGATCGCTGGTCACAGACGCTGAGAGATCCGAGGTTTCCTGATTTTAAACAGCAAATGTCAGCGAAGCAGGCATATGTAACAGCAGTGGGAGGGGACAATCCTAAACTAAAAGGGCTGCCGCTGATTCAGCAATTTGAACATATTTTTCATTTTATGGGGATGTCCTTTAAAGGCTATGTGCTGGGAGAAGGCAATCGTCCCGGTGATATTCTTCATGATCATCAGGCGCTGAGCGCGGCGGGCAGCTTATTGAAAAGAAGTGATGCTCTATGAAGCTGCTGCTGGTTATCTCTGGTATGTTGATTCTCGCACTCTTTTTAGCTTGGAAAGCGCCGACTTCTGTTTGGATACAGGCTGAAACCAATTCGCCTCAGGTTCAGCAATTTGTGAGAATGGCAGGCGCAACGCTGCAAGTTAAGCAAATCATCAAGAGTGATGCAGGAGAAGAAACAGTTGTCATATCAAATGGTATTTCCGGGCCAAAATAAAAAAGCACCTGTCCAGGTGCTTTTCTTTATAAATGAGGAACCACAAGCCCTCCATACAAAAACGCCGCGATAATCAGAAAGGCCGGATGCATCTTGAATTTTGTCAAGGCAAGGAGGGAAATGCCCGCAATCACTAAGGATTGAATCCAGCCGATGGCTTTGATGCCGTCTGCGCCGATTTGCCAGGTAAGAATAAGCATCATGACGGCGATGACAGGCTGGACGGACAGCGTCATACCTTTGATGACGGGGGATTGGCGGAAGCGCTGAATGATGCGCAAGAGGACGATCAATGCGAGCGCCGACGGTACGACGGTAGCGATCAGCGCAATCAGGAACCCGGGCCACCCGCCTGCGCTGTAGCCGACATACGCCGCGATTTTGGTTGCGATCGGGCCCGGCAATGCGTTCGCAAGTGCGAGCATATTTGAGAATTGATCGTTTGAGAGCCAGCTGTATCTGTTGACGACTTCTTCAAACATCAGCGGGATCGACGCCGGTCCGCCTCCATATCCGAGTACGTTTGCGACAAAAAACGCCATAAATACATAAATCATGATCATGAGGCCGACATTCCTTTATCTTTTGAACGTTTATTTGTGATTTTGTCCTTTAATTTAAAATGAAACGCGCCGTACGCCAAGAAAATAATAATGACAAAGCCGGGATTGATCTGCAGCGTTTGCAGGCCGATAAAAGCGATGATAAAAAACAGGATGCCCGTGACCCAGCCGAAACCTTTAAGCGCTTTTTGGCCAAACTCGTACGCCATGATGCCGAGCATTACCGCAATCACCGGTGTTACAGCGCCAATCATGCCGGCAACAATTGCTGAGTGGCTTAAGACATTGACAGCCGCAAACAAGCCCGCCATAGCAAGACATGTAGGCAGAATGTGGGCGAGGGTTGCCAAGATTGCGCCTAACGTGCCTTTCAGCTTGAAGCCCAGATACGCAGCCATTTTTGTGGCAATCGGTCCGGGAAGCGCATTAGCGATCGCTAATATTTCTCCGAATTCATCATCATCTATCCATTTGTATTTATTGACGGCTTCATGGCGGATGAGCGGGATCACCGACGGGCCGCCCCCGAATCCGAGAATGCCCGTTCGGACCATCGCCGCCGTAATGTCCCAATAGGGATGTTTCATGGCTATGTCCTCCTTACAGCTTCATGCCCGTTCTGCTTTTATACCGTTTAATCAGCATTTGGCAGTCGACACTGACGACGCCTTTTTGCGTATAGAGCCGTTTTGTCAAAAACTCTTCCATCTCCTGATCATTTGCGAAAATGCCGTGCATATGCAGCTTGCTCGGTCCGGTCATATGATAAAGGCTTGTCACGGCCGGCTCCTTTTCAAGCTTTAATGCGGTTTCCTCCAAATACTGCGGCTCCACCTCCACATTAAAAAACACGGACACATGACGGCCGATTTTCGCCGGGTTGATGACAGCGGTGAATTTTTCAATGACACCGGCATCCAGTAAGTGCTGAATGCGGTGCTGAACCGCCACTCGCGACAGGTTAACCCGCTTTCCTACGTCTGTATAGGAAATCCTCCCTTCCTCGTGCAAAATCGAAAGAATCTGTTTATCCGTTTCATCAAGGACAAGATTCGGAATGCTGTATTCATGTTCCAACCCGCTTCACCTTCCTTCATTTGGTAGACATTATTGTATCATGAAACATTACGGTATGAAGGAGAAAATTTTTTATTGTTTTCGATATGTAATAACTTAGAATCATTTCTTATCGAAAAGTAAATAGTGTGTGAGATTTTCTTTCAGGAATGTGGATGGCCGCGAAGCCGCTTTTTATAATTGAGAAAATTTGTAAAGGGGCTTGCTATGAATACTTCAACCATCGGAACGAAACAAATGGTCGTCAGTCCGCATTATCTCGCTTCTCAGGCGGGGGCCGGCATTCTGGAAAAGGGCGGAAACGCGTTTGACGCGGCAGTGGCGGTCAGCGCCTGTCTGGCAGTCGTGTATCCGCATATGACGGGTCTTGGCGGGGATTCATTTTGGCTCACTTACCATAAAGAAACGGGACGAATCAAAGCTTATAACGGGAGCGGCCGTTCAGGGAAGCATGTGACGAGAGACTTGTATCGGGGCAGAGAAGCGATCCCTCTGCGCGGGACAGAAAGCGCCATTACCGTTCCGGGAATGGCGGACAGCTGGGATGCCGTGCTTTCGGCGTACGGGCGTCTTTCGCTCGCTGAGGTGCTGAAGCCAGCTCTTGATTATGCGGCAAACGGATTTCCGGTGTCCGCCGACCAGTGCGCCCACACAGAACGCAATCTCGCTCTTTTAGCCTCGACGCCTTACACCTCGGCCATTTTTACGAGAAACAAAAAAGCGCCCATGCCCGGTGAACGGTTTGTCCAGAAGGATCTGGCGGCCAGCTTGGAGCAGCTTGCCGAGAAAGGCAGAAGCGCTTTTTATGAAGGAGATCTCGCTCAACGCATCACATCCTTTCTGCAAAACAACGGCGGCCGTCTGACACTTGATGACTTTAAAACCCACCGCGGCGAGTGGACGAACCCGGTATCCTCCGATTACCGCGGGTGCAAAATCTATCAGGCTCCGCCGAATTCACAGGGCTTTACAGGCTTAATGACGCTCAATATATTGGAAAACTATGATTTTTCTCAGATCGAACACGGTTCCTTTGACTATTATCATCTGCTGATCGAGGCGCTGAAGAAGAGTTTTCAGCACCGGAATGAAGTGCTGACTGATCCGGCATTTTCTCATATTCCGCTGGATCGGCTGCTTGATAAACGGTATGCAAAGCAGCTGGCGGAAGAAATCGGTAACGTGGCTGCGCCGGCGGTAAGCCGGCCGGTCGGAAGCGACACTGCTTATGCCGCCGTCGCCGATGCGGAAGGAAATGCCGTTTCCTTTATTCAGAGCCTCTATTTCGAGTTCGGGTCTGCCGTTACAGCGGGGGAGACGGGCATTCTGCTGCAAAACCGCGGGTCATTTTTTTCGCTGGACGAATCCCATGTCAATACACTTGAACCCGGCAAGCGGACGTTCCACACCCTCATGCCGGCGATAGCCTGTAAAGAAGGAAAGCCGCACATCCTGTACGGAACCCAGGGAGGAGAAGGCCAGCCGCAAACTCAGACAGCGATGATTACGCGCATCATTGATTACAAAATGGACCCCCAGCAGGCGATCAATGAGCCGCGCTGGGTCTGGGGACGGACATGGGGAGAGGAGTATGAAGGGCTGAGGGTTGAAAGCAGAATCAGCCCTGAAACGAGAGAAGCCCTAAGGCAGAGCGGCCACCGCGTCGAGACCGTTGGTGATTTTGACGGGCTTATGGGCCATGCGGCAGCGATCGTCATTGATGAAGAAGGCTTTCTCCAAGGCGGTGCCGACCCGCGCGGCGACGGAGCGGCCGCAGGAGTATAGAGCTACGCTAACTGATAAAAAAAATAAGCACGCCAAGCGCGGCAGAAAGACCCGCGTAAAACGAATCGTACACATATTGCTTTTCCTCCCGCCGGTGCCGCCATTCCATTATGCCGGTGCAGCAAAATAGCATGAAAACAACTCCCGCAAATACGTACATTTCATTGGAAAAATTCACCGCTGCGATGCCCGTAATAAGCAGTGTGATTTCGATTAATCGATGTGTGCCGTTTATCGGCTTCTGCTTTTTAACAGGCTTTGGCAAATTGAGAACTTTGACGGCAAATACTTGAAACATAAGGCTGAGCAAAATAAATACGGCTGAAAAAATCAGTAACTGTCTGCCTCCTAAAAATGTGTCACTCGTTTCATACGGGTGAGGAGCTTGTAAGTTTCGGCATTCTATAAGACATTAGGCTGAGTTTAATGGTAAAAGACTCAAAAAGACCCCTTTCAAAAGGGGTATTTTTGACTAGTTTCTTCTATTATAATGGTTCCTGCTTCAGGTCGGGCGGACAAGCGTATATGTCTTCCCGAGTCTGGCGTATTCATTCCCCGCGAGCCTTGCCGCAGGCTTCAGCTCATCTGTCCGTATGTAGCCTTTATCGGCGTCATATACTTGGTCATTCAAATGAAAACAAACGACTCTGCCGATGATGAGGTCTGTCGTCGTTTCTCCGCTGTCATTTTGGAACGTAAGATGGCGTTCGAGTATACATTCAAATCTGACTTTTGCTTCTTTTATACCGGGAACGCTGATGCAAGCGCTGTCTGTCACAGAAAGGTCTGTCATGCCAAGCTCACTGACATCAGGATCAAGCCTTGCCGCCGTTTTGTTAATGTCTTCAATAATGGACTCATCACTGACGTGTACGACGAATTCCCGATGAGCGATTGCGTTTCTCGCGGTGTCTTTCTGCCGTCCGTCCGCGCGGCTGACTGAGATGGCCAGAAGCGGCGGTTCTGCGGAGACAACGTTATAGAAACTGAAGGGCGCCGCGTTTACGGCGCCGTTGATGGATGACCGCGTAGTGACAAATGCGATCGGCCGGGGAACGACTGTACCCGAAAGCAATTTGTAAGTGTCTTTTGCGTTCAGTTCGTCTGCTCGTAAGATATGCATGATTTCGGCCGCCTTTCTTTATCGTATGACCTGATTATACAGAAAGAAAATTCGGAAACACAACAAAAGAAAACCGGCTGCATATCTTATCACGTGGCATATATCTGATTGAGGAAAAAGGCTTCCGTTTAGCCGGCAGCCTATTTACGAATGGTGTTACTTGTAGTTTTTCTTTACAACCCAGATGTTCCCGTCTTTCCAGTACTCTGTTTTGCTGCAGTAATCGTCTTTTTTGCAAGGGTCTTTTTTATGAGGACGATAAGGTTTTTTCTGCGTGCGTTTTTTCTTGCGGCGGCATGATTTTTTGTGGCTGCGAGATTTTTTGTGAGACCGGCATGATTTTTTACGGCTGCGAGATTTTTTGTGAGAGCGGGATTTTTTATGGCTGCGAGATTTTTTGTGCGAACGGGATTTTTTATGGCTGCGAGATTTTTTGTGCGAACGGGATTTTTTATGGCTGCGAGATCTTTTGTGAGAGCGGGATTTTTTATGGCTGCGAGATTTTTTGTGAGAGCGGCACGATTTTTTATGGCTGCGAGATTTTTTGTGAGAACGGGATTTTTTATGCTTGCGAGATTTTCTCTTCTTACTGCTTTTTGGTTCTTGATACAAATAATCTTCCAATCCCTCGGTGCTTGCGGACTTTACTGCTTCTTCGATATCAGAATGGGAATAGTGGCCCATTTTGAAACCTCCTCATGATATATGTTTTAAGGATGCGATCCTTACTACCACATAGTACGCATGAATGAAAAAAGTGTATGTGTGATTCGCTGAGTTTTATATAAAAAGCACAGCCTAAATTAATACAGGGAGGGTTACTGATGAAAGACCAATCAACATTGCCTCTATACCAGCTGTTTATTCACCCGAAAGACTTAATGGAGCTGAAAAAAGACATTTGGGATGATGATCCGGTGCCCGCGGTGCTGAGAGTGAATCAAAAACGGCTTGACATTGATCTGGCGTACCGCGGCTCTCATATAAGAGATTTCAAGAAAAAATCGTATCACATCGCTTTTTATTCGCCGAAAACATTTCGCAGGGCGAAAGAGATACATTTAAACGCTGAATACAAAGATCCGTCGATGATGCGGAATAAACTGTCTCTCGATTTCTTCGCGGAGCTTGGGACGCTGTCACCAAAGGCAAATTTCGTAACCTTGCAAATCAATGGCAGACATGAGGGTGTGTATCTTGAGCTGGAGTCAGTGGATGAATATTTTCTGGCGAAACGGAATTTGGCGGAAGGGGCTGTTTTTTACGCGGTTGATGACGACGCCAATTTCTCCCTCGTCAGTGATCTGGAGCGGGATACGAAAACATCGCTCGAACTTGGTTATGAAAAGAAAACGGGAACGAAAGAAGACGATTTATACTTGCAGGATATGATCTATAAAATTAATACCGTGCCGAAGTCAGAGTTCAAGGGGGAGATCGTCAAACACTTGGACGCCGATAAGTATTTGCGGTGGCTTGCGGGCATCGTGTTTACCTCAAACTACGATGGATTTGTTCATAATTACGCTTTGTACCGGAATCATGAAACGGGACTTTTTGAAGTCATTCCGTGGGATTACGATGCGACTTGGGGAAGAGACATTCATGGTGATCGGATGGAGGCCGATTATGTCAGAATACAAGGGTTTAATACCTTGACTGCAAGGCTTCTGGATGAACCGTATTTCCGCAAAGCGTACAAACGGCTTTTGGAAGAGACGCTTCAGACCCGGTTTACCATTGAACATATGAAGCCGAAGGTCATGTCACTGTATGAGCAGATCAGGCCGCATGTCGCGAAGGATCCTTATAAGAAAGAGGAGATTGATAGCTTTGACCGGGAGCCTGAAGTGATTTGCGAATATATTAAGGAGCGGTCCGCCTTCATCAGCAGTGAGTTAGAGCGGTGGAATATCTGATTTGGAAATGAAGAAAGATTTTTTACAAATAGGCTGGTGAATCAGTTCCCGAAAATAATCGTGATACGTATATATGCATTATGCTTTTTACATTATGAGAAAAATGACTAGGAGGACAATAGATGAAACGCAATACGAAGCGGCAGCGGTCTGATGACAACTTTTTGCATGCGATGGAAGGAAAAGTAATTACTGTCTACCGGGGAGGTCCGGAGTCCAAGACAGGGAGATTAGCAGACATTCAATCGGATTATATCGCTCTTCAGGTTGATAATAAAATCGTTTATTATCAATGGAAACATGTGAAAAGTGTGACGGAAAATACGAGTGAAACCGTATCGCCGGCCGAAGCGGCAGAATGTGAAAAAGCTGATGATTTTCAAGACCTGATCAGCCGGATGACCAATCGCACGGTGCAATTGAATCAGGGAGGTCCGGAATCGAAAAGAGGAAAGCTTCACGAAACAGGGGATGATTTTCTCGTGCTGGAAACGGAAGATGACGGAATTGTATATTTTAACGCCGACCATGTCAAAAGCATCAGCGCGGAACAAGAAGAGGACGGCCAAGAGGAGGAGCGCCCGGAATTTGAAATGGCTGATGATTTTCACGGCATATTTAAACGCCTGATCCACAAATGGGTATCCATCAACCGCGGAGGTCCTGAAGCCGTTGAAGGTATACTTGTGGATAATTCCGACGGCCACTACACTCTTGTGAAAGATAAAGAAGTGCTGCGGATCTATCCTTTTCATATCAAGAGCATCAGCGAAGGGGCAAAAGGAGCAGCTAAAAAAGAGGAGAATAAAGACGGCGAGAATAAAGGTGAGAAAGAGAGCGCCGAAGAAGAAAAGCCGCATGAAGAAGAATCACGCGAAGAGCAGCGTACTTCCTCTAAAAAGTCGAAAAGATCATCAAGATCCGTTCGATCCTCAAAACGGGAGGAAGAGAACTCTTATAGCTACGCCACTGTATTAAGGACAATAGATTATCGGTGGAAACACGGCCGTAAATGATTGGAAAGATTGTCCGTAAACGCGGGAGAGGGGGGAATGAAATGGCTGGATTAAGCAGATTTCTGGATAAACAAGTCGATATTGAGATATCGGGGAATACGACATTTTCAGGAACTCTTTTGGATATCGGTCAGGATATCATTGTGATACATGACGGCCGGACGTTTCTTTATATTCCGCTGCTGCATCTTCAGAGGATGACATTGACGCTCGCGGACGAAGAGAATAAAGAACCGTACGCAAGAAAAAAAAGTCCGCATCCCGAAAAACAGGAACATTCCTTTTCTTACCGGAATACCCTCCAGCATATAAAAGGCAGATTCACAGAAATATTTGTTACGGGAGACCGTTCCATTCATGGGTATGTGACAAGTGTTTTAAATGATTATTTTGTTTTCTTCTCTCCGGTTTATAAGACTCTTTTCATCTCGATGCATCATTTGAAATGGCTGACACCCTATTCCGATGAGCAGACGCCGTATACGTTAAACAGTTCAGAGCTGCCGGTTGTTCCCGCTAATGTGCCCCTTGTCCGGAATTTTGAGGAGCAATTAAAAAGATATATCGGGAAGCTGATTATTCTGGATTTAGGAGATATACCGAATAAAGTGGGGCTGTTGCAGGATGTCTCAGATAATATTCTTGAACTGACCAATGCAGACGGCGATACTGTTTTTTGGAAATTGAATCATTTAAAAACCATGCACCTGCCATAAATGATAAAACTGCCTCTCTTATACAGCAGGCAGTTTTTTTCATGGGAGCTAAAGGTAAATCCAACTGATCCAAACATATAAAACGGTAATGGTAAACACGACGGTGAGAGGGACAATGATAATGGTCGTTTTGATATATTCTGACCAAGAAACTTTTTCGCCGTGCTGTCTGATGATATGCATCCAGATCAGCGTGGCTAAAGTCCCGATCGGCAGAAGCAATGATCCGATATCACTGCCGATAATATTAGCCAGATAAATGATTTTTACGGTTAATGGGTCGATGGACATTTCAGTTAATGTCAAAGTGCTGATCATTAAGGCGGGATGGTTATTGAACAAATTAGAGAGGACGGATGTAGCAATGCCCATAATAGTTGCAGCGTGGGCAATGCTTTGCGAGACATAAGGCTCAATAGACTGAACAAGCAGCGCCGTCAGTCCGATATTATGCAGTCCGTAGATGATAATGTACATCGTGAAGGCAAAAATAAAGATATGCCAAGGCGCTTTCCTTAATAAGTCTGCCGGTCCGATTTTTAAATAAAACCATCTCCAGCCAAGCAGGATGACTGAACTGATGACAGCCACGAGCGAAACGGATATGCCGTTGTAAGAAGCTGCAAACAGACTGATCCGGACGAACAATACAAATACCAAAACACAAAACATGATGTTCGTACGGCTGTTTTGGGTCGGGTCTGGCGGAGGCTGAAGCGGATGATATCGTTTGTGTTCCAGCGAGTCAAAGTGAACCGGAATATCGGGGAGCTGTTTCGGCAAACGGCGGTAAAAAACGGCAAAGAGCAGAAAGGCCATAAACACCAGTCCCAGCGTGCCGGGGATAAACATCATATTGGTGTACAAATAAAGGTCCATGCCTATCATTTTGAGAGAAATTAAATTGACGATATTACTGACGCCGATCGGGGTGCTTGCGGCCGTCGCAATTAATACGCCGCTTATTAAATACGGTGTTTTCTGATGTCTTTTAAGTCCGAGATATTGTAAGACCAATAGTAAAATAGGAGTGGTGATTAAGACGCTGCCGTCATTATTCAGAAAGAGCGTCATTGAAAAACAGAGCAGGTTGGTCAGCCAAAAAAGCCGGATGCCCGATCCCTTGGCGCGGTGAAGCAGTTTGGCTGCCGCCCAGTTAAAAAAACCGAAGCTTTCCAGCGCGATTGCCATAATCATTGTGGAGATAATGGTGATTGATGCTCCGGTGACTTTTGACCCTATATCGCCCAAATCATGAAAGGAAACGGTTCCGCATAACAAAACGAGAATGGCGCCCAGCGACGCCGGAACGGCTTCATTTAATCCCCCGGGTCTCCAAAATATAAAAATAATGGTCACAAAGAAAGAAATCAGGGTCAAAATGACGGTAATATGTGTAATGTGTTCTGCCTCCTTTTAGATGGGTCATTGCCGCCCCGTTATTTTTATCCCTCCTGATCAGTTGTACTGTATGTATACGGGTACAGGTCGTAAGGTGTACTGAGCGTTTCTACCAATTTAGTAAAAATCCATAAAAGCACAAAAAAAAAGAGGCTGCTTTCGGCGGCACTCTTTTTTATGCATTTTCCTTATCCGCCTGCAATAAAGCCTGGCGCTTATTCATAATATCCAGAAAATGTTTCAGAATCGGATTTTGATTATCCTTGCGGTAGGCAATGACCCATTCGGCCGTGAGCTGCACCTGATTAATGCCGCGGTAGGCGACTTCGAGATTAAACAGCTTTCTAGCAGAAGAAGGCACGAAGGTTACGCCGATGCCGGCACTAACCAATCCGATCACCATTTGATACTCCGTCGCTTCCTGAACGATTTTCGGTTTGAAGCCCGCCTGCTCGCAGTAGTTTACAAACTCTAGGTATAAAGTCGGCCATGTTTCTTTCGACAGTGTGATAATCGGTTCATTTTTTAAATCCTGAATGTCGATTGTCTGTTTAGCGGTAAGCGGGTGCTGCTTCGGCAAAGCCAGAATGCACGGGCTGCTCTGCACCTTTTCCATATGTAACGCGGAATGCTGTAAAGGCGGATGAAGGATGCCGATATCAATGTTCCCCTTCAGAAGTTCTTCCTGCTGTCTGAAAGAAGAAATTTCACGCAGATCAAGCTTGACGGAGGGGAATTTTTCGCGGAATTCCCGAATGATCGGCGGCAGAAATTCATATGTGGCCGAGCCGACAAAACCGACGACAAGGCGGCCGAGCTCTCCCCGCGCCGTTCTCTGCGCCATTTCAATCGCTTTGTCTATTTCTTCGATCGCGTTTCTGCTGTGTTTTAAAAAACTTTCTCCGGCAGCTGAAAGCTCTACAACCCGTTTCGTGCGCTTTAATAAGGTCACGCCGACTTCCTTCTCAAGCTGTTTGATCTGCTGGCTGAGAGGCGGCTGTGTCATATTTAACCGAAGCGCAGCTTTGCCGAAATGAAGTTCTTCGGCAACGGCAATAAAGTATTGAAGATGGCGAAGCTCCATCCTTATCCATTCCTTTCTCTTTGTTAATTATTCGTGAAACATATTAATCATACGGCGAATTGATATTGGAGGTCAATTTCCAAAGAGTGTATAGTGAATAATATCACAAATTACTTAAAATTTTATATTTAATATGCATAATAAGGAGTGAGGGTGTTGGCAAAAGCAACAAATGAACTAAAAACCTCTGGAAAAAATCGGGGGGCGGAGCTTGTTGTTGATTGCTTAGTGGAGCAAGGTGTCACACATGTTTTTGGCATTCCGGGTGCAAAAATTGATGCAGTATTTGATGCGTTAAAAGATAAAGGACCTGAACTGGTTTTATGCCGTCACGAACAGAACGCTGCATTTATGGCTGCGGCTGTCGGAAGACTGACTGGAAAACCAGGCGTTTGTCTCGTTACTTCAGGCCCGGGGGCATCCAACTTGGCGACCGGCTTGTTAACGGCTAATACAGAAGGTGATCCGGTAGTGGCGCTGGCGGGTAACGTAATTCGTGCAGACCGGTTAAAACGGACACACCAATCATTGGACAATGCGGCGCTATTTCAGCCGATTACAAAATACAGTGTAGAAGTACAGGAAACAGGGAATATACCAGAAGCGGTAACAAACGCCTTCAGGGCAGCGTCAGCAGGTCAGGCAGGCGCGGCTTTTGTGAGCTTTCCGCAGGATGTTGTGAATGAAATCACAAATGTGAAAAACGTACGCAGCGTGCCGGCGCCGAAACAAGGCCCTGCACCGGAAGAAGCGGTCAGCGCGGCTATCGCGAAAATCCAGACGGCGAAACTTCCCGTTCTGTTAGTCGGCATGAAAGGCGGTAGACCGGAAGCGGTAAAACAAATCCGCAAACTGCTTGCCAAAACAAAACTGCCTTTCGTAGAAACGTACCAAGGGGCCGGCACATTGTCCAGAGAGCTGGAAGACCAATATTTCGGCCGGATCGGACTGTTCCGCAACCAGCCGGGCGATCTTCTGCTTGAACAGGCGGATGTCGTATTAACGATCGGTTATGATCCGATTGAATACGATCCGAAGTTCTGGAACGTAAACGGCGACCGTGCTATTATCCATCTTGACGAAATCCAGGCCGATATCGATCATGCCTATCAGCCGGAATTAGAGTTATTAGGCGATATCGCCGCTACGGTTAAACAAATTGAACACGACGCTGTGACATTTGATATGGGCAGCCGTGAACAAGAAGTGCTGAGCGAATTAAAACAGATGCTCACAGACAGCGAGAAGGCGCCAAGCGACCATAAATCTGACAGAGTGCATCCTCTGCAAATCGTCCAAGAACTGCGCAATGCAATTGACGACGACGTAACCGTCACTTGCGATATCGGTTCTCACGCGATCTGGATGTCCCGCTACTTCCGCGCTTATGAGCCGCTGAAACTGTTGATCAGCAACGGCATGCAGACATTGGGTGTAGCGCTTCCTTGGGCGATTGCCGCCACATTGGTGAATCCGGGTGAAAAAGTCGTATCCGTTTCAGGAGACGGAGGATTCCTGTTCTCTGCAATGGAATTGGAAACGGCAGTCCGCTTAAAAGCGCCGATCGTTCACCTTGTATGGAATGACAGCACATATGATATGGTCGCATTCCAGCAAATGAAAAAATATAACCGTACATCATGCGTAGATTTCGGAAACATTGACATCGTAAAATATGCAGAAAGCTTCGGCGCCACCGGCTTGCGCGTTGAATCACCGGAACAGCTGGCAGACGTGCTGCAAAAAGGCTTGAACACAGAAGGCCCTGTCATCATTGACATTCCTGTCGATTACAGTGACAATGTCCATTTATCAAGCGACATGCTTCCGAAGCAATTCAAAGAAAAAATGAAAGCAAAAGCTCTCTAGCACTCTGCGCACCATGACCTGTTTTCTAAAACAGCCCAATTTAAAAGGAGTGAAGGGAATATGAAAAACGCAAGCGACATCCATATGATGAGCCGCGGAGAAAAAGGCTCACCTGAGGATCAGATCTATCAAGTATCCACAATGACATCTCTGCTGGACGGAGTATATGACGGAGATTTTGATATGGCTGACATTCCGAAATTCGGTGATTTCGGAATCGGCACGTTCAACAAACTGGACGGCGAATTAATCGGATTTGACGGAGAATTTTACCGTCTGCGCGGCGACGGAACGGCTACGCCTGTTAAAGGCGGAGACCTGTCACCATTCTGCTCATTCACATTTTTCACGCCGGATATGACGCATACGATCGACGGCGAAATGACCCGTGAAGAATTCGAGCAGGAAATCGCCAGCCTTCTGCCTAGTAAAAACTTATTTTATGCGATCCGTTTAGACGGCGTATTTAAAAAGGTGCAGACAAGAACGGTAGAACGCCAGGAGAAACCGTACGTTCCGATGATCGAAGCGGTGAAAACACAGCCTGTGTTCAACTTTGACGACATTCAGGGTACAATCGCCGGCTTCTGGACGCCGGGTTACGCAAACGGCATCGCTGTTTCCGGATATCACCTGCACTTCATTGATGAAGGACGCAATTCCGGCGGACACGTGTTTGACTATGTCATTAAAGATTGTAAAGTGACCATTTCTCAAAAAATGAATATGAACCTCAAGCTTCCGAATACGGCGGACTTTTTCAACGCAAATTTAGATAATCCGAATTTTGCGAAGGACATCGAAACAACCGAAGGAAGCCCGGAATAAATTAAAAAAGAAAGCCTCATTTTTCTCGGGGGCTTTCTTTTTATTTGGCTGAACCGGCAAAGATTAGGTAAAATACAGTCAAAAGGGAAAGGTGTGGTAGCTGTGAAAGTATTGGTATTAGCGGTTCATCCTGACATGGACAACTCAGCGGTCAATAAGGCGTGGACAGAAGAATTAAAAAATCATGATGAAATCACGGTCCGTGAGCTTTATAAAGAATATCCGGACGGGAAAATAGATGCGGAAAAGGAACGGCAGCTGTGTGAACAGTATGACCGGATCGTATTTCAATTCCCGCTGTACTGGTACAGTGCGCCTCCGCTTTTAAAAACATGGATGGATCATGTGCTGGCGTATGGCTGGGCTTACGGCTCCAAAGGAAAGGCGCTGCACGGCAAAGAATTGCTGCTGGCTGTTTCCGTAGGTGCCGGAGAGGATGCATATCAGGCAGGCGGGTCCAACCATTTTTCACTGAGCGAGCTCTTAAGGCCGTTTCAGGCAATGGCTAATTTTACGGGTATGACCTATTTGCCGGCTTTCGCGATGTACGGGGTAAGCACCGCCGATGCTGCGGCTATCCGTGACAATGCCAAACGACTGGCGGATTACATAAAGAAGCCATTTTAGAGTCGTATGCATTCATCTTCTTCCGACAATATTTCCTGAGAAATATTTCGAACCTTAGACGTTTCTGACTGCTCAAGAAAGAAAAAACGGATTTCGCGCTGAATTTGCGAAATCCGTTTTGCTATTATGTCAGTTTTTGCAGATCTTTTGTGCTGATATATCCCGTGGCGCCCCCGTAATCGACAAGCGCCCAGCCGAAGTCAATGCCGCCGCCGGCTGTCTTTTTCCATCCGAGGAAAGAAACGCTCGTGTTTTTAGCAAGGGAAGCTTTGACCGCTTGTTTGTCTGTATATACTTTTGTTTTTGCCGTCGTTTTTACGGTTGTTGCTTCTTTAACAATATAATGAGTAGATACAAATCCTGTTTTTCCGTTTTTATAATGTACTTTTGCCCAGTCAGCGTTCTGGAATGAAACGATCTTTAAGCTGTCGCCTAAATGAAGGGTATCAGCTCTCGGACTGGCTGCTGATGCTTTTGTTCTGACGTTCAATGCTTCCACGGAAACGAGATAAGAGTCAAGCGGGTAGCTGTACAGATCGTCAATTTTGACCGCTTCTTGCGCGTGTGTCTCCGGAAGAGGCGTTATTCCGGCAGCTGAAGCCGCTGATATTCCCGCTGCAAGGGTCAGAATGGATGCCGCTTTGGCTGTTTTCTTCATCTGTATCTCTCCTTTTACTTCATCCTTTCACGTTTTACCGGAAGTCTAAACATCGGCCGGTTATTTTTGTGTTTGAAGTTTCAATGGAGCGGAAATGGTTTTTTTGACTTTTTCTCCTTTGAGCACCTGCTCCGCCGCTTCGGCCGCCAGTTTTCCGATCAGCTCCGGCTGCTGGGCGACCGTGGCTGTCAGCTTTCCGTTTTTAATGGAAGAAATCGCATCTTTATTTCCGTCGAAACCGACGACCAAAATGTGTTTGCCCGAGCTGTTAATCGCTTCGAGCGCCCCGAGTGCCATTTCATCATTATGGGCGAACACGGCTTTGATATCCGGATGTCCCTGCAGAAGGTTTTCCGTGACGGTCAATCCTTTTGTACGGTCAAAATCCGCCGCTTGCTTTGTTACGACATCCAGCTTTTTGTCGGCAATATGATGAAAGCCCGTTCCGCGTTCCCGTGTCGCGGATGCGCCCGGCACCCCTTGCAATTCAGCCACTTTGGCGCCTTTTCCGAGCTGACCGGCGAGGTAGTCGGCCGCCATTTCTCCTCCTTTGACATTGTCAGAGGCGACAAGCGTTTCGACTTTGCCGTGTTCGGCTGAACGATCAAGCGCAATGACGGGAATGCCGAGGGAATTTGCTGATTCGACGGCTGTTGAAATCGCTGATGAATCGGTCGGATTGATCAGCAGCGCATCGACTCCCTGCTGGATCAAATCTTCTACGTCATTTGACTGTTTAGATGAATCATTTTGAGCATCGACAATAATGACCTTCATGCCCCGTTTTTTGGCTTCCTTTACAACGCCTTCTTTTAATGAAACGAAGAACGGATTGTTCAATGTGGAGACGGAGAGCCCGATAGTGAATTCTTTTTTATGTTTTGTGTTTGACGGTTTTGCCCATTGCGGCGGTTCAAGTGAACAGGCGGACAGCAAAAACAGTGATAATGCCGCGATCGTGATGATGGCTTTCTTCATAATGGTCCTCCTACTATGCCGATTTTTTGCGGTCCAGCAGCACCGCGATTAAAATGACGATTCCTTTGACGACGAGCTGATAAAAAGATGATACGCCGAGAAGGTTCAAGCCGTTGTTCAGCGTACCGATAATCAAAACCCCGATCAGCGTACCGATGATGCGCCCTCGACCGCCGGACAGGCTCGTTCCGCCGAGAACGACCGCTGCGATGGCGTCCAGCTCGTATGATTCCCCGGCCGTCGGCTGTGCGGAATTTAAGCGTGATGTCAGAATCGCTCCCGCCAGCGCCGATAGTAAACCTGTCAGAGAATAGATCATGATCTTGATGCGGGGCACTTTGATTCCCGATATCAGCGCCGCTTTCTCATTGCCGCCGATGGCGTATGTCCGGCGGCCGAACGGTGTTTTGTGCAGAAGAACCCACAGGGCCGCAAATGCAATCAGCATCGTAATGGCAGGTACGGGAATGCCGAGAAAATAACCGCGCCCGAATAATTGAAATGCGTAATTTGAACCGAGCCCCGTAATCGGATTTCCGTCCGTATAGACGAGGGTCAGTCCGCGAAAGACGGTCATTGTCGCCAAAGTGGCGATGAACGGCGCCATTTTTCCTTTTGTGATTAATAATCCGTTTATCATGCCGAGTACGGCGCCGATCACGCAGCCGATGATGACGGCTAAGATCGGGTCGATGCCTGAGACCATCATACCTGCGACCAATGCGCTCGATAAGGCGAGGATGGCTCCGACAGAGAGATCAATTCCTCCCGTTAAAATGACAAACGTCATTCCGAATGCAATCAGAGCGTTAATCGCAACCTGCCGAAGAAGGTTGAGAATATTGAGGGGTTCAAGAAAACTCGGGTTTAAAACGGAAACGATCAGCACAAGAATCAGTAAGCCGAGAAACGGACCGAGTTTTTGCGTAAAGGTATGAATGGAAAATCGCTTTTGTTCAGTTGATGTCATTGGTTCAGTTTTCATTCTGCTGCCCTCCCGTGGCAAGTGTCATGATGTGTTCTTGTGTTGCGCCGGCCGCATTGATTTCTCCGCTGATGCGCCCTTCGTGGACGACGATGATTCTGTCACTCATGCCGAGAATTTCCGGCAGCTCGGAAGAAACCATGATGATGGCGACTCCGCGATCGGTCAGTTCATTCATTAATGAATAGATTTCCCTTTTCGCGCCTACGTCGACGCCTCTTGTCGGTTCATCAAGGATGAGAACTTTCGGGCCGATTCCGATCCATTTGGCAATGACGACTTTTTGCTGGTTCCCTCCTGATAAATGCCGGGCGGCGGTTTCCGGAGATGCGGTCTTAATGGTCAGACGCTTGATGAGCAGCTCAACGAACTCCGCCTCGCGTTTTCGGTCAATGATGCCTTTCGGAGAGAAGCTGGTCAGGTTCGGCAATGAGATATTTTCACGAATGGACGTATCCAGCAGCAGCCCTTCATCTTTGCGGTTCTCCGTAATCAGGCCGAGTCCCTTGCGGATGGCATCGTACGGACCCCGAATGCCGGTTTTTCGGCCGGAAATCCAGATCTCTCCGGAATCGAGCCGGTCAATTCCGAACAGCGCCCTCATGATTTCTGTCCGTCCGGCACCCATTAAGCCGGAAACGCCGAGGATTTCTCCGGCGCTCACATGGAAACTGATCTGTGAAAAGCTTCCTTTTTTTGAGGCGTTTTTCACTTCGAGCACCTTATCGCCGAGTGACGGCGTGCGAGTCGGATACCGATCGGTCAGCTCCCGCCCGACCATTTTTTTGACCACTTCATCAAAATTAGTATCTTTAATATGCGCCATATCCACAGTGAGGCCGTCCCGCATAATGGTGATCCGGTCGCAAATCGAAAATATCTCTTCCATTCGGTGCGAAATATAGACGATGGATACGCCGTCCCGCTTTAACGCCGTCATCACGTCAAACAGTTTGCTGATTTCTCGTTCGGTCAGCGCCGCGGTCGGTTCGTCCATAATAATGACTTCGGCGTTTGTCATCAGCGCTTTGGCAATCTCAATCATCTGCTGCTGTCCGACGGAACATTGTCCGGCTTCCCGGTCAAGAGGAAGGGAGACTCCCAGTTTTTCAAGCTGTGATTTTGCTAGCGCTTTCATTTTCTTCGTTTCCAAAACGCCGAACGCCGTCGTCAGCTCTTTGCCGATAAAAAGGTTTTCAAGCACCGTCATGTCCGGCCATATATTCAGTTCCTGATGGATAAAGGCGATTCCGTGCTTTTCGGCTTCCTTTGGATTGGAGAAGCTCATACTTGTTCCGTTTATCGTAATGTTTCCCTTGTCGAGCCGGTGGAGCCCGGTGAGCAGATTCATTAACGTCGATTTGCCCGCTCCGTTTTCTCCCATTAAAGCGTGGATTTCTCCCGGCAGAAGCTCAAATGAGACGCCGGAGAGCACTTGGTTTTTGCCGAATGCTTTATGAATGTCTGTCATGCCGATGTGCATGCTGGATCCCTTCTTTCTAGAAAATCACACCCGCCTGCAGGATGCAGTTGGCGTATGGTGTCATTTCACCCGTTCGGATGACGGCTTTTGCTTTCTGTGTGAGCCGTTTGAATTCCCCGTGGGACATGTACTCGATCGTCTGCGCTGAGAAATGGCTTTCTATGAAACTTGCATTCTCAGGATTTGCGTCTTTGATCTCGGAAGCGGCTATCACCTTTTCGACTGCCATCTCCCCGGCTACCAGGCTGGTCACGTCCCGAAAGGCGGGAACGCCCGCCGTTAAGGACAAATCAATTTTAGGGACGCCGGCAGGGGCGGGGAGACCCGCATCGCCGATTGCGATGAGGTCTGTATGCCCGAGATCGGCCAATACTTTGGCAATGTGGCTGTTTAACATTCCGTGTTTTTTCATGACAGCAGCTCCTCAACTTCTTTTCTGGCCGGCATCCCGCCTTGGGCGCCGAAGTGCTGCACGGACAGGGAGGCGGCGCGGTTGGCAAACAGGAGCGCTTGCTCGATGTCCCGTCCTTCCGCGAGTGCGACGGCAAGTGCCGCATTAAAGGTATCGCCGGCGCCCGTCGTGTCGACCGCTTCTGCAGGGAAGGCGGGAACAAGCCGTTCCGCGGTGCCGTCTGAGTAGCGCACACCTTGTTTTCCTTCGGTAATGAACAGTTTGCCGGGATAGCCGGCGAGCGCTTCTTCTTTCGTCCGGTCAGGAAATAAAATGGATGCTTCATGTTCGTTGGGCGTAAGATATGCGGCATCCTCAATCGTCGATTGTTTCAGCTGCCGGGCAGGCGCGGGATTCAGGATAACCGGAATTTGCTGCGCGCGGCAGTAGCTGCACACTTCTTCAACGGTTTCTTCAGGAATCTCCTGCTGGATCAGCACGATATCAATTGCGGGAAGTTTTGCCAGCGCACTTTTAGCATAATCGGGGGAGATGTCATCGTTTGCGCCTTTGACGACGACGATGCTGTTGTCTCCTTCTGCGAGCACAATATGAGCCGTTCCGCTTTTTTTATGTGTAACCGTTTCCATATAGTCCGTATTGACACCGTTTGCCTTCAGGTTTTCAATAATCGCTTTTCCGTAGCTGTCATTGCCTGCTTTTCCTACCATATATACGTTTGCGCCCAGGCGGGAAGCGGCTACGGCCTGATTTGCGCCTTTTCCTCCGGGCACAGTTTGAAAGTCTGTGCCCAGTACGGTTTCTCCGGCTTTCGGACGCCGTTCAGATGTGACGACCAGATCCATAGAACAGCTTCCGATAACACAAATTTCACTCATGGTGATCATCCTTTCTCGTCGTTTGTCTTCTTATGTAAGTCACGGGCATTTGAATGGCCGTCTCTTTCGGCGGCTCTTTCTTTATCAATTGCAGCAGCAGGTTTGCCGCTTTTTTTCCCATCTCATATGCAGGCTGGCGGATGGTTGAAAGCGGCGGGAACAAAAGCCTGCTCTGCGGAATATCGTCGTATCCGATGATCTGAATCTCCTCCGGAACTTTTTTGCCGAGCCGCAGCGCCTCATGGAGGACGGCAGCCGCCGCAATGTCGTTGCTGGCAATGACTCCGTCGGTTTCAGGGTATGCTGCAAACAATTCTTCTGCTAAAATGGCGGCATCCTTGATGGAAAATGAAGCGGCGGAGATGACATTGAATGGCGCGCCTGCTTTTTGCAGCACGTTAAGTGCGCCGTTAAAACGTTCCTGAGCGGTCGGAAGGTGGACTGGACCTTTGACAAGCGTGATGCTTGTGCTTTTGCCGCGAAGCATTTCCTCAGCCGCCCGTTTTCCGCCTGCCCGCCCGTCACTGAATACGGATGGGGCGCCTTCTTTTGTCCGGTCCAGAAATACGACCGGGTAAAGGCTGCCGCTGTATTCGGGAAGGTCGGGGTAATGGGTGGCCGCCAAAATACCGGCAACTTGATTTTGTTTAAATGTTTGCAGGTAGTCGAGTTCTTTTTCCAATTCTTCATCGCTGTTGCCGATGATCAGCCGGTATCCTTCCCGCTGCAACTCGTCTTCAGCGCCGCGGGCAAGCTGAGGGAAAAAGGGATTCGTAATATCCGGAAGCAAAAGCCCGACCAGTCTGGATTCTCTTTTATAAAGAGAGCGGGCAACTTCATTCGGATAATAATTCAGCTTCTCCATGGCAAGCATGACCTTCGTTCGTGTATCTTCATGCACGTAGCCGTTGTCATTGAGGACACGCGAAACCGTGGCAACAGAGACGCCGGCAGCGCCTGCGACATCTTTAATCGTTGCCAACAAACACTCCTCCTTCATTTATGTAACCGTTTACATAAAAAGAGTAACACGAATCATTTCGGTTGGCAACAAAAAAAGAGACCGGGGTCTCTTTTAGTTCACGATGCCGATTTGTGAGATATTCACTTTGATATCAGGGGTTATCTCGATGGAAGGATAGACCTCACGCCAATTGAGCCGCTTGCCCCGCTCATAATAATGGGTTTGATATTTCCGGCCGATGCCGAGGATATCCGAGTTGTGCTCCTGAATATGGCTGATCACCGATCTGGCCTGGCTGTTCAAATTTGCTGATGCTTGTTTGTTCATTTGGTCGATTGCCGTATAAGAATTCAGCTTGTCCTTTGGATATTCCAAGACGCGTGCATTCAGTTTTAAACGGATTTTCACTTTTATATGCTGCGGATCTGTATCTATAAAAACAATCTTTCGCGTGGCATCCGTGATGCCGAGAGAAAGATAATTTTCAATATCCATTTTGTATTTGTCCCACAGCTTCAGATTAATATTAGCCGATTTATTAAATTGCCCGCTTAAAAGGGTCAGGAGGGTTGAATCCTGACCGAGCACCTCAGTCACTTTCCGCTGGCCGCTGAACAGGGCAGAACCCTCTATCTTTATCGTCTGTCCGTTAATCGATAAATAAGGAAGGGCGAAATCCTTATCAGCCGTCAGCATGCTTGAACGGATGGATTGCAAATTTTCCATGCTGATATTTGATTCCGCATTAGCGCTTGTTAATAAATTCGTTAAATACTTGCTGACGATCAATTTCTGTCGGACGATCAGCTTCAGCACTTCAATCGCCTCACCGTCTTTGACAACCGCCGGATGAGCGAGAAGCGGGCTTTTCGGATCTCTGTAAAAGACATCGAGATAAGGAAAAAGCGGTTTTTCCGCCATTTTCTCACCGATTAATAAGACTCTTTGCTTGGACGTGTCAATGCGCTGATCGACAAGCTTATCCAATTGAAACCGCGCTTCACGGATGGTGTGCCCGGAAGCGCTGAGCACCGTCGTAATGAATGAGCCGCCCGTTTCCTGTTCCGCCTGGGAGGACTGAACCTTCCGATAGGTGATGCCGATTTTATTTTTACCGTCATGATCAACATCAAGGCTTGCAGTCAGCACGAGAGAAATATCTTTCAGCAAATTTTGATCCCAGCAGCCCGCAAGTGTCAGGCTTGCGCACATGAGACTGATAAGAACCGCTTTTTTAATGCGCATGGCGGACACCCTTTTTGCGTACAAGGACAATCAATACCATAAACAACGGAAACAAATACACAAACACAATATCGGAAATGCGGAAAAACTGATCCAGCTGCTGTATCGTTTTATCTGTGCTTGTGGCCCAAATAGACAGAAGGAAGACGAGCAGGGCCAGCGGATAAACAAACCGGCTGTGATCTTTTTGATTGAACAGCTTGGAGATGCCGGTGCTTGCCAAGTAAAACACGTTGGCCAGCGTTGAAAAGACGGTCACGAACCAAAACGTCAAAAAGAGCAGATCCGTCCGTTCGATAATTCTGAATGAAACGGTTTTTAACAGGTACAGCACAGGCTCCGGGATCATTTTTATTTCTTCGGGGCTGATTGTGACAAAGCAAGTAAGGGTGATATACAGGTAATAAAGGATAATCAAGATGTTTGAAATCGTCAGTATTTTGTAGCGCTGGCTGACGGTGCAGTTGATAAGGGGCCCGATCACGAGCGCCGCCTGAAAGCCGGTAATGCTGACAAGTGTTTGCTGCACCCCGGTAAGCATGTCTTTTGCGGTTCCGTGAAAAATCGGCATAATGTATGTGATATCGGCTTTTCCCAGCGTGTATAAAATCGGCAGAGAGATCAGCAGCAAAAACGGCGTTAAGATAAAGCTGAACCTGGCGATCGCATTCAGCGGGGCTTGGGCGATATAGACAGAACCGAGGATCAGCATTAAGCTGACCACCCAATTCGGAGTCTGCGGGAGCACCCAGATATCCAATATCCGTGTAAATACAGAAAGAATGAGCGTGCAGAGAAACGCGAAATATAAAATATACAGCACCTGCACCCCTTTGCCGGCAAGTGTTCCGAATACCTTCTCCAGCATTTCGTACAAGTTCAGCTTCGGAAACCGGTGAAATAATATCATATACAGGCTGAATGTAAGCTGGACGAGCAATCCGGTAAGCAGAATGGAAATCCATCCGCTGCTTCCCGATTTCATCATCAGTAAATGGGGCAGCGCCAAAATGCCGATGCTGATCTGCGTCTGATTAATGAAAAACACGCCTTGAAGCCGGCTTATTTTTTTAGGCTTCATCTTTTCTCCACCCCCGAACATGTTTCATCTGCTTTGAGTCTTGCGGTCTCAAATAAAAAGGCCTTCTTTTAATAAACCAAGCCGGCAGCCGGATAAATGCATCCTTCAAGTCGCTGAAATGAAACGGCGTCAGAGATGATAAATAAGGAACGCCGAGTGATTCAAGCTTGCACAGGTTCATCAGAATAAGCCCGAAGCCGAGTGCGATGCCGATAAAACCGAACGAGGATGCCAGAAACATAAGCGGAAACCTGAGCGTTCGGATGGACGTGCTCATTTCATATGAAGGAAGCACAAAAGAAGAAACGGCCGTAACGGCTACGACGATAATCATCATATTAGAAATGAGTCCCGCCTGAACGACTGCGTCACCGATCACGAGACCGCCGACAATGCCGATCGTCTGACTGATCGGTTTCGGCAGCCTGATACCGGCTTCGCGGATCAGTTCAATTGTAATCTCCATAATCATGGCTTCTATCAGCGGAGGGAAGGGAATATCAACAATCGAATTTTTCATGGTGATAATCAGATCGTTGGGAATGACTTCAAAATGAAACGCAATCAGCGCGATATAAAAAGCGGGCAGTGTAATCGCGATCATAAAGGCGAAAAATCTCAGCACTCTTAAAAAACTGGCGGAAATCCATCTCGTGCTGTAGTCATCCGGAGATTGAAAAAAAGAAAAGAATGTGATCGGCGCAATCAAAGCCGACGGACTCCCGTCCATCATGATCAGTACACAGCCTTCCATCACGCATGCTTTTGCTTTATCCGGACGTTCCGTATGAATGATCTGCGGAAAAATGGAAAACGAATTATCTTCTATTGATTCCTCGATAATCCCGGGCGCAAGCACGCTGTCTATACGCAGGTATGACAGGCGCCGCTTCACTTCCTCCACAATCTCCGGATTGGCGATATTCTCAACAAAGATAACCGCAACTTTTGATTTGGCTCTTTCCCCGATATCCATATAATGAACGGAGAGATGGCGGTCCTGTATGTGAAACCGCAGCTGATGAATGTTCGTTTCCAAACTTTCCACAAACCCGTCATGGGCGCCGCGGATGATACTTTCAGATTCGGGTTCCATAATGGAACGCAGCGGATTCTGCCCGACGGAAAACAGCTTCGCTTTCCTTGATGCATCGCTGAGAAAAACAACCTGTCCTGCCAAAATCCCGTCAATGAGTTTTCTGGTTTCATCCGTTTCCGCACTGCTGACGGCATTCATCGTTTCCTCAAGCGGGCCGTTTTGCAGGGTGTCGCTTAACAGAAACTCATTCAGCTTCTGTTCTTCTATCATTTGTTCAATATAAAAGAAAGCGGTATGACGGTCCTGCAGTTTGATCCTTCGTATTTTAAAATCACCGCAAACACACATCAGCTCCTGCATTTCCCGTACAGCCGATTCAAAATCGCCGGGAATCCGTTTGTTTTGTTTATCCGCAGACATCAGACCGCCTCCTTTCCCGGTTATCTGTAGTTTTCAGCGGGTATTCCTTTTTTATGCATTTTATAAAATAGAGGAGTTCCATGATGTTTTATCAAGAACTTCACATTTATGGATGAATATTTCTTGAACGAATATAAAGATTTATTAAAATTATTTCAAAAGAGGGATAAATGTCCTGTAAATGGTTTAAAAGGAGAAAGGCTTTCCGCATATAAAATGTGTATTTCTTGTAAACACTCCGGACCCGTCTTATTCTGTCATGTACCAGTCATTCCGCTAGTTATTTTGGAATGGGACTGAAAGCAGGATACGGGGGAAAAATGAATGACTTTAAGACCTTATCCTTAACAAAACAGGCAGTCTGCACACAGCGGACAGAGAGTCCCGAAACGTATGCGCAGTGCGAAAAACGCTGATACAAACGGGCTGGAAAAGATGGATTATCATTACATCTTTTTCTTCCGGAACGCGAATAGTTCCATTGGTCCAAATGAATTTCTGCGTGAAAATGTAAACGCATTCATTTTTATTTTGAAAAATTGAAGTAAGGTTGAAGTCCTGCCTATTCCCAAAAAAAGCAATTCGATAATAGGAAGAATAGCGTCACTAATAGAGAAGTTTGGCTCAGTGAAAGCGGGAACATTATGTTACATAATGCCGATTGAGAATTCATAGTGAAGCTATATACTGATGAATGAATTTATCAATACAGAAGGAGATGTCAAAAATCAATGTGGTTACTCATTATAGCCTGTGCTGCCGTACTAATCATCGGAATCATTGAAAAAAGGCGGCATCAGAAGAATATCGATGCTCTGCCAGTACGCGTCAATATTAATGGTATCCGCGGAAAGTCAACCGTAACGAGGCTGACGACCGGAATACTGATGGAGGCGGGCTACAAAACAGTCGGAAAAACGACGGGAACAGATGCAAGGATGATTTATTGGGATACACCTGAGGAGAAACCGATCAAACGGAAACCGCAGGGCCCGAATATCGGCGAGCAAAAAGAAGTAATGAAGGAAACCGTAGAACGGGGCGCCAATGCCATTGTCAGTGAATGTATGGCGGTAAACCCGGATTATCAGATTATCTTTCAGGAAGAACTCCTTCAAGCCAACATCGGCGTCATCGTGAATGTGCTTGAAGACCATATGGACGTCATGGGGCCGACGCTTGATGAAATCGCTGAAGCATTTACCGCGACGATCCCGTATAACGGTCACCTTGTCATTACAGACAGTGAATACACAGACTTCTTTAAAGAAAAAGCCGCAGAGCGGAATACCGAAGTCATTATTGCGGATAACTCTAAAATTACAGATGAATACCTTCGTAAATTTGAATATATGGTCTTTCCTGATAACGCTTCCCTTGCGCTCGGCGTTGCCCAGGCTCTTGGGATAGATGAAGAAACGGCGTTTAAAGGAATGCTGAATGCGCCGCCTGATCCTGGCGCCATGAGAATCCTGCCGCTGCTCAGCACGAAGGAGCCCGGTCATTTCGTAAACGGCTTTGCCGCAAATGATGCATCTTCTACTTTAAATATATGGAAACGTGTAAAGGAAATCGGCTACCCGACAGATGAACCGATCGTTATCATGAACTGCCGCGCCGACCGTGTGGACAGAACGATTCAGTTCGCAAACGACGTGCTTCCGTACATTAAAACGAAGGAACTCATACTCATCGGCGAGACGACGGAACCGATCGTCAGAGCTTATGAAGAAGGCAAGATTCCTGCCGATACACTGCACGATCTGGAATATAAATCAACAGACGAAATCATGGACGTGCTGAAAACAAGAATGCAAAACCGTGTCATATATGGCGTCGGCAATATCCACGGTTCAGCGGAACCATTAATTGAAAAAATTCAAGAGTATAAGGTGAAACAGCTCGTTAGCTAGGAGGAAAAGGATAAATGTTCGGATCAGATTTATACATTTCACTTATTTTAGGCGTGTTAATCAGTTTAATTTTCGCGGAAAAAACAGGTATCGTACCTGCCGGTTTAGTTGTGCCGGGTTATTTAGGGCTCGTTTTTAACCAGCCGGTCTTTATTTTACTCGTACTGCTGGTGAGTCTTCTTACATACGTGATCGTCAAATACGGTTTATCCAGATTTATGATTTTGTACGGACGCAGAAAATTCGCAGCTATGCTGATAACGGGAATCTGCTTAAAAATCGCCCTTGATTTCCTTTACCCGATCGTACCGTTTGAGATATCAGAATTCCGCGGAATCGGTATCATCGTACCGGGTCTGATCGCCAATACCATTCAGAAACAGGGATTAACGATTACATTTGCCAGCACGCTGTTCTTAAGCGGCGCAACTTTTGCCATTATGTTTGCTTACTACTTAATCTAATGTAAGGTGTGTCAAACGATGAAAAAACAATTAAGCTTTCAAGAAAAACTGCTGAAGCTGACCAAACAGCAGAAAAAGAAGACCAATCTTCACGTTTTTATCGCGCTGCCGATCGTCTTTTGTCTGATGTTCGTCTGCATTCTGACAGGGAAGGCGGAAACGCCGAGTGTGAAAAGAAATGCCGATGACCTTGTATCAGCCTCATTCGTCGGAGATATTATGATGGGCCGGAATGTCGAGAAAGTGACAAAGCATAAAGGCACGGAGAGTGTCTTCCGTTACGCAAAGCCATTCTTCGAAGCATCCGACTATGTGTCGGGGAACTTTGAAAACCCGGTTACATATAAAAAGAACTACAAAGAAGCAGAAAAAAATATCCACCTTCAGTCAAACAAAGATGCCGTAAAAGTATTGAAGGACATGAATTTCACCGTTCTCACGGCAGCCAACAACCATGCGATGGATTACGGCCCTCAAGGAATGCGGGATACGGTTGAAGAGTTTTCAAAGCAAAATCTTGAACTTGTCGGCGCGGGCCTCACGCTGAAGGAAGCCGAGCAGAACATTTCTTATCAAGATGTAAACGGAATCAAAATCGCAACACTGGGTTTCACTGATGTTTCCGGAAAAGGCTTTGCAGCTAAACGAAATGCGCCGGGTGTGCTTCCGGCCGATCCAGAGCTGTTTATTCCGATGATTTCTAAAGCCAAAAAGAAAGCCGATCTTGTCATTGTTCAAACACACTGGGGACAGGAATACGATAATGATCCGAATGACAGACAGCGCCAATTGGCAAGAGCAATGTCAGATGCCGGAGCGGATATTATCGTCGGACACCATCCGCACGTGCTAGAACCGATCGAAATGTACCACGGCACTGTTATTTTCTACAGCCTGGGCAACTTCGTATTCGACCAGGGGTGGACAAGAACGAGAGACACGGCGCTTGTTCAATATCATCTGCAGAAAAACGGCACGGGACGCTTTGAAGTCACGCCGATGAATATTCATGAAGCAACGCCTGCACCGGTTAAAAAAGGCAGCATCAATCATAAAACGATCGTACGTGAACTGACGAAAGAATCGAATTTCGATTGGAGCGTCAAGGATGGAAAATTAACGTTTGATGTGGATCACAGCGATATCTTAAAAAAGAAAGCGGAGTGAAAAACAAATGAAAATCATTAAAGCGGGATGGCCGTTTGCCGCGATCATTATGGTATTTATGTTTATGTCAGCGTTTAAATACAATGATCAGCTCACAGATCAGGAAAAACAAAAAATTGACACGGAAATGCAAAAAATTCAGCAAGAGGACACAGCGAGCGCAAGATAAGCGCATGATTCCGCTTGCCGGCATATTGTTTGTTCCGAATCCAGTAAAGAATGCCCATAACGGGCATTCTTTTTTTGTGTGCTCTCCTAAACATTTGTTAAAAGTTACCGATGTAAAAACTACTAAAAATGAGGAGAGTGAATAGAAAACATGCTCACAAGCTGGAGGAAGTACATCCTTGCCGGCCTTATGATTTGTCTTGTGGCACCTGCAGTAACGAGAACGGAAATTGCTGAAGCGGATTCTCAAGTTTCTGTCCTGATGGTTTCAGACGCGCAAAAACTTGTCGGAAATAAATATGTTTACGGAGGCGAAGAGCCTGAGGACGGTTTTGATCCGTCCGGATTGATGCATTATCTTTTCAGCAGACAGAACATCCATCTGCCGAGAACGGTCAGTGATCAATGGAAAGTCGGAGCCGCCGTCAAAGAAAATGACCTTTTACCGGGAGATCTTGTGTTTTTCAAAAAGTCGGATTCAACACAAAACGCGCCCGTCCATGACGGTCTTTATATCGGAAACGGAGAGATGATACACAGTTCTCCGTCAGAAGGCGTAACCGTCACACGCTTTCAAAAAAGCAGTTATTGGATGAATTTATATCTTGGCGCAAAGCGGATTACAAAAGATCCGGAACTGGCTGATGATCCGATCGTTCAGGAGGCAGCCCGTTATCTCGACATTCCGTATGTATTCGGCGGAAGCACGCCCGAGGAGGGATTCGACTGTTCGGGGCTGGTCCAATATGTTTTTGAGAACAAGCTTCACATTTACCTGCCGAGATCTGCGGAACAGCAGTGGCTGGTCGGTGAGAAAATCAAACTGAGCGACATAAAGCCCGGGGACGTGATTTATTTCAGCGACACGTATAAAAAAGGAATTTCCCATGCGGGCATTTATGCGGGAGAGGGAAGGTTCATCCAAGCAAGCCGCTCCGCAAAAGTCACCATTTCTTACTTGTCGGAAGATTACTGGAAAAAACATTTTACGGGGGTGCGCCGATTCAGCAATTTAGCCATTTCTAAAGAAAATCCCGTTGTGTCCACAGCGGCCGATCATATCGGAATTTCTTATCTGAAAGGCGGCGTTTCACCGGAAACCGGCTTTGATACGGCGGGATTTGTTCAATACATCTATCAAAAAGCGAAAGGAATCAGCCTGCCGCGTTATGCGGACAAGCAGATGCAGGCGGGCGTTCCGGTCGATAAACAAGATCTGAAGCCCGGCGATCTGGTCTTCTTTAAAGCGGAAAGCCTGAATCCGGCCATTTATATCGGGAACGGACAAGTGATTCATGTCACCGTGTCCGCAGGCGTTACCATAACAAATATGAACACAAGCGCTTATTGGAAGGACAAATATGCGGGCAGCATCCGGCTTCCGTAAAAAAGACGTCAGAGAGTGTCTCTGACGTCTTTTTCTTTTACCGTTTCGGTGCTCTGTATCCGGCCGCTACCGCATCCTCTACGGAACAGAACATTTCCGGGATCTGTCGTCCGGTCGTAGTATGTACTTCCCGGCGTGTGATAAATGCCGTTCCGGCTGCCTTTAATGTCGCATCCCTGTGAGGTGCCGGCTGCTTTCGTTTCGGCATGTCCGCCGGAGGAAGGGGCGTTGTTTTGCGCCGTTTCCGCGTTTTCGGATGTTTTTGTTTCTGCTTTCTGCCGCTTTAAAGTTTTATTTTCTGACTGAAGCGTTTCAGCGGTCTTTTCGAGCTTCTTTTGTGAATTTTTTAATTTCTCATTGTCTTGTTTGAGTGATTTGTTTGTTTTTTTCAGCTCACTTATCTCTTGGCTGAGTTTGCTGAGTTTTTCTTCATTGCCGGCTTCGGCTTCGGATTTCTCCTTTTCTGCCGCGGCACTGATGCTTTCATATTTTTTCTCAAGCGCCTGGTGTTCCTTCGTCAATTTTTGATAAGCGGTATCAAGGGTGCTGTATTTCTCCTCTGCCTTCTCGGCCGAGGCGTCCGGTTCTGCGAGGGAGGCGCCGGTCAGGAGCAGGATAAATCCGCCGATGAGAAGGGGCCAAAACAGCTTTTTTGAAAAATGTTTTTCTTTTTTTGCCGCTTTGAATATGAGATGGAATATTCCGTATCCGACTGCGCAGAGAAAAGCTAAACATCCTATAATAGCGATTGCATTCGACATCATGAAACTCCTTTTTTCTTTATCTTACAATTTATTTTCATTTTTGGGAATTTCTTTTTTTTCGAAAACATGAAAAACCAGGCCGTGAAAGACCTGGCTTTTGCCTTTTATTGATCGTTGTCGAGAAGCCGGTTGATGAAATATGCGACGCCGTTTTCATCGTTGCTTTTTGTAATATACGTGCTTTTTTCCTTCAGTTCATCAATCGCATTGCCCATGGCGATGCGGTTTCCCGCCGCTTCAAACATGGAGAAATCATTCGGACTGTCGCCGATGGCGTAAATATCCTGTTTTTCAATTCCGTACAGTGAGGCAAGCTCCGTCAGAGCACGTCCCTTTCCGGAACCGGCAGGGAGGATTTCGATAATGTGTTTCCCGGAAGATGTCTGGGATAATTTCGGATGATGTGTAATTTCTTCTTTGGCGTTTCTCAGTTTTTCCATATCAAAAGAGAAACAAAGAAGCTTGTAAACATGTTCGTCTCCGTTAAAAATCGCCTGTATATCCTGTACGGATTTAATGCCGAATTGTTTGAACTGCGTCTTTGCGCCCTCCCATAATGTCCGAATATCTTCCTTGGGATTGGCGCTTTTCAGAATGTCCAGTTCTGCCTGCAGTTTGGACTCGCCGTCAAATGGGGACAGCAGATGATCATCTGTATAGACTTCAAAATAAATGTCTTTGTCCGTTAAATAAGCGGCGATATCCTTCCCGGCCTGCTGATCCATTAAGAGCCGGCTGACGAGGCGGTATCCTTTGTCATGGACTGTCCCGCCGTTTGCCGCAATGATCGGAATATCCAAATCCTTCAAGAGCGCTTTTACATCAAACGTGGCTCTGCCCGTGCAGATGGCCACGAGAATGCCCGCTTCATCCGCTCTTTGTAAAGCCGCTCTGTTTTCCGGAGAAATCACACTGTCCGAGTTCAGTAATGTGCCGTCTAAGTCAATGGCTATCAATTTCATATGTATGGATGCCCTCCTTAAAAATAAAGCTGCTTCATGTAGTATGTTCAGCTTTGTGCGAAATCAGCAGAAAGCCGTCAGTTAAAAGGCTATACCTTCATGTCCTTTTTTTCAACAGAAAAACGGCGGGATTTGCTAATCCCGCCGTGACATCTTACGCGTTTAAATCATTTTTTAATTTCGTTTTCACTTCTTGAAGGTTTTCCTCATTCAGCTTGAAGTAATAAATATTTTTGCCGTACTGAGGAGTGTAAATATAGCTGTCTGAACCTGTCAGCTGCAAAGAATCCACCGATTTCAGCGATGTGATAAACGGGAACAGACCGATGGCGTCATTAAGAGATAAGTTCATTTTTAAGTTTTTCCCTAAGCTGTCGACGATATCGTCATAAGATGGGATCGAGCTTAACGATTTAGATTTTTTAATAATGGCGCTCAGCACTTCCATCTGTCTTTGTCCGCGCATCAGATCGGTGTCCGCTTTTCGTGTTCTTACATAAGCCAGCGCCTGCTCACCGTCAAGCGTCTGGACGCCCGGCTTCAGCACGACTTTTCCTTTTGTATCGACTTTAATACGATCGGCAATTTTCTGGCTTTTCACATTTACCGTAACGCCGTTCAATTCATTGACGACATCGCGGAACGCGTCGAAGTTGCTCTCAACCACATAATCTACCGGAATATCAAGCATGTTTTCTACTGTTTTATAAGTTAAATTATAACCGCCGTAAGCATGTGCGTGCGCGAATTTGTCATAGCCGTGTCCCGGGATGTTGACATAGGAATCCCGCGGAATGCTGAGCATCGTCGCTGTTTTCTTTTTCCGGTTGAAGGTGACGAGCACGTTGGCGTCACTTCTTGCGTCATCTACTGATTCGCCCTTATTGTCACGGGCGTCTATTCCTAAAAGCAATACGGTGAAAGAATCCTTCTTCGGGTCAAATTCTTTGATCCGTTTTACGGACTGGTCGCCGCGGTCAAGGCTGACGTGCGCTTCTTTGGTCGCATTATTCAATTTCACAAATGCGTAGGTGCCGACGGAACCGGCGATCACCAATAAGAAAGCGGCGAATACCAGTACAAATTTCACCCATTTTCTGAGGCGTCTTTTCTTTTTTCTGCGTTGAGATCGTTCTTCCATATCATTACCTCTCGTTTCTATTCTTTGTGAAGCGTACCATAATTGTTGACTTGGAGCAACTCTGCAAATGAGAAAATTCCAAATCTTTCTCTCTATTTCGACAACATCTACTGTTATTTTTGCATCAGGTTCACATTATATTGGACGGCAGGAAGCGGGAAATGTTTCGTCGCTTTGTAAAAAATAATTAGTAAAATAATGGATATTAACGGTGCTGAAGGTTTGAAACGGACGGAAACAGGTAAAAGAAGCAGTAGAACAATTCCGCGCGGATACAGCGTTGGATGAAGGGAGTCTACATAACATGAAAAGCATACACTCGAATAAATGGCTCTATTTTTTCGGCGCACTCGGCGGCGCGTTATACGGATATGATACCGGAGTCATTTCCGGAGCTATTTTATTTATGAAAAAAGAACTGGGACTGAACGCCTTTACAGAAGGCCTCGTCGTCAGTTCGTTATTGGCGGGGGCGATTCTCGGATCGGGATTTGCCGGCAAACTGACCGACCGGTTCGGCAGGCGGAAGGCCATCATGGGAGCGGCGCTTCTGTTTTGTATAGGCGGTTTAGGAGTCGCTTTTGCCCCGAATACAGAGGTGATGGTTCTTTTCCGGATCGTTCTCGGACTGGCTGTCGGAACATCTACAACGATCGTTCCGCTCTATTTATCGGAGCTGGCTCCGAAGCATAAACGGGGGGCGCTTTCTTCGCTGAATCAGCTGATGATTACGGTCGGAATCCTCGTTTCTTATATCGTGAACTATATATTTGCCGATGCAGGCGCTTGGCGCTGGATGCTTGGACTTGCTGTTGTGCCGTCAGTCATTCTGCTGATCGGAATCTTATTTATGCCGGAAAGCCCGCGCTGGCTGTTTACGATCGGCAAAGAAGAGAAAGCAAGAGAAATCCTTTCATCATTGCGGGGAACGAAGAATATTGATGATGAGATTGATCAGATGAAAGAAGCGGAAAAGGAAAACGAAGGCGGCTTGAAAGAATTGTTTGAGCCGTGGGTGAGACCCGCGCTGATTGCCGGCCTTGGACTTGCCTTTTTGCAGCAATTCATCGGGACAAATACAATTATTTATTACGCCCCGAAAACATTTACCAGTGTCGGGTTCGGCAATTCCGCGTCTATATTGGGAACTGTCGGAATCGGCGCCGTCAATGTCATCATGACGCTTGCGGCTATTAAAGTCATTGATAAAATCGGCCGGAAGCCGCTGCTGCTGGCCGGAAATGCGGGCATGGTCATCAGTCTGCTCGTATTGGCTGCGGTCAATCTCTTCTTTGAACATTCAGCAGCCGCATCATGGACAACGGTGATTTGTTTAGGCCTGTTTATCATTGTGTTTGCGGTCAGCTGGGGGCCTGCCGTGTGGGTCATGCTTCCTGAATTATTCCCGCTGCATGTCCGGGGTATCGGGACGGGTGTCTCCACTTTGATGCTGCATGCCGGAACATTGATTGTCTCATTAACCTATCCGATGTTAATGGAAGCAGTCGGCATCAGCTATTTATTTCTCATTTATGCCGCGATCGGGATACTGGCATTCCTGTTCGTCTGGTTTAAAGTGACCGAGACGAAGGGGAAAAGCCTTGAAGAAATTGAGCAGGATCTGAAAAGCCGTAACGGAGGATCGGGATCAGAATCAAATCGGCGGACAGTTCATCCGTAGTATTCAGTTTTAGGGGGGCGGTTATTCACCGGCCCCTCAAAACGGATGCCGAGCGGGCGCCCGGTCACATAAATGACGGGGATATGTCATACGTTGTATAAAGTCACGATAAAGGCGGGGATGCCGGTGAAAACGAGTATTATTATCCTTACATATAATGAACTTGAGCTGACGAAAAAATGTCTGGCCAGCATTGAACGATACACCGACAAAGATAAGATTGAACTGATTATAGTTGACAACGGTTCCTCAGACGGAACGAGAGAATACATATCAAATCTGCCTGACGTCAAAGTCATCCTAAATGAAAAAAACCTCGGGTTCGCCAAAGGGTGCAACCAGGGAATCGAAGCGGCAGGGGGAGAAAATCTGCTGTTTCTGAACAACGATACGATGGTCACGAAAAATTGGCTCACCTCCATGCTGAGGGTGCTGTATCATTCTGAAAAAGCCGGTATGGTCGGGCCCGTCAGCAACTATGTCAGCGGCGCGCAAATGATCCATGACGCGTATCAATCGCTTGATGAGCTGGAGTCATTCGCGGAGGCGTATTGCGCACGGGAAAAGCATCATACAAAGCGGGTGCTGCGCCTTGTCGGTTTCTGTCTTCTGGTGAAAAGAAGCGTCATTGAAGACATCGGCCCGTTCGATGAACAATTCGGATACGGTTCTTTTGAAGATGATGACCTATGTTTGCGCGCCCTGCAAAAAGGCTACAGCCTGCACATCGCCCTCGATGCTTTTGTGCATCACCACGGGCACGCGACGTTTACGGCTAATCAGGATATCAATATCAATCAGTTATATTCGGAGAACCGCCAGCGGTTTACGGAAAAATGGGGCACTGATTTTACGTACTTTACTCATCCGAGACCGGAAATTGCGGAGCTCGTTCCCCGGGAGGCGAAACGGATACTTGATGTCGGCTGCGGGGCGGGGGCTACGGGGCTGGAACTTCAAAACAGACAGCCTTGCGAACTGTACGGAATAGAACTGCACCCGCTGGCGGCGCAAGCGGCAAAAGGACACTATGAAGCGGTGCTGCAGGAAGATGTCGAAGAAGTGAAGCTGCCTTATCCGGAAGGCTTTTTTGATTGCATCATTTTCGCGGACATCCTTGAGCACTTAAAAGACCCGTGGCGCGTCATTGAAACGTACTCATCCTATTTGTCGCCTGCCGGATCAATCGTTTGCAGCATTCCGAATATTTCCCACGCCGAAGCGCTGTTCCCGCTTCTGCTCGGTGACTGGACATACAGAGACGCCGGCATTCTCGACCGCACTCACTTGCGGTTTTTTACGCCGCAGACGGTGCGCACGCTCTTTCCGGAAGAGACATTTGCTGTGAAAAAGCAGTCCTATACGTATGTTCACGTGGATGAGCGGGTGCAGCTGTTTTTACAGGAAATCACACGAATGGCGCAATCGATGCAATTTCCGGTGACACAACTGCCCGAACAAAGCCGGATTTATCAAATTCTCCTCCGTGTCGAAAAAACACGATGAAGGCTACCGTCCCATCGTTCCGAAGTTGGTAATCTTAATGGAAACATCATAGTCAAAGGCCGCTTCGGAGAAGGTCTCATCCCAATGATGCTTTACTTTCTTCCAATAGTCGGGATATTGAATGCGGACTCTGTCAGAAAAGAATACAGGGTCCGTTTCATATTGATTCTGCAGCTTATCGATGACTTCTTTCACATCGCTTTTCAGTTTCTTTTCGAAAATCTTTTCCAGCCCGTTTAAATAATGCTGATCGAATGAATCTTCTCCGGCATATTGATCCTCTGACAAAAGTCCTTTTGTTTTTACCGCTACATGAAATGACAGCTTCCCGTTTTTCAGCCTGGGAGTAATGGCGGATGTTGATTTTTTGATCTCGAAGGTAATCGGGTGCCCCCCTTTATCCAAAGCGGGCAGCACGCCGCCCCGTATCGTTCCCATCAGCCAATTCAGGCTCTGTATTTCGTATGATGACAGAAAGCCCGCCAATCTGTTTTGTTTTGCGTTTTTGATAATGGCCGCTCCGTCATACACCGTTTTTCCTTTTTGATTGCTGACGGCCTGAATGAGAAAACTGAGTTTATTATGGCAGTAAATCGAAGCTCTCCCGATTCGGAGCGGTTTTAAAATCTTCCCGTTGTAGCCGCCGTTGTTCGTAAGGTCGATCAGCTTTTCCGCGGCCATGGGCTGCTGCTGATTCGGCGTCGGCTCCGTCAGAATATCGGACGCTTTTCCTCTTGCCGCGAAGAGATAGCTGCTCCGCCGTAATTCATCATCGCGGATAAAATGATTCATCATCTGCAGTATATTTTGGTCGGCCAGCAATTTGTCGCTGAATATCAGCACTTTTAAATGATCGCTGTAAACGGGTGGATCTTTTAAAGAGACTTCACTGACGGCTTCAAGTATGGTATCCCCCCGCGTCGTCACATTGACAAACACGGGCCGGCCGGAAGCCTGGCTGTTTTCGCTTTGGGGCAGCAGGTTTTGATAGGTTAATTTATATCGGCGGTCACTCGTCTCGTCTATCGCCAGCCCCCGGGCGAAAGACAGCTTTTCGACTTCCTTCGCGTCCCAGCATCCTGAAAGCGTCATCAATATGAAAAGCGCAGCCGCCCATTTTATGAAAAGTGTCATGACGTCTGTTTCCTCCCGGCTATTTTTTTCATCCAGCTGACAAACCAGATGAGAAAAGGAATCATAATGACGGCAAAAAACGCATATCCGAGAATATTCGCGAATGCAAACACACTGTTGATATCATCGGGGTACATTGAAAGGCCGAATGTCACTGCCAATAAGCCTCCCAGCAGCCAGGCATTGTTTTTATTTTTCAGTTTGAAAATGGTGTTTAATCCGAGATGCGCCCCTTTAAAAGAGCCGAGCATACAGGTAAACTGCTGGCATGTCCACGTGATTAAAAGAAAGATATCAAACCGCTCAATGAAAATGCCCCGGATTTCCAAGGCGTGAATCAGGGAAATGGTCGGATACGTCACCGTTTTGGCTTCAGCGACCGACATACAGCCGATGACGACAAGCAGCGTAAAGCTGTAAAAAATGCTCGCGCCTGCGATGCCGAAGACAGCCGCCTTTTTCGCCTGCTTCGGGTTTTTCATAAACGGCACCAGATACAGAATCACCTCAAGTCCCGAAAAATACAGAAGGGTCCGCGGAAACAGCTCAAAAAAGCTTTTGTAGCCTCCTTCCATGACCGGGCGGACGAAATCCAGCTTAAAAAGTCTCAAACTGAATATGAGCAGCGTAATCAGAATGACGATCGCAATCGGAAACAGATAGGCATAAAGCTTTGAAATGGGATAGACCCCGCCGGTCACATGGTAAATGCCGACCGCCAGAAAGATGAATATGACGACACCCATCGGCGTATTTTTCAGTAAAAAGTAATTGATGACTTCACCGAGAAAACGGGCTTGAAAACAGACGGTGACGACAAAATAACAGCTGATGAATAAATTCAGAAGAGAACCGATAGCGCGGCCCATGATGCTTTGATTCAGCTCATAAATGGTTTCCCCGCTGTTTTTCTGCAAAAACGGCATAAAGAGCAGGACGATGCCGATAAACACGACACTCTGCACAAGAATAATGATCCATCCGCTCGGACTGTCCGCTGTTGCGGCGGAGCGCGGCAGTGTTAACACGCCCGCTCCGATCATTGTTCCGCTTACCATGAGAAGTGTCTGCATAAACGACAGCTTGTCTTCCGGTTTTTTCATGGGGATCACCTTTGCTTGATTTTATCTTTCGTCTCTTTTCTGGTCGGCCGTTTTTTCAAAAGAGGCGTCGGCAGTCTGACGATCGTATCTTTTAAGTCTTGGCCAGGCTGCGCCATGATCGGAATAAGATAGTCCTGACCGAAGCTTTTCAGACGCATCAGATGGCCGATGACAAGCAGATAGCACATGATCAGTCCGTATAAACCTAATATCGCCGACAGAATCATTGAAAAAATACGGATGAGCCTCAGCGGAAAATTGAACGCATAGGAGGGCGCCGTAAAAGAAGCCAACGCCGTAACGGATACGACAATAACCATCATCGCGCTGACAATATTCGCCTGAACGGCGGCCTGCCCGATCACCACGCCCCCGATCAGGCCGATCGTCTGTCCGATCGGCTTCGGCAGCCTGAGTCCGGCTTCTCTGATCATCTCAATCGTAAAAATCATGATGAACGCTTCAACAAAAGGAGGGAACGGGACATTCAATCTGCTTCCGGCAATCGTAACCGCCATTCTCGTCGGTAAGAGCCCCGTGTGAAACGTAACGAGCGATATGTAAAGGCCGGGTAAATAAATCGTGATTAAAATGCATGTATACCGAAGCAGCCTGAGAAAGGTAACCGGAACCCACCGCTGATTATAATCGTCAGGGGAGTGGATAAATTCATCAACGGTAGCCGGCACCAAAAGGGTAAAAGGCGTTCCGTCTACAAGAATGGAGACCCTTCCTTCCAAAAGAGCGCCCATAACCCGGTCGGGCCGTTCGGTCGTCAAGACGGTCGGGAAAATGGAATACGTGTTATCTTCAATAAGCTGCTCGATCGCTCCTGATTCCGGAATGTCGTCAATGGTGATGGACTCCAGTCTTTTCATCACTTCTTTTACGACATCATCAGGGGCAATATCCCGAATGTAGGCAACGGCGATCCGCTTTTTTGTCCGTTCGCCGAGTGTGATCTCTTTGATCTGGAGGTTGGGATCACCGGACTGCTCGCGCAAAAGCGCCGTGTTTGTACGGAGCTTTTCGACAAAACCTATCCTAGGCCCCCGTTCAAGCACTTCTGAAGCCGGTTCTTCAATATCACGCATTTTAAATGTTTCCGTCTCAAATGAAAGGGCTTCCTCCCATCCCTCCGCCAGCAAAACCGATTTGCCGGAGAAAATGTCTGCCTCCGCGTCCTTAAGTGAAGAAAGCCGGGTGTGACGATAGCCGAAAGAGATGGATGACGGCGGTATTTCAGCCGGTTCCTCTTGATGCCGGGCGGCCGCCTGCACGGGCGAAATAATATATTCCGCAAGCAATTGATTGTCGGTCAATCCGTCTATATATATAAGACAGGCGTCACATTTGCCGTTTCCGTACGTAAACGAATAAAACATCATGTCATCGCTTTGGCCGAACCGTTTTTTCAGCGCTTCAAGGTTTTTGCCGAGCTCCGCATGTATCGTCACAATGTTCCCCCCTTTTTCCATCAGTTATTTTAATTTGCGACAAACAAGGCATTTTATTCTGGAATAGGAAATGACTGAGCATTCCGCCCCATCCGAATGGTATAATGAGCAGGTCAGCCATTTTATACATAATGTTTTAACCGCGGCTCCCTCCGTGTTTTAAAAAAGACACAGGGGGAATGGGATATGAGCCGCTTTTTAAGGGGAGGGGAACGAACATGACGCAAGAGCCGATTTTTTTACAGCCTGTATGTAAAGAAAAACTATGGGGCGGCACGTTATTACGCGAACGATTCGGATACGACATACCTTCAGAAACAACGGGCGAATGCTGGGCGATTTCAGCCCATCCGCACGGAATGAGCACGGTCAAAAGCGGTCCGTATCAAGGGAAAACCTTGATGGAACTGTGGGATCAGCATAGAGAATTATTCGGCGGAACGGAAGGGGACCGGTTTCCGCTGCTGACGAAAATACTGGACGTCAAACATCATCTGTCTGTTAAAGTCCATCCTGACGATTATGATGCCGAGGAGCATGGACTGGGCGAAACGGGGAAATCTGAGTGCTGGTACATTATTGACTGTAAAGAAAATGCGGAAATCATATACGGTCACACGGCCCGTTCGAAAGCGGAACTTGTCACCATGATTAACAGCGATGACTGGGAAGGTCTGCTGCGCCGTGTGAAGATCAAACCCGGCGATTTTTATTATGTGCCGAGCGGAACCATCCATGCCATTTGCGCGGGGGCGCTCGTGCTTGAAACACAGCAGAATTCAGAGGCCGCCTACCGGATATATGATTACGGGCGTACAGATCAAAACAGCCAGCCGCGTGAGCTGCATATCCGTGATGCCGTCAACGCCGCCACCGTTCCGCATGTGGACGGATTTTTGGATGAATCAACTGAAACGAGAAAAGGTGTCACCATCAAAACCTTTGTGCAGGGAGAATATTTTTCTGTATACAAATGGGATATCAGCGGGACGGCGGAAATGACCCAGGACGCTCCGTTTATGCTGTGCAGCGTCACAGAAGGAAGCGGCTCCATCATCTGTGAAGGCAAGTCTGCCAAGCTTGAAAAAGGCGCGCATTTCATACTGCCGGATCAGATGCCTGACTTTACGATAAACGGAGATTGCACGCTCATCGTTTCTCATATATAAAACCAAACTTAATCCCAGCTCTGGGATTAAGTTTTTTTTATTTGGAAAATTGGGTGGTTTCTCTCTGTAAAAATGAAGAAGGCCGGCCGATAAATAAACTAGTTTGATAGAAACCAATTGAATCAGAAAGAGGAGAAGGAATGAAAAAGAGATTCGTTGCACCTATGTTATTGTCCGCCGTTTTCCTTGTCTTTTGCACCCTTACACAGCCCGCTGAGGCCGCATACAGCGACTACTCCGTTTACGAGCTGGAAACGAAGCAGCAATTTGCTTCTGAGAACGAGGCGCTTCAAGCGGCAGCCAAATTGAAAAAGGATACGGGGTGGCAGGCTGACGTAAAGAAAGCCGGAAATACGCCGCTCACTTATCAAATCTCAGCTTCAGGCTTACACGATGAAACGGATGCGAAAACCGTGCTGAAAGATTTTACGAAGCAGACGGGCGTGGCCGGCACTTACAGCGCAAGCGGAAGCAAACAGCCGTACGTGACCGTCACATCAGGCGTTCTATCAGACGAGCGGCAGACGAAAAATCTTCTTGCCGAACTGACGAAAAAAACGAGCGTGACCGGCGCCGTCAAGCCGGGGGGGACAAAACAGCCGTACATGCAGGTCGTGACTGCTAAGATGGCGGCCGAAGCGGACGCAAAAGCGCTCTCGCAAGCATTGACAAAGCAGACGGGCGTGAAAGCGTCATACCGTCAGGTCAAACGGGAAACAGCCCGGTTTCAGATCCAATCAGGAACAATCTCCGGCGATCAAAAAGCCGCTCAAATCCAAACTGATTTTCAAAAGCAAACAGGATTGCAGTCGTCGCTGAAAGTCACGGCAAAGGCCAGTCCGAATATCACCGTGACAGCCTCTGACATTTCAAATGCAAATGCTGCGGCAGGTTTAGCGAAACAGCTCCAGCAGAAAACGGGCGTCAAAGGGAATGTTCAAAAGTATGCCCAAAGCAAAACAGCAACCGTGTACAACGTGCAGTCAGGATATTTTAACGGAGTAAGCGCCGTGCAAAATGCTATCACCCAAATCAAGAAGAATACGGGTGTCAGCGGAAGCTATCAAAAAGCCGGCAAGAAAAATAATTATACGGTCGCGATGAGCGGACTGACGGCTAAGCAGCTGCAAAGTGTTCAAGCTTTCTTTAAAAAGAAAAAATGGCATTGCGACGCATCGCCTGTCAAAAAGACAGCAACAGTGTCCGTTTATCGGATCACGGCAGGGCAGCTTACCGCTGCACAGGCAGATCAAGCGGAGGCGTTTTTCCGCCAGCAGCATGTAAAGACGGCAAGAACAGCGGCGGGAAAAACAGCAGAAAACGAATATCAGCTGCTTTCTCAGCAGACGGCAGACCAGTCGAAGATAAAAAAAGGATTGAATCTGCTGGCGGGATATAAACTGACTGCCATTTCAAAAACGATATCCAAGCAGACGGACACAACGTACCAAGTCACAACCGAATCACTGCTTGATACGGCAAAGATCAATCGTTCGCTGGACTTTTTCAAAGGGAAAAAAGTATCTGCCTCCGCACAGAAAACAGGTGAAGCGGCGTATACACAATTCAGAATTGAAACGGCACCGCTGCTTAAAAAGGAAGACATTGACCGCGTGACTGCTTTTTTCAAGCAAAACAAAGCGGCCGGCACTGTGAAGGAGACGGGGAAAACCGGCTCTGCACAGTACGTCATCAAAACCGAAACATTCAGCAGTAAAACCGTTTTAAATAAAAGCATGAGCTTTTTCAGCGCCAAACAATTACAGGCCGGCTATACGAGTGAAAGCCATCCGGTTTATGAACTCCGCATTCGCGATCAATTCACGGGAGCGCAGTCAGCGGACGCCGCCTCCCAAAAGCTGAAAAAGCTGTACGGATGGACGATGGCTATTTTGAAAATAAAAAACGGACCGCAAATCATGAATACCAATTACAACATCTCGCTGGCAGATATGGTCAAAAAACAAATGACAGTCAGCCCGCAGACTGATGCCGCGGCTTATGCATCGCTTACGTACATCAATACGGCCTCCGGAACGGTCACAGCCGACGTCCTGAACGTCCGGTCAACCCCGGAAGTCAGCTCCGGCAATATTATCGGGCAGTTGAAAAAAGGCGATAAAGTCAGCATCACAGGCCAGACAAACGGCTGGGCCAAACTCAGCATGGGCTGGAGAAACGCCAGCAGTGATGAAGTCGGGCAGTACGTCAATCCGGCTCACTTCGCGCAAGACAGCAAGTATTACTTTCAGTTTCTGAAGCTCTCTCAGACAGCCGGACTGAACGCATCGGAACTGAATCAAAAAGTGCTGGTCAATAAAGGAATACTGACAGGGAAAGGCCAGGCCTTTATTACAGCCGCCGGCAAATACAGCATCAATGAAGTGTATTTGATTTCGCATGCTTTGCTTGAAACGGGCAATGGCACGTCAGAGCTTGCGAACGGCATTATGTATAATGGTAAAAAGGTTTACAACATGTACGGCATCGGGGCTTATGACAGCAACCCGAATTACTACGGCGCACAATACGCGTATAATCAAGGCTGGTTTACTCCGGAAGCCGCGATTATCGGCGGAGCCCAATTTATCGGTGCCTCTTATATTCACAATCCTTCATATGAGCAGGATACGCTGTATAAAATGAGATGGTCTCCAGCCGCGGCCCATCAGTATGCGACAGACATCGGCTGGGCGTATAAGCAGGTAAACCGCATGTACAGCTTATACTCACTGCTGGATGACTATACGCTTTACTATGATGTTCCCGTGTATATGAAAGTATAAAAAAAGGGCTGAAGTGTATGCTTCAGCCCTTTCTTCATGCAAAAAACACCCGCCGTCGGATTCAGGCAGGCGCTTCAGCACAATTTTTCATTTTTGTTTCCGCAAATTTCAATAACGCTTCACTCGAATTCCCATCTGAATACATATTCCATTTGTCCGAGAACCGCTTCATTTCTTCTGCACGAAATGGCTTTTTCGTCATTTCCTCCAGAAGGGCTTCGCTGTCATGACAAGCCTTTCCGGGAATGACGGACGTATAATTGTCGATTAAACCGCGTTTTTGATCATATTCCTCCAGATCATACGTGAAAAAGAAAATCGGTTTATTTAAGAGCGCGAATTCAAAAGGCACGGAAGAGTAATCCGTAATTAAAATATCAGCCGCTTTCAAGAGATCATGAAGACGCATGTCAGACACGTTCTTGATCAATTCGCTTTCAAACGAAGCCGAAATCTGATGCAAAACGGCAGGATGAAGCTTTACAAGCAGCACATACTCTCCGTTTAACGCGTTTGTGAGCTGTTCTTCGGTGAATGGCAGCCGAAAGGATTGCATATCATAATCCCTGAATGTCGGTGCGTACAAGATGGTTTTTTTCGGCCATTTGTGCTTCAGTTCGGGCTTGTGTTCTTCATAATAGACGTCAGTCAGGGGGACACCCGTTTTTAACAGCTGGCCGTCCCGTATGCCGAACGACTTTTTAAAAACGTCAGCCATCGCGTCTGAACCGACGGTGACAAAGTCAAACGAGCGGTACACTTTTTTAAAACGGCTGATATCTGATGCCGGGCGGTTTTGATTCGTCACATCCTCAAGGCCGAACTTTTTCAAAGAGCCGTTCGCATGCCACACCTGAATGCATGTCGTTTGCGGCCGGCGGTTTAAGACGCTTGTCATGAGGAAATAGTTATCCGTTATCACCACTTTGCTCTTAAAAAGGATCAAAACAGCCTTCAAAAGATGCAGCGGATGTTTTTCGTTCAGATAAAAAGAGCCGATACCTTCCAGCTCTTTTTTCAGACTGACGGCGTGTCTCGTATACACAACCGTCACTTCATAAGAAAGCGATTCAGCGTGCGCTTTGTAAGAACGGATGAGAGCCTGCGCATTCTCTTCAAAAGATACCAGCAGGGTCAGATGGTTCTTGGGCTTTACAGGCTTGAACAAAACGCCGAGAACAGACAGATATATAGAATAAAAAGCGGCGAATAAAGATCGCAAGTTCATAGATTACCAATCTCTTTTGCTGTTTTATTTGTTTAAAGCTGTTTCGTTTGATCTTCTGCCTGCTTGGAATACAGGCTTTTATTTGATTTATTATTTCTCAAAACGGTAAAAGCATACTTCGGAATGTTCAGCATCCTTTTCCATCTCCACGGATTCGTCACCAGTCTGTACAGCCATTCCAGATTCGTTTTGATCATCCATTCAGGGGCGCGTTTCACCGTTCCGCTGAACACATCAAAGCTTCCGCCCAAACCGATCGATACAGCCTGAGGGAAAAGATGTTTGTATTCATAAATAAATTGTTCCTGATGGGGATATCCTAAGGCGACAAACACGAGATCGGGTTTCGCCCGGGAAATCTGTTTGGCGACGAAGCGTTTATCCGCTTCATAACCGTTGCTGGCTCCGACAACCTCAATATTCGGATACTCTTTGCTGATCCGGTTCAAAACGGCGTCAAGCACGTCTTGTTTAGCTCCGTATAAAAATATTTTTTTAGACTGCCGGTTTGCGAGACCGAGCAGTGCAAGAAACACATCGAATCCCGCAATTCTTGATTTCAGCGGGTGCTGCGTCAAACGTGACATTAACACGACGCCGATACCATCCGGCAGGACGAAATCCGCGGATGAAATGACTTGATGATAACCTTTGTCTTTCGCCGCAGCGTATCCGATCTCAGGATTGACCGTCGCAATGACGGCTCCTTGCTTTTGTGCGATATAATAAGTGTCTAAATATGAAATAAACTCCTGTAAATTTCCATTAACGTAAGAAAGGTTGTGCACCATTTCAGTCTGCATCTGCCGTCCTCCTTTTTGTACGGGATTTTCTTTCACTTTTTCGTGACTTAGGCTAAGCTTTATTTTAACATAATACCTTCAGATAAACTTAACAATAGTTTTACAAAAATATAAATAAGATAACAATTTCTTTAATCACACGCGCAAAAACCCTGCTAAACTCCTATTGTAATAACATTTGTTAATAAGTGGATTTTAACTTCGTTTTACATTGGCTTAACCTTTTCAGGGCTATGTGATATAATGAGGTTCCATGAGTACGAAATTGGCACTTTAGTGATTAAGGATACAGCTGCGCAGCATTTCAGGGCAGTTGCTTGTTATACGTATGATGATAGAAAGGAGCTTTTGTTTCATGAAGAAGGTCATTACTTACGGTACGTTTGATTTACTGCATTGGGGTCATATTAAACTGCTTGAGCGCGCAAAGCAGCTTGGGGATTACCTTGTTGTCGCCATCTCAACAGACGAGTTCAACCTGCAAAAACAAAAAAAGGCCTACCACAGCTATGAACACAGAAAGCTGATTCTGGAAACGATCCGTTATGTCGACGAAGTCATTCCGGAAAACAGCTGGGATCAAAAAGTACGTGACGTAGCGGATCACAACATCGACGTGTTCGTAATGGGAGACGATTGGGAAGGCAAATTCGATTTCCTTAAAGATCAATGCGAAGTCATCTACCTCCCTAGAACCGAAGGCATTTCCACCACACAGATTAAAAAAGAAATTGCCGGGGTGTAATTGAAACATTCGGATATACAGATGATAAAGAAGTACTCCCTCCGGATAGGGAGTACTTCTTGTAATATAAGGTTATTTTCGCTATATTTGTTATGCGCTTTTGAAAAAAAGCTAGACAATAAGAGGAGAATTTAAAGATGAATCTTAGTAACTTTTTTAAGTTGAATAAAAAAGAGTCCAAGCCGTCCGTAGAAGAACGCGAATATACCATTTTAAACAAAGAAGCATTGGCGGAAGAGAAGAAGGTAGCGGTAGTCGTTCCTGTTTATAATGCAGAAGAATATGTAAGGAAAACAGTTGATTCAGTGATCCTTCAAAACATCGGCTTTCAGCATATTTCTTTAATTCTGGTCGATGATTGCTCTACTGATGATTCCAGAAACATCCTGACTGAGTACGCCGAGTTGTATGAAAATATTACAGTCGTCTTTTTGAAAGACAACACGGGAACCCCGGCTTATCCGAGAAACTTGGGAATTGAGCTGGCAAATGCGAAGTACATTACATTTTTGGATGCAGATGATTGGTTTGCGCCGAACGGAGTTAAAATCTTATTCGACATGCTTGAAAGAGATCAGGTAAATTATGCGGTCGGAAAAACGATCGAAGTGCAGGTGAACGGTCAAAAAACGATCGGGAAACATGAGTCTTCGCTGAACAGAGCGAAGGTATCGCCTTTTTCAATCCGGCATATTTTCTATCATCTGGGCCCGCGGGCAAGAATGATGAACTTACAATTTCTAAAAGATAATGATATCAGATATCCGGAAATGAAATTTGCTGAAGATAAGCAATTTTTTATGGATGTTCTTTTGGCGTGCGGAGATATTTCAACGTCAACCGAACCGGTCTATTATCTGAACAGAATGGACAATAATGAGTCGCTGACAAAGCAGACTAATATAATGGAAAAAACCGACACGAACATAGCCGTAATGAAGTATATTCTGAACAAAAAATTGGATACTGAAAAAGAGAAGATGGCGATGAACCGCCTGATCGAATTCGATTCCATTACGCGCCTTTTCGATCGGATGCACTTCCTGAAAAGCGAAAACAAAGAAGCCTACTACAATAAATTCAATGAAATTCTGAATGTGTTAAAGAAGACGAAATACGATATTTCCGAGACATTTTTTCATCCGATTCATAAAACAGCCTTCCGTCTGCTGACTCAAAAACGGTATGATGAGGTCGAAAAGCTGTTCCGCTGGTCCAAAAAAGAGCCCGATAAAACCATCGTGACGCAAGACGGGCTGGCTTATTTAGAAAGCCCGCTGACGGATGAAGAAAATAAACTGGTCGAACTTCGCATGCACGGAGAAACGGAAAGCGCGGTGTTCGCCGATCATAAATTCACCGTTACGTTCCGCTTGTTCGGACAGGACAGAAATAATGCCCAATATATTCTGTTTCAGCACAGAGATAACATGAAAGTACACCACCAGTTTCCGGTTCAGTCACTGGGAGACGGGCGGTACGTCCTTGAAATCCCGTTAAGTGACATTGAAAAAGTCGGACTTGGCGGTTATATTATGTATGTCATTTATAACGATTATGAACGTGTCATGTTAAACAGAGAAGACGGTGAAAAGGTGACGGCAGAAGTGAACGGACTGCAATATCAATTCTACCGGACGGTGAAGGAGAACCTTTCGCTGAAAGTAACAAAATGATGATTGTGATTGGATATGTTTAATTGAAACAGAGGAGTAGACTTATTTTATGGGTATAGAAAATCCTGTCAGATACAAGTTAAAACATCTTAACATAAAGGAAGAGACATTCAGCATTACGATATCCTGTGAAAATGTCACTGCAGGGGAAGAGCCTTCTCTTCAGATTATAAATCGTAAGACAAAAGCGGAACTTTCCGTCCCTCTGAAACGGTTGGCCGGAGAAGGCGGGGAGTACCATGCTGTCATGAGCACGGATCTGCTTTCTGACCATACGGACGGCAAAGGATGTCTGGATTTCTATGTCTCCTTTATCAATGATGACAGTGATATCAGTAAAAAACGGTTAAAATCCAGCCTTGAACCTATTGAACTGTCTTCTTATAAAGATGAGGCTCATCATATGTACTTTTTCCCTTACACGACGAAGAAAGGGAATTTCTCCTTAAAGCTGCTGCAGAAAAAGTTCGTCACGCGGATTGATGAAATGGAGCTCGAATCTGACGGCAGCTTACATCTGAAAGGTTTTGCATTCCGGCTGAATGCGGCAGAAACCTTAAAGATAAAAGAAAAAAACCTGATTCTGAAAATGAAAAAAGGCAAAGAAGAGGAGCCTCTCATTCTGAAGTATCCGCTTCACGACGTGCCGAGACACGACCTTGATGAATATGTTCAGGACACAACGATGCTTGACACGATAGGCTTTGATACAAAAATTGATTTGAATGCCGTTTATAAAGAATTGAATCAGCAGCTCATCTTTCAATTCCATATTCAATTCATTTTTGAAGATGCCGGGACAGGTGAAGAGATTATCACCAACAGCAAACCGTTAAAGGTTCTGAAATCTGAACATGTAAACCCTAACCAATTCACGGTTCTTAAAACGGAAAAAGGGCCTGCCAGATTTCACGTTTTCACGAAAAAGAAAACGAAAAATCTCCACCTGAGAATGAACGATTACAGCTTCAGCACCCGCGTGGAGTATTTTGTGAAAGGAAAGCTGAAACGGGGCGCTTCCTTTGTACGCAAGAGAAAGAATAAGCTGAAAAAGTTCATTGAGAAAAGAATACAGAACACTTACAAAGCAGGATTCAGATTTGCAGGAAAACTGCCTGTCAAACAGAAACTTGTCATGTTTGAAAGCTTTGCCGGAAAACAGTACAGCTGCAACCCGCGGGCGATTTATGAATACATGAGCAAAGAGATGCCGGAATACCGTCTCTGCTGGAGTGTAAACCCCGCTTACTCACAGACATTTAAAGATAAAGGGATTCCTTATATCGAACGCTTCACGTTCAAATGGCTGTTTGCCATGGCAAGAGCCGAGTACTGGGTTGTCAACAGCCGTATGCCGCTGTGGATTCCGAAACCTGAGCATACGACATATGTCCAGACATGGCACGGCACGCCTTTAAAGCGCCTTGCCGTAGATATGGATGAAGTGCATATGCCCGGAACAAACACTGAAAAATACAAGCGCAACTTTACGACAGAGGCTTCAAAGTGGGATTACCTGATTTCACCGAACGCATATTCAACCGAAATATTCGCCCGGGCGTTTCAGTTTAATAAAACCATGATTGAATCGGGATATCCGCGGAATGACTTCCTTCAGACGGATAACAGCCCTTCTGTCATTAAAGCGCTGAAAGAAAAAATGAATCTTCCGCAAGATAAAAAAGTGATTATCTACGCACCGACATGGCGGGATGACCAATTTTATAAGAAGGGAAAATACAAGTTTGACCTTGATTTAGACCTTCACCAATTGAGAGAAGCGATCGGCGACCGTTATGTCATTATTTTACGGATGCATTATCTCGTGGCGGAAAACTTTGATCTCGGACCGTATGAAGGATTTGCGTATGATTTCTCCAGCTACGAAGATATCCGTGAGCTGTATATGGTCTCTGATTTACTCATAACGGACTATTCCTCTGTCTTTTTTGACTATGCGAATCTGAAAAGACCGATGCTGTTTTATGTGCCTGATATCGAAACGTACCGGGATAAACTCAGAGGGTTTTACTTTGACTTTGAAAAAGAAGCGCCCGGCCCGCTTGTCAAAGAAACAGGTGACGTTATCAAATGGGTCAATGAAACGGAATCAGATGATTATAAGCTTCCGGATTCGTTCGGGCCTTTTTACGAGAAGTTCTGTTATTTAGAAACCGGAGAATCGTCTGAAAAAGCCGTAAAAGTGATTTTCGGGGACAAGTAAATAAGTGCAAAAAAGCATAATTTAACCATGTTAATTATGCTTTTTTGCTTAAGTGACGGCATGTTGCGCTCATGGGACTCAGGCTTGTTATGAAGTGAAAAATACATCGTAATCTGTTACAATTATGAGCGGTGCTTTTGTAAGTCAAAGCTATTACCTAAAACTTACGACTAAGGAAGATTAGAATGAATGCATTGGTAAAAATTCTGAAAGAGCAATTCAACTCATTTCCGCTGATTATGCGGCTTGCAGTGTACGAAACGAAATCAAAGTATCAAGTGAACTATTTGGGTATATTGTGGCAGTTTCTCAACCCTATGATTCAAATGCTGGCTTACTGGTTCGTATTTGGTCTCGGGATTCGCGGCGGACATGATATGGTGCTTGGAAATGGAGACAGCGTACCGTTCATCGTTTGGATGCTGGCCGGCTTAATTCCTTGGTTCTTTATCAGTCCGACGATACTGGATGCATCTAACAGCGTTTTTAAACGGATAAATTTAGTGTCGAAAATGAACTTTCCGATCAGTTCACTGCCTTCTGTAGTGATAGCATCGAATTTATTCAGTTACTTTGTGATGATGGCGATTTATATTATTGTGCTGCTGAGCAACGGACTGTTTCCGACGCTTCACTGGCTGCAATATATTTATTACTTGTTTTGCATGATCAGTTTTATGTTTGCTTTCGGCCTGTTTAATTCAACCATCAGCGTATTAATCAGGGACTATCAGTTTTTGCTTCAAGCCGTCACAAGGCTTCTCTTTTTTCTTCTGCCGATTTTCTGGGACATTGCGGAGAAATTTGGAAACAGACCTGAAGTTTTGACCATCTTGAAGTTAAACCCTCTTTTCTATATTATCGAGGGCTTCAGAGACAGCTTTATGGAAGGGCAGTGGTTTTTCCACGATGTGAAATACACACTGTATTTCTGGTTCGTCACACTGCTGCTGTTAACAGTCGGTTCACTTCTTCATATGAAATTCAGAGATAAGTTTGTTGACTTTCTTTAATATAGTAAGGAGATTATACGATGAAACTAAAAGTTTCGTTCAGAAATGTTTCAAAACAGTATTTTCTATATAAAAAACAGTCTGACAAAATTAAAGGATTGTTTTTCCCAAACAGAAATCAAAAAGGTTTTTTCGCTGTCCGAAATGTTTCTTTTGACGTCTATGAAGGGGAAACGATCGGATTCGTAGGTATCAACGGCTCGGGAAAATCAACGATGTCCAATCTGCTTGCAAAGATCATTCCGCCGACAAGCGGTGAGATTGATATGAACGGGCAGCCGTCTTTAATCGCGATTTCTGCCGGATTAAACAATCAATTAAGCGGCAAGGACAACATCCGTTTAAAATGCTTGATGATGGGTCTCAACAATCGGCAGATAGACGAGCTTTATGAAAAAATCGTTGAATTCGCGGATATCGGCGACTTTATAGATCAGCCTGTTAAAAGCTATTCAAGCGGTATGAAATCCCGTCTCGGTTTTGCCATATCGGCGCATATGGACCCTGACATCCTTATTATTGATGAGGCGCTCTCAGTAGGGGACCAGACTTTCTATCAGAAATGTGTGGACCGCATTACGGAATTTAAAGAACGCGGCAAAACGATCTTTTTCGTCAGTCATTCCATCGGACAGATTGAGAAAATGTGTGACCGGGTGGCTTGGATGCATTACGGCGAAATGCGTATGTTCGACGAAACGAAAGCCGTTGTAAAAGAATATAAAGCTTTTGTGGATTGGTTCAACAAGCTTTCAAAGAAAGAAAAAAAGAAATATCAAAACGAGCAGATTGAAGGCAGAACGCGGGCAGCCGAGGAACAGAAAATCACTCAGGCGCAGCAAAAGAAAGCGAAGCCTAAATTCATTGCCAATACGATACAGATTACGCTGCTTGCATTGCTGGCTGTCGGCGCAGGCGCTTCGATGTTTTCAGACAAGCCTCTGCGTGCGATCACATCTTTCGGTGACGTCAAACAGAGCGATGCCGGCCTTTATGAGTCTGTGAATAAACCTGCTTTGGTAAAAGCTGAAAAGGCGGACCTTTACACTGAAAAAGATATAAAAGGAAAAGCCTCCGCAAGTGTAAGTTTCGGTACGAAGGTGCAGATAGAAGCCGAGAATAACCAGGCGGCTAAAGTGAAATTAAACGATAAAGAGTACTTTATGAAAAAGACTGATCTGTATAAGGTGAACGCTTTAAAAAAGACGGATGTTCAGCTGAATGATTTCAGCGGCAGTTTATCAAGCCAAACAGCAGAAGAGTTTCTCTCATATCTCAATAAAAGCCGGGACGATGTGCAGCGTAAATTGAAAAATCCAGCTGCGGGACAAACGGCTGACGGACGGAACGTATTAAAAGCATCCGATGCAAAAACGGATGTAGTGATTGACAATGATACAGTCTCCGAAGTGGTTTTTCATTTATCGCGTCCTGCAGACATCTCAGCTTTAAGTGAAAAAGGCGGCAGCAAAATCAATCAGAATTTGCTCATGCTTAAAAACCAGGAATATACTTTTTCTGTGAACAATGCTGATAAGACACTGACGGTAACGTCTAAAAAGTAAAGATCACATAAAAAAAGCTGCCGGATTCGGCAGCTTTTTCTATTCGTCAGCTTCTTCTTTTTCAAGAAGATCCTTCATGAACGGAATTAATTTATGGCGGATATCCTGATCCTGTAAGGCAAATTCAAGCGTCGTCTCGATAAATCCGAGTTTTTCACCGACATCGTAACGTTTTCCTTCGAAATCATAAGCGAAGACACGCTGAATGTCATTGAGCTTTTGGATGGCGTCCGTTAATTGAATTTCTCCTCCTGCACCGACTTCCTGCTGTTCAAGGTACATGAAAATTTCAGGAGTGAAAACGTATCTTCCTAAAATAGCCAAGTTGGAAGGAGCTGTGCCCGGTTCAGGCTTCTCTACAAAATTTTTGACCTGGTAACGGCGGCCTTCATTTGTTAACGGATCGATAATTCCGTAGCGGTGTGTGTCGCTTTCAGGAACTTGCTGAACACCGATGATGGAAGACAATGTTTTTTCGTATTCATCCATCAGCTGACGAAGTCCCGGTTTTTCAGCCTGGACAATATCATCGCCGAGAAGAACGGCGAAAGGTTCATCGCCGATGAAGTTGCGTGCGCACCAAACGGCATGACCGAGTCCTTTTGGCTCTTTTTGGCGAATATAGTGGATATCCGCAATATTTGACGATTTTTTCACTTTTTGAAGCAGTTCGATTTTCCCTTTTTCTTCTAAATTGCGTTCCAGTTCAGGGGCATTGTCGAAATGGTCTTCTATTGCTCTTTTTCCTTTTCCGGTTACGATAATAATATCTTCGATGCCGGATTCGACAGCTTCTTCGATAATATACTGAATTGTCGGCTTATCAACGATTGGAAGCATTTCTTTAGGCATTGCTTTTGTGGCCGGCAAAAAACGAGTGCCTAAACCTGCTGCCGGAATAATGGCTTTGCGTACTTTCTTCACTGAATAACACCATCCTTGTTTCTGCAAAATCTTTTTTTTCAGAACTATAACCTAGTCTTTTTCCACTTTACCACAATTGATTAAAATTCACACCTTTTAATCCGCTTTCAAAGAGTCTTGTAACGGTTTTTGCTTTGTTTGCCATTAAGCTTTACAATATCTAAGAAACGGCATAAATATGTTAACATGAAGGGATATCCGACATATAAAACGAGGTGCAGACAAACCGTTGAAAAAACTAAAAGTAATGACCGTATTCGGTACAAGACCTGAAGCAATTAAAATGGCTCCGCTCGTATTAGAGCTTGAAAAATATCAGGAAATTGATTCGCTGGTGACTGTAACCGCACAGCACAGACAGATGCTGGATCAAGTGCTTGAAGCATTCAGCATCACGCCTGATTTTGATTTGAATATTATGAAAGAGCGTCAAACGCTTTCAGAAATTACATCTCATGCTTTGCTGAAACTGGACAAGCTGTTCCAAGAAGTAAAACCAGATATCGTTTTGGTCCACGGAGATACGACGACAACGTTCGCCGGAAGCCTTGCCGCCTTTTATCATCAAATCGCCGTCGGCCATGTGGAAGCCGGTCTGCGTACGCAAAATAAATACTCTCCTTTCCCTGAGGAAATCAACCGGCAGATGACGGGCGTGATCGCTGATGTGAATTTTGCGCCGACAAGCCAGGCTGAACAGAATCTGCTTGCTGAAAATAAAAAGCCGGATTCTATATTTGTCACGGGAAATACAGCGATAGACGCACTTCAAACGACAGTGCGGGAAGATTATTTTCATCCGATTTTTGACAAGCTGGACGGAAGCAGGATGATTCTTTTGACAGCGCACAGACGTGAAAATTTAGGCAGGCCGATGGAACAGATGTTTAAGGCCGTCAGAAGAGTCGTTGAGGAGTTTGAGGACGTACAAGTCGTTTATCCCGTTCATTTGAATCCCGCAGTTCGTGAGGCCGCAGAAGCCCATTTCGCTGATTCGGACAGGGTGCATTTAATAGAACCTCTGGAGGTCGTGGATTTCCATAACTTCGCTGCGAAAGCAAATTTCATTTTGACCGACTCGGGCGGAGTGCAGGAGGAAGCGCCTTCTCTCGGAAAGCCGGTCTTGGTGCTTCGGGACACAACCGAGCGCCCCGAAGGAGTGAAAGCCGGGACATTAAAGCTGGCGGGTACAGATGAAGAAACGGTGTATCAGCTGACAAAACAGCTCTTAACCGATCAGGCTGAATATGAACGGATGTCAAAGGCGTCAAACCCTTATGGTGACGGATCGGCTTCAAAACGGATTGTGGAAGAACTGCTTTATCGGTACGGCTATAGAAAAACCCGTCCGCAGCCTTTTACAGAATAAAAAAACTCTGCATCATATGCAGAGTTTTTTATTATTTCAGGCTTTCTTTTAATTCTTTTTTGACTGAAGCGAGGCTTGCTTCATCTAATTTGTAATAATAGATATTGTTGATTCTCGTTCCCGTTCCCTTCAGTTCATGCTGAGTGACTTTGCTGCGGGCGTTTTTATAGTCAGTCATAACCGTCCACATATCATCGAATGACATGTTTGTTTTCATATTGTTTTCAATGACCTTAAACATATCTCCGAATTTCGTGACAGACGAGATGTTTGCCCCTTTAGAAATAATCCCTTCAATCACTTGGCGCTGGCGCTGCTGCCTGCCGAAATCTCCCCGGGGATCTTCTTTTCTCATGCGGGTGTAGGCAAGTGCTTCTTCGCCGTTCAGGCTGATGTTTCCCGTTCCGAAAGAATGCCCGTCGTAGCTGAAGGCAAACGTGCTGTTCACCGTAATCCCGCCGAGTGTATCCACGGTATCTTTGAAGCTCTCCATGTTTACTTTCACAAAATAATCTACCGGCACGTCAAGCAGGTCCTCGACGGTATCCGCGGCCATCTGCGTTCCGCCGAAAGCATAGGAGTGGTTGATTTTATCCATCGTACCTTTGCCGGAGATTTTCGTATACGTATCACGCGGAATGCTGACCATTTCCGTTGAATTCGTTTTAGGATTGACGGTCATATAAATCATCGTATCCGCGCGCCCTTTGTCATTTTTCCGCTCATCGACTCCCATGATTAAAACAGAAATCGGGTCCTTCTTTCCGAGATCTATATCCGTGTCACGTTTGTCCGATTTTTTCAAGTCTTCCTGAATGTTTGCCACCGTTGAAGCTGCTTTGTGCCACAAGTAGTAGACGTAGCCTCCTGATGATAAAACTAACAGCCCGATGATTGTTACGATTGTCAGAAGAACTTTTTTCTTCTTTCTTTTTCGTTCAGCTCTCATTTGTCATCACCTTTTCTATTAACTTACATATGAAATTTCCTAATCTTTATAAACCTAGTCATATTTTTACTTATAACCATGTAATAGACGAAACTCTTAAAAAAAAGGTTACAAAAAGACCTTAAAATTACCTTAAAAAAAAGTTAGTATAAGACGATACATAAAGATGAGGTGAAAAAAATGAAAAAAACTATTGCAGCTTCGTTCTTTATACTGCTTTTTTCTATTGTATTGGCAGCGTGCGGAACGGCGGATCAATCAAAGAAGGGAAGCGGTTCTTCGGAGGCCCAGGCTCAAAAAGAAACGGCATATTATGTCGGTATGGCGGATACGCACACAATTGAAGTAAAAGTGGATGATCAGCCCGTCAGCTTTGAGTTTTCTGATGACTTCTCTGATGTTCTGAATAAATTCAGCGAAAATGACAAAGTCAGCATCACTTATTTCACAAATGATAAAGGCCAAAAAGAGATCAAGGAAATCGAGAAAGCAAAATAATACACCATGATCAGCAAAAGGCGGGATAAAAATTGAAGAAAACAATATGGGCTGTCTGTTTTTCTGTGATATTCAGCCTGGCTTTATTACCGGAAAGCACTTTTGCGTCCAGTTCTGATATTTCAGTAAAACTGACGAATTATATTGGTAATAAATCGACTCTGAATATCGAACCTTCAGGAACTTATAAACTGACGGGAAGCGATGTCTCCTCCGTTGTCAGATTAGGAGGCGCATCCAAATATGATACGGCTAACACTGCGACATCTAAGTATTGGAAAAATCCGTCCAACGTGGTCGTCGTGAATACGGACGCTTATTTTGCGGACACGCTTTCCGTCATTCCTTTAGCGAATAAACTGAAAGCGCCTGTTCTGCTGACTGAAGCGAAAAAACTGAGCAGCAGCACAGAAGCGCAAATCAAGAAATTCAGTCCGGATAATATTCTAATCATCGGCGGGACGAACAGTATTTCGTCAGCCGCGGAAAAGACATTGAAGAAATACGGCCGCACGAAACGGATCAGCGGAAAAAACAGATATGATCTGTCTAAAAATATTGCGGCCGAAATGGGCAGCTATGACCAAGCGGTCGTAGTAACGGGGGATGTATATACGGATGCGCTGGCAATCGCGCCTTATGCCGCGCAGAACGGCTATCCGATTCTCCTGACGAAAAAAGATTCCCTCCCGAGCTACAATCTGCCTAAAAAAGTAATCATCATGGGAGGCACTTCAAGCGTCAGCAAAGATGTGGAGAATCAAATTAAAAAGAAGGCCTCGGTCACCAAAAGAATTACCGGCTCAAACAGATATCAAATATCAGCAAACGCAGTCACTTCGCTGGGCATGGATGCAAGCAAAACGGTGGCTGCCAACGGGACAAAATTAGCGGACATCGTTGTCGGATCAAATATTGCCGCCGCAAACCATATGCCGCTTGTATACATCAAAAAAAGTGAAACACCGGCCGACGAAGCCAGCCTTTTTAAAAAGAAAGGCACCTATTCTTATACATTAATAGGCAGCGCGAATTCAATTGCCGATTCAGTTAAGGCTGCTTACGCAAAAGAGTTTTATCTCGTAAACGGAAAGACGTACCGAATTGAAACGTCCGGCGGCAAATTAGGCGTTGCAGGCATTAACAGCGGAAAAACGTCTTTCAAGGCGGTTCCTGAAAAATATTCAACAGCAAACACAATCAGCATTGACGGAAAGCCATATCTGGGGAATATGAGTTTCACTGCGGAATCCGGCAAATATGTAAGACCTGTTAATGAAAACATTCCTTTTGAGGATTATCTGAAAGGTGTCCTGCCGAATGAAATGCCGGGAAGCTGGCCGACAGAAGCGCTGAAAGCCCAGGCTGTTGCCGCCCGCACCTACTCTATCGGCAAGATGGGACAAACAGTCGCGGATACAACGGCCTTTCAGGTTTACGGGGGATACAGCTGGTATCCAAACGCCACCGCAGCCGTTAACGGAACAAAAGGGAAAGTGCTCACTTATTCCGGCAGATTGATAGATGCCACTTACTCATCAAGCAATGGCGGTTACATGGAAGCCGGCGATGAAGTGTGGGGATCGAAAGTGCCGTATTTAGTAGCCAAAAAGGATACAAAAGATCCGGAAATCAGCTGGTCTTTAACATTGCAGAAGCAGCAGCTGCCAGCGGGTCTGGATATGAAAAATCCCGCATCCTGGTGGTCTAAAACAAACGAAGCAAATGCCGCGCAGCTCAACGGAATAAAAAATTGGCTGATGAAAAATAAAGAAACCAATGCAAGTTCCATAAAAATTGCAAGCATCTCTGATCTCTCGCTCACCGGAAAAACAAAAGGCCAGCGCGCGGAAGACGCCGCGGTGAAGGTCACGTACCATGTGAATGACAAGTCGAAAGGCTATGTCATGAACAAGACTGCATCTGTTGAGGTGAAAGCGTCTGAACTCAGGACGATGATCGGAGCTTCATCTTTTAAAAGCACATACGCCAGTGCGTCCGGTAATTCTTCGCAAATCACGATATCAGGAAAGGGATACGGCCACGGCGTAGGAATGAGTCAATACGGAGCAAAAGAAAGAGCGGAGGCCGGAGAGCCGTATACTTCTATTCTTGCGTTCTATTATCCTAATACAGCACTTACAAACTACTAAACTTCTGTGGAGGAGATCGGATTGAAATTCATCATAAAATGTCTCCCCGTCTTTATTCTCGGGGTCATTCTATTTGTCCCTTCCGCTTTGGCTGACAACACGGTTAAAAGGATCGGCGGAAGCACCCGGTATGATACGGCTGTACTGGCGGCAAAACAATCATGGGGTGAAGCGAAAACGGTCATTATCACCGGCGGAACTTCATATGCCGATGCAATTGCCGCTGCGCCGCTTGCATATCAAAAAAATGCGCCGCTGCTGTTTACAAATAAAGATCAGCTGTCTGCCGGCACAAAAAAGGGATTAATTGATTTAAAAACGAAGAATGTGATTATCGTAGGCGGCACACCTGCCGTTTCGAAAAATACCGCAAATCAAATTGCTAAATTAGGCATCAGTGTCAAACGGTTATCAGGGAGCACGAGATATGCCACAGCCGCAAAAGTGGCGGGTGAAATGACAAGATCTTCTACAGCCCTTGTGGTCAACGGGTTTGTTGATGCAGATGGAATGGCTGCGATTTCTTATGCGTCCGCTAAAAAATATCCGATTTTATTCACTAATGATTCAACGTTAAATGGTTCTACGTCCAATGCGATCAAAAGCTTGGGGATTAAAAACACGATTGTCATCGGCGGGACAAGCAGCATCAGCAGCTCACTTTACAATAAACTGCCGAACCCTTCAAGAATCAGCGGTAAAAACCGCTATAACCTGTCTGTGAATCTTGCAAAAAAGACAGGCTTAAGCACAGGCTATACGTTTGTTACCAATGGCTTTAAAGAGGCGGATACCATCGTCGGAGGCGTGCTGAGCGCCAAACAGGGAAGAGTTCACCTGCTGACGAATGGAGACAGTCTGTCAAAAGACGTCCGGACGTATATCGGAAGTAAAAACATCACCAGCTTCACCGTCATAGGAAGTGCTTCATCTTTAAGCAACAATGCCGCGTCGCAGCTTAAAAATCCGGTTGTCGGCAAAACGGTCTTTATTGATCCGGGGCATGGCTATCAGGATTCAGGTGCAACCGGAAACGGCTTGCTTGAGAAAAATGTGAACCTTGATATCGCTACGCGTCTTAACAATCAATTATACGGGGCGGGCGCGCTTACTGTAATGTCGAGGAAGGGCGACACCTTTGACTCGCTTGAGGAGAGAGTGAACAAAGGGGCGAAGGCGAACGCCGATATTTTCATCAGCGTCCATGCGAACGCAAATGATAACAGCAGTGCAAACGGTACGGAGACGTATTATGATAAAACGTACCAATCCGCAAACAGTCTGAGGCTTGCCCAAAATATTCAGCCGAGAATGGTTTCTGCTCTCGGCACGCGTGACCGCAGTGTGAAAACTGCCGGATTTTACGTCATTAAGTATTCTAAAATGCCGAGTGTCTTGTTAGAAACCGGTTTTGTCACAAGCCCGATTGATGCCAACATTTTAAAACAATCAACGAAAAAGGACAGACTCGCGGCGGGGATCACCCAAGGCGTTTCCTCCTATTTCAGATAATATTTTTCATGGAAACAGACCGGTTCATACCGGTCTGTTTTTTTATTTTTCATTATGCTTTGTCTCAAATATGGATATGAATAGATTTACAATAAAAAAACAATAATCGAAACATTCTAATAAACATTAACGCTTCCTTTACTTCCAATTAACATCCATCTGCTAAACTCACGGCATAGGTCATCAAACATCCCAACAAATCGTGAGGTGTGTGTCAGTGGGAGCAGAGAAAAGCATGAATGTAAATAATAACTATGCAGTGCGGCAGGGGACTTCCGCTGCCGTTACGGAAAGAACGGCCCGTTATTTGGCTTTTAAGCGATTCATGGACATTGTGTTTGCGCTTGCGGGGCTCTTGGCGGCGCTCCCGGTGATGGGCCTGTTCTCCATACTGATTCGTTTGGAGTCGCCCGGCCCGGCTTTTTATAAGCAGGAGCGGGTGGGCAAAGACGGGAAGCAGTTTTATTTGTATAAGCTCCGCTCTATGAAAATAGATGCTGAAAAATCGGGGGCGGTCTGGGCGCTGAAAAAGGATCCACGCGTGACAAAGGTCGGCGCTTTTATCAGAAGGACCCGTATTGATGAGCTGCCGCAGCTGTTAAATGTGCTTCGGGGAGAAATGAGCCTGATCGGCCCGCGTCCCGAGCGTCCCGTGTTTACGGAACAGTTTCAGGCCGAGATTCCGGGGTTTACGGAGCGGCTGGCCGTTAAGCCGGGATTAAGCGGCTGGGCGCAGGTCAACGGGGGATATGACATGACACCGAGGGAAAAACTGATGTTTGACTTATATTATATCCGCAACCTGACCTTTTCATTGGAACTGAAGATTATGCTCAAAACGTGCAAAGTGATCTGGACCGGTGACGGGGCGCGATAAAAATTCTGGTCAGCAGACAAAAAGTAGGGAAAACGATGCCTAGTATTACAAATCAAATCTTGAGCGGCGCCAAATGGACAAGTATTTCGACAGCGTGTATTACGGTCATTCAAATCGTCCAATTCGCCCTGCTCGGGCGGGTCATGTCACTGGCCGAATTCGGCCTTGTCGGCATGATCACAACGGTAGTGGTGTTTGCCCAAATTGCGCTTGATATGGGTTTTGGCGCCGCGCTCATTCAAAAAGATCATGTGACTGATAAACAGATGTCTTCCTTGTACTGGCTGAATATCATAACGGGGCTTGCGCTGTTTGCGCTGCTGTTTTTCAGCAGTCCGCTCATCGCCGATTTTTATCGGCGGGAGGAGCTTGTCTATTTAATCCGCGTGCTGGCCGTCATGTTTTTAATCGCGCCGATCGGTCAGCAATACCAGTATATGCTGCAAAAAGCGCTGGCATTTAACACGCTAAGCAAGATTGAAATCTTTTCAAATGTGCTGTCCTTCGTGTATTTGGCGGCTGCGGTTTTTTATACGGACCCGATTCTCGCCTATGTGATTTCCCAGGTGCTGCTGCAATCGTCAAAAGGCATTCTGTACTGGATGTCCTGCAGAAAAACATGGAGACCGGCGTTCGTTTTTGATCTGAAAGGAATGAAAGGCTTCTTTTCTTTCGGGGCCTTTCAGCTGTCTTCCCGGCTTGTGAACCGGCTCGGAGCGAATATTGATATGATTCTGATCGGCAGTTTTATCGGCGCCGAGGCGCTCGGCATTTACAATCTGGCCTACCAGATTGTCACGCTTCCGGTATTAAAAATTAATCCGATCATTACGAGAGTCGCATTTCCCGTCTTTGCGAAAAACAAGCATGAAAACAGCGTTATCAGAGAAGGATTTCTTAATATGACCAAAATACTCGCGCTGATATCCTTTCCGCTTTTGCTCGGTTTGGTTTCAGTGTCGGATGCATTCGTGGCTTCGGTATTCGGAGAAAAATGGCTGGCGGCTGTCCCGGTTTTAAACGTTCTCGCCATCGTCGGGATTTTAAGGGTCCTGATGAATCCGAACGGATCTGTGCTGCTCGCAAAAGGGCGGGCCGATCTGGCGTTTTATTGGGACGCCGGGGTGATGCTGCTGTATGGTGCATCTTTGTACGCCGCTGTGCTGTCCGGAAATCTCTTGACGGTAGCCTGGACGTACGCTTTCATCAGCATCCTGAATTTCCTGATCGGGCGCTGGCTGTTGGCATATGTCATTAAGCTGCGGCTGTCGGCTTACTTCAAAGCCGTAGCCAAACCGTTTCTGCTTACGGCGGCAATGGGTGTCATCGCCTTTACAGCCAGCTTCGGAACGGAGCGCATCAGCCTTGATGTCAAGCTGCGTCTGGCGATCTCCGTAGCCTGCGGCGCATTGTGTTATTTATTCCTGTTAGGAAAAGCTTATCCGCATATGAAAAGTAAATTAAGAAAAGGACGTTTGCTATGAAGGTATTGTGGATGACAAGTGTCTATCCGAGCAGTGAGAAGCCGGGGGAAGGCGTTTTTCATGAAACACAGGCGCAAGAACTGAGAAAGCTTGGCGCGGAGATGACCGTCATTTGTCCGCGACCGAAACTCGCCGCGCCATTCCGGGTGCTGAAAAAGACGTATCGGCAAAAGGATATCAGGCCGGCGCATGAATGGCGGAAAGGCGTGTCCGTCCACCGGCCGTTTTATCAGGCGGTTCCCGGGCAGCTGAAATGGGCGCAGCCGCATAAAAGAATGGCGTTATCGGTTCTTTCCGCGATTAAAAGTCATGGCCTGAAGCCCGATCTGATTCACGCGCATTTCGCCATGCCGTCAGGCGGAGCGGCCGCCATTGTGTCAAAGGCTTTAGGCATCCCGTATGTGCTGACCTTGCATGGCAGTGATGTCAATGTCTATCCGCATTACAGCAAAAGCGCTCATCGCGCATTTACATTTGCGGTGCGGGAAGCAGCCGATATTTACGCTGTGAGCGGCAGTCTGCGGGAACAAATGAAAAAGCTCATCGAAGCGGAGTGCAGCGTGCTTCCGATCGGCATCACGCTTGACGCCTTCCGAGAAAGGAACGAGACGAAAGAAGCCGTCAGAAAACGGCTCGGCCTTCCCCCGGATAAAAAACTGATCGTGTTCATCGGCAGGCTTGTCAAAGAGAAAGGCGTTTTCGACTTATCAAATGCCGTTCAGTCATTGGATGAAAATTATGAAGCCGTCTTTGTCGGTGACGGTCCCGCCGCATCTTCATTGCGGGAAGCCGCTCATATCGTCACGGGGCAAGTGCCGAACGACAAGGTACAGGACTATCTGCTGGCCTCGGATGTAATGGCGCTGCCGTCCTACAGCGAAGGCATGCCGACTGTGGTCATTGAGGCGCTCGCTCTGAAGGTGCCGGTGATCTGCACCGATGTCGGAGGATTGGCTTCTTTATTCGGGAAACACCGGGGGTTGCTGATCAAGCCGGGTTCACCTGAGACGCTGGCAGAATCGATTCTGCAATATGACGGAGGAGAGGCTTGGACGCCGCAAACAGCCGAGGAACTTTATCAAACCGTCCGCACGTATTTTGACGCAAGCCAAAACGCGAAAGCACTGAAAGAGAAATACCGATCCGTAATGAACCGGGCCGGGCAAGAGGAGAACCTTTCGAAAGAGGGATGAAGCTGTGAAAAAAATCGCTGTATTAGGAACAGGGTATGTAGGTCTTGTATCTGGAACTTGTTTTGCGGAAATCGGCCATCATGTGACTTGCTGTGACATCAATGAAGCGAAAATCAGAAGCTTGCAAAACGGAGTCATCCCGATATATGAACCGGGGCTTGAGGAATTAGCCGAAAAAAATGTCAGTGCCGGGCGGTTATCCTTTACGGCCGATATTGGGCCGGCTGTGAAAGCCGCTGATATCATCTATATCGCCGTCGGTACGCCGATGTCAAAGACGGGTGAAGCCGATCTGACCCACATTAAGGCAGCGGCGCAAACAATCGGAGAACAGCTGAACGGATACAAAATCATTGTCACCAAAAGCACTGTTCCGGTCGGGACGGGAAAGCTCGTTTACCAAATCGTCAGCGAAGCGTCAAAGGGAAAATATCCGTTTGATGTCGCGTCAAATCCTGAATTCCTCCGCGAAGGTTCGGCGGTGCGGGATACGATGCAGATGGAGCGGGCGGTTATCGGCGCCACAAGCGAACATGCCGCTTCGGTCATTGAAGAGCTTCATAAGCCGTTCCGTACGAAGATCGTAAAGACCAATCTTGAAAGCGCGGAAATGATTAAGTATGCCGCAAATGCTTTTTTAGCCGCCAAAATATCTTTTATTAATGATATCGCCAATATTTGCGAACGTGTCGGGGCGGACATTTCCCACGTGTCAGAAGGCGTCGGTCTTGACAGCCGGATCGGGAATAAATTTCTGCAGGCGGGCATCGGATTCGGCGGATCCTGCTTTCCGAAGGATACAACGGCTTTATTGCATATCGCAAACGCCGCCGGCTATCCGTTTCAAATGATGGAAGCCGTCATTGAAACCAATCAGAAGCAGCGGGTCCGTATTACGGAAAAATTGAACCGCGCCATCGGTCCCTTAAAAGGGAAAACCGTGGCCGTACTGGGGCTGGCCTTTAAACCGCACACAAATGACGTCCGCTCCGCCCCGGCTCTTGATATCATCACAAGTCTTAAAGAGCAGGGCGCTCACGTGAAAGCGTATGATCAGATCGCGATTCCCGAAGCGTCAGCGATATTAGGAGACGGCGGCATTGAATATCACACAGAGCTGTACAGTGCCATCAAAAACGCGGACGCATGCCTGATTACAACAGATTGGCCGGAAGTCAAGGAGATGGATCTTCAGAGAGTGAAGCAGCTGCTCAAACAGCCGGTCATCATTGACGGCAGAAATATGTTTCCGTTGGAGTATATGAGGGTTTCAGGATTCACTTATCATTCCGTCGGACGTCCGGCGGTTCATGCCGATCGGCAAATAAAAGAACTGGCAAGATAGAAAAAGATTTGTCTTCAGGCTCTCGGCAGCCCGGCTCGGCTGCCGGTTTTGGAAAGGGGTTTGCCATGTGAGTATCAAACGTTCAGCGGCACATGTTCTTGTGCTGCTTGCCGCTCTCATTACAGGAGGATTTATCATGCTGGAGGCGGTCAGGGCGGATGCCGGCTTCGGAAAAATCACCGTGCTGCTGCTTGCCGCCATGATCGGCATTGCCGGACTTGCTTTGCTATCCGCCTTTACAACAAACGGTCAGATGTTTATGGGGCTCATTTATATACTGATCGCGTGTACATTTTTAAACCAGGCCTTCTTTGCGGTTCATCTCGGATTTTTCAGCTTATTTATATACCGGCTGTTATTAATCGGAGCTGGCGCCCTTCACATCGCCGGCATCCTGACAAACCGTCATCATATTGACAGATGGAATCGGGTGAATGTAAAAGGGATTCTGATGTTTTTCGCCTTATGGTTTACATACGGTCTCCTATCGTTATTGTGGGCAAAATCCGTGACGTACGGGATTAAATATTTAGCTTTAATGGGAATGGGCATGTTTCTGATTTATCTCATTGTCATGTTCATTCAGCGCTTTGATCAGCTGATGATTTTTTACGGCATATGGCTTGTGATGACCATTTTTGTGATGGCGATCGGCTTTTACAACCATTTTACACACCACCATCTGCCGAGCTCCACGCTTTATAACGGCCCGCAATACAAACAGCATTATCCGACGTCCGTTTTCTTTAATCAAAATGATTTCGCCACCTTTTTGTGCATCAGTTTCTTTCTGTATGCAGCGGCGGTGAAAAATATGAAAAACGGCTATGTGAAGGCCGTCAGCCTGCTCTTTGCGATCAGCGCTTTGTATTTAATCATTTTGACCGGTTCGCGCGCGAGTCTGCTGGGCATATGCGCGGGGGCGGCTGTATACGTCTTCATCCTGCTGCCTTCCCTGTTGAAAAAACTCGCGCTGTACGCTGCGGGAGCGGGTGCGGCGCTGTTTGCGGTTTTATTTGCGGGCCGTATCACCAACGGCGTCTTGAATCTGTTTTCAGCTCCGCAGGCGATGCCGGGACAGCAACCGCTTCCTTCCAACCTCGCGAGGGCGAATCTTTTAAAAAACGCCTTTCACTATGTGATTGATTCCTGGGGGTTCGGAGTGGGTGCCGGAAACGTCTCGTATTATTTAAAAGCGGAGCCCGTTTATAATACGGGCGGCGTAGTTGAGGTGCACAACTGGCTCGTCGAGATTATGGCGAACTTCGGCGTGCTTACGATGCTCGGTTACCTGACAGTCTATTTGTTCCTTTTTTGGACACTTTATAAATGTCATGAAAGAAAATCGGAAAATCAGTCAAGACTGATCACAGAAGGACTTATCACGGCGATGGCCGGTTTTTTGGTAAGCAGCATCAGCCCAAGCTCCGTATCAAATTTATTTTTCCACTGGGTGTTTCTCTCGCTCGTGATCGCGGCGGTCAATATATTGAGGCGTTTACAAAAGGAGCCTGCCGTCACGGCGTACTATGAAAAACAGGGAGATGCGAGATGAAGGATATGTTGACAAGAATAACCCGCCGTATCAAAAAGAATATCATTTGGATCATTGCGCTGCCCGTTGTGTTAGGGGCGGCGGGATATGTATTGCCGTCAAAAATCAGCGGAAACAGCAGTTTTACATCAGAAGCCGCGATCGCCGCGGGAAACTATGATCATCCGCTTTATAACAATACAAAAGAAATCCCGCTCCTTTTGACGAGCGATGCCTTTTTAAAGCAGGCTCTGCCTGATAAAACAGATGAAGAAAGAGCGGCCGTGAAAAGTCAACTGACTGTCGAAACACAATCAGATTCATTGATCACGGTCAGCTACAGCGGCCAAAACAAACAGGATACTGAATCGGTGTTTCAAGCCGTCATAACAACTTTTCTGAAGAATGATCAGGACCTGTTTGAAAAACGGGCAAAAGTAGTGCGGCAGAGTATTGCTGCGCTTAAAGGAGAAACCGTCAGCGCGGACGCCAAAGTGGATAAGGAACGATTTTTATACGAATTGAAAAATACGCAGCTGAACCTGAAAGCGGCCGGCATCATCAATTCAGAGCCGATGAATGAAACGGCGGGACAAGGCATGCCGCCGAAAAAGAAAGCGGTTCTGGGCGTTTTAATCGGCATTGCAGTTGCATTTATGTTCATTGTCATTCCTGAGTTTTTTAGAGAGTCCTTGTAAAAATCTGCGATGGAGATGTGACCATGACAAACTGGAAACCTTTCGTATCTGTCATTACACCGTCTTATAACGCAAGTGAATATATCGAAGACACGATTCAGTCTGTTTTACATCAAAGCCACCCGCATTGGGAAATGATTATTGCGGATGACTGTTCAACGGACGGAACGAGAGATATTTTACGGCAATATGAACAAAAGGATGAGCGGATCCGCGTCGTTTATTTAGATAAAAATGGGGGAGCCGCGGCTGCCAGAAATACAGCCCTTAAACATGCCAAGGGCCGTTATGTCGCATTTCTGGACAGCGATGACAGATGGAAAAAGGAAAAGCTTCAAAAACAGCTTGCGTTTATGGCAGAGCGGTCCTGCGCTTTTTCATTTACGGGCTACAGCGTCATGGAGCAGGACGGAACGCCGACGGACAAAACGATTCAAGCTCCTGAAAGCCTGTCATATGATGAAGCTTTAAAAAACACGATTATCGGATGTTTAACGGTCATGATTGACAGAGAGCAGACGGGGCAGATTCAAATGCCTGATATCAGAACGCGGCAGGATTTAGCGACATGGCTTTCCTTGCTGAAAAGGGGATTTACGGCTTACGGCCTGAATGAGTGCCTTTCAGAATACAGGCTTGTGCAGAATTCGATTTCAAGCAACAAGTGGAAAGCCGCAAAAAAAACGTGGTTTGTTTATAGAGAAATTGAGCGCCTGCACTTTATCAAGGCTTCGTGGTGTTTTATGCAATATGCGAAAAACGCGGTCATGAAAAGACTGTAGGCGTCAGAGGAGCTGGGTGATGAAGGTGGAACCGATTATTCACGTAATCGTCGGAGCGGCGGAATGGGGGCATGACCGGCTGAGATACAGACGGCACCGGCTGGCTGAATTTCTCGCCCGGCAAAAAGAAACGAAAAGCGTCATTTGGGTATGCCCGTCTCCGCGAGCCAATGATGGTCAGATGGCCGGGATCGCCGAGGGAATCCGGCAGTTCACTGTAAAGGATATCATGCAGCAAAAAGCTTTCCGCTTCGGCAGGTATACAGACATGTGCTACAGGCATAAGCTTTCACCATTGGTGAACATGCTGAAGGAAGAAGGAGAAGGGGCCCGCTGCTGCTTATGGTACACCTTCCCCGGTTTTCCGCTTCTGGCAGATCTGTTTCCTTGGGATGAAGTGATTTATGATTGCAGTGATCTGTGGGCCGCTCCGATCAGCGGCCGGTCCGGGGTGTTGTCAAATGTTAGAAGAAACATCATTAAACAAGCGGAATTGAGAATCATTCAGCGTGCCGATTCCATTACGTGTACATCTGACTGTCTGCACCAGGAGGTCGGAAAAAGGCTGGAGAACCCGCACCAGAAAGTGTTCACCATTGAAAACGGAGTGGAATATGACCTGTTTTCACGGGAAAATAAACAGCCGGATGAAGACATTTTACGGGGACGGAACGGAACGGTTCTCGGTTTTATCGGCGGAATCAAACCGAAGCTCGATTTTGCGCTTATGGCGGAAGCGGCAGAGTTGAGGCCTGACTGGACGATTTTATTGGTAGGCCCGAACACGGCTCAGGACGATCCGGATTTCAAGTCGCTTCTGGAACGCCCGAATGTCATCTGGACGGGACCTGCCGCGCCGAATGAAGTGCCGTCCTATATGCAGCTTGTCGACATTGGCATCATGCCGTATAAAAATTCACCTTATAATGACGCGGTATTTCCGCTTAAGCTTTTTGAATTTTTAGCCGCCGGGAAACCGGTTGTCGGCTGCAACCTTTCTTCTACGTCAAAAATCAAAAGGCCTTTCGTCTATGAATACGTTGAAGGCAGTGACCCCGCAGATTTCATCGCGGCGTGCGACGCGCTTCTGGCAGCGGACCGCAGCGGATCATACGAGGCTTTGCGCCGTGAATTGGCCCGGAGACGGGATTGGAATGTTTTATTCGGCCGAATGCTCGAATGCACGGGTATATTGAAAAATGCGCAATCCCATTAAAAGGGAAAGCGCATTTTTTGATTTGCGTGTTTCTTTTTGATGATGCTTGTTATAATAACTAGTAAGAATTATAATGGAAGGAACGGTTCAATATCAGAAAAGACTTCATATAATTCCAAAGGAGACTTCTTTATGCTTGACGAACGCATGTTTCGCATAGTTGTTGCGTTTTTTGTCTCTCTGCTAACGGTTTTAATCCTAACTCCTATCGTAAAAAAAATTGCGATCAAAATAGGTGCAGTTGACCAGCCCAGCAACCGAAAAGTACATGATAAAATAATGCCCCGTATGGGCGGCTTGGCCATCTTTATCGGCGTAGCGGCGGGTGTGCTCGCTGCCGGCATATATAATGAAACGAAAATGACCGCCATTACAGTGGGTGCGTTTATTATTGTTATTTTAGGAATCCTTGATGATAAATACCAATTAAGCGCAAAGGTAAAGTTTTTCGTCCAGCTGGCCGTGGCCATTATGATTGTGAGCACGGGACTGAAAATGGACTTTTTCTCCGTACCGTTTTTAACGGAACGTTTAGAATTGGGATGGGTCGCTTACCCGCTGACTGTGTTATGGATCGTCGGTATTACGAACGCGATGAACCTGATTGACGGTTTGGACGGACTCGCTGCCGGCCTGTCGGTCATCGGACTCTCCACTATCGCCGTTATGGCGTTGTCCGGAGGGAAAATCCTTATTCTGTCACTTTCACTTGTCGTGATAGGAAGCACACTCGGATTTTTATTTTATAATTTTCACCCGGCAAAGATATTTATGGGAGATACCGGATCGCTCTTTCTCGGATACGTCATCTCAGTACTCTCATTATTGGGTCTTTATAAAAGTGTTACTTTATTCAGTATCATCATTCCGATCATCATTTTGGGCGTGCCGATTTTTGATACGACATTCGCCGTCATCAGGCGGATTTTAAACAAACAGCCGATCTCAGCGCCTGATAAGTCACATATACACCACCGGCTGATGGCCTTCGGGCTGTCACACCGCACGGCTGTCATTATCATTTATTTAATCGGCTTTATTTTCAGCGTCAGTGCCATCCTGCTGAAAAGCGCGACCATATGGCTTTCGCTGTTTATTATTTTTGTATTGATTGTATTTATGCAAATCATAGCAGAGGTCACAGGGTTAGTAAATGAACAATTTAAACCATTTACCAAGTTTTACAAGAGATTGGTAAAGAAAAATTAAAAAGAGCAGATCATGCGAATGGTCTGCTTTTTTGTGGATTCTGCTATTCTCTTATTATATAAAAAAACCCGATCCTGCTCAAAGGATCGGGTTTACTCTTAATAGCCTGTTGTGCCGCCGGACTGTGTGCTGTCCGTACCGTTTGCACCTGCAGTACCGTTGGTTGAATCGGTTGTGCCGCTTGTTCCTGTGCTGCCGGAAGTCGAATCAGTCGTGCCGTCTGTTCCTGTGCTGCCGGAAGTCGAATCAGTCGTACTGTCCGTTCCTGTGCTGTCAGAAGCAGGATCGGACGCCGTGCTGCTTCCGGACGGGTAATCCAGATGTTTCTGCAATTCCTGCCGTACTTTTTCGAGATTGGTCGGATCCGGCTGGAAATAATATGTTCCGCCTGTAGACGCGGTTCCGCCGCCGCCTAAATATAAATCTGATCCTGTTATAGTCAGTGTATCAATCTTTTTGCTGGTAAAGCCGCTGTAAATCTGCTGAAGGGCGAGTCCTTCAGTGATTCGGATATTCGTTTGGACGTTATTGCTTGCTGTTTCAGCAATTTTATCGATTTTAGCAATATTTCCAGCTTTAGACATTTGGTCGATCAGTGCATTTAGGATTTGCTTTTGGCGGTCATTCCGGCCGAAGTCTCCGCGCTTATCCTGCTTTCTCATCCGCGCGTAAGCCAGAGCCTGCTCACCGTTCAAATGCATGTTTCCTTTCTTGAAGTAGATCCGTTTCTTTTTACTGACGTCACTCATTTCGTCGAAGTCAAACGGCACTTTTACATTAACTCCGCCGACTTCATCAATAACATCTTTAAAGCCGTTAAAATCGACAGTGACATACTTATCAATCGGTATGCCTAATAAGTCTTCGACGGTTGAGACGGTTTCATCCGCCCCGCCTTTAGCAAAAGCCGCATTGATTTTTGATTTTTTACCGGTTGTATCGCCGGCAAGCGTCACCCGCGTATCGCGCGGAATACTCAGCATTTTCATTGTTTTATTTCTCGGATCAAGGGTAACGACAATAAGAGAGTCTGATCGTCCGCCTTTTCCGCTTGTGGCATAATTTTCGATTCCCATAAACAAAATGGAGAACGGTTTTTTCTTCATATCGATGACTTTATCCCGAAGTTTTGATTTGTCTCCGCGGGAAAGGGCATCATATGCATTATCTGCCGCATTGATCGTTTTGTATACTTTGTATCCGCCAAACCCGGCAGCGACTAACAAAACGAGGGTAAGCAGCAGCAAAATCCGTTTGAATATGATCTTTCGTTTGCTTTTCTTTTTCTTTCGAACACGCACTCTTACACGTTCAGCCATTACATTAGTCTCCTTTAGGGCTGACGTCTGTTTCTAAATACGTCAGTTCTCCCTCTGTATTCTTACTCTTGCCGTTCGTCAGTTCTGTCATCCATTTTATAAACTCGTCTTTGTCTTTTTCTTCAACGTACGTTTCAAATTCGACATGATCCGCATAATGGATATCTTTCAGTAAAAAAACTGATTCTCTCAGTTCGTTCTCTATCTTGCCGAGCCACGTATAATCCGCTGATGTATGCATAATCCGCATCAGCTTCCGCTCCGTAACTCCTATATGATTTAAGCCTTCAGACACTGACTTCCCATATGCACGAATCAATCCGCCTGCACCGAGCTTTATTCCGCCGAAATACCGGGTAACCACCGCGCAGGTATCTTTCAGACCGCGTTTTTTCAGCACTTCCAGCATGGGGACGCCGGCTGTGCCGCTTGGTTCTCCGTCATCATTCGCCTTTTGTATATGGTCGGTTTCGCCGATCAGATAAGCTGAGCAGTTATGAGTCGCATTCCAGTGCTGTTTTTTTATCTTTTGTATAAATTCCTGCGCTTCCTCTTCAGAAGCAGCACGGCTCAGGTGACAGATAAAACGCGATTTTTCAATCACAATCTCATGTTCACCCGTTTCTTTAACTGTTAAATAGCTGTGCAGCATGATTGCTGGACCCTCCTGACAAGCATTAAAAGACTTGTTTCTACAAATTCGAACAGACTTTAGAATTTTTGCGCATATTTTGGTATCATGAAAGAGTAAGATACTATATAAAAATGTTTTTTTCTAGAATATACGCATTCTTTCATTATAATTCGACATAAATTGCAGTTCAATTACATTTATAATAAAAATACATAACAACACCGTTACGGAGGGAGACAGATGAATAAATCGAAGATGGACTCCAAAGTTTTGGATTCTATACTTATGAAAATGCTGAAAACCGTGGACGGGAGCAAGGACGAGGTTTTTCAAATCGGAGAGCAGTCGCGCCAGCAATATGAGCAGCTGGTTGAAGAACTCAAACAGATCAAACAGCAGGTGTACGAAGTCATTGAGCTGGGCGACAAACTTGAAGTTCATACGCGGCACGCACGAAACCGCTTGTCTGAAGTAAGCAGAAATTTCCATAAGTTCAGCGAAGAAGAAATTCGCAACGCCTATGAAAAGGCGCACAAACTTCAAGTGGAACTGACGATGATCCAGCAGCGTGAAAAGCAGCTGCGGGAGCGCAGAGATGATTTAGAACGCCGGCTTTTGGGGCTTCAGGAAATCATTGAACGGTCAGAATCATTAGTCAGCCAAATAACCGTCGTTCTGAATTACCTGAATCAAGACCTTCGCCAAGTAGGGCTTCTTCTTGCCGATGCGCAGGCTAAACAAGATTTCGGTTTAAGAATCATTGAAGCCCAAGAGGAAGAAAGAAAAAGAGTTTCCAGAGAAATTCATGACGGTCCCGCGCAAATGCTGGCAAATGTCATGATGAGATCGGAATTAATTGAACGGATCTTCCGCGACCGCGGCACGGAGGACGGATTTCAGGAAATCAGAAATCTACGGCAGAATGTGCGGAATGCCCTTTACGAAGTCAGAAGGATTATATATGATTTAAGACCGATGGCATTGGACGATCTCGGGCTGATTCCGACACTGAGAAAATATCTTTATACAACTGAAGAATACAACGGAAAGGTGAAAATACATTTTCAGTGCATCGGAGACACGGAGAACCAAAGGCTTGCCCCGCAATTTGAAGTGGCGCTTTTCCGTCTCGCTCAGGAAGCCGTCACAAATGCACTCAAGCATTCAGAATCAGAGGAAATTACAGTAAAAGTGGAAGTAACCGCTGATTTTGTCGTTCTCATCATTAAGGACAATGGAAAAGGCTTTGATATTAAGGATGCTAAACAAAAGAAAAACAAGTCATTCGGCTTGCTGGGAATGAAAGAAAGAGTAGATCTGCTTGAAGGAACGATAACGATAGACTCTAAAATAGGTCTTGGGACATTTATCATGATTAAGGTTCCGTTATCTCTCGGCCTATAATTTGTTAAATAGAGCCAAAAGACATATTGACCGAACAGCGGCGTATATAGAACAATAGGATAAGGAGGCGTAGCGTGTGACTAAAGTAAATATTGTTATTATCGACGACCATCAACTATTCCGTGAGGGTGTAAAAAGAATATTGGATTTTGAACCTACCTTTGAAGTGGTAGCAGAAGGTGACGATGGAGATGAGGCGGCTCGAATCGTCGAGCATTATCATCCCGATGTTGTCATAATGGACATTAATATGCCGAATGTAAATGGTGTAGAGGCTACTAAACAGCTTGTTGAGCTGTACCCTGAATCTAAGGTGATTATCCTCTCCATCCATGATGATGAAAACTATGTGACTCATGCTTTAAAAACAGGTGCAAGAGGCTATCTCCTGAAAGAGATGGACGCAGATACTTTAATCGAAGCAGTGAAAGTGGTAGCCGAGGGCGGTTCTTACCTTCACCCGAAAGTAACCCACAATCTTGTCAACGAATTCCGCCGTCTTGCGACAAGCGGAGTTTCTGCTCATCCTCAGCATGAGGTTTACCCGGAAATCCGGAGACCATTACATATATTAACGAGACGGGAATGTGAAGTGCTGCAAATGCTTGCAGACGGAAAAAGCAACCGCGGAATCGGTGAATCATTGTTTATCAGTGAGAAAACAGTGAAAAATCACGTGAGTAATATTTTGCAGAAAATGAACGTTAATGACCGGACACAAGCCGTTGTCGTGGCCATTAAAAACGGCTGGGTAGAGATGCGTTAGTCATGTGTGAGAAGACTTGCCTGTTATGGCAAGTCTTTTTTTACAGCTGCATATCTATTAAAATACTTATTAAGTACTTAATAAGGCAGGTAAAGTGATGAAGATTGCAGTTGTAACAGACAGTACAGCATATATTCCGAAAGAGATGAGAGAAGAACATCATATTCATATGATCCCTCTCCAAGTGGTTTTCGGTGAAAAAACATTCCGCGAAGAAACAGAACTCGACTGGAGAAGTTTTTATAAAGAAGTAAAAAATTATGATGAGCTGCCGACTACGTCTCAGCCTTCTTTCGGTGAATTAATCGCATTGTACGAAGAACTGAGCAAAACATATGATGCAGTCATAAGCATACATTTGTCCAGCGGAATCAGCGGAACATATAACAGCGCCGCCTCGGCAAACACTATGGTTGATCATATTAAAGTTTATCCCTTTGATTCAGAGATCAGCTGTTTGGCACAAGGTTTTTATGCATTAAAGGCAGCACAGCTCATTAAAGACGGTGTTGACTCACCGGAAGAGATTATAAAAGAGCTGGAAGAAATGAAAAAAACAGTCCGTGCGTATTTTATGGTGGACGATTTATCACACCTCCAGCGGGGCGGGCGTCTAAGCAGTGCTCAGGCTTTTATCGGCGGTCTGTTAAAGGTAAAGCCTATTCTTCATTTTGACAATAAGGTAATTGTTCCTTTTGAGAAGATTCGGACACGCAAAAAAGCGATTTCGAGAATTTTTGAGCTGTTTGGGGAAGATGCAAGTAAAGGAATCCCGATGCGGGCCGCTGTCATCCATGCAAACAGGGAAGAAGATGCGGCGGATATTATACAGGAGTTAAGCGGTAAGTATCCTCATGTCGAATTCTATAACAGCTATTTCGGTGCCGTGATCGGAACCCATTTGGGCGAAGGCGCCATCGGAATCGGCTGGTGCTTTAAAAACTAAGTGAAAATCTCCGTTTTCAAGGGCGGAGATTTTTTTATTTTTTAATTTTGGCAATTCGACAAGTGGGTTCCCGACAAGGCATACTTTGAGCAGAAAGGAGGCAGGGAGATGTCCGAAGGTGATTCAGAATTTTCAGAGGTGCGGGGTTTCTTTTACGGCCGGCATTTATTGAGATCTGAGATACCGTTTTCAGATCAGCGCATCAACGGTTTTATAGAAAAAGAGTATATAACGGCCGAGCCGTCAATCATCCGCCGGAAAAACCGTTACGTCTGCCAACGATGCGGTCAGTCTGATCAAGCCTGCTTTGCGGCATTTTGGGCGTCCTCTGCCAAAAGGCAGATTACCTATTGCCGTGCCTGTTGCATGATGGGAAGGGCTGATGAACAGACATCATTATATTCTTGGAATCAAGCCCCTGAAAACAGCTGGGAGCCTGTAAAGCTTTCTTGGGAAGGAACACTGACAGACGGGCAGAAGCGGGCGGCCGCCGCGCTTACAGATGCGATAAAAGAGAGTCAAGAGCTTTTAGTATGGGCGGTTTGCGGATCGGGGAAAACAGAGATGCTGTTTCCGGGTATCGAGTTTGCGCTGAATCACGGTTTGCGTGTCTGTGTCGCGACTCCGCGTACAGATGTCGTACTTGAACTGCTGCCGAGACTGAAAAAAGCATTTGAGAAAGTCGAAGTTTCTGCTTTGTACGGCGGCAGCGAGGACAAAGGCCGCTTGACTCCGCTGATGATTTCAACAGCTCACCAGCTGATGCGCTACCGAGACATTTTTGATGTCGTGATAATAGATGAAGTAGATGCGTTTCCTTTTTCAGCCGATGAGACATTAAGATTCGCTGTTGATAAAGCGAGGAAGAAAAACAGCGCCCTTGTTTATGTAACGGCAACTCCTTCAGATACATTAAAAAAGAAGGCTGAAGCAGGTTTGCTGAAAAGCGTCCGCATACCGGCCAGATATCATCGGAAACCCCTCCCGGAGCCGCATTTTTTGTGGTGCGGCAATTGGAAGAAGAAGCTTCAGAAAGGAAAACTGCCGCGCTCTGTAACGGATTGGGTTTGCCAAAAACTTCAATCACAGCTGCCTGTTTTCTTATTCGTTCCGTCTGTACACGTATTGAAAAAGACAACGGATTATTTTCAGAAATTAAACATACGGGCAGAAGGCGTACATGCGGAAGACACATTCAGAAAGGATAAAGTGAAACGGTTCAGAGACGGCCGGCTTGACCTGCTGGTAACGACTACGATTTTAGAAAGAGGGGTTACCGTGCCCAAAGTTCAGACATGTGTCCTCGGCGCAGAAGCACCTATCTTTACTGAGAGCGCGCTCGTACAGATCGCAGGCAGAACGGGAAGGCATTATAAACATTTCAGCGGTGATGTCGTCATGTTTCATTTCGGAATTACAAACGGAATGAAAAAAGCAAAAAAACATATTGAACATATGAACAAATTGGCACAAAAAAGTAAATTGTTGGACTAGTTAATTTCAGAAAACGTGATACAGTATACTCATACTTTCCTATGAGGAGCTGTCAGCATGCTTGTCAATTCTAAAGAAATCATATTAAAGGAACTTCTCGACCGCCATATGCCTAAGCTTCATATGAAATGCACATGCCGGGTATGCAAAAATGATGTACTGGCACTTTCACTAAACCGGGCTGAACCGGCATATGTTACAGATAAAAAGAAAGTTGCTTATGCAAAAGCAGAGATAGTTGATAAACAGAAAAATACGGCGCTGCTTGTCATTCTGGCTGAATCAGCGGCGATTGTTTCGGTTAATCCAAGCGAGTTCTGTGAAACTCGGGAAGGAGCGTAATATCTCTGAATTGTTTATTGTGTGACTCACCAATTTCAAGTTCATTGACTTGGAGATCTCTGTTTTCTCTGGCGCCCGAGCAAGAGGTATGCAGCATATGCAGCAGCCAATTCGAAAAAATTGAAGGCCCCGTATGCAGTATATGCGGGAGGCCTCAGGAGTCAAATGAAAAATGCGCTGATTGTGCGGCCCGGGAATCAAAAACGGAAAAGCGCTTTTTGCTGCGGCAAAACCGTTCGGTATATTTGTATAATGATGCGATGAAGGACTCATTGGCCCGGTTTAAATTCAGGGGTGATGCGAAAATCATTCAAGCATTTGAACGTGACTTTGCTGCCGGCTTTAAAGCGGCATATCCATCAAATACACATACTCTCGTCCCTATTCCGCTGAGCGGCGAACGGCTGGCGGAACGCGGATTCAATCAATCCGAGCTGCTGGCCTCTCTGCTCGGAATGCCCGTCATTTCCCCCCTCATCCGACTGAACAACGAAAAACAATCCAAAAAGAGCAAAACAGAAAGGCTGTCCGCAGAAAAAAAGTTTTCAGCAGCCGAAAACTCCGCCGAAGGTATGAACGTCATCTTAATAGATGATATTTATACGACGGGCGCCACACTTCACCAAGCCGCCGAAGTCCTGCTGACAGCGGGTAAAGCGTCATCGGTCGCCTCTTTTACTTTAATCAGGAGCTAAATCATTCTTTTTTTCTGCCGATATAATTGATAGAAATATAAGGCAGATTAAAGAAGGAATAGGAGTTAATACGATGGGTGAATTGGCAAATTGTCCAAAATGCAATGCTTTATTTTTTAAAACGAACCTGCAGACCGTGTGCCAGGCATGTATTAAAGAAGAAGAAAAAGCATTTGAAACCGTCTATAAATTTTTGAGAAAGCAGATCAACAGACAGTCGACGATGCAGCAGATCACTGAGGAAACAGGTGTGGATGAAGAGCTGATCCTCAAGTTTATCAAACAAAAAAGGATTCAGATCAGCCAGCTTCCAAATTTGGCATATCCTTGCGAAAGGTGCGGAAATCCAATCAGGACGGGGAAATTTTGCAAGTCCTGTCAGACAGATATTGAGTCGCAATTAGACCATATGAACCAAAAAACAGCCGCTGAATTCGAAGAGAAAAACAGTGCAAAAGACACATACTATGCCTATAATACCAAAAACACCTGATTCCCTAAACTAACTGATAACGCAGTCGATAAAAGGATTAGACTGCGAACAGAAAGCGAGAGGAATCCTATGAAAATCAATCAGTACGGAACACAATCCGTTAATCCATATCAAAAAAATTACGAAAAGCAAGCCGTACAAAAAGAGGCTGCAAAGCCGAAGGACAAAGTGGAAATTTCTTCTCATGCAAAAGAGCTTCAAAATGCGTCAGATGCGGTCACTAAAACACGTCAGGAAAAAATCGCTCAGCTTAAAGCGGATATAGAGAGCGGAACATATAAAATAGATTCAAACAGCATCGCTGAAAACATAGTGAATTTCTATAAAAAGCAATAAAAAGGAGAAAGCCAATGTCAGCAAAGCCAATTATTGATCAACTGAAGCGACTTTGCGCACTGCATGAACATCTGCTCACGCTGTCTGAGGAGAAAACGGAAGCGCTGAAAGCAGGTAAAACAAAAGAGCTCTCCAACATATTGACCAAAGAGCAAAAGTATATTCAGGCAATCGGGCAGACTGAGGAAGAACGAATCAGGTTAACTTCTCAGTTTCTCAGCCGCGGTGAGGACAATACAATTGCTGCATGCATCTCCAGAACTTCAGGCAGTGAAAAACAGGAGCTTGAAGGGTTATTTCACTCTTTGTCTGCGCTTCTTGACCGTCTGAAAGAAGTGAATGAGATGAACAAACAGCTCACGATTCAGGCTTTACAATTCATCTCCGGGGCATTTGATATGATCATGCCGGGTGAAAAAGAGAATATGAATTATAAAGAGCCGCAAGCGGCGCGCAAGCCTGTCAGCCGTTTGACATTATTCGATTCAAAAGCTTAGAACGGAGGATTTTTAATGCCATCGACTTTTATGGGGCTCGAAACAGCAAGGCGTGCATTGAGTGCGCAGCAGACTGCATTGAGCACAGTTTCAAATAACGTTGCAAATGCAAATACAGAAGGATATACGAGGCAGCGCGTCACATTACAATCGACGAGCCCTTATCCCGCAGTATCAAAAAACAGTGATCTGACGGCCGGGCAAATCGGAACAGGAGTAAAAGCCGGTTCAGTTGAGCGCGTCAGAGACAGTTTTTTAGACTATCAGTACAGAACTGAAAATACAAAATTAGGGTACTATACAGCCCGTTCCAATTCATTGTCGCAAATGGAAGGCGTCATGAAAGAGCTTGACGATAACGGATTAAACGGATCGCTCAGTTCGTTTTGGAATGCCCTTCAGGATCTGGCGACGAATCCGGAAAATACGGGAGCGCGCTCAGTTTTGCAGGAGCAGGGGAAATCTCTTGCCGAAAGTTTTAACTATATATCTACCTCTTTGACTAACATTCAGGGTGATATTAAAAAGAACCTGGATAACACAGCGGATCAGGTCAATTCCATTCTCAATCAGCTGAATGACCTTAACAATCAAATAGCGGCAGTTGAGCCGAGCGGTATGCTCCCTAATGATTTGTATGACCAAAGAGACAGATTGATTGATCAATTATCTTCTATGGCAAATATTAAAGTTTCATATAATAAGTCGGGCGGACATGCCTTGGCGGCTGCTGAGGGCACGGTTAACGTCGAATTGCTGAACGGAAACAACAATTCTCTCGGTACGCTGCTCGACGGTAACACAAAAACAGTTTCAGAAATGAAAATCAATTACGACAAGGACAGCGGCCTCGTGTCGAGTGTGTCAGTCGGCAGCAGTACGGTCGATGCGGATGCATTTACCGGTAAAGGCTCACTTTTAGGTCTTATTGAATCATACGGCTATATGTCAAACGGAGAAGAAAAAGGTCTTTATCCTGAAATGCTGACGGCTCTTGACAATATGGCGCTGTCCTTTGCTGACGCGTTTAATGCAGTTCATGAAAAAGGAAAAACCTATACAGGCGAACAGGGCGCAGCATTTTTTGATTTCAGCGGTGGTGAAGCGGTGCCTGCAAAAGGTGCGGCAGCGAAAATAAAAGTCAGTGACAAAATTCTTGCGTCTACTGATAATATCGCAGCGTCGTTAAACGGAGAAAAAAGTGACGGCACAAACGCGACAAATCTTGCAGCTGTACAGAACAGCAAGCTGACTATTAACGGTGAAACCACTACAATTAATGACTTTTATGAATCCCTTATCGGAAAGCTGGGCGTTAATTCACAAAAAGCGGCCAATCTTATGAACAACTCTGAAAGCAACACCCTTTCAGCCGATGAACGGAGACAATCAATCAGTGCAGTGTCTTTAGATGAAGAAATGACAAATATGATTCAGTTTCAGCACGCTTATAATGCGGCTGCGCGGATTATAACGATGCAAGATGAAATATTCGATAAAATTATTAACGGTATGGGCACCGGAGGAAGATAGGAGATAAGTAAATGAGAGTAACTCAAGGGATGATCGCAAAAAATTCTCTTCGATTTATCGGCTCAAGTTATGACAAGCTCGATCGGCTTCAGCAGCAAGTGTCTACGGGGAAAAAAATCACGAAAGCTTCTGATGATCCGGTCGTTGCAATGAAGGGAATGCAGTACCGTACTCAGCTTGCGCAGGTAAACCAGTATCAGCGGAATGTTTCGCAAGGCTTTACATGGCTGGAAAACTCGGAATCAAGCGTAAACTCGGAAACGGATATTATGGGGAAAATCCGGGACTTGATGGTTCAGGCGAAAAGTGATTCGAACGGTGAAACAGAATTGAAAGCAATCGGTACAGAAATCGGCCAGCTGAAAAAGCAGCTCGTTTCTGTCGCGAATACTCAGGTAAACGGACGTTATCTGTTTAACGGAACAAATTCAGATGTCCCGCCGATCACTGAAAATGCCGACGGCACATATACGTACAACTATGAGAATTATACAGGTGCTTCGGATGTTAACATCAACATCTCGAACGGAGCAGTGCTGAAAGTGAATTCTGATCCAAACTCAGCTTTCGGAGGCGTCGCACAAAATGGAGATAATGTATTTGAATTTCTAAACTCCCTAGAAGCTTCTTTAAGCAAAGGCACGCTGTCCGAAGCAGATTCAAATCAAATTCTGTCAGATATCGACGGTTTTACTGACAAAATGAATGCTGAAAAATCCAATATCGGCGCACGCACAAACCGGTTGGAACTCATTCAGACAAGATTGGAATCACAAGCGGCAACCGCTGAAAAAGTATTGTCCGATAATGAAGATGTAGAAATGGAAGATGTGATTGTTGATTATTTATCTCAGCAGACGGTCCATAGAGCAGCGCTGTCAGTGAATGCGAATATCATTCAGCCGTCACTGATCGACTTCCTGAAATAATAGAACTGATCGTCTTCAATATATAAAAAAAGCGACTCACAACAGGGAGATCGCTTTTTTTACTAAAATATTATAAACAGGAGGGGTCTCTGTGCAGATGCCGAGATTGATTATTGACAGTGTGCCTGCTAAAATCGGTATAACCTTTCAAAAGGAAGAAATCGAGATGGAACAGCCGCCCGCTGACTTGGAAATCGAGCAGCCGCCGGCAGAGCTGAACATAGAAAGCACGCCGGCCAAACTGACGATTGACCAGACGAGGGCGTGGGAGAACTTGAATCTCAAATCATTTGAAAAGCTGAACGCTGAAGCCGCCCAGAAAGGTGCGGAAGCCTGCAGCGAGTTTATTGCAAAAACAGTCAGGGAAGGGAAGGAAATGGCGGCTATCGAAAAGAAAACGGGCAATGTGATGGCCCGGCAGGCAGCAGATGTCAGACCGCCCGATCCATTCGGCGAATTCAGCGACTTTCTGCCTGCGCAGTTTCTCGTCGACATTGACTGTATTCCTTCAAAGCTTACGATTGATATTGAAGCCCGCAAACCTTCAATTGAAGCAGCCGTCAATAAACCTGTATGGAATTATACGCCGGGGAAAGTTCAGATTGATATGATGCAAGACCCTAAGGTGACGATTTCGGTTGACGATGGCAACGCAGAATAAAAGATGAAAGTGGTAAAGGATTGTGAAGCATGATAATTAAAACAAAATATCACGGAGAAATCAGAATAGACGAAGGGCAGATTATCTCATTTGAAAACGGCCTGCCGGGATTTAATGACGAGACTCAATTTGTTGTTCTTCCTTTGTCGGAAGATTCACCGTTTTTGGCGCTGCAGTCTGTCAAACAGGAGCACATCGCCTTTATTGTCGCCAGTCCGTTTATTTTCTTTAAAGGGTACGAATTTGACATTGACCATGCGACGCTTGAACTTTTGCATATTGAAGATATAGAGGACGTCGAAGTGATGGCGATTTTAACGCTGGAAGAGCCTTTTGAAAACACGACCGCTAATTTAAAAGCGCCGATTATCGTCAATAAAAAGGAAATGAAGGCGAAACAAATCATTTTACATGATGCTTCCTATGAAACAAAACATCTGATAGGAGGAGGATCATGCTAGTTCTCTCAAGAAAAGTGAATGAGTCCATTCAGATCGGGCCGGATATTGAAATAAAGGTGATCGCCATCGAAGGAGAACAAGTGAAGCTGGGAATTGAAGCGCCTCAGCACGTAGATATTCACAGGAAAGAAATCTACTTGTCGATCCTGGAAGAGAACAACAGAGCTGTATCTTTTAATACTGATTTATTACTTAACTTATCCTCACAAAAAAAGTGAGGATTTTTTTATTTTCAATATAAACAATGGAAGCGGCCGTCCGATATATATATTGTAGCCAATGAGAGGAAAAATTTTCTTCAGAATGACGCTGCGCAAATGCACAAGGACGTGCGAAAAACAATTCAGGGAGGAAATACAAAATGAGAATCAACCACAATATCGCGGCTCTTAACACTAGCCGTCAGCTGAATGCAGGTTCAAACTCTGCTGCAAAAAACATGGAAAAATTATCTTCAGGTCTTCGCATCAACCGCGCTGGTGATGACGCTGCGGGTCTTGCGATCTCTGAAAAAATGCGTTCCCAAATCCGCGGTTTAGACATGGCGTCTAAAAACGCTCAAGACGGAATCTCTCTTATCCAAACATCTGAGGGTGCATTGAACGAAACTCACAGCATTCTTCAGCGTATGAGCGAGCTTGCTACACAAGCGGCGAACGATACAAACACTGATTCTGACCGTTCTGAGCTTCAAAAAGAGATGGACCAATTAGCGTCTGAAGTAACAAGAATCTCTACTGACACTGAGTTCAATACGAAGAAACTTCTTGACGGAACTGCGCAAAACCTTACGTTCCAAATCGGAGCTAACGAAGGCCAAACAATGAGCCTGTCTATCAATAAAATGGACTCTGAAAGCCTGAAAGTTGGTACGACTTATACTGTATCTGGTGATCAAAATACACTTACAGCAACTGACGGAAGCACTGCTACTTGGGCGGATGCAGACGATGCTACAAATAAACCAGCTGGTTATTACGATGCTGGCGGTAAAGTTATTGCATCTGAAAAATTAGCTGCAGATTCTAAAGTAACAAAAGGTATCGACATCTCATCTTCAGCTAAAGCTGCGTCTTCAGCTCTTACAACAATCAAAACAGCTATCGACACAGTATCTAGCGAGCGCGCTAAACTTGGTGCGGTTCAAAACCGTTTAGAGCACACAATCAACAACCTTGGTACTTCTTCTGAGAACCTGACTTCTGCTGAATCACGTATCCGTGACGTAGACATGGCTTCTGAGATGATGGAGTACACGAAAAACAACATCCTTACTCAGGCTTCTCAAGCTATGCTTGCGCAAGCTAACCAACAGCCTCAGCAAGTTCTTCAATTGCTGAAAGGTTAATGACGGAAAGATCCCTGGTTCTCCAGGGTCTTTTTTTTATTTCTTCAGTTATCTCCCCCTTCAGCAAGCCAAAGAACCCTATTGACAAAATGAAACATTATATTTTGCAGTTAAATTATTGAAAACCTTTTAATATGACCGATATAAGAATAAGATCATACATTTATGGAGCTGTGATATGATAAACAGTCGGAAACTCACTGTTGTCATAGAGCCGTCTACGACTAAACGCCGAAAAGGAGAGGGTACATATGGTCACAAGAATCACAGGCCTTAATTCCGGTCTTGATGTAGATTCTCTGGTGAAAAAAATGATGGATGCCGAAAAGCAGCCGCTTAATAAATTAAACCAGCAAAAGCAGACGCTTGAATGGAAGCGCGATGCTTATCGGGAAGTGAATACTCAGATTGCCGACATGTATTCTACGACATTTAATAATATGCTGATGTCCACAAACTGGAATAAAAAAACAGTAACAAGTTCGGATTCCAGTGTCAGCGCGGCGGCCGTCAGTGCTGAGCAGAATATTTCAACGAGTATGTCTGTACAGCAGCTGGCTACGCCGACGACTTATAAATCATCCGGCGCCATTAATTTCACTTCGGGTCAGAGCCAAACATTGAAATTCAATGTCACAAATCCGGGTGAAACGAAGCCGACTGAGGTAAACGTCACGATCGCCGCAACCGATACGATTGACGATGTCATTTCCAAACTGAACAGCTCGGGTCTCGGAGTGACGGCTTTAAAAGAGAAAATTTCCAACGGCACGGATTATGTTGATACGATTGCGTTCACTTCCAATAAAACGGGGGAAGGATTTACCCTTGCCGCAGGTGATGACGCAACCAAAAGCTTTCTGAAAGATCAGCTCGGTTTTGCTGTTGATGATGCAACAAATGAACTGACGGCCAATGCCGAAGGGAAAAACGCGAAGTTTACGTTCAACGGGCTTGAAATGACAAAAACGTCCAATAACTTTACGATCAACGGCATCAAATACACGCTGAACAGCGTGACGGACAGCAATAAAACGGTTACGATTAACAGCACGACTGATACGGACGGCATTTTTGACAACATTAAAGATTTCGTTGATAAATACAATACGTTAATTAAAAGTGCAAACGAGAAGGTAACAGAATCAAAATACCGTGATTATAAGCCGCTAACTGATGAACAAAGAGAAGCGATGACCGATAAGCAGATTGAGCAGTGGGAGGCAAAGGCCAAAAGCGGGTTATTACGGAGCGACAGCACGCTGCAGAACGGTTTGGCGGAGATGCGGCTTGATCTGTACTCAACGGTTACGATTGACGGGAAAAAATATCAGCTTGCCGATTTCGGAATTGAGACGTCTGATAGTTATACGGATCAAGGAAAGCTTGTCATTAAAGACGAAGCGAAACTGAAACAGAAAATTACCGAGAATCCTGCTCTCGTGGCTAAACTGTTTAATGCAGACAGTCCTGATACAGCGAAAACCAAAAACCCGGAGGAGCAGGGGATTGCCCGGAGATTAAAAGACACATTAAACAAAATGCAGACTCAAATTTCAAAACAGGCGGGTACGGAAAGCTCGGTATCATCCAGCTTTGCCATCGGAAAAAGCCTGAATGAAATAGAAACAAATATTTCCAATATGAAAACGAAGCTGGATGACATCGAATCGAGATATTATAAAAAGTTCAGCGCACTGGATACGGCATTGGAGAAATTGAACAGCCAATCTTCATATCTCACGTCAATGTTAGGATCTTCAACATCATAACCTTGGAGGTTTTATAAAAATGGCATTAAATAATCCTTTTGCTGCTTATCAGCAGACATCCGTCTTTACAGCCGCTCCGGAAGAGCTGACCCTTATGCTTTATAACGGCTGTCTGCGATTCATTAAGCTGGCAAGGCAGGCGATGAAGCAAAACAACCTTGAAGCCAAAAATGAAAATATCGTAAAGGCGCAAAACATCATTCAAGAGCTCAGCATCACGTTAAACCGGGAGATTGAGATTTCCGAGCAGATGTCATCCATTTATGATTACATCCGCCGCCGGCTGATCGACGCGAACGTGCAGAATAACGGAGAATTTTTAGATGAAGCGGAAAAGCTCGTGACTGAATTTCGCGACACGTGGAAGCAGGCCATGCAGAGTGAACGGAAAAACAGCCACGGCGCGGGCGGCCTTGCCTGATGAACAGCAATGTCTTTTCTTTGTATAACGAAACGAAGAACATGTACGCCGCACTGAAGGACGCCCCGGAAAGCGACGGTCTTATCAGCAGCGTTACGGTATTTACGGAGAAAAGGGAGGAGATGCTTGCGGGCATAAAGCCGCCTTTTTCCGAAGAAGAAAAAACGCTGCTTCAGCAGGTGGCCGCGATGGACCGCCTGATTACCGGCGAAGTGAAACGGATTCAGGATGGTATCCGAAATGAAATAAAAACGCTTAAGAAAAAACGAATCTACCATAATACGTATTTCAATCCGTATCATCAAACGACAAGTGACGGCCGTTATTACGACAAACGCAAATAGGTGAGTGTTTTGAGAAGTTTGAACGATTACCATTTGGTGTCAGCCTACTACCAGCTTCTTTTTACGATTGATGAGGGGCTTTGCTACCTGTTGGACACGCAGGATGATTTTTTTAAGACGGAGGGCGAGCGGATATACAACGATTTGATTCAGGCTTTTTTTCATCTCGATTCCTCTCATGCGCTTCTGCTGTCTATCGTTGAGTGCCGATGCGTGGAGACGGCGATCCGCTCATTTGACGAGATCTTTCAGGATTTCAGCATGTTAAATGATTATGATTTCCCGTCCGCCCCTTTTCAGGAGTTTTTAAAAACCATCTTTCTGCCGCATTATAAGCTATGGATGGAGCAGACGCACGACTGCATCAAACCGTATGTTCTTCACTAGACCTGCTGCAAGCGGCAGGTCTTTTGCCTGCGTCTTCCGCATATACTTATAATCCTGCAGGAAGCTGCTGGATAAAACCGACACCATTCGTCATCGTTCACCGAATTTACACATTATTTTAACGTTTCAGCAGGGATCAGAAGGGGTAAAAGAGAAATAGTTACATATCCTTAGATAAAGGGAGGCGTTCTTTGATGAACTACAATATCAGAGGAGAAAACATTGAGGTTACACCTGCGTTAAAGGATCATGTGGAGAGAAAAATCGGCAAGCTGGAACGATATTTCGAGCAGAGCGTCAATGCCGATGTGAACGTCAACTTAAAATTCTATAACGATAAGGAATCTAAAGTTGAAGTCACCATTCCGATGACTGATCTGGCGCTTCGTTCCGAAGTGCATAACGAGGATATGTACAATGCAATTGATCTCGCAACAAACAAGCTGGAACGTCAAATCCGAAAGCACAAAACAAAAGTCAACCGAAAATTCCGCGACCAGGGTCTTCCGAAACATTATTTCGAGAACGGCAGCGCTGCTGATACGGGCGTAGCGGTTCAGGACGAAATTGAAGATGACAGCCCGGAAATTGTCCGTCAAAAGCGTTTTAATTTAAAACCGATGGATAATGAAGAAGCGATTCTCCAAATGAATATGCTCGGACATAATTTCTTCGTATTCACCAACGCGGAGACGAATCTCACAAACGTCGTTTACCGCAGAAATGACGGCAAATACGGATTAATTGAACCGACTGAATAAACCCATCCAGCCTTCCGTGAACGCGCGGAAGGTTTTTCTCTATCTTTACCTGCAAATTCTTTGGAAATAGCAAAAGGTATGTTATGATAATGAGAGGTATACATGGACAGAAAATTATCATTTATTCCATGCAAAATCTGCATGTGAACATAGAGGAGCGTTATAGATGCTTGGGATTTTAAATAAAATGTTTGATCCGACCAAACGTGCGCTGAACAAATACGAAAAAATAGCAAATGACATTGATGCCGTAAGAGGAGATTATGAAAATCTCTCTGACGAGGCGCTTAAACATAAAACGGCAGAATTTAAAGAGCGGCTTGAAAAAGGAGAAACGACGGATGACCTTCTTGTCGAAGCGTTTGCCGTCGTTCGTGAAGCTTCCCGCCGCGTAACCGGCATGTTCCCGTTTAAAGTGCAGCTGATGGGGGGCATCGCCCTTCATGAGGGGAACATCTCCGAAATGAAAACAGGGGAAGGGAAAACGCTGACGTCCACGCTTCCCGTGTATTTAAATGCGTTGACAGGAAAAGGCGTTCACGTCGTAACGGTCAACGAATATCTGGCGAGCCGTGATGCCCAGCAAATGGGAGAAATTTTTGCGTTTCTCGGGCTTACAGTCGGCCTGAACCTGAATTCGATGTCAAAAGACGAAAAACGCGAAGCTTACGCAGCCGATATCACGTATTCAACGAACAATGAACTCGGCTTTGATTATTTGCGCGACAACATGGTGCTCTATAAAGAACAAATGGTGCAGCGCCCGCTTCATTTTGCCGTTATTGATGAAGTCGATTCAATTTTAGTCGATGAAGCGAGAACGCCATTGATTATTTCCGGACAAGCTCAGAAGTCCACAAAACTGTACGTGCAGGCAAATGCGTTTGTACGCACACTCAAGCAAGATCAGGATTATACGTATGACGTCAAAACGAAGGGCGTTCAGCTGACGGAAGAAGGAATGACGAAGGCTGAAAAAACGTTCGGCATCGACAACCTGTTTGATGTCAAAAACGTGGCCTTAAACCACCATATCAACCAGGCCTTAAAAGCCCATGCGGCGATGCAGAAAGACGTGGATTATGTTGTTGAGGACGGCCAGGTCGTCATCGTTGATTCCTTCACCGGCCGTCTGATGAAAGGACGCCGCTACAGCGAAGGTCTTCACCAGGCGATTGAGGCGAAAGAAGGCCTGGAGATTCAAAATGAAAGCATGACATTGGCGACGATTACGTTCCAAAACTATTTCCGTATGTACGAAAAGCTGGCCGGTATGACCGGTACCGCAAAAACGGAAGAGGAAGAATTCCGCAATATTTATAACATGCAGGTTGTATCCATCCCGACCAACCAGCCGGTCATCCGTGACGACCGTCCGGACTTGATCTACCGCTCAATGGAAGGGAAATTCAAGGCGGTGGCGGAGGATGTCGCCCAGCGCTACATGACCGGACAGCCGGTTCTTGTCGGTACGGTTGCCGTTGAAACGTCTGAATTGATTTCTAAACTTCTGAAAAACAAAGGGATTCCGCATCAGGTGCTGAATGCCAAAAACCATGAGCGTGAAGCTCAGATTATTGAAGAAGCGGGACAAAAAGGCGCTGTCACGATTGCGACCAACATGGCGGGACGCGGAACCGACATTAAACTCGGCGAAGGCGTAAAAGAGCTTGGCGGTCTCGCAGTCGTCGGTACGGAACGCCACGAATCCCGCCGGATTGACAATCAGCTCCGCGGACGTTCAGGACGTCAGGGAGACCCGGGCATCACACAATTTTATCTTTCAATGGAAGATGAATTGATGCGCCGTTTCGGAGCTGAACGGACGATGGCGATGCTTGACCGGTTCGGTATGGATGACTCCACGCCGATTCAGAGCAAAATGGTGTCACGCGCCGTGGAATCATCTCAAAAACGTGTCGAAGGAAACAACTTTGATTCACGTAAACAGCTTCTTCAATATGACGACGTGCTCCGTCAGCAGCGCGAAGTCATTTACAAGCAGCGTTTTGAAGTCATTGACTCTGACAACCTGCGTGACATTGTTGAAGGCATGATCAAGTCTTCTCTGGAACGTGCGATTGCCGCTTATACGCCGAAAGAGGAGCTTCCGGAAGAATGGAATCTTGACGGCCTCGTGGAGCTGGTGAATACAACGTATCTTGATGAAGGCGCTCTTGAAAAGAGCGATATCTTCGGAAAAGAACCGGATGAGATGCATGAGATGATCATGGACCGCATCATGACGAAATATAATGACAAAGAAGAGAATTTCGGCGAAGAGCAGATGCGTGAATTTGAAAAAGTCATCGTATTGCGTGCCGTTGATTCAAAATGGATGGATCATATTGATGCGATGGATCAGCTGCGTCAAGGGATTCACCTCCGCGCTTATGCGCAGACAAATCCGCTGCGTGAATATCAGATGGAAGGTTTCGCAATGTTTGAGCACATGATTGAGTCCATTGAGGACGAAGTTGCGAAATTCGTCATGAAGGCCGAGATTGAAAGCAATCTCGAACGCGAAGAAGTGGTGCAGGGCCAAACGACGGCTCATCAGCCGCAGGACGGCGATGAGGCCAAACAAGCGAAAAAAGCGCCGGTGCGCAAAGTCGTAGATATCGGACGCAACGCGCCTTGCCATTGCGGCAGCGGAAAAAAATATAAAAATTGCTGCGGCCGGACAGAATAGTCTCGACTGTATGAAGCGAACATGACCGGGTCTGCGTCTTATGGCGCCCCGGATCTTTTAATGAGGTGAATGGAATGGAATTATCAGAAATCAGGGCAGAGCTCGAAAATATGGCTTCTCGTTTAGCGGACTTCAGGGGGTCTCTTTGACCTCGAATCAAAGGAAGCCCGCATTGCAGAATTAGATGAAAAGATGGCGGAACCGGAATTCTGGAATGACCAGCAGAAGGCCCAAACCGTCATCAACGAAGCGAACGGTCTGAAAGAATACGTGAACTCCTACCATCAGCTGAGCGAGTCTCACGAAGAGCTGCAAATGACACATGATCTTTTAAAAGAAGAACCTGACCAGGACCTTCAGCAAGAGCTTGAAAAAGAGCTGAAGTCATTAACGAAGGAATTGAATGAATTTGAGCTTCAGCTGCTGCTCAGTGAACCATATGACAAAAACAACGCGATTTTAGAACTTCATCCGGGAGCCGGCGGTACGGAATCTCAGGACTGGGGTTCCATGTTGCTCAGAATGTATACCCGCTGGGCGGAAAGACGCGGCTTCAAAGTTGAAACGCTTGATTATCTCCCGGGAGATGAAGCAGGAATTAAGTCTGTCACACTGCTTATTAAAGGCCACAATGCATACGGCTATTTAAAAGCGGAAAAAGGCGTACACCGCCTCGTGCGGATTTCTCCATTTGATTCATCAGGCCGCCGCCACACGTCATTCGTGTCATGTGAAGTCATGCCTGAATTCAATGAAGAAATCGACATTGATATTCGTACCGAAGATATTAAAGTTGATACGTACCGGGCGAGCGGTGCCGGCGGACAGCACGTCAATACGACTGATTCAGCCGTTCGGATCACTCACCTGCCGACAAATGTAGTCGTCACGTGCCAGACGGAACGTTCACAAATCAAAAACCGCGACCGGGCGATGAAAATGCTCAAAGCGAAGCTGTATCAGCGCAGAATTGAAGAACAGCAGGCGGAGCTTGACGAAATCCGCGGCGAACAGAAAGAAATCGGCTGGGGCAGCCAAATCCGCTCGTACGTCTTCCATCCGTACTCCATGGTGAAAGATCACCGCACCAATACGGAAATGGGGAACGTGCAGGCGGTTATGGACGGAGATATCGATATCTTCATTGATGCCTATTTACGTTCTAAACTGTCGTAATCCGGGAACACACCTTGCCAAAGGCAGGTGTGTTTTTTTATCCGTTCTCTTTCTCCATTTTTCACAACAGCGCTTTAGCAAATTAATACGGTATTTGGCTGTTATTTACTTCTAAGCCGGGAAGACTTAAAATGCTATCGAGAGAAAATCGGAGAACGGAGGATTTTGCATGGATGTGAATCACAATAAGCCGCTCCGTCTGATCAAAGATTATATATACATCATGATCGGCGCGGCGATTACGGGGGTCGTGTTTAACGTATTTTTGCTGCCGAACCGTATAGCAGCAGGGGGAGTAAGCGGGATCAGCACCATTTTAGAAACGTTTGGTTTTGAACCGGCTTACGTGCAGTGGATTATTAACATCCCTTTGTTTATCGCCGGAGTGATCATTCTCGGCGGGAAGTTCGGAATGAAGACACTGGTCGGTTCCATCGTTCTGCCGCTCGCCGTCTATTTAACAAGAGATCTGCCTGCCGCGACGACCCATGAACTGCTGGCGGCGATTTTCGGAGGCGTCGGGATCGGAACGGGAATCGGCATCGTGTATCTCGGCAAAGGCTCCACGGGGGGAACGGCTCTGGCGGGGCAGATCATTCACAAATACACGGGGCTGTCGCTGGGAACGTGCCTTGCCATCATGGACGGATTAATTGTGCTGAGCGCGATGCTCGTTTTCGGAGTGGAGCAGGGACTGTATGCGATGCTCGGGGTATTTATTTCAAGCAAAACGATTGATGTCGTGCAGGTCGGGTTCAACCGCTCCAAAATGGCTTTAATCATTACGCAGCATGAAGAAGCGGTCAGGTCGGCTGTGTTTAAAGAAATCGACAGGGGTGTGACGAAGATTTCCGCAGTCGGCGGGTATACGGAACATGAGCGTCCGATCTTAATGTGTGTCGTCGGCCAGACCGAATTCACAAAACTGAAACAAATCGTCAAACAGATTGATGAGTCAGCCTTTGTCATTGTCGCAGACGCAAGCGAGGTGCTCGGCGAGGGTTTCAAACGCGCGTAAACGGGGTTATAATAGCGAAGGGGTGCATCTTACATATGAAATCAAAATGGGCGCTGCTTGCGCTGGTTCTGACCATGTCCGTCCTGCTGGCGGCATGCGGCGGTTCCAATGAATCGAAAAAAGAAAGCTCTGACAGCTCAGGCGGGTCAAAAGCATCTGCGTCAGCAGGAGAAGAGCTTTATCAGCAAAGCTGTATCGGCTGCCACGGAAAAGACTTAGAAGGCGGCGGAGGTCCTAATTTACAGGAAGTCGGCGGGAAGTATGATGAAGCTAAAATTGAAAGCATCATTAAAAACGGACGCGGCAATATGCCGAGCCATCTTGTAAATGATAAGGAAGCCGCTGAGATCGCAAAATGGCTGTCACAGAAAAAATAACAGAAAAACCTTGCCTGTTATAGGGGCAAGGTTTTTTCACGGTCTGGGAATGAAAAGAAACTGTAATAGTAATATGTCTAAATTTGACGTATAATGAAGTGTACTGAGGAAAAGGAACTTTCAGATTTTTCATCTGTTTCCTGGTAAATCGGCCATAAACCGCTGTACGTTTGCGAACTCTATGGCTGCAAGACATAATTAAAAGATTAGGTGATTTCATGATAGAGATGAAAGAAGTATATAAATCCTATCCGAACGGTGTAAAAGCGATTAACGGGCTGTCAGTCATGATTCATCCCGGAGAATTTGTATATGTCGTGGGACCGAGCGGAGCCGGTAAATCTACTTTTATTAAAATGATTTACAGAGAAGAAAAGCCGACAAAAGGACAAATATTGATTAATCATAAAGATCTCGCGTCTGTGAAAGAAAAAGAGATTCCTTTCGTGCGGCGTAAAATAGGTGTTGTTTTCCAAGATTTCAAACTTCTTCCTAAACTGACGGTATTTGAAAACGTCGCGTTTGCGCTTGAGGTTATCGGAGAGCAGCAGTCAGTCATTAAAAAACGCGTGCTCGAAGTGCTTGATCTTGTGCAGCTGAAGCATAAAGCGCGGCAGTTTCCCGACCAGCTTTCCGGAGGAGAACAGCAGCGTGTTTCCATCGCAAGATCCATCGTCAACAATCCTGACGTCGTGATAGCTGACGAACCGACGGGCAACCTTGATCCGGTAACATCATGGGAAGTCATGAAGACGCTGGAAGAGATTAATAACCGCGGAACGACCGTTGTGATGGCGACACACAATAAAGAAATAGTAAACACCATGAAGAAACGGGTCATCGCGATCGAAGACGGAATTATTGTGCGTGATGAGTCAAGAGGGGAGTATGGTTCTTATGATTAAAATTCTCGGGCGCCATTTGCGTGAGAGTTTTAAATCTCTCGGAAGAAACACATGGATGACATTTGCATCCATCAGTGCCGTTACCGTTACATTGATTTTGGTCGGCGTGTTTTTAGTCATTATGCTGAATTTAAACAACATGGCTAAAAATGCTGAAAAAGAAGTGGAAATTAAAGTATTAATCGATCTGACGTCTAATAAGAAAACGCAGGATACGCTGCAGAATGAGATTAAAGACATCTCGGGAATCCAAAGCGTAGAGTTTTCATCTAAAGATAAAGAGCTTGATCAATTGGTCAAAAGCTTCGGCGACAGCGGAAAGGCCATGAAAATGCAAGATCAGGAAAACCCGCTGAACAACGCGTTTATCGTCAAAACGACAGATCCGCATGATACGCCGAAAGTCGCGAAAAAAATTGAGAAGCTGGATCATGTGTATAAAGTGACATACGGGAAAGAAGAAGTCAGCCGTCTGTTTAAGGTCGTCGGGGTGTCACGCAACATCGGGATCGCGTTAATCATCGGCCTTCTGTTCACGGCGATGTTCTTAATTTCAAATACGATTAAAATCACGATTTTCGCCAGAAGAAAAGAGATTGAAATCATGAAGCTTGTCGGCGCGACAAACTGGTTTATCCGCTGGCCGTTCTTCCTGGAAGGGCTGCTGCTGGGGGTATTCGGTTCTATCATACCGATCGCTCTCGTGCTGAGTACGTACCAGTCGATGGTCGCTTGGGTGGCCCCGAAAGTTCAGGGGTCATTTGTTTCACTTCTGCCGTACAGTCCGTTTGTGTTTCAAGTATCACTTGTGCTCATTCTGATCGGCGCGGTTATCGGAGTATGGGGAAGTCTGACTTCCATCCGGAAATTCCTTCGTGTATAAATATAAAAGCCAGTCTGATATAGACTGGCTTTTTTTAATGGTTTCGTTACTGAATGACGGGCAGGGCCGGTGATTCGGGTTTTAATGTAAAGTCATAAGACGATTCGTCACGGTACATCGGGTCCGCATAAATGGAATCCGAATCGTTTGCCGTTCCTTTTTGGTACGCTGTGAATGAATCATATTCTCTGTTCTTCCAATTCCAAATGCCGTCTTTTCCCGCTTCTTTGTGATAGACGTTATGATTAACGGTATTGCCTTCGTTTTTCGTATAATTATTTGCGATAAAAATCCGTGAACCGCTTGCCGTCATGATGTTTTTTTCGATCGTGTTCCCTTTTGTGCCGTACTGCAGCAGCAGCTGGCCGCCGTCAAGGTCCTTCGTGTCATTTCGATACATAATGTTATGAGCGATCACCGAATTGATGGTGCCGCCGCGTTTCGTGTCATAGCCTCCGATTGAAATACCGGTGTAAGCATTGCCGTACACCTTGTTATCCGTAATCCGGATATCTCGTGCGTATTTCCCTTTATGTTCGGAAGTGGCTTCAATGCCGAGGTCATTGTTGTAAACGGTGTTATTCTTAATGTCCACATGTTCTGCGCCGTCAACGTAAATACCGCCCGCTGAGTATTCATCTCCGTAAGCGGGATTTCCGTAAGAAGAGTTATGGCTCACCGTATTGTTTTCAATGACGCCGTTTCGCGCATAGTCGTTTTGCTTGGACGTTCCTTCGTATCCGATCACGTCAATCCCGATATTGTTATTGTCCCGGATGGTATTGCCGGCAATCTTAAATCCGTCAACATTCCCGTTCAGCACGACCGCTTCGCTTGCGCCGAGCGTCAGTTTTTCAACCGTATTATTTGTGATGCTGACATCCTTCATGGCGCCTGTGCCGTAAAACGCGATGCCGTGTGCATTTCCCTCATCAGCCGTGGTTTTAATGTTTCGGATATGGTTGCCGTCAATGTTGATATGACTGCTTGATCCGGTGACGCAGATCCCCATGGCCGTCGCATCTTCTGATGATACGGAGAGATTCTCAAGCGTAACGCCGTGAATGGTAATGTACTGTTTATTGCGGATTTGAATTAACGGAGTTTCAGAATCGCTTTTTGGCGCAGATTTGCCGCTGATGGCGACATGCTCATTCTGATAGTTCCGAAATGTAATCGGCTTTTCGGCCGTGCCGCTGTGCTTTACTTCAAACGTTTCATCGTACGTCCCTTCCCGAATCAATACGGTTGTCCCGGCCTCTGCCTTTTCAGCCGCATGTTTTAATGTGCGGAACGGCTTTTCTTTCGTTCCTTCATTTTGGTCGCTGCCTGCCGGAGAAACATACAAGGCGTCCGTCTGCATTTTTTCATTGGCCTCTGTTTTTTGCCAGACAAAGGCGGTAATGCCTGCGGCCAGAATCGCCGCGGATAAAATCGATAATTTTATTTTCATATCGCATTCTCCTGTATATTTAATGAATTGCATACAAAATATTATACGTTACCCATATATATGTAACAATCTCGCGTTTTCATTTTTTTGTTGCCGTTACATGAATTCTTTGCAATTTACACATACTATCTCCAGGTTTTCGTAAAAGGACTAAGAGGAGGTAAACGATGAAGCAGAAAATGATCGCAGTGATAGCGGCCGTCAGCATCATGTGCGGCGGAGCTCATATTGCCGGGGCGGCACAGCCGAATTCAACAGACGCAGAAAGAAGCCGGGCAATGGAAAAAATCGAAAAAGCATATGAGCTGATCTCGAACGAATACGTGGAAAATGTAGATAAAGAAAAGCTTCTTGAAGGAGCGATTCAGGGGATGCTGTCTACATTAAACGACCCTTATTCCGTTTATATGGACAAGCAGACCGCCAAGCAGTTTTCCGATTCTCTTGATTCTTCTTTCGAAGGGATCGGCGCTGAAGTCGGTATGGAGGACAATAAAATCATTATCGTATCACCGTTTAAGCAATCTCCGGCGGAAAAAGCGGGACTCAAGCCGAATGATGAAATCATCAGCATAAACGGTGAGTCAATGAACGGGAAAGGTTTAAACGAAGCCGTGCTGAAAATCAGAGGAAAAAAAGGATCGAAGGTTTCTATTAAAATACAGCGTCCGGGTACTGATAAACAGCTGTCATTCCGGATTAAAAGAGCGGAAATCCCGCTTGAAACCGTATTTGCTTCCCGCAAAGAATCAGGCGGTCATCATGTCGGCTACATCGGAATATCGACATTTTCCGAGCATACCGCCCAGGACTTCGCCGCGGCGCTGAAAAAGCTTGAAAAACAAGGGATTGACGGTCTCGTCCTTGATGTAAGAGGGAATCCCGGCGGCTATCTTCAAAGCGTCGAACAAATTTTAAAGCATTTCATCACAAAAGACATGCCGTATATCCAAATTGCGGAGCGTAACGGCGATAAAAAACAATATTTCTCAACCTTAAAACATAAGAAGCCGTATCCCGTCAATGTCATCACGGATAAAGGAAGCGCCTCCGCTTCAGAGATTCTTGCGGGTGCGTTAAAAGAAGCGGGACATTATGACGTTGTCGGTGACACTTCTTTCGGTAAAGGAACGGTTCAGCAGGCCGTGCCTATGGGAGACGGGAGCAACATTAAATTGACGCTTTACAAATGGCTGACACCGAAAGGCAATTGGATTCACAAAAAAGGCATTGCTCCGACAATCGCTGTGAGCCAGCCGGATTATTTTGCGGCGGGACCGCTTCAGCTGAAACAGCCGCTTCAGCCTGATATGAACAGCGCGGATATCAAGCACGCTCAAATCCTGCTGAAAGGCCTAGGCTTCGACCCGGGCAGAGCAGACGGCTATTTCAGCAAAACAATGAAAAAAGCCGTTCTGGCGTTTCAAGACCGGTACAAGCTTGATAAAACAGCGGTCATTGATAAAAAGACAGCGGAAAAAATGAATCAGCTGATGAATGAAAAGAAATCTGACGAAAAAAATGATTTACAGCTGCAAATGGCGTTAAAATCATTATTTGTAAAATAAATGAAAAGGAGGCGTTTTTTACGTCTCCTGTTTCTTTTGTCACACTCTAAAAATGAACTAAAAGACATATAATTATGTCGGTTTTGACAAGATATTAAAAAAATTTTCACATTTAAACATTTATAAAGGACAAACATTACCCGATATTTATAGAGAAGAGAGACTTTATGCCGAGTTAATATGTATTCAAAATGAAACTTTTGAAAGTTGCCTCAGTCAGTTTTAGTTCTTACAATAAAAGAAGGTTCTAATAGAGAACAGTTTTAGTTTGGCAGCTGCATTTCAGTATCGAAAGCAGAAGTGTTTGCGGCGCTTCAGCACGGCAGCTGTAATCACCCGTGCTTATCTGGATAAAAAAATGGGGGTTCACAATTGAAGAGGGCAAGTATTGTGCGTGAAAAGAAATATTATGAATTAGTGGAACAACTAAAAGACAGAACAAAAGACGTCACATTTTCATCAACAAAAGCACTAAGTCTTCTTATGCTGTTCAGCAGATACCTGGTCAATTACACAAATGTTGAATGCGTTCACGAAATCAATGAAGAGTGTGCGAAGCATTATTTCACTTACTTAATGAAAAACCATAAACGTTTAGGAATCAATCTGACGGATATTAAGCGGTCCATGCTCCTGATCAGCGGCGTGATCGAGGTGGAGGTTGACCACTATCTGAAAGATTTCTCTCTCTCAAATGTAACGCTGTGGATGACGGAAGAGAGATAGACGTTTGAGATATTCAAGCCAATGATTATTTGGTAGAATAGAATTAAAATGTTTGGCTTGAGGCGGTGAAAGCAGTGTCTGTTCAATGGGGAATTGAACTTCTGAAAAGTATCGGTCTGTTTTTTTTGCACCCGATGTTCTGGTTTTTTATCATCATAAGTCTCGCATGCGGATATTTGCGGATCAAACGTGAACGCCATACGTTTCATACAAAAATCGCGGATATGTATGACGAGCTTATCTTTACATACATAAAAGGACTTATACCGGGTATTCTTCTCTCCATATTATTTTTTGGACTGGGAATTTCGATTCCATTCGGTCTTCTCGGCATAATCGCGGCTGTGACGGCTTTGGCTTCGCTGACGTTCCGTATGAATTGGCTGTCCTCAGCTTATATTGTCAGCGCCGGCATGTTCATTGCGTTTATCCTTCAGTATACCCACACAGTGCCGTTTGCGGATCGGTTTCCGCAGGCATTCGGCGTGAATTGGGCATCGGCGGCCGTGTTTATGGGCCTTTTGATTATCACGGAGGGAGCGGCTGCCTGCCGTTCAGCGCATCTGAAAACATCTCCGGCGCTTGTCGTCAGCAGCAGAGGCCTGCCCATCGGCCGACAATTGGCGAATCGCGCATGGCTGCTTCCGCTTTTCTTATTGGTGCCGGGCAGCGGGCTTGAGTCACACCTTTCTTGGTGGCCTGTCTTTACCGTGCCGGGCGGCTCTTTCCATTTGATCTGGATTCCTTATATCGCCGGCTTCGGACAGCGTGTGCAGGGGTCACTTCCGGAAGTCAGCATAAGAATAACGGCGAAACGTGTCATGATTCTCGGGGTTATCGTGACCGCATTCGGGGCAGCGGCCCTTTGGTGGACTCCGCTTGCCGGAGCTGCCGTTTGTATTGCGGTGCTCGGACGCCTGTTTTTATCATTAAGACAGCGGCTGAACGATAACGCGGCTCCGTTTTATTTCTCTAAGCGGGATCAGGGTTTAATGGTGCTCGGCATCATTCCGAATACACCCGCGGACGATCTTGAGCTGAAGATCGGTGAGATTATTACGAAAGTAAACGGCATCCCCGTGAAGCATGTATCGGATTTTTATGAAGCACTTCAAAAAAACCGCGCATTTGTAAAAATGGAGATCATCGGCCTGAATGGTGAGATCCGGTTTGATCAGCGCGCGTCCTATGAAGGCGAACATCATGAATTAGGTATTTTATTCGTTCAGGATGAACATGAGCAAGAAGAAATGACAGCATTATAAAAAAGCCCGGTGCCGCTAACAACACGGCGGCCGGGCTTTTTTTACGGCCGGATTACGATGTAAGCGCCGAACTTGATCGGAACTCTCAGCCATTTACATTGCAACGGCATTGCGGTGACACTTTGAGAGAGAAAAATAAGAAGGAAAACTGGAAAAGGTTCCGGAAAGCGGGTGCTCACGGAACCTTTTTTTGTTTACGCCGAATGGCTTTTTTCGTCTGAACGGTTTCCCCGGACTTGATACCAAGCGATACGAACAAGCCGATCACAGAAACTCCGATCAATATGATAAACAGAATATGAAACCCGGAGATTAAACCGATCAGTGCTGAAGAAATAATGCTTCCGAAATAACGGAAGGTGGAGAAAATCCCGGATGCGATGCCGGACATGCCCGGTTCTACCGTCGCAAGAGAAGATACCTGCATGCTCGTCAGCCCCGCACCTGACGCGATGCCTCCGACAATAAGCGATGCCATAAGAAACGGAACGGAATGGGAATAAACCAAAAGCAGAAATAAGAGATTGGCTACGGCCATCAGCCCGAAGGACAGAAAAATCATTCTTCGCGCGCCCCATTTCTGATGCAGCTGAGCTCCGCCCCAGTTGCTGGCGGACATGAAAACAGAAAAGACTGACAGCGCCATGCCGCTGTGCGACGTATTCATGCTGAAGTGGCCGGTCATAAAGAGCGGCATAATCAATAACACGGCGTACATCATTAAATTGCTTAATAGAACCGACAGATTGGCGCTCGTAAAGGTCGTGTTTTTAAACAGGTCAAAATCAATAATCGGATGTTTCGTGCGCAGCTCCCGCCTGAAAAATAGCGGAACAAATATGAGAATGAGCAGCGCGTACACCCAATAGCCCAAAGAGCTTTCATTTTTCGTCAGAAGAATAATAGATACAATGCTTCCGGCAAGCAAAACGGACCCGATGATATCAAGCGGAGCGTCAGACGTTTCTTCTTTATATTTAGGAAACATCACTAATGCCGTCACGAGTGCGATTGCAAGAAACGGAATGTTGACCCAAAAGATCGAATGCCAGCTGAAGCTCTCAATTAAAAGAGAGCCGATAAACGGACCGAGAGCCGCGCCCAGCCCGGCACCGAGGCCGAAAAAGCCGAATACTTTCGGAAGCCGTTTTTCAGACACGACATGGCGGATGATGGCGATGCTGTTTGGCGTAAGCAAAGCGCCGCCGGCAGCCTGAAGCGCCCGGAAGAAAATCAATAAGAAAAGACTTGGCGAGAGGGCGCACCCCAATGATGCGATGAGAAAAAGGCCGACGCCCCATAAATACATTTTTTTGTTTCCGTACATATCACCGAGTTTGCCGGCAATGGGCTGTGTCACGGCCATCACGATTAAATACACGGTCACTACCCATGTGATGCTGGCAATTGATTCGCTGAATGAGCGGGAAATGGATGAAAGGGCGACTGCGATCATCGTAGAATTGATAGGAACGAGTATGGCTCCCAGCAAAAGCGAAATAATCAGCGCCCATTCTTTCTTTGAACCCATCCTTCATCCTCCTTGGAGCCGGAAAATGACCGGCCGGTAATGCCTTTCATGAAAATCTCAGTGCTGTGTTTCAGCATCGTTTCCTCAGAGAGAGTAATGACTCTTTTCCCCAGCTGCAGCCGGTGTATAAAATAACCGAAAATCATCGTCATAAAGACGTCTGCATTAGCTTCTTCGCTCCCGGGGCTTATCATATTTTTCTTTGTCAGCTCCTTAAAGTAAACGATTAAATGCTTTTTCACGGATTGCGGATAGACGACAATATCCTGCAGGACGTCTTCGAATAGTTCCGGTTCGCGCAGGCAGATGCGGAACACTTCTTTTTTTTGTTCCAATTGCTGAAGAAGGGTCGCGGCGAAATGAAGAAGATCCTCATACAAATCGCCTTCTGTCTTAGTGATCATGCTTTCCGGAACCGGCGTCTGCTGTTCAATCATGGCTTTCATTAATCCTTGTTTGTTTTTAAAATTACGGAAAATCGTTGCTTCGCTTACTTCTGCTTTTTCTGCGATTTCTTTTGTTGTCGCTGCGCGGTATCCTTTTTGGATGATCAGATTCATCGCGGCGTCAATAATTCTCTTGTTCGTCGTCCTCAACATGTTTCACCTCGCGTAAATACTGGCAGGACAAGTATACACCCGCCCTGCCCGTCAATAAAGAGGGAAACCTAGCATGAAGCGCGTTTGACAATCGTAATCTTGCCGTTTGTCCCGTCCACCGTGACGATATCTCCGTCGTTGAGCCTGTCAGTCGCGGCACGTGTGCCGAGAACGGCCGGGAGCCCGTATTCTCTCGCGATGATCGCTGCATGTGACAGGATGCCGCCCGTGTCCGTAATGACGGCCTTTGCATCCTGGAACAGACTGGTCCACAGCGGTGTCGTCATTTTGCAGACAAGCACGTCTCCTGTTGAAAAACGGGAAAATTCACTTGCGTCACGAATGACTTTCACCGGGCCGCTTGCGATTCCGCTTGACGCCGCAAGTCCGTAAATTTGATGTTCAGTGTTTTTTTCATCTTCTGTGATGGAGCCGGTAATCTGTTCAGCCGTTTTCAGCTGTTCCGAAGTCGGAGTCCCGAGATAAGCGGGGGCTTCAAGCAATTGATATTGCTGGAAGAGCTGTTTTCGTTCAGCGGCTTTTTCCTGCATCGGAACCGGCGACGCCAGCGCTTTCTCGACTTCATCGCTGTATAAGTACCACATATCCTCCCGATCATCGATTACGCCTTGTTTTTGAAGCAGCTCGCCGATTTTCAGAAGGCAGAGGCGCGCTTTGGCGTCCAGCATCGCATCAATATAAAAATGGTGATCATCTTTGATGATGGATGAAGACAATGTCCACTGATAATAGCGGTCAAACGTCTCCCGGAAGCCGTCATCTTCAATTCTATCCATAAAGTCGGCGTAGAGCTGTTTTCGTTTTTCTATCGTTTTATGAAACTCACTGTCAAAATCGTATCCGTTCCGGACATAGTTCTGAATGTTGGCCAAAGCGAAATAAGGGTTTTCCGCCCAAGTTTCTTCAATGAGATCATGACTTTTCACGGATCTCCAGCCGTATTCCTGTAAAAATTCACCGACTTGTTCAAGAAAGCGTTTTCCCTCATTTGATTGCAGAAGCGTCTGATGCAGCTCATCGGCATGAGAAACCGTAAAGACGCGCCGCAGCTCAGGGCTGTCTTTTACTTGTCCGGAAAGCAGCCAGAGCTGTCTGTCGGTTTCCAATGACTTATTCATGACGCCAGCCAGCATTTCATACAGAAGGGAGGTGTTTTCTTTCTCAACCTGTCCGTACATGGATTCCAGTATCATGTTTAACGCAACCTGCGGAAAGACAATATTGAAATGTTCTGCGTATCCTTTTAAATAGAAATCTTGCAGGTTTCGGAATGCATCAAGGGCAGTCTCCGGCGTATGGTCTGTATGCGCCAGTTCGTCCAGCTTTTGATAAAAAGGCAGAAAGGTTTCCTGAATAATATCGTACATACGGTCAGCCAAAACGGGGAAAAGCGCTTCTAACTGTTCTGCGGGCAGCTTGTCGTCCGTCTTATGCTGTCTGGAAAAAACACGGCCCTGATGAAGTTTGACACGCTCGATTTCGATGCCCATTACAGGGAATGTCTTCGTGCTCTCTTTGAGGCCGTATTCCAAAGCCGGCACAATGAGTGAGGCGAATAACGGGCTGACGGGGCCTTCTATATTGGCCTCCATATTGAGCCAAAAATCTTTCTGATCCCGGGGCGTCATGATAAATTCCCGTTCTTCGTCTGCCGCTTTCTGATCCTGCACGATCGTTGTAATCGGCCTGGCCTGAAGCAGATACAGCTTATTTTCGGCAAATCCGAATTCGAGATCCACGGGATAACCGTACAGTTCTTCCGTCTTTATCGTCAGCATGGCAAGCTCTTTGACGCTCTCGTCATCAAGGCAGAAGCGGTTTCTCATGTCAGCGGACGTCTCTTTTTCCGTCACGCCTTCGTCTTTAGAAACGATATACATTTCTTTTAAGCCGATTTCTTTTTCAATCTGAAATGTGTCTTTATTGACGATAAATGTGTCGGGCGTCACGCTGCCGGAGACGATTGCTTCTCCGAGACCGTAGCTCGCGCTGATCATCAGTTCTCCATCATCGTGTGTGACGGGGTTGCGGCTGAAAATGACTCCTGAAACCTCGGAATTGATAAGCCCTTGTACGACAACGCCCATTAACGGTTCTGCGGTGTCATTGTTCATTTTCTCTTTATAACCGCTGACCCGCGCCGAGAAGAAGGAAGCCCAGCATTCTTTCACTTTTCCGAGAAACTCTTCTTCTGTTTTGATATTTAAATAGGTTTCGTACTGGCCCGCGAAAGAAGCCCCTTCAAGATCTTCGGACGCGGAGGAGGAACGTACGGCGACAGAGGCGTATGATTCTCTCAATTCATAAAACGACGCGGTCAGTTCCTCCCGAAGCTCTTTTGAAAACGTGCCGTTCATAATGGCGCGCTCCATCTGTTCCTGATCTGCTTGAAGTCCGTTGTCTTCCATAAAACGTGTCAGGGCATTCGTCTGAATGATGAAACCGCCGGGAACGGGCAGCCCGTTTTTCGTCAGTTTAATCAGGTTCATTCCTTTTGCTCCTGCAGAGCGGCTCGATTCTTCCGCTTTTTGAAATCGCACTGAATACATGCGGTATGACCCCCTTTTTTTCTTCATCCAAGAAAATGATAGTAAACACTATCATTACATTGTAAAGAGGGAGGAAGAAACTGTCAAAGATACAAAGACCTAAACCTTCTCATCCTTTCGGCTGAAGAAAGGTAATTCGATTCATCTGGTTAATGGTTCAATGGATTTATATTCACAATTTTTTTGACAGATGATTGAAGACTGCCGAAAAAGGGTATTGTGATAGCAGGGGAACGATTGTCCGATTCTTCATTTTTTACTATAATCAGATGAGATGAAGAATTCCCGAGGAGGGTTTTTGTGATTACAAAAGCCGTTTTTGCATTATGTTTCCCTTTTATGCTGGTCGTCCTTTTTACGCGCGTCACGTTTAACCACTATGTGGCGATCGCTCTCACAGCCGCACTGCTTTTCGCATCCTATTTAAAGGGTTATACCGAAACGTATTTTATCGTTGGATTGGATGTCGTATCGCTGGTGGCCGGAGGGCTGTACATGGCCAAAAAAGAAGCAGACAAAAAGAAAGACAATGCCTGACATGGTGAATATGAAATAGAATGCCTGCTTTTACGCCATAAAAGCAGGTTTTTTATACAAAAATTGACTTGGTAAAAATAAACCATCGAACTTTAGTTCGTATTTTTAGTGATTTTGCCCGTCATTGTGTTACTATATCAATAGGAAGATTTCGTAAAGAAACGGAGGCTTTTTTGTGAAAGATCGTTTTGAGTTAGTCTCGAAATATCAGCCCCAGGGAGATCAGCCGCAAGCGATTGAGAAGCTTGTCAAAGGCATACAGGAAGGCAGAAAACACCAGACTCTCCTGGGTGCGACAGGGACGGGCAAAACCTTTACCGTGTCCAATCTGATTAAAGAAGTGAATAAACCGACACTGGTCATTGCCCATAACAAAACCCTAGCCGGACAGCTGTACAGCGAGTTTAAGGAGTTTTTCCCGAACAACGCTGTCGAATATTTTGTCAGCTATTACGATTACTATCAGCCGGAGGCGTACGTGCCTCAAACGGATACTTTTATAGAGAAAGACGCAAGCATTAATGATGAAATTGATAAACTGAGACACTCCGCGACATCCTCTCTGTTTGAACGGAGAGATGTCATTATTATTGCGAGTGTGTCATGCATATACGGTCTCGGTTCACCTGAAGAATACCGGGAAATGGTTGTGTCGCTCAGACCGGAAATGGAAATTGAGCGGAACGAGCTGCTGAGAAAGCTTGTGGATATCCAGTATGCCCGCAATGATATCGACTTTCAGCGCGGGACGTTCCGCGTGCGCGGAGACGTTGTGGAAATCTTTCCGGCTTCCCGTGACGAACATTGTATCAGAGTGGAATTTTTCGGAGATGAAATTGAGCGGATCAGAGAGGTCGACGCTTTGACCGGAGAAATTCTCGGCGACCGTGACCATGTCGCAATTTTCCCGGCTTCCCACTTCGTCACCCGGGCGGAAAAGATGGAAAAAGCGATTCTGAATATTGAACAGGAGCTTGAGGAGCGCTTGAAAGTGATGCACGAAAACGGCAAGCTCCTTGAAGCGCAGCGGCTTGAGCAGCGGACGAGATATGATCTTGAAATGATGCGGGAAATGGGTTTTTGCTCAGGGATCGAGAACTATTCAAGACATTTGACACTCCGTCCGCCGGGCTCTACGCCGTATACGCTGCTTGATTATTTTCCGGACGATTTTATGATCGTCGTTGATGAATCACATGTGACGATTCCGCAGGTGCGCGGCATGTTCAACGGTGACCAGGCGAGAAAACAGGTGCTTGTCGATCACGGGTTCCGCCTGCCGTCAGCGCTTGACAACCGTCCGCTCCGATTCGAGGAATTTGAGAAACACATGCACAATATCGTGTACGTGTCGGCGACTCCGGGACCGTATGAAATTGAGCATACGCCGGAAATGATCGAGCAGATCATCAGACCGACGGGACTCCTCGATCCCCTCATTGACGTCCGGCCGATCGAAGGACAGATTGATGATCTGATCGGCGAGATTCAGGCGAGGATTGAGCGGAATGAACGCGTTCTCGTGACGACTTTAACGAAAAAAATGTCAGAGGATCTGACCGATTATCTCAAGGAAATCGGCATCAAGGTCAATTATCTGCATTCCGAGATTAAGACGCTTGAACGGATTGAAATCATCCGTGACCTCCGCCTCGGAAAACATGATGTGTTAATCGGCATCAACCTGCTGAGGGAAGGGCTTGATATTCCGGAAGTGTCACTTGTCGCCATTCTCGATGCGGATAAAGAAGGCTTCCTCCGTTCTGAACGTTCGCTGATTCAGACGATCGGACGGGCGGCACGAAACGCGGAAGGCCGCGTCATCATGTATGCCGATAAAATCACGAATTCGATGGAAATCGCGATTAATGAAACGAAGCGCCGCCGGGAACAGCAGGAGCGCTTTAACGAAATTCACGGCATTACGCCGCAAACGATCAATAAGGAAATCCGCGATGTGATCCGCGCGACGCAGGCCGCTGAGGATAAAGAAGAATATAAAACAAAAGCCGCGCCTAAACTGGCGAAGATGACGAAGAAAGAACGCCAGAAAGTCGTTGAGCAAATGGAGCACGAAATGAAAGAAGCGGCCAGAGCGCTTGATTTCGAGCGGGCGGCAGAGCTTCGTGATTTACTGTTAGAGCTTAAAGCGGAAGGATGATGAACACATGGCAATTGACCGGCTCGAGGTGAAAGGCGCAAGGGCGCACAATTTAAAAAACATTGATGTAACGATTCCGCGGGATCAGCTCGTCGTCGTGACGGGGCTGTCCGGATCGGGAAAATCATCCCTTGCCTTTGACACCATTTACGCGGAAGGACAGAGGCGGTATGTTGAATCGCTTTCTGCCTATGCGCGCCAATTTTTAGGGCAGATGGATAAGCCGGACGTTGATGCGATCGAAGGGCTTTCTCCGGCGATCAGCATTGATCAGAAAACGACGAGCCGCAATCCGCGGTCAACCGTCGGAACGGTAACGGAGATTTATGATTATCTCCGGCTGCTGTACGCGAGAGTCGGGAAGCCGCACTGCCCGGAGCACGGCATTGAAATTACGTCGCAAACGATTGAACAGATGGTTGACCGGATTCTTGAATATCCGGAGCGGACGAAGCTTCAAGTGCTTGCGCCGATCATCTCAGGCAGAAAAGGCGCCCATGTCAAAGTGCTTGACCAAATCAGAAAGCAAGGTTACGTAAGGGTGCGGATTGACGGAGAAATGGCCGAGCTTTCCGACGATATTGAACTTGAAAAAAACAAAAAGCATTCCATTGAAGTCGTCATTGACCGGATTGTCGTCAAGGAAGGGGTTGCGGCCCGGCTTTCCGACTCACTGGAAACCGCGCTCCGCTTAGGGGAAGGCCGTGTCATGATAGATGTCATCGGTCAGGAGGAGCTGATGTTCAGCGAGCATCACGCCTGTCCGCTGTGCGGTTTTTCTATCGGAGAGCTTGAACCCCGGCTGTTTTCGTTTAACAGCCCGTTCGGCGCCTGTCCGACTTGTGACGGTCTCGGCTTAAAGCTGGAAGTGGACCCTGAGCTCGTCATTCCCAATCCTGAGCTGTCATTAAAAGAACACGCCATCGCGCCGTGGACGCCGATCAGTTCACAATATTATCCGCAGCTGCTTCAGGCGGTCTGCCGCCATTACGGCATTGATATGGAGACTCCGGTCAAAGACCTGCCGAAGCATCAGCTTGATAAAGTGCTGTACGGCAGCGGCGATGAACGGATCTACTTTAAATACGAGAATGATTTCGGACAAGTGCGCGAAAATGAAATTGAATTTGAAGGCGTGCTGCGCAATATTGAGAGACGGTATAAAGAGACAAGCTCCGATTATATCCGTGAACAGATGGAGCAGTACATGTCACAGAAGCCGTGCCCGACGTGCAAAGGCTACCGGCTGAAGAAAGAAGCGCTGGCCGTTTTGGTCAATGGGCGCCACATCGGCACCATTACCGAGCTTTCCGTCGGCGATGCGCTGGAATTTTTTAAAAAACTGACACTGTCTGAGAAAGATATGCAGATTGCCGATTTAATTTTAAGAGAGATTGTGGAGCGGCTCAGCTTTTTAGATAAAGTCGGTCTTGATTACCTGACGCTGAGCCGGGCGGCGGGAACGCTGTCAGGCGGAGAAGCCCAGCGCATCAGGCTTGCAACGCAGATCGGCTCCCGTTTGTCAGGCGTCCTGTACATTCTTGATGAGCCGTCCATCGGCCTTCACCAGCGTGACAATGACCGTCTGATCAGCGCGCTGAAAAACATGAGGGATCTCGGCAACACACTGATTGTCGTGGAGCATGATGAGGATACGATGATGGCTGCCGATTATTTGATAGATATCGGTCCGGGCGCCGGCATTCACGGCGGCCGCGTCATATCGGCGGGGACGCCTGAAGAAGTGATGAATGATGCGGACTCTCTGACCGGACGTTATTTGTCAGGGGCTCAATTCATCCCGATGCCTCCGGAGAGAAGAAAGCCTGACGGCCGGTTCATTGAAATCAAAGGCGCTTCAGAAAACAACCTGAAAAAAGCGAACGCCAAATTCCCGCTCGGCACTTTTACGGCGGTGACAGGTGTGTCCGGTTCCGGAAAAAGCACGCTTGTGAATGAAATTCTGCATAAGGCGCTTGCGCAAAAGCTTCATAAAGCCAAAGCAAAACCGGGAAGCCATAAAGAGATCAAAGGCCTCGACCACCTTGATAAGGTGATCGACATCGACCAGGCGCCGATCGGCCGGACACCGAGATCAAATCCGGCAACTTACACGGGTGTGTTTGATGATATCCGCGATGTATTCGCGCAGACAAATGAAGCAAAGGTGCGCGGTTATAAAAAAGGCCGGTTCAGTTTTAATGTAAAAGGCGGGCGCTGTGAGGCCTGCCGCGGCGACGGCATCATTAAAATTGAGATGCATTTCCTTCCTGACGTGTACGTCCCGTGTGAAGTGTGCCACGGCAAACGTTACAACCGGGAGACGCTTGAGGTCACATACAAAGGAAAAAGCATTTCTGACGTTCTGGATATGACGGTGGAAGATGCTCTGTCTTTCTTTGAAAATATCCCGAAAATCAAACGCAAGCTTCAAACGCTTGCCGATGTCGGACTCGGGTATGTGACGCTCGGCCAGCCGGCGACGACGCTGTCAGGCGGAGAAGCGCAGCGCGTCAAGCTCGCTTCCGAATTGCATAAGCGTTCCACCGGCCGGACGCTGTATATTTTGGACGAACCGACGACAGGCCTCCACGTTGATGATATCGCAAGGCTTTTGGTTGTGCTTCAAAGACTCGTCGATAATGGTGATACCGTTTTGGTCATTGAACACAATCTCGATATCATTAAAACGGCGGACTACATCGTCGATCTGGGACCTGAAGGCGGAGCGGGCGGCGGCACGATCGTAGCCTCCGGGACGCCTGAAGAAGTTGTCGAAGTGAAAGAATCATATACGGGCCGCTATCTGAAACCGGTAATGGAACGTGATAAAAAACGGATGAAAGCATTGCTGGCCGAAAAAGAAACGGCAGCCACGTAATAGATCAATAAAAACAGCCCAAAACTCATCGGTTTTGGGCTGTTGTTGTTACAGGCTTTTTTTCTGTTGGGGAAGCTGTCTGCTTAAATGCATTAAGTCCTGCAGAATATGGGTGCTGCTGCTGTCCAGCAGCACTTTTATATATTGGATATCATGGGAAATGGGAAGAGGGGCTGCTTTGATCTGTTCCAATTCAGCCAGCATTTCGCTGTTCATTCTTTTCTGTTCGCGAATTAAATTTCGAAGACTCTCTTCCGTTACTTGGGCGTTTTCGGGATCTTTCTCCATTTGTATGTCCTCCTTGCATACGGTCAGGCTTTGTTACATATTGTAATCGGTTCGGGGAAAAGATTCTATAGTGAAATCTCTGAAATCAAAAATTACGTATAACGAAGCATGTCCTTAGCATGAAAATGAAACCCGCCCATTCGTCATACGTATGTATAAGGAAGGGTTTTTACATCACGGCACAGGGAGTGTTTTTATTGAACCGAAATCAAGCGATTATTGCATCAATCTGTTATTTCAGCGTGTTTCTCGCGCCGCTCATTCTTCCGATTGTGGCTTACTTTGTCGTCGATGAAAAAGAGACGAAGCGGCATGCCATGCGCGCTCTGATTTCCCATATCATTCCGTTTGCGGGATTGCTGATTGTGACCGCGGGTGTTGTCGGCGGATTGATTACGGCTCAGGGGGAGAGTATGGTGCCCGTTTTTGTTATGATAACAGGAGCAGCTGTTTATTTTCTGATCCTCATCGGAATGGTCATTTGGAATATCGTGCAGGGAATTAAGGTGTTACGCCAGGTGTAAGAAAAGTCGGGGGAGGAGTTTTGTATGAAACAGGAGAAAGAACGGATTTTAAAGCTTGTGGAAGACGGCATGCTGACGGCGCAGGAAGCACTGACGCTCATTGAAAAACTGGATCATGAATATAAAGAAAAAGAAGAGCAGATCACCGCATTATCTGCGGAGGTCCAGGAACCTGCGGAAGATTTCGAAAGCGGGGCAAAAGGAAGCCAAAAGCCGTCGCTCGGGGCGAAGCTGTTCGACTGGATTGATTCTGCCGTCAAAAAAGTGAAGGAAGCGGATCTTGATCTGAATTTCGGCCACGCACACGAAGTGCAGCATATTTTTCAATTTAAAGACAGTGAATTCTCGGCCATTGATATGCAGATTGCAAACGGCAGCGTCAATATCGTGCCGTGGGCGGATGAAGATATCAGAGCGGAGTGCCAGGCGAAAGTGTACCGGGCGGACAGTCAGGAGGCGGCGCGCACCGCATTTCTTCAGCACATTGAGTGTGAAGTGAAGGGCAATAAGTTTTTTGTCCGCACGGAAAAGAAAACGATGAAAACCAATGTCACGCTTTATGTTCCCCAGAAAGAGTACGATAAGATAAGAGTGAAGCTGTTTAACGGACCGATCAGAGGGGAACATTTACATGTAAAAGAATTCTCGGCGAAAACGACAAACGGCGTTCTGTCATTCTCTCATTTGACGGCTGATAAAGCGTCGGCGGAAACGGCTAACGGACAAATCAAGCTGGCCGGACATCAATGCGGAGCGATTGAAGCGGAAACGATCAACGGCTTGATTGATTTGCGCGGATCGAGTGAATCCATTGACGTTCAAAGCTTTAACGGCAATATCATGCTTACCGTGACAGCGCCGCACTGCCGCTCCATCTACACGAAAACGACGACCGGAAACGTGGATATCGCTCTGCCTGATGATTCGGCGGTGAAAGCGGAGCTGAAAAGCAATCTCGGCTCTCTCAGCCATGAGCTGATTGATGCGGAAATTTTAAAGGAAAAGAATGATACCATTCAAAAAGAACTGATGCTGGCATCAAATCAAGGCCATGATCAGCATCTCTCGATTTTCTCAGAATCGTTAACAGGAGCCATTAAGCTCAAGCATACTCAGAGGTGATTGGATGAAAAGACTTTACCGTTCAGAAAAAAACCGTAAAATCGCCGGCGTTGTCGGCGGTTTGGCGGAGTACGTCAATATGGATGCGTCGCTTTTACGCATTATCACCGTTGTATTAGCGCTTGTCACGAGCGGAATCGTGCCGATTGTATATATTATCTGGTGTTTTGTTGTACCTTTAGAAGGAGATTTGAAATAAATGATCAAATGGGCAGTCAGCATTTTAGTAAATGCTTTATTATTAATCGTTATCGCGGGATATTTTGATTCCGTCCATATCAGCAGTATCGGAGCGGCTGTCATCGCCAGTGTGATTCTTTCTGTGTTAAATGTGCTGATCAAGCCGATCATCGTCATATTGACATTGCCCGTCACGGTTGTGACCCTCGGCCTCTTTCTGTTTGTCATCAACGCCATTACGTTAATGATGACCGCAGCCTTGATGGGAGACAGCTTTCAGATTGATGGGTTCGGCACCGCCATTTGGGCATCCGTCGTGCTGTCCGTTTTCCACTTGCTGATCCAAAAAGGCATATTGGAGCCGCTTAGAAAAAGGTAAAAAACGAGCTGTCCCGAGAGGGCAGCTTTTTTATGTGTGATTTACATAAGCGGCAGCCTCCTGACGCAACATAATGCATAGGGAGGTAATGAGATGAAACTTGTGATGACGCTCTTTTTTCTGATTGGTTTGCTTTGTGTGAGTCCTTCTGCAGATGCGGCGCGCAAAGAATCGGCAATCCCCGTGAATCAGCAGGAATTCGGACAGCCGCCTCATTACATACCGCTTCTGGAGAATCCTCCCCAAATCGAAGTAAAGGCGGAAATGAAAAGAAACCTGTTCATACAGGCTCATGTACGGAATGCTGACTATCAAGCGTTTTCGGCGTTTCTTTTTTATAAACAAAGCAATGAGCTGGGGTTTAAAATGGTGCCGATGGAGCCCGCGCCAGGCGCAATCCGGCTGTTTACGGCCCAGGTTTCAAAGCGGGATATCTGGAATGGAGAATTGGAATATTACCTCGTTTTCACCAACGGCAGACAGCGGGCGGAATCGGAGAAAAAGCGGCTGAAGCTGGACGGCTATCAAGCCGATTTGAATCATATTCCCGAGCTGATGATTACGGAGCTTGCGGTTGATACGAAAAATGAAGACGGCGCTGATGCCTATGAATTTATCGAGGTGTATAACACGACGGACAGACCCATTCATTTTAAAGACTATCACATCCGCTACCGCTATCCGAAGGAAGGGCCGGAATCAGATATGATATGGAGGCCGAAAGAAGATACCGTCATTCCGTCAGGCGGGACTTACGTGTTTTGGCTGAGACGCGCCGCATCAGAACTGACGATAGATGATTTCAATCGCTATTACGGGACACGCCTGAAGGAGGGAGAACATCTCGCTGTCATCGAAGGGACGGACGGAATGTCCAACGGCCGCCCGCGTACGGTGGTGCTGTCGGCAAATACCGGAAAGGGTATCGCCTCAGCGCATTACCGGAAACACGCTTTCCGCCGGCTGACTTCTTTGCTGTACAAATATCCGCTGAACGGAACGGGAGAATTGCTGAGGATCTCCACGAGCGAGCATAAGCCGTCACCGGGCTCTGTTTTTCAGGCGCAGATCCCGCAGCAGAAAAGGGTGATAAAACCCGACAAGGAAAAACCGGTCATCGAAGACCTTACAGACAGAAAGCCCGTCCGGCCCGCTGAAAGCATTGAATTGAAGGCTGACATAAAAGACAAAAACCTTGTCAAAACAGCCGCGTTTTATTACCGGACCAATGAGAAAAAACCATTCAAACGAATTCTGGCTGAAAAAGACCGCAACGACAGCTTATACCATCACATTCTTTATTCCCCGGAGCTGCTCGGCCAGGATCAGCTTGAGTATTATATCGCAGCCAGTGATGGAGAAAATGAAGCAAAAACGCCCGTCAAGATGATTGATATTGAACAGACGAGCAAATCACACGGACTCAGAATGAATGTTGAACCCGAAGATACGATATCCGGCACCTATCTGCTCAAAGCGACTTCCGACGTCAGCGCCGATAAGATCAAGCTGTGGATTGACGGCAAGCGGCAGGAGACCCGGCCGGCGCTGGAAAAAGAGGTCTATTTCGCCTTCGATGCCCGGAAAACGAATCTTTATTTTCAAAACACCGTCATAATGGAAAACGAGGTGCTGCACATTTTTGACGATCCGTCTCACCGCTACAGAACGCACTCGGTTCTCCTTCCGGAACGTCTGCTGCAAAAAGGGGGCAAAACACAGAAAGTATCCATCCGTTCGGGCTCAAAGGTTTCTCCGTATGACACGGGAGAGAATCGGGATGATTTTGTCGTGAAACATGCCCGTCTGGTGCTTTCGGACGGAACGGTGATCAAAGACGGGAAGACAGATCCGGCTGAGCAGCTGTTTATCGGTGACGGCAGGCGGGCGAATCAGCAGAAGACTTTCTCATTCAGCCTGCCGGATCATTTGTTTACGTCACGGCTGCTGCCGTGGAACACGGCGAAGCTTTCGGAAGGCTATCACCACATTTTTGTTAGCGACGGTGAGGAGCAGCTGAGCCAGTCTGTGCGGGTGGACAATACGGGGCCGAAGATTGTCCCGAATATTAAAGAAGGCGCGGCGCTGAAAGGTAATGTTGAGCTGAATGCGGACATCCGTGACAAATGGAGCAAAGTGGAAGAGGTCAAAGCGTTTTTGGACGGAGAAAGCATTACGCTCCCGCATCACACGTCATCAGCCGATCTTAAGCCCGGAAAACATACCCTTACCATCATTGCGGCAGACCTTGCCGGAAATGAAACAACGTCCGTCCGCACCTTCCATATCAAACGGGAGGAGCCGAACCAGCCGGAGATTGCGGATCAAAAAATCGGCGCCCACAAAGCAAAGCTGTCCGTCCGGGTAAAAGACCCGACGAAGGATGACATGAATGTATCATTTTATCGCGGCTTCCGTTATACCGCGCGGAATCCGGGCAGCGTGAAAGTGTATAAACACGCCTCATTAACGGAACCGCCGAGGGGCATAAAAGAAAATGAAATGCCGTTTACCCTGCCGGAAATGAACCGCATCTCGGCAAATGACGGAAAAACCGTATCGACGGAAAGTATGGAGCGTTTTCCTTATCACCGATTCGAAGTCTTCGTTGACCCGTCTATCGACGAAACGGATCTGGCCGAGGCGGTCTGGAAAGGAAGCTCTCTGCCCGGCCGAAAGGTAACCATGTATATTTGGAATTACCGGACAAGCCGCTGGCAGGAGGCGGACAGCGTTCTTGCCAAAGATAAAAAGCCGTTTACATTAAAAGCCGCCGTTTCCGCAGCGGATGTGGTGAAGAACTCAAAAATGAATGTCATCGTGCAGGATCAAATACCGGCGAAAGGCAATTACACGTTTGTCTGGATGTCGGATACACAATATTACGCACAAGGGCACCCGCACATTTTTGACAAAATGACAGAGTGGATCAAAGAAAATAAGGAAAAGCACAATATTAAATATGTCTTTCATACCGGTGATATCGTCGATGATTCAATGGTGATGAAACAGTGGAAAAACGCCGATCACTCCATGCGGACGCTTGACAAGGCGGGGATTCCGTACGGAGTGCTTGCAGGCAATCACGACGTCGGCCATAAAGACGGCACATACCGAACCTTCGGGGATTTCTTCGGGAGCCGCCGGTTTGAACAGAACATGCATTACGGCGGATCATACAAAAATAACCGCGGGCATTATGACCTGCTGTCGGCAAGCGGGAACGATTATATTATGATTTATATGGGCTGGGGCATTGCGGAACAAGAGATTGATTGGATCAATCAAGTGCTGAAGAGGTATCCGGACCGAACCGCCATCTTATGCTTTCATGAGTATTTGCTTGTGAGCGGAAATCGAAGCCCGATCGGGGAAACGATCTATCGAAAAGTCGTCAAGCCGAATCGCAATGTGGCGATGGTATTAAGCGGCCATTACCATAACGCCATGAAAAAAACCGATGCGCTTGACGATGACGGGGACGGAAAACCGGACCGCCTCGTTCACCAAATTCTGACCGACTACCAGGACGGTCCGGAAGGGGGGCAGGGCTTTATGCGCATGATGCAATTCGATCAGGCCGCCAATCAGGTTCACATGTTCTCCTACTCGCCGTACACGGATGACATCAATTACTATGACACCGATCTGTTCGCTGATAAAGACGAATTCTCAGCAGAAATGGATTTACAGCCGAAGAGGAAAAGGGTGGCGACCGATTATTTTGAATGCAACGTCTATACGAACGAACTGCTCGGTCATAAAAAACACGTAAAAAGCGGAAAAACCGCAAATTGGGTCTGGGACGGCCTGCAGCCTGATTCCGTTTATTACTGGTACACCGTCGTTAAGGACCCGTACAACGGCAAAACAATATCACCGCTGTGGATGTTCAAAACGGGAAATACGCCGTATCGCCCGGCTCCGGATCAGTTTGATTTCAGGCATGCCTCAAACCCATAACGAAAAAAATACAGCCTGCTGATCGCTCAGAAGAAAATCTGACGGTCAGCAGGCTTTTTTCTGTGCGTAAATGGCGGCGTCCTGCTGTGATAAGTGCTTTTGACTTTTTTATGTCCCTTTTCTATACTAAAATCGATTGGTTTTCGTAATATGCAGGAGGAAACATAATGAACAGTAAAACCGGGACAAAAGAAAGAATTATTCAAACCTCTGCATATCTTTTTCAGATTCAGGGATATCATGCGACTGGTTTGAATCAAATTATAAAAGAGAGCGGAGCACCCAGAGGGTCTGTGTATCATCACTTTCCAAACGGAAAAGAAGAACTCGCCATTGCGGCGATCAAACATACGGGAAGATGCGTTGAAAAGCAAATACAGAATAGTATGGCTCAATTCGCGGACCCTATAGAAGCGATCCAGCACTTTATTCATGTAACGGCTGAACAGTTTAATGATCCGCAGAATATTGAGGGCGTGCCGGTTGGATTGCTGGCGGGTGAGACCGCTCTGATCAATGAAACGTTAAGATGCACATGTGTTGAGGTGTTCAAAAAGTGGACGGATGTGTTTGCGGCAAAATTTCTTGAGCATGGGTTTGAACAAGAGGAAGCGGAGAAGCTCGGGGTGACAATCAACTCGATGATTGAAGGCGCAATCATGTTTTCGCTGGCTCATAAAAACAAAGAACCGCTGCTGCTGATTTCAAAGCAGGTTCCGTATATTGTCCAAAACAGAGGGTAGCATTTTATTACTCTTTTCTTTATAAAAAATAGATACCAGAACCACAGCCTCTTCGTTTTGCCAGAGTCATAGAGACCATTCACCGGCTTGATTTGAAAATGGCAGATCAAAAAAACATCTCCAACCCGTAACGGTTGGAGATGTTTCATTTCACCCTGTCCATATAATGCACGAATGTGTAGCGGTCGCCTCTGTAGGCGGATTTGACGTGCTCAAAGGCAGTGCCGTCCTGCAGATAAGTGGTCCGCTTGATATAGAGGACGGGGGCGCCGGGCTGGATACCGAGCAGCTCAGCTTCTTCCTCGGAAGCGGCTCCCGGTTCAAGCTCTTGTTTAGCCCGTGAGATCGGCATCTGATTGTACGCTTCAATATGCTCATACATGGATGATTGAAAATGAGAGGCGTCCAGTTTTCCCGCTTTGTCAAACGGAATGTACGAGGCTTCAATCGCCATCGGGATATCATTCGCCAGCCGGACGCGGATGATTTTATGAAGCGTTGCCGGATAGCCGCATCCCAGGATAGAAGATAATTCTTCCGTCGCCTGAATCAGCTGGTATTCGGCAAGTCTGCTCCCCGGCTTCATGCCCCGGCTTCTCATATCTTCCGTAAAGCTTGTCAGCCCTTGAAGCGGCTGTTCCATCTTCAGTTTGCTGACGAACGTTCCCCGGCCTTTCTGCCTGTATAAAAATCCTTCATTCACCAGATTGGAAAGCGCCTGGCGCACCGTCATTCGGCTGATGCCGAATTGTTCGGCGTATTCCCGCTCCGACGGAAGCAGCGCATCCGCTTTCAGCTCGCCGTTTTTGATTTGTGTTTTTAATTGTTCCATAATCTGAAAGTAAATCGGAATCGGAGATTGTTTATCAATCTGCATAGGTCAAATCCTTTCAATCGCCGCCCGCAGCCTTTTCATCAATCAAGACCGTCACATCCGGATGCGCGTGCAGGGCGGAGGCGGGGAATGCTTCGCTGATGCGCCCGTCCAGAAGCTGCTTCACCGCTTGGGCCTTGCTTTTTCCGGATGCCATGATCAAAATCCGTTTGCCGGACAAAATCGTCCCGATCCCCATTGTCAGGGCTTTTACAGGGACCTGATCAATTGACGGAAAGTACCGCGCATTCGCCTGTCTTGTCTCTTCATTCAGCTCAACGACATGGGTTCGGGATTCAAATGGCGTCCCGGGTTCATTAAAGCCGATATGGCCGTTGTGTCCGATGCCTAAAAGCTGTATATCCGCTCCGCCGAGTGTTTGAATCAATCGGTCATAGCGTCCGCATTCGGCATCAAGATCGTCTGCCCGTCCGTCAGGGAGAAAATGACGGTCCTTTCGGCTGTCGATATGTGCAAAAAAATGTGTATTCATATAATAATGATAGCTGTTTTTGTCCTCGGGAGAAAGCCCGGCGTATTCATCAAGGTTGATCGTCGTGACATTTCGGAATGACAAGCCTTCTGAGCGGTGCATCCGCACAAGTTCTTTGTATACGCCTTCAGGAGTGCCTCCCGTCGCAAGGCCGAGAACGGCATCCGGCTTTTGTTTCACTGTTTCAGCGATAATCGATGCGGCTTTTTCACTTAACTCTTCATAATGTCTGCATGTGATAACGTTCATGTCCAATCTGCCTCCCTTGAGATATATGCGGTGTTTCCGCGGCAAATCGTGGCCAGCACGCCGCACTTTCCGTCCGTCAGAACAACGTCGGCGTCTTTTCCTTCCGCGATGCTTCCTTTACGGTCGAATATGCCGAGGCGGCGGGCCGCATTTGCCGATGTCATATTTGCTATATCCGGCCATGAGCAGTTTGTAAACCTGCGCATGAGCGCCGCGCCTTCATTCATTTTTAAAATGGAACCGGCCAGCGTCCCGTCAGAGAGAAGCGCCGTGTCCCCGCGGACGGTGACTTTTTGTCCGCCGAATTCGTATTCTCCGTCCTTAAGTCCTTTTGCCCGCATGGAGTCTGTGATCATGATCAGGTTTTGGCTTCCCTTCGCCAAATAGGCAAGCTTAACGGCCAAAGGATGGGAATGAATGCCGTCGGTGATCAGCTCCGCCGTGATGCGGCCGCAGGCGAGAGCCGTACCGATGCCCCCTGGCTCACGGTGATGAAAGGAGCTCATGGCATTGAAGAGGTGCGTCATATGCACTGCCCCGGCATCCGCCGCTTTTTGTAAAAGCTCGGCTCCTGCGTCTGTGTGTCCCATTGACGGAATGATGTTTTGGTCTTTTAAATAACGGATCAGGCTGAAATCAGGATCTTCTTCCGGCGCAAGCGTCACGATTTTGATCATCCCTCCCGAGAGCCGCTCCCATTTCTGAAAGAGCCCGGCATCAGCAGGAGTAATCCATTGTTTCGGCTGTGCTCCCGCCTTTTTCGGAGAGACAAACGGTCCTTCTAAATGAATGCCGATCAACTCAGCGCCTTTTTGGGCCTGCGGTGAGGAAGACGTCCATTCTTTGGCGTTGACGAGCGCTTTTTCAATGTTTTCGTGCTGTTGTGTGATCGTTGTCGCTAGAAAAGAGGTTGTTCCTTCTTCGGGCAGCCGGGCGGACATTGTATCAAGAGCTGCAACATCAGCATCCATCGTATCCGCGCCGTATCCGCCGTGAATATGAATATCAATCATTCCGGGAAGCGCATATGAACCCTCGGGCGCCTTCCATTCCTTCTCATACGTTTCTTGCGGTCTTGTTTTCCCCGCGTAAGTAATGATGCCGTTCTTTATACCGAGAAATCCGTTTCGGATGATTTCTTCTTCTGTTACGATGTCCGCACCGCTGATTAACAAGCTTTCAGCCACTTTAAAACACGCCTTTCTGGTTAGTTGTTAGTTTTATTTTACTCTTTTTCAGACTAGTTATCTAGACCAGTTATGCCGGAATTGTATAAATCTGTTTTGGTTCAGACGGTAAAGTGATAAAATATAACTGTTCAAAGCTCGGAACATCCCAGAACAGGAGGAACATATCTTGGCAAAGGTTCGGACCAAAGACGTAATGGAGCAGTTCCATTTAGAATTGATCAGCGGAGAAGAAGGGATTAACCGCCCGATTACGATGAGTGATTTATCACGGCCCGGTATTGAAATCGCCGGTTATTTTACATATTACCCGAGAGAACGGGTGCAGCTTTTAGGAAAAACGGAGCTGTCATTTTTCGATCAGCTTCCCGAGGAAGATAAGAAACAGCGGATGAAATCGCTGTGCACCGATGTGACGCCGGCTATCATACTTTCCAGAGATATGCCGATCCCGCCGGAGCTTGTAGAAGCTTCCGAGCAAAACGGTGTGCCTGTGCTCAGATCCCCTCTGAAAACAACCAGGCTGTCAAGCAGGCTGACGAATTTTCTTGAGAGCCGTCTCGCGCCGACAACGGCCATTCACGGCGTGCTTGTGGATATATACGGCGTCGGCGTGCTCATTACGGGAAAAAGCGGCGTCGGTAAAAGTGAAACGGCGCTGGAGCTTGTCAAACGAGGCCATCGTCTTGTCGCGGATGACTGCGTTGAAATCCGGCAGGAGGATCAGGATACCCTTGTCGGGAACGCGCCTGATCTGATTGAGCATCTGCTCGAAATCAGGGGGCTCGGCATTATAAATGTCATGACGCTGTTCGGAGCGGGCGCCGTCAGAAGCAATAAAAGAATTACAATCGTCATGGACCTTGAGCTTTGGGAGCAAGGGAAACAATACGACCGTCTCGGACTTGAAGAAGAAAAAATGAAAATCATTGATACGGAAATTACAAAACTGACCATTCCCGTTCGCCCGGGGCGGAATCTCGCCGTTATTATCGAAGTTGCGGCGATGAACTTCAGATTGAAGCGGATGGGCTTAAATGCTGCCGAGCAATTCACGAATAAGCTGGCGGATGTCATTGAAGACGGCGAACAAGACGAATAGGAGTTGGCAATAATATGAACGAAGCAGGAACACCAATCAATCCGATTGCCTTGCAGCTCGGGCCTTTATCCGTGCACTGGTACGGCATCATTATCGGCGCGGGCGCGTTATTAGGGCTTTGGATGGCCATGAGGGAGAGTGAAAAGCGGGGGCTGAAAAAGGACATTTTTATTGATCTTGTTCTTTTCGCCATCCCGATCGCAATCATTTGCGCAAGGGCATATTATGTGCTTTTCGAGTGGAGCTATTACTCGGAACACCCCGGGGAAATCATTAAAATTTGGAAAGGCGGCATTGCGATTCACGGCGGATTAATCGGCGCGATCGCGACGGGAATCGTCTTTTCAAAAGTAAGAGGGATCTCATTCTGGAAGCTGGCGGATATTGCCGCGCCGAGTATTCTGCTCGGCCAGGCCATCGGGCGCTGGGGGAACTTTATCAACCAGGAGGCTCACGGTGAAGCGGTCAGCCGGTCATTTTTGGAAAGTCTGCATCTTCCGGATTTCATCATTAATCAGATGTACATAGACGGACAATATTATCACCCGACGTTTTTGTATGAATCGCTGTGGAGTTTTGCGGGCGTCGTGATTCTGCTTCTGCTCCGCCGCGTGAACCTGCGCAGGGGCAATCTGTTTTTGACGTATGTGATCTGGTATTCGATCGGCAGATACTTTATTGAGGGAATGCGGACGGACAGCCTGATGCTTACGAGCCAGCTTCGGATCGCGCAGGTCATTTCCATTGTGCTGATTGTACTTGCGATTATTTTAATGATTTTCAGACGCATGAAGGGGTATGCCGATAAGCGGTATGCCGACACGGACTGACGGCTGAAATCGGAAAGGACATAAGATGACTGATAAACGTGTAACCGCCATTTTATTTGATCTCGACGGCACGCTGATTGACACGAATGAACTGATTATCGCTTCTTACCTTCATACGCTTGATCATTATTGCCCGGGGCAGTTTAAAAGGGAAGATGTGCTTCCGTTTATCGGCCCGCCTCTGTATGAAACGTTTTCAGGCATTAATGCTGAAAAGTGCGATGAGATGATCAGCATGTACAGAGCATTCAACCATGAAAAGCACGATGAGCTCGTCACGGAGTACGAAACGGTTTATGAAACGCTGGATGAATTGAAAAAAGCGGGATATCAGCTCGGTATTGTCACCACGAAGCTGAGGGATACAGTCAATATGGGGTTGAAGCTGACAGGCATCGGGGCGTTTTTCGATACTGTCGTCACGCTTGATGATGTAAAGCATCCGAAGCCTGACCCCGAGCCTGTGCGGCTTGCGCTCAGCCGGCTTGGGTGCGATCCGTCGGAAGCCATAATGGTCGGTGATAATTATCACGATGTCATGGCGGGCAAAAACGCCGGCACGAAAACAGCCGGCGTCGCGTGGACAATTAAAGGCGCACAGACGCTTTCCGCCTATGAACCCGATTATATGCTCGAGAAAATGAGTGATTTATTGCACATCACCGGAGTGAAGTAATCCGTGAGAAAAACAGACCGCCATCCGGTTGCAGGTGCAAATTCATTGTGGCATGTTTATCAGACGGTTCCCTTTCTGAAGGTGATGAAAAATTTCATCATCATTCAGATCGCAAGGTATACGCCGTTTTTAAGCATGAAAAACTGGCTGTACCGAACCTTTTTGAAAATGAATGTCGGAAAACAGACGTCATTCGCGCTGATGGTGATGCCGGATATCATGTTTCCCGAAAAAATCACTGTCGGAAAAAACAGCATCATCGGCTACAATACGACCATTTTGGCTCATGAATATTTAATACATGAGTACCGGACCGGTTTTGTCACAATCGGTGACGAGGTGATGATCGGGGCAAACACAACCATTCTGCCCGGCGTCACCATCGGGAGCGGAGCCGTTGTATCAGCCGGCACGCTGGTGCACAAAGATGTCCCGGCCGGGGCGTTTGTCGGAGGAAATCCGATGCAGGTGATCTATACGGACGAAGAAATGAAAAAACGAATGGGAAACCCCGCTGATTAACGTCAGCGGGGTTTTTTTATGACTTGATCACAATGGCCTGGCTGCCCATCTGCTTCCAGGCTTTTTCAAAGTCAGATCGGTCTGTTTTTCTGTTTTTATAGCCGTAAGGGTCATTAACGTATACATAATCGTGATCATAACCGGTGACGGCTACGCTATGCATGCTGAACGTAATGTCGATTTTTCCGTTCGGCGTATTCCAAGTCTGCATATTATCAACCGGCTTAAAGGATGTGGTGGTAATCACCCAGACCGGCCGCCCTTTTTCAAGCTGGCGGTACACTGAAGAAATATCTTTTCCCGTCAGATCGTATACTTTGTTTCCCGCATATTCTTTGGCAAGTTTATCAATCGGCTCATGATAAACGCCTAAACCCGGGCCGTTTTCCATATCTCCGGCAAATCCTTCATTCGGATCTCCCTTCAGCCCGCTGCTGTATGTGAGCGGAACTTTATTGATTTTATCCGCCAATGTATTTTTTGACACATGATATCCGGCATTGTTCAAAATCATGGCAAGGCTTGTCACCTCACAGCCATTGTACAGTCTGGGAGAATCCATCTGTCTGTACAGAACGACATTCAGCGGTGACGCGCTCCCTTTTAACGGTGTTTTCTCATCAGGCTCGTCGGACTGCTGATTAAAAAAATTCAAATGAATATCGTTTGTATAGATGTTATACCCGAGATAGACAAGGATGGCTGTCAGAATCAGCACACATAATGTTCCAAGCGTCTTCATTATTACTCTCCCTTGTTCTGATGAAGCTATTCTATGTATTATAGCACTTCTGCTCAATATGATTCGATCGTTCCGATATGTTTACAGGTTTGTTCATTCTTTAGCCATGTTTATGGAAAAGAATAGGCGGACATTGGGCGTTGCAATTCATTCTTTTATCTGCTAACATATTATCATATTAGCGAACTAAAGGATTCGGAATTTTCCTTCAGACAAAGCGGAGGTGTGAAAGGCAAATGTTTATGTTTGAGAAACCGCATGGTATGAGAGATACGCTGCCCGGTTTATACGAAGCAAAGAAAAAAGTCCGTTCCACACTGACGGATTTAATTGATAAATGGGGTTATCAGTTTATGGAGACGCCGACCCTGGAATTCTATGAAACAGTAGGCGTCCAGTCAGCCATTGAAGAACAGCAGCTGTTTAAGCTTCTCGACCAGGACGGAAAAACGCTTGTGCTTCGGCCTGACATGACCGGACCGATTGCCAGGGTGGCGGCGTCTAAGCTGCACAAACACAATCATCCGCTCAGAGCGGGGTATGCGGCAAACGTCTATCGCGCTCAGGAGCGGGAAGGCGGACGTCCGGCCGAATTCGAACAGGTCGGCGCGGAGCTGATCGGCGACGGATCAACAAGCGCGGACGCCGAGGTGATTGCGCTGGCGGCCGGCGCTTTGAAAAACGCGGGATTGCACCGATTTAAAATCGCGATCGGCCATGCCGGACTCGCTGATGAGCTGTTTGTCGAGGTTCTGGGCAATGCTGAGCGGGCGGATGTTCTGCGGCGCTTTCTCTTTGAAAAAAATTACGTGGGATACAGGGAACATGTCAAATCGCTTCCGCTTTCATCAATAGACAAAAGCCGGCTGCTCGCACTTCTGGAATTGCGAGGCGGGAAAGAGATCTGCGCCAAGGCGGAGGAGATCATCGGCATCTCCGGACAAAGCTTGATTCAGGAGCTGGAAGACCTGTGGGACATTCTTGAGGATTACGGTTGTGCCGAGCATATTCGCCTTGATCTGAATATGGTCAGCCATATGAGTTATTACACGGGAATTTTATTCGAAGTGTACGCGGCCAATGTCGGTTTTGTCATCGGAAGCGGCGGACGCTATAACAATCTTCTCGGCCATTTCGGCAGTCCCGCTCCCGCCACGGGTTTCGGGCTCCGTATCGACAGGCTGATTGAAGCGCTCGGCATCCAGGAAGAAACTAGTGAAGCGGACGCCGTGATTTTCAGCAAGGAGCAGCGGGCGCAGGCCATTTTATTCGCGGAGGAAGAAAGGGCGAGAGGCAGAAAAGTCGTCCTGCAGGATCTCGCGGGCATTGAAAATATCGATCATATGACAAAATCATTCGCAAACGTCACATACTTTATCGGTGCCAGAAAGGAAGAGCAGAATGGGTAAGGTACTCACAATGGCAATGCCAAAAGGACGGATATTCGAAGAAGCAGCCGGGTTGCTGCGGCAGGCCGGATACAGGCTGCCCGAGGAGTTTGAAGAATCGAGAAAACTGATCATTGACGTTCCTGAAGAAAATCTCCGCTTTATTCTGGCAAAGCCGATGGATGTGACGACTTATGTCGAGCATGGCGTCGCTGATGCCGGTATTGCCGGAAAGGATGTCATGCTTGAGGAAGAGCGTGACGTGTATGAGGTGCTCGATCTGAAAATCAGCAAATGCCATCTCGCCGTTGCGGGGCTTCCCGGAGCGGATTGGAACGGAGTCGCCCCGAGGATCGCGACGAAATATCCGAATGTTGCGTCAAGTTATTTCAGAGAGCAGGGCGAGCAGGTGGAAATCATTAAGCTGAACGGTTCGATTGAATTGGCGCCTTTAATCGGGCTTGCTGACAGAATCGTAGATATCGTATCAACCGGGCGGACATTAAAGGAAAACGGTCTCGTTGAATCAGAACATATTTGTGACATCACATCGCGTTTTATCGTCAATCCGGTCAGCTACCGCATGAAGGATGATGTAATCGACGAAATGGCGGCCAGGCTGGCCAAGGTTGTGGAAGGAGAAACGGCACAATGAAAATAACCGCAGTAAATAGAAGCGAGCGGTTCTCACTGAAGCGTTCCATCGACAGCGGAACCGAAGAGCAGCGGAAAACCGTCAGGGGGATTATTGAAGACGTCAGACAAAACGGTGACAAAGCCGTTTTGGCCTATACAAAAACATTTGACGGCATCAGCCTGAACCAAATGGCCGTGAGCGCAGAAGAAATCGCCGAGGCGTACCGTCTGCTTGATGATCAGCTGCTGGAAGTGATCAGGCAGGCGATTGCCAATATTAAAGAATATCACGAACGCCAGCTGCAATCTTCTTGGTTTTACCATCGCGAAGACGGCACGATGCTCGGGCAGAAAATAACGGCGCTCGATTCCGCGGGCGTATATGTGCCGGGCGGGACGGCCGCTTATCCGTCTTCCGTTTTAATGAATGTCATCCCCGCTCTCACTGCGGGAGTGGAACGGATCGTTCTCGTCAGTCCTCCGGGAAAAGACGGCCGCCTTTCACCGGGCGTTCTGGCGGCGGCGTCTGAGCTCGGCATAAAGGAAATTTACAAAGCGGGAGGCGCGCAGGCGATTGCCGCGCTCGCTTACGGAACTGAAACGATACAGCCTGTTGATAAGATTACGGGCCCCGGAAATATATTTGTGGCGCTCGCAAAGCGCGAAGTCTTCGGCGTTGTGGATATTGACATGATTGCCGGGCCCAGTGAAATCGTGGTTCTGGCAGACGATACGGCGGTGCCCAAAGAAGTCGCCGCTGACCTGCTTTCACAGGCCGAACACGATACGCTCAGCTCAAGCGTGCTTGTCACCGACTCACGGAAGCTTGCCGAAGCGGTGGCAGATGAGGTGAATAAACAGCTTCAGACGCTGCCGCGCAAAGAAATCGCCGAAGCGTCGATCAGGGATCACGGCCGCATTTATATCGCGGAATCGATGGAAGATGCGGTGGACACGGTAAACGCGCTGGCGCCCGAGCATTTAGAAATCATGACGCATTCGCCGGAGGCTTTGCTTGGAAGCATCCGACACGCGGGGGCGATTTTCTTAGGACGATACAGCGCTGAACCGGTCGGCGATTATTTTGCCGGACCGAATCACGTTTTGCCGACAAACGGAACGGCGCGGTTTTCAAGCCCGTTGAATGTAACACATTTTCAAAAGAAATCGAGCATCATCTCATACAGCCGGAAGGCTTTTGAAACACACGCGGACAGCATTTCCGCCTTCGCGAGACTGGAAGGGCTTGAAGCGCACGCAAGATCGATTGAAGCGAGAAACGGAGGAATGACCGATGAGAAAAGCGGAACGCGCCAGAACAACAAATGAGACGGATATTAAGCTGGCTTTCGAAATAGACGGAGAAGGAAAAGCCGACATCAGCACGGATGTGCCGTTTATGACTCATATGCTTGATTTGTTCACAAAGCACGGGCAATTCAATTTAACTGTTGACGCAAAAGGCGATACGGAGATAGATGATCACCATACGACTGAAGATATCGGCATCTGTTTAGGGCAGGCTTTTTTGGAGGCGCTCGGTGATAAAAAAGGGATCAAACGGTACGGATCAGCGCTTGTGCCGATGGACGAAGCGCTCGCCCAAGTCGCCGTAGATCTGAGCAACCGGCCGCACCTTGAGATGCGCGCTGCATTTCCGCAAGCGAAAGTCGGAACGTTTGATACCGAGCTGGTACATGAATTCCTATGGAAACTGGCGCTGGAAGCGAGAATGAATCTGCACGTCATCGTTCATTACGGCACGAATACTCATCATATGATAGAAGCCGTGTTTAAGGCGCTTGGCAGAGCGCTTGATGAAGCGTCATCCATTGATCCGCGCGTCAAGGGTGTGCCGTCTACGAAAGGAATGCTGTAAATGATCGGTGTAATTGATTACGGTATGGGCAATTTATTCAGCGTATCGAAGGCGCTGGAACGCGTCGGCGTCCCGTATGTCGTATCAGACCGGCCGGAAGAGCTTGAAAAAGCGGATGCTTTTATTCTTCCCGGTGTCGGATCATTCAGTGATGCCATGGACAATTTACGCAGCACAAAGCTTGATCAATTCATACACCGTGTGGTTGACGAGGGTAAGCTGCTCCTCGGCATCTGCCTCGGCATGCAGCTCATTTTCGAGGAAAGCACCGAAAACGGCTCTGCAAAAGGACTTGGTTTATTAGCCGGAAAAGCTGTGAGACTCAAAGACAGAGATGCCGAAGGAAACAAGCTGAAGGTGCCGCATATGGGCTGGAATCGGCTGACGCTTCACCAAACGTCTCCTTTACTTTCGGAAGCGGCGGAAGGCTTCGTTTACTTTGTCCATTCCTATTATATAGACGGGATGGAAGACGGCGATCTTCTGGCAAGCGCTGAGTACGGCGTTCGTGTTCCGGCGGTCGTCGGGAAACGCAATGTCTTCGGTGCACAGTTTCACCCGGAAAAAAGCGGTACGGCCGGAATGGCGATCTTAACGCAATTTACAAAAATGGCAGCGGAACAGAAGGTGAAGAAATGAACGCTTTTACATTATATCCGGCAATCGATATGAGAAACGGCAAATGCGTCCGCCTCATCCAAGGCGATTACGGCAAGGAAACGATATACGGTGACTCTCCTTTAGACATGGCGGCGCAATTTGCACAAGAAGGTGCCGAATGGATTCATCTCGTGGATCTTGACGGCGCGAAAGCAGGCAGGAAAGTAAACGACAGGCATGTTCTTGACATTGCGCGGCAGCTTGATATCAAAGTCGAGATCGGCGGCGGGATCCGTTCTGAAGCGGATGTGTACGGTTATTTATCACAAGGCGTTGATCGTGTCATTCTCGGCAGCTCGGCCGTATCCGATCCGGCATTCGTGAAGAGCATGCTGAAACAATACGGCGGCAAAATCGCGATCGGCCTTGATGCACGAAACGGATATGTCTCGACGGAAGGCTGGCTGGAAACATCCTCGGTAAGGGCGGACGATCTGGGCCGTGAATTGGCGGCCGAAGGAGCGGAAACCTTCATTTTCACGGATATTGCAACTGACGGCATGCTGTCAGGACCGAACATCGAAAGCACCGTTCAGCTCGCAAAAGCAACGGGAAAAACCGTCATCGCTTCAGGCGGAGTCAGCTCAGTCGCCGACCTCAAAGCACTGGCCCGCTTCAAAGACGCCGGCGTATCGGGAGCGATTATCGGAAAAGCGCTGTATACAAAACAATTTACATTGGCTGAAGCGCTCAGCGGGGTGAAGGACGCATGATTACGAAACGAATCATTCCGTGTCTCGATGTGAAAGAAGGCCGCGTCGTCAAAGGCATTCAATTTCTCGGGCTGAAAGATGCGGGCGATCCTGTCGAGCTGGCCGAAGCCTACGACAGGGAGGGCGCTGACGAACTTGTTTTTCTCGACATTTCCGCCTCTCACGAAGGCCGCAAGACGATGACAGACGTCGTAGAACAGGTTGCGGCAAAACTGGCGATTCCGTTTACGGTCGGCGGCGGAATCAATCAATTAAGCGATATGAAACGAATGCTTCGCGCCGGCGCTGATAAAGTATCCGTTAATACAGCGGCCGTTCTCCGCCCCGAGCTGATTACGGAAGGAGCGGATTTTTTCGGCTCGCAATGCATCGTCGCGGCGATTGACGCAAAGTATGACGAAGATTCGGATTGCTATAAAGTGTACACACACGGCGGCAGACAGAAAACCGAGTGGGAAGTCACGGCCTGGGCAAAAGAAGCCGTCAGCCGGGGAGCGGGTGAAATCCTGCTGACAAGCATGGACGCAGACGGTGAGAAAACAGGCTTTAATCATACGCTCACACAGCTTGTCACACGTGCCGTCCCGGTGCCCGTCATTGCGTCAGGGGGAGCCGGCAGCGCGCTCCATATGCTTGAAGCCTTCACGATCGGTGAAGCGGACGCCGCGCTTGCAGCTTCCATTTTCCATTACAAAGAGACATCTATAAAAGAAGTGAAAGATTATATGAAGAAACACGGGGTGAATGTGAGATGAAACGGGCAGATGAACTGCGGTTTGACGAGGCCGGACTGATTCCCGCCATCGTACAGGATGCGGCAAGCAAAGAAGTGCTGACACTGGCTTATATGAATCGTGAATCCTACGAAAAAACGATAGAAACGAAAGAAACCTGGTTTTACAGCCGTTCACGGCAGGAGCTGTGGCATAAAGGAGGAACATCAGGGAATACCCAAAAGGTGAAAGCCATCCGTTATGACTGCGATCAAGATGCCCTCATCGTGCTTGCGGAGCCCTCAGGACCCGCCTGCCATAAGGGAAGTTACAGCTGCTTTTCTCCGGAAAAAGCGGACGCGCAGGATCGTTTCGGCATCTTAAATGAACTGGAAAGCGTAATCGCCAAACGGCAGGCGGAGATGCCTGACGGAGCCTACACAACGTATCTGTTTCGGGAAGGCGTCGATAAAATCCTCAAAAAAGTCGGCGAAGAAGCCGCAGAGGTTATTATCGCCGCGAAAAACCGCGACCATGAAGAATTAAAATGGGAAGCGGCGGATTTGCTGTATCATTTGCTCGTTCTTCTGCGTGAGCAGTCGCTTCCTTTGGACGACGTGCTTGACGTCCTTGCGAAACGCCATTCAGCATCTGAGTAAAACAAACCTCACGGAGAGATCCGTGAGGTTTTTAATCTGTCAAACTTAAACATTCAATTAAATATTCCTTATTTCCGCAACCCGAGGCAGATGAATTTGATAATATTGACTAATAGAGTTTATTTTGGTTTTTATCAAAAATATACGTTTTGTTCATATTCCGTTCATGCACATCCGTTATAGTATAAACAGTGATATAGGAGGAAAACATATGCCGAATAAACAACCAAAACCTAAAGGGAAATTCAGCTCATTCTTTTCATTAGTCAAAAAAACAAAACCATCATACGGTATGCTGGCCTTCGCGCTGTCTCTCAGTATTGTGACAACGCTCGTCAGCCTGCTGATTCCGCTCTTGACAAAGCAGCTCGTTGACGGCTTTTCCATGTCGTCGCTGTCAGGCGTGCAAATCGGAATCATCGCAGCCGTGTTTATCGTACAGGCCGCATTAAGCGCCTACGCCACCTACGCCCTGAACTACAGCGGCCAGAAAATCATCTCTGGCCTGCGTGATTTGTTGTGGCAGAAATTAATTAAACTGCCCGTCTCTTATTTTGACAAAAACGCCACAGGAGAAACGATCAGCCGTGTCACCAATGACACAATGGTGGTAAAAGAGCTGATCACAAACAATATCAGCGGATTTATTACCGGAATCATTTCCGTTATCGGGTCACTGACGATCTTATTTTTCATGAACTGGAAGCTCACATTGCTCGTGCTGATCGTCGTGCCGCTGGCTGCGGTGATTTTAGTGCCGATCGGCCGGAAAATGTTTAAAATTTCTCGGGAAACACAGGATGAAACGGCGAGATTCACCGGATTATTAAACCACATCCTCCCGGAAATCAGGCTTGTAAAAGCGTCAAACGCTGAAGAAGCGGAATACGGACGCGGAAAAGCAGGCATCATGGCGCTCTTTAAACTCGGGCTGCGTGAAGCGAAGGTGCAGTCGCTCGTAGGCCCGCTTATTACACTTGTATTAATGGCGGCGCTGGTCGCTGTCATCGGGTACGGCGGGATGCAGGTGTCGTCCGGTGAATTGACAGCCGGCGCACTCGTTGCCTTTATCCTGTATTTGTTTCAGATCATTATGCCGATGGGCCAGATCACTTCATTCTTCACACAGCTTCAAAAATCCGTCGGCGCAACGGAACGGATGATTCATATTCTTGCAGAAAAAGAAGAAGATATCCAAACCGGAAAAGCCATTGAAAACGCAGATCAGCCGATTAAGCTCGAACAAGTCTCATTCGGCTACAAAACAGATCAAACCATCTTAAAAGACATTACGGCTACGATTGAGGCCGGCAAAGTCACCGCGATCGTCGGACCGAGCGGCGGCGGAAAAACAACGTTATTTAAGCTGCTTGAACGATTCTACAATCCGACTGCGGGCAGCATCCTGCTCGGAAACGAACCGATTGATACGTATTCCCTTGAGTCATGGCGGGAGCATATCGGCTATGTGTCGCAAGAAAGCCCGTTAATGTCAGGCACCATCCGCGATAATATCTGCTACGGATTAAAACGCGAGGTGACTGATGAGGAACTGAGGCAAGCGGCTGACATGGCCTACGCCCTGCAATTTATTGAAGACTTACCGAAGAAATTTGAAACCGAGGTCGGTGAGCGGGGAATTATGCTGTCAGGCGGACAGCGCCAGCGCATCGCCATTGCCAGAGCGCTCCTTCGCAACCCGAGCATTCTGATGCTTGATGAAGCGACATCAAGTCTGGACAGCCAATCTGAAAAATGGGTGCAGCAGGCGCTCGAAGTCTTAATGAAAGGGCGCACCACGATTGTGATTGCCCACCGTTTATCCACGGTTGTGGATGCAGATCAGCTTCTCTTTGTCGAACAGGGTGAAATCACCGGACGGGGCACACACCATGAATTAATGGCATCCCATTCGCTGTACCGCGATTTTGCGGAGCAGCAGCTGAAGCTGAATGCCGACTTAGAAAACAAAGCTGTGTAAAGCAAGACTTTATGAATAAAAAGCAGCCGGAGTCCTGTTCATACGGGTGTACGGTCGGTAACGATAAGAGCTAAGCCATAATGTCGATTCATGAAAAGAAAAAAGCAGAAGGAGGGATTTTCATGGCTGTCATATTGGTTGCGGATGACGACCGCAATATCCGTGAGCTTGTCCGCCTAATGATGGAGCAGATCGGTTTTGACGTCGCAGAAGCGGAAGACGGGGAAGCGGCGGTGCGGCTGATCGAATCAGCACCTATAGATCTCATCATACTGGATGTGATGATGCCGAAAATGGACGGGTTTGAAGTCAGTGAAGCCGTCCGCAGCTTTACGGACATTCCGATTTTGATGCTGACGGCAAAAGGCGAAACGCTGGACAAAGTGCAAGGTTTTACTTCCGGAGCGGATGATTATCTCGTCAAACCGTTTGAGCCGCTTGAGCTGGAAGCAAGGGTCAAAGCATTGCTGAAACGGTACCGGATCACCGCTGAAAAACTGCTGACCATCGGAACGGTCACATTAGATAAGCAATCCCGCACTGTAACGCGCGGCGGCGGAGCGGGATTGACACTGCCCCGGCGTGAATTTGAGCTTTTATTTAAGCTCGCCGGTTATCCGAATAAGACGTTTTCAAGAGAACAATTAATAGAAGATATTTGGGGCTTTGATTATGAAGGTGACGAGCGGACCGTTGATGTGCATATTAAAAGGCTGAGAGAACGGTTTCCGGAAAAAGACTATCCGTTTGCCATCCATACGGTGCGGGGGCTCGGGTATCGGTTTGTGGTGACAGGATGAAACGGATCTTCAGAACGGCTGGAAAAATCATCATTCTTCTCACCGTCACCGCATTCTTATGGCTGGCGGCTCACTTGATCGTTCAGGGTTTCGGTCTCATATGGCCGATTTTGCTTGTTCCGTACGCCGAGCAGATTCTGACGCTTTGGCTTGTTTTCGGCCTGCTGTTTGTAACGATGTTTATTTTTTCAAAGTCAGCACGTGAAAGACATCATGCGATCTGGGATTCGCTGACCGCCACGATCAAGCAAATGTCGAGCGGCAACTTCTCAGCGGCCGCTTCCCGGAAAATGGAGAAGATTGAGCGGAACCATCCTGTGACGAAATTGGCTGATGAACTGTCGACACTCGCCGCGGAACTGAGTGAAATGGAAAAACTGAAACAAGAATTTATTTCGAACGTTTCCCATGAAATCCAAACCCCGCTCACTTCATTAAAGGGCTACGCACATCTTCTGAAAAAACCGGATTTATCATATGAGGAGCGGGGGCGCTACTTACACATCATCGAGACAGAAACAGAACGATTATCAAAAATCAGTGAAAATCTGCTGAAGCTCACTGCGCTCGAACGCCAAACCGAACCGATACAAAAAAAACCGTTCCGCATTGACAAACAGCTGCGGCGCACCATATTGACCTGTGAGCCTGAGTGGTCCGCCAAACAGATTGAGTTTCTCATTGATTTACAGGAGTCGTATGTGTACGGAGATGAAGCACTGCTCAGCCAAGTATGGATGAATCTGATTCACAATGCCGTAAAATTTACCGGTGAAGGCGGCCGCATTTCCGTTAAAATTGCAGATCTGCCGGGAGCGGCGGCTGTCGAAATCGCCGACGACGGAATCGGAATGGAGCCTGAACAGGCGGAGCGTGTATTTGAACGGTTTTATAAAGCGGACAAGGCGAGAAACGCAGGGGGAAGCGGGCTCGGCCTGTCCATCGCCCAAAAAATCGCAGAGCTGCACGGCGGTTCGGTAGAGGTTGAGAGCAAGCGCGGCGAAGGAACCCTTTTCCGTGTCATTCTTCCAGCCGAGCCTCGTGAAAAAAACAGCTAAAATCTGGTCGAACCAGCCAGTAAAAAACGAAGCCGATCCTGTCTTTTGAACTATTGAGGTGAAACCGTTTTATGGTATACTACTGACGGTAATACGTATAAAACGGAGGATATTTGTGGGAAAACACACTTCTGAACAGAAAAAGCACGCGCAAATTGTCCAGCTGCTTCAGGATGGACAATATTTTTTTCATAAAGGCTTAAAAGCATATAAAGAGCGGAATTTAAAGCGGGCCAGCAAACTGATTCAGCGGGCCGTCCACCTCGAGCCGAATGATTCCGAAATGCTGTCCCGGCTGGCCGTCATTTATTCTGAAATGGGCCACTACCAGCAGTCAAATGAGCTGTTCGACTTTATTTTGGTGAACCTGAAAGAAGAAATGCCCGAGTGTCATTACTTTAAAGCGAATAATTTCGCGCATTTGGGACTCTTTCAGGAAGCATACAAAGAAGCGGCGGCTTATTCAGATGCCGATCCGGACGGTGAATTCAGCGAAGAGATTGAAAATCTGATGGAGCTTTTGGATTTCGGTGAAGCGGGTGAAGACGAATCGCTCTATGACCAGGATGAGCTGCTGATCAGGCAGGACCGGGCAAAAACGCTTCTTGAGAGCGGCCAGCTTCATGAAGCGGTTGTCATGCTTGAAGAGATTACGGCCGATTACCCCGAGCTTTGGTCTGCATACAACAACCTGGCGCTCGCTTACTTTTACTCAGGCAATGTTACAAAAGCGAAACAAACGGTATTCGAAGTGCTTGAGAAAAATGAAGGCAATCTCCATGCCCTGTGCAACCTCCTTGTATTCTGCTATTACGAGAGGGAAGATGAAAAAGTCGGAGAATTGAGCGGAAAACTCTCCAACGTGTATCCGATTTTATTCGAACAGCGCTATAAGCTGGGAGCGACGCTAGCGCTTGTCGGCAGACATGATCTCGGTTATAAATGGCTACGTTCTCTTTACAAAAGCGGGTTCGAAGGCGACGACACGTTTTATTACTGGCTTGCCGCCTCAGCCTACGGGACAGGCCGCACAGAATTTGCGGAAACCATTTGGAAAAAGGCCGAAGCCGAATTTCCCGAATCAGACCGGCCCGCGCCTTGGGCGGAGCGGCAGGAACCGCTGCCTGCTTCACTTGAACAGCGGCTTGCCGCCTATTATATCAGCAGCGCTGAAGGAGAGCGGGACCAGCTTGAAAAAGTTCTGACGGCAAAACGCGCCGTTTCACCGTTTGAACAAGATTTCGTCAGACTGCTGCTTTCCGGTGAAAAAGGCGCTTCAGGCGTCTCCGGTGATGCGGTGTTCACGTATCGGACGGTCAAGCTTCTGGAGAAAGCGGAAGCCGACAGTTTAAAAACTGACGTCATGAGCTGCTGGGTTTTTCACGTCATTCAGCACATCCGCGCCGCCGCTGCCGTACAGAATGAGCGGGCATGGGCAGCAGCCATCGCATATGTATGGAAAGAAGCAAACGGCGAAAAAACGACGAAAAAAGAAACGGCAGCCGTTTACGGTATAACGCCGGCAACACTTTCGAAATACATCAGACAAATAGACGATATATTAGAATAAAACCGATTCTTTCTATATAAAGAGTCGGTTCTTTTTTTATCAGAAAGGGGCAAAACAGAACTTTACCGCCGAAAAAAGAGGTATTCATACGTATTTTTTTGCTTTTCGAATCGAAATCAGGCCGTAATCACCGTTTTTTTTGCAAAATATGAGATTTGCAATCACATTGAAATATAACTGTAATAAAAATTGTCGAAACATGATGGTATAATGAGTCTCGTACATAAGAGATTAGTTTATTTTACATGTGCTGTATAATCTATACCAATTTAAAAGATTTAAAGATTCATACATAAAAATCATCAGCCTCACGGGTTTGTGAGGGAGCGTAACTTTGATGTTCATAATAGAATTCCAAATGAGAACAGGTTTAAAGTAAAAGGGAGGAAAGAAAAAGTGAAAAAGAGTTTATTAACACTTGGTTTGGCTTCCGTCATCGGGACAAGCAGTTTTTTGATCCCGTTTACAAAAACTGCATCGGCGGAAACATTAGACAGCAAAAAAGCAAAAATCGAAAGCAAGCAATCTGAGGTGGCTTCAAGCCTTGAAGCAAAAGAAAGAGAATTGTCTAAGCTTCAGGACAAGCAGGCTAAGATTGAAAAAGAACTGAAAGACATTAACGCTAAAGCGTTGGATACAAGCAATAAAATCGAAGATAAAAAAGCTGAAAACGAAAAAACGAAAAAGCAGATCGCTGATTTGAAAAAAGAAATCAAAGAAACAGAAGCGCGTATTGAAAAACGCAATGAAATCCTGAAAAAACGCGTTCGTTCTTTACAGGAAAACGGCGGTTCTCAAGGATACATAGATGTTCTTTTAGGGGCGACAAGCTTCGGAGACTTCATTTCCCGTGCGACTGCGGTATCTTCTATCGTTGATGCGGATAAAGACCTGATCAAACAGCAGGAGCAGGATAAAGCGAAACTCGAAGACGCAGAAGCTGAACTTAACGTGAAGCTGAAAAAAGTTCAAGATGATCTTGCGAAACTCGAGTCTATGCAAAAAGACCTGAACAAACAGCTTGATCAGAAAGACAAGCTTTTCGACGAAGCGAAAAACGGCCAGAAAAAAGCGGCTTCCGCTATCTCTGATCTGAAAAAAGAAGCATCAAAGCTTGCAAACGAAAAAGCTGACACTGAAAAAGAACAGAAGCGCATTAAAGCTGAGCAGGCTGCAGCGGCTGCCCTGATCAAAAAACAGGAAGAAGCGCAAAAAGCTTCTGAAGACCAAAACCAAAAAGATGACAGCCAGCCGGCACCGGCGGTTAAAACTGTGAAAAAAGCGGCTGTTTCAACATCATCTGATTCATCTGACAGCTCAAGCAAACCGAAGAGCACTTCAGGCGGATCATCTCATAACAGCGGCGGTTCAGATGATTCTGACGGCGGATCTGTTATTTCAAATTCAGGCGGTATTGAAGGCGCCATCAGCGTAGGATCAAGCCTTGTGGGTCAATCCCCGTACAAATTCGGCGGCGGACGCACTCAATCTGATATTAACAACCGTATTTTTGACTGCTCTTCATTCGTACGCTGGGCTTATGCTAACGCAGGCGTTAACCTCGGACCTGCAAGCGGCACAAACACAGATACATTAATCGGAAGAGGTAAAGCAGTAAGCGCGTCTGACATGAAACGCGGAGACTTAGTATTCTTCAACACGTATAAAACAAACGGCCACGTCGGCATCTACTTAGGTAACGGAACGTTCCTGAACGATAATACATCACACGGTGTATCCATTGATTCTATGAGCAACCCTTACTGGAAGAAAGCATTCAACGGCAATGTAAGACGTGTCGTGCAATAATGAATAAGACAAGGGCCTTCTATCCCGGAAGGCTCTTTCTTTATTTGTATACCCGCTCAGGAGCTGCCTAATCACGGTTTTTCAGAAAAATGAGCAAAAAAATAGCGAATTGCCTTCAGATTTAATAGGATATGGGTAAGGAATACGATTGATGGGGATTCTTAGTCATATAGGGTGCGCCCCATTTCGAAAAGGAGTGAATCATGGTGTCAGAAGAAAAAATTTATGATGTGATCATTATCGGCGCGGGTCCGGCGGGGATGACCGCTGCTGTTTACACATCACGAGCGAACTTATCCACATTAATGATCGAAAGAGGAATTCCGGGCGGCCAGATGGCCAACACGGAGGATGTTGAAAACTATCCGGGTTTTGAAAGCATTCTCGGCCCTGAACTTTCTAATAAAATGTTTGAACATGCGAAAAAATTCGGTGCGGAATATGCGTACGGCGATATTAAAGAAATCGTTGACGGCAAAGAATATAAAACGGTCAAAGCCGGTTCAAAAGAATATAAAGCGCGCGCCATCGTCATTTCTGCCGGAGCGGAATACAAAAAGATCGGCGTTCCCGGCGAAAAAGAACTGGGCGGCCGCGGCGTATCGTACTGCGCGGTTTGTGACGGCGCGTTCTTTAAAAATAAAGAGCTTGTCGTTGTCGGCGGCGGAGACTCCGCCGTTGAAGAAGGCGTCTATCTGACACGTTTCGCTTCAAAAGTCACCATCGTTCACAGACGTGACAAATTGCGTGCGCAAAGCATTCTTCAGGCGCGTGCCTTTGACAATGAGAAAATTGACTTCAAATGGAACAAAACCGTAAAAGAAATCCATGAGGAAAACGGAAAAGTCGGCAGGCTTACTCTTGTGGATACCGTGACGGGAGAAGAGGAAGAATTCAAAGCTGACGGCGTCTTTATTTATATCGGTATGCTTCCGCTTTCTAAACCGTTCGAGAACTTGGGCATCACAAATGAAGAAGGCTACATTGAAACAAACGCTCAAATGGAGACAAAAGTTCCAGGCATTTTCGCCGCGGGAGACATCCGTGAAAAAACGCTCCGCCAGATCGTAACGGCTACAGGCGACGGAAGTATTGCGGCTCAAAGCGTTCAGCATTATGTGGAAGAGCTTGAGGAAACGCTCAAAACCGTTAAATAATCACTGTAATGTTCAGTTTTTGAATCGTTACTGTGTTTTAATTACGCTGTAACACGGGTGAAATACTGATGTTTTAAGATGAATGTAGTAATTGACCCCCTTTTTAATGAATACACTTTGGCACGGATTCCAGTATCCGTGCCCTTTTTTTGCGATTTTCTGTTTTCTGTCAAATAAAAGAAAAGGATGTCGGTGTCTCAGCATTGTGAGAGACATGCCGAAACGGTATAATGAAGAGACGATGATTTGTTGAGAAGGTTAGGTGACGTACTTGTGCAAAGAGTGACAAATTGTGTGCTGCAGACAGATGATCAGGTTCTCCTTCTCCAAAAGCCGAGACGGGGCTGGTGGGTCGCGCCCGGCGGGAAGATGGAAAGCGGCGAGTCCGTCAGAGATTCCGTCATCAGAGAGTACAGAGAAGAGACGGGCATTTATATACTAAATCCGCAGTTAAAAGGCGTGTTTACCTTTATTATTAAGGAACAGGAACAAATCGTGTCAGAGTGGATGATGTTTACTTTCGTCGCCGACTCCTACACGGGGCGGAATGTCGCTGAATCAGAGGAAGGCGTTCTGAAGTGGCATGACGTAAAAGATATCCACAGCCTTCCGATGGCCCCCGGAGACGGGCATATCCTTGATTTTATGATCAAGGGCCAAGGGCTTTTGCACGGCACCTTTACGTATACGCCGGACTTCGAGCTGCTCAGCTATCGTTTAGATCCGCAGCTTATCAAATAAAAGAAAGACCGCAGGGGGGAGAAAGATGAGTATGAATGAAAACCATGATATTCAGCTCGTCATCATTACGGGAATGTCTGGAGCGGGGAAAACCGTCGCCATTCAAAGCTTTGAGGATCTCGGCTATTTTTGCGTCGACAATCTGCCGCCTTCCTTGCTGCCGAAATTTTTGGAGCTGATGAAAGAATCAAGTTCAAAAATGAGCAAGGTCGCGCTTGTCATGGATCTGCGGGGACGTGAATTTTTTGACAGGCTGATTGAGGCGCTGGATGAAATGGCGGAAAATCCGTGGATTACACCGCGCATTCTCTTTTTAGACGCTAAGGATTCCATCCTTGTGACGAGATACAAAGAAACGAGGCGTTCTCACCCGCTGGCCGCTACCGGGCTTCCTCTCGAAGGAATCGCGCTGGAACGCCAGCTGCTTGAAGAATTGAAAGGGCGCTCTCAGCTGATCTATGACACATCGGATATGAAACCGCGTGATCTGCGTGAAAAAATCGTGGCGCATTTCGCCACGAACCAAGGTGAAACATTTACAGTGAACGTAATGTCATTCGGGTTCAAATACGGGCTTCCGATAGATGCCGACCTCGTGTTTGATGTAAGGTTTCTGCCGAATCCGTTCTACATTGAAAGCATGAGGCCGCTTACGGGGAAAGATGAGGAAGTGTCATCTTATGTGATGAAGTGGAACGAAACACAAAAGTTTATTGAAAAGCTTGTTGATCTGCTCGGCTTTATGCTTCCGTCTTATAAGCGGGAAGGTAAAAGCCAGCTTGTCATCGCGATCGGCTGTACGGGCGGCCAGCACCGCTCCGTCACGCTCGCTGAGTATTTGGCTGACTATTTTAAAAAAGATTACTATACTCATGTCACTCACCGGGACATTGAAAAGAGAAGCCGGAAATGAATAAGAAGCCGAAAATCGCAATCTTCGGCGGCGGAACGGGTCTGTCCGTGCTGCTTCGGGGGTTAAAGCATAAGCCCGTTGATATTACGGCGATTGTGACAGTTGCTGATGACGGCGGAAGTTCAGGCCGTCTGCGGGATGAACTTCAAATTCCGCCGCCGGGTGACATCCGTAACGTACTGGCTGCTTTGTCAGATGTTGAGCCGCTCGTTGAAAATCTGTTTCAGCACCGTTTCAACAAAGGAAGCGACTTAACCGGACATTCGCTCGGCAATTTGATTTTGGCAGCGATGACAAATATAACCGGTGATTTCTTTCACGCTGTCACCGAAATGAGCAAGGTGCTGAATGTCCGCGGCAGAGTGCTGCCGGCTGCCAACACCAGTGTCGTTCTTCACGCTGAAATGGAGGACGGGCAGGTCGTCTCCGGAGAATCGACAATCCCTTCTTACGGCCAGCGGATTAAACGGGTGTTTCTTACACCTGAAAAAATTGATCCGCTCCCGGAAACGATTGACGTCATCCGTCAGGCCGATTTAATCATTATCGGTCCGGGGAGCCTGTACACAAGCATTCTTCCGAATCTGCTCGTACCGAAAATCGGAGAGGAAGTCGTCAAGGCTGCGGCCAAAAAAGTATATATATGCAACGTTATGACACAGCCCGGAGAGACGCTGCAATACAGTGCGGCCGACCATGTCAAGGCGCTGAACGATCATATGGAGCAGCCGTTTATCGACACGATCTTAATCAACAATGAGGAGATCCCTGACGAAATCAAAAGCAAATATGCGAAAGAGCTGGCCCGGCCCGTCGACTTCAATGTTGAAAAGCTGAAATCCATGGGGCTTGAGGTCATCAGGGATCAGATTATCACGTATAAAAATGGCGTAATCCGTCACGATACACATAAAGTGGCTTCTCTTCTTGTCGATTTATTAAGGGACTAGAGGCCTTTTGAAATGAGGTGGCTAATATGTCATTTGCATCGGAAACAAAAAAAGAACTGACGAATCTGGAAGTGAAGGACTGCTGCGCCAAGGCGGAGCTGTCCGCGCTGATTCGGATGAACGGTTCCCTGTCATTTTCAAACCGCCATCTCGTGCTTGACGTTCAAACCGAAAATGCGGCGATTGCCCGCCGCATTTATACATTGCTGAAGAAACAATATGATGTATCGGTCGAACTGTTAGTCAGAAAAAAAATGCGGCTGAAAAAAAACAATGTTTATATTGTGCGATTTTCTGAAAATGCAAAGCTGATTTTAGAGGAATTGAAAATCCTCGGAGAGAACTTTGTATTTGAACGGAATATTTCTGAGGAACTGGTGGCGAAACGCTGCTGCAAACGTTCTTATATGAGAGGGGCGTTTTTGGCGGGGGGATCTGTGAATAATCCTGAAACATCGTCGTACCACTTGGAAATCTTCTCGCTTTATAAGGAACATAACGATTCATTATGCGCGCTGCTGAATGAATTTCATCTGAACAGCAAAACGCTTGAACGGAAAAAAGGCTATATTACGTATTTAAAAGAGGCGGAAAAAATCACTGAATTTCTGAATGTCATCGGCGCTCACAATTCACTGCTGCGCTTTGAAGATGTGCGGATTGTCAGAGATATGAGAAACTCAGTGAACCGCCTCGTCAATTGTGAAACAGCAAACTTAAACAAAACCATCGGGGCTTCGCTCAGACAGGTGGAAAATATTAAATACATTGATGAACGGATCGGTCTTGAAGCGCTGCCGGAAAAGCTTCGCGAAATTGCGCAGCTGCGGATTGATTATCAGGAGGTCACGCTGAAAGAACTGGGGGAAATGGTTGCAAGCGGGAAAATCAGCAAATCCGGCATCAATCACAGGCTGAGAAAGCTCGATGAAATCGCAGAACAGCTGCGTACAGGACAAAGCATCACTTTGAAATAACCGTACAGAAAAGGGGAGATCTTATGGTTCAGGGGAAAGTGGAAGTGCGTTTAAAGACGGGATTGCAGGCGCGCCCCGCTGCATTGTTTGTACAGGAGGCAAATCGCTTTGCATCAGATGTGTTTCTTGAGAAAAACGGCAAGAAAGTGAATGCCAAAAGTATTATGGGATTAATGAGCCTGGCGGTCAGCACGGGGACGGAAGTCACTCTGATCGCTGAAGGCGATGATGAAAAGGAAGCGCTGGAAAAGTTGTCCGCTTATGTGCAGGAAGAAGTGTAAACACTTTGTAAGGGGGACGGAACGATGAATGAGTTTCTGAAAGATTGTTATCAAACGATAGGCTGGGAAAAGGATTCCCTCGATTTCAGCAACCTGCCGGAGTTTTTAAAGGCGCTCGCGTATCGGTTTCCGTTTGAAAATCGCGCGGTTCTGTCCAAAAAAGAATATGACGTCACGAAAGAAGGACTGTGGCGGCACATGGTGAAGGAACCTCACGGCGGCCTTTGTTATGACTTGAACGGACTGCTTTATTTCATCCTGAAAGATGCCGGATTTGATGTCAAATTGATCCGCGGAACGGTCTGGAAAAACGGCTGGGCTCTGCCCGGCACACATGCGGCCGTACTTCTTTCCGCCGGGGAGAATGAGTACATCGCTGATGCAGGCTTCGGCCTCAATCTCGCCATGCAGCCTGTGCCGATGTCGGGAGACGAGACGGTATCAGCGGCCGGAGCGTTCCGCGTGAGGATAGAAGAGACGGAATTCGGAACATACCTGCTTGAAATGAACAAAGGGGACGGCTGGCAGACAGGTTACGCATTTTCGCTTGAAGAAATCGATGAAAAGGACCTCAAGTCTATGAAACAAACAATCTTTGAACATGAACGCTCTCCTTTCAACAAACGCCTGCTTGCTTCTAAGCGGACACCGGAAGGGCACATGGTTCTGTCTGAACGCAATATAACAATAAAAAAACACGACGGCACGGCGGAAAACAGCAGAATAGACCGGTCAGAGTTTGAAGAAAAATTTACTGCTCATTTTATATGAAGCTCGCAGGTTCTCTGTGAAAAAAAACGGCCTCCGCAGGGAAGCCGTTTTTTGTATGTGTTTATCTCATTTTTGTAAAGGTTTTATAATGATCTGTCGTCTTATAAATCAGCCAGTCGCTTGAGTAAAGAATCCGGTCTGAATTTCTGAAGCCTGATGTATAGTTAATATCCGCTTCACGCCACGTCCGTCCGCTTTTGGCAGGGAGTTTGCCTTCCCTGTTTGAGAAGATGTCTCCGCCGATGCTTTTCCCCGGAGCGACGTCTGCAAGATTCCCCTTTGATGCAACCCAGCCGAGGGCCTGCGCTTCTGACTTTGTAATGTAATTATCAGGAAGCTTATGATAGGTCTGAAGATAATCCGCAACCCCGTCAAAAGTGTTGATAACCTGTGCTTCAGTGTGCGCCTTGTGAGAAGATGTATCCGTCTTGGCAGCCGTGGAAAACAGCATCCCCGCCGCGGAGAACAGCACCAGCAAACAAACGGAAATCCACGATAATCGTTTTTTCAAAGCAATACCTCCCATTTTTATCATGTGAAGCTGATTCCTTTTCATTGTATCAGCATCGAGAGAAAGGAATAGAAAGAATTTAAAAATAGAACTTTTGATCTAGCGAAAAATAAACCCCGGCTGAACGGCCGGGATTTTTCATCTCATTGAAATTCCTTCGTGAGGTTTTTCGGCGTTTTTCCGTATACGGCGTCAATCATGTTTTGTGCGGCTTGCTTGAACATATTCAAGCGGATTTTTGCCGTTGCTGACCCGATATGCGGAAGCAAGGTGACGTTTTCCAGCTGCAGGAGCGGATTGTCTTCGGTGATCGGCTCTTTTTCAAACACATCTAAACCGGCGCCTTTTATCCAGCCCTCCTGCAATGCGCGGATGAGCGCTTTCTCATCAACCGTCTTTCCCCGGGAAATATTGACGAAATATGCCGTATCTTTCATCAATTTAAATTCCCGCTCTCCCATCATATGATACGTTTCGTCAGTAAGCGGCGTAATTAAAAGCACAAAGTCTGATGTTTTCAGCAGTGTATCTAAGTCGGCATATGTAACCCCGAGTTCCTTCTCAGCATCCGGTTTTCTGCTGCGGTTATAATACAGCACGTCCATATCGAAGCCGAATTTTGCCCGTTTGGCAGCTTGTTCACCGATTCTGCCCATGCCGATAATTCCTAATGTCTGATGGTGGACATCCATACCGAAAAGAGATTCTTCCTCAACGGTTCCCCATTTGCCGGCGCGGACGAATCGATCCAATTCGGCAACCCGTCTGGCGGAAGACAGGATTAATGAAAAAGCCAGATCAGCGACAGTGTCATCTAAGGTGTACGGCGTATGCGTGCCGACAACCCCGCGTCTTTTCATTTCTTCAATATTAAAATTATCATAGCCGACTGAATTATTGCTGACGACCTTCAGCTTCGGCGCGTGATCCAGCAAATCACTGTCAATCGCCGTTCCGGATGTCAGCAGCCCTTCAGCATCTTTCATTTTTTCGTACAGTTCCTCTTTTGGAATGGTATCTTCTTTCCAGATGTCATAGCGGCAATGCTCGCCTATCATTTGTTCGACTTCCGGCGGTATCGGTTTCGCGATGAATACATAGGGTTTCAACGGGCTTCTCCTCCTTTGTCTTTCTTCTCTATTTTATTATATAAGAGAAGCGGTAACGTGAGAAATATTCAAACGCATTACGATAAATTTCTGGTTCTTTTGAACTTAAAATGAAAGGAAAAGAAATGTACATGCTTGATTTCTCCAAACAATAACAGAATCCGCCTATATTTCTGAAGGCAAAATGAGCGGAACCGCTGTTTTCAAAAGCTTTATAGGTTGGTGTAAAGATAAATTTTATTATTTTTGAAAGATATAAATGAACATAATCTGAATTTACAGTCAAATTATCGTGTCTTTTTTTGAAAGCGCTTTTGAGGCCTTTTTCTGTGCTATAATTCCTTACTGTAAGCTGGGTAAGAAGGCTTGCAATACAATCGGATGGGAGATGAATAGAAAAATGGTTTCTTTATCAAGCATTTTGGAGCACAACCAGCAGTTTGTCCAAGAAAGGAAATATGAACCTTACCAAACGACAAAATTCCCGAAAAAAAAGCTTGTCATCGTATCCTGTATGGATACAAGGCTGACGGAGCTTCTGCCGCAGGCGATGGGACTCAGAAACGGCGATGCCAAAATCATAAAAAACGCGGGAGCCATTGTTTCTCACCCATTTGGAAGTGTCATGCGGAGCATTTTGGTTGCCGTTTATGAACTGCAGGCAGAGGAAGTCTGCATCATAGGTCACCGCGAGTGCGGAATGTCGGGATTGAATGCGGCTTCCATATTAAATAAAGCGAAAGAGCGCGGCGTGGAGGACAAATGTCTCAGCCTCCTGCAGCATGCGGGAGTCGATTTGGAAACATGGCTGACCGGTTTTCACAGCGTCGAAGAAAGCGTGGCCCACAGCGTGAATATGGTCAGGCATCATCCGCTCTTGCCTGAAGAGGTGCCGGTGCACGGGCTGGTGATCGATCCGGGGACGGGGACGCTGGATGTTGTCGTTGACGGTTATGAAACAGTCAAAGGAGGATGCAGCTGACGATGCAATTTACCGGCAGATATCAGGGATATAATTTGCAGAAATTTCAGAAAGACCTAATCGCGGGAATTGTGGTCGGAATTGTAGCGATTCCACTGGGAATGGCCTTTGCCATCGCTTCGGGGGTCGGTCCGGAATACGGGCTTTACACCGTTATTGTGGCCGGAATTCTGATTTCGCTGTTGGGCGGCTCTAAATATCAGATCGGCGGGCCTACGGGGGCGTTTGTTCCCATTTTATTTGCCATTGTGATGCAGTATGGTTTTGAGAATTTACTTGTAGCCGGTTTTATGGCAGGCGTCATGCTCGTCCTGTTTGGCGTATTTAAGCTCGGAAAGATTATGAAATTCGTGCCGAAGCCGGTGATCGTCGGATTTACGGCCGGAATCGCGGTGCTGATTTTCTCGGAGCAGATTGCCCATTTTCTCGGTCTGCGCGATATTCAAAAGCATGAAAGCTTTATCCTCAACATTGCGGAAATCGGAAAGAAGCTCGGAACCTTTAATTTGTACAGCATCCTCATCGCGGGAATTGCTTTGGCCATTTTGCTGTTATCAGCCAGGCTGATGCCGAAGATTCCGGGCGCGCTTGTGGCGCTGCTTGTCTCTACAGCCGCGGCGGTCGTGTTTTTCCCTGACAAAATGGCGACAATCGGTTCTGCTTACGGGGAAATCCCGCGGCAGCTTCCGGCTTTCCAGCTTCCGGATTTCTCAATCGATAACATGATCATGATGTTTCCGTCGGCTCTGATCATTGCGCTTCTCGGCGGACTTGAGTCCATATTATCGGCGATGGTCGCGGACAATATGAAAGGATCACGGCATGACAGCAATAGGGAGCTTGTCGGGCAGGGCATCGCCAATATGGCAGCGCCGCTTTTCGGCGGCATACCGGCAACGGGAGCGATTGCGCGGACCGCAACAAATATTAAAAACGGCGCAGTTTCTCCGATTTCCGGTGTTGTCCACGGAGTCACCGTCCTCCTCGTCCTGCTCGTCTTCGCCCCGCTTGCCGTTCATGTACCGCTGGCAAGCATGGCGCCGGTATTGATGGTGGTGGCTTGGAACATGAGTGAGCGGAGGGAAGTCGCCAATATGATGCGGCTGAAAAACACTGATTCATTCGTACTGGCGGCAACCTTTTTACTGACGGTTCTGTTTGATTTAATCATCGGCGTTTCTGCCGGTCTCGTGCTCGCTTTTGTTTTCTTTATCAGAAAAATGAGCGAATCAACAAGCATCAAAACACCGCATGCCGCTGTCAAATCGGTTAAAAATGATTCGTCCGTCAGCACATATTCCATTGAAGGGCCGCTGTTTTTCGGTTCAATTGATTCACTGGAATCATCGCTGCTGGAGAGGCTTCAGGAAAAGCCGAAGACGCTTATTCTGCTGATGAATAATGTGCATTACATGGATACCTCCGCAGAAGCGGTGTTGGGGAATGTGATGAACCGGATCAAACGGCATAACGGGAGATTGATGATCGTCGGATTGCAATCACAGCCGAGAGAGCTGATCCGGAAGACGGGGCTGTTTCATAAAATCGGGAAACAGCATTTCTTTGAGCATCAGGACGAGATAACAGGATAAATTCAGATACGGCCTGTCCATGAAAAAGCGGACAGGCCGTGTTTTTATTCGGTTTCAAAGCGCTTGATCAGTTTTTCCTGATGGGCTTTCATCGCATCTTCTAACGTGATTCCGTACTTATCGGCAAGGATAGCCAGATTTCCGAGGACGTCACCCATTTCTTCAATCAGCTCCTGCCTGCGTTCAGCCTGGGTCGCGTCCTTTTCATCCGGCCGGTCTCTGCCGATTTCATATGCTCTTACCGCCCGGGCGAGCTCACCCGCCTCTTCCATTAAAAAGCCGATTCTGATAAATGGCCCGTACGCCGTCCATCCTCGTTTTTCATAAAAATCTTTCGTCCATCGTTCTGCTTCAGCCATCTGCATGTGAAACACTCCTTATGTCCTGTATGATTCTTATTGATATTATCATATAGAGATGGGACAATATATAGTGTATTTTGATTTATTGATGTACATATATAGATACGGAGATGAAAAAATGAAAACCATTTGTGTATTTGCGGGGTCAAACCCGGGGGTAAATGAAGAGTACAAACGCAAAGCGGCCGAACTGGGTGAATATATGGCAGAGCAGGGAATTGGCCTTGTTTACGGCGGTTCACGGGTCGGTCTGATGGGAACCGTCGCCGATGCGTTAATGGCAGGCGGCGGAAAAGCTGTCGGTGTCATGCCGAGCGGGCTGTTCAGCGGAGAGGTTGTTCATCAGAATTTGACGGAGCTGATTGAAGTCAGCGGCATGCATGAGCGGAAAGCGAAAATGAGTGAACTTGCCGACGGGTACATTGCCATGCCCGGCGGCTTCGGAACATATGAAGAGTTATTTGAAGTGCTGTGCTGGGCGCAAATCGGCATTCATCAAAAACCGATCGGACTGTACAATGTGAACGGGTATTTTGAGCCGATGATGAAGATGGTCAAGTACAGCATTCAGGAAGGATTTTCGAATGAGTCTCATTTGAAGCTGATACACAGCTCCTCCCGCCCGGATGAGCTGATTGAGCAGATGAATCGGTATACATATCCGGTTTTAGATAAAAAATGGCGGGAATTGTAAGGTGGAGGTCTGAAATATGTTTCGGCGGTTGCATCTAATCCATTCTGACGGAAAATTCTCCGCCTATAGAATACCTTTTCTTTCTGGAAATCGTTTTCTCTTTAAGATGATAAAGAGAATGCTGCTGGGATTGAAAGAAGAACATCCATTTCCTCAGAGGAGATGGATGTTTTGCGGTTTGCAGACTGTATGCGTTTACAACTTTTGTTGCACGAATGTTTCCTCCGATATGAAATCATCCTGCTGCATCTTTTGTTTTTTTGAACTGATTCCAAATATACCGACTGTCAGTGCACAAAGAAACCAGCAGCCTGTAAAGAACAAGAAAACACTTAAAAATCCGTAGCCTGAATACAGGAAACTGACGACAAAGGGACCGGCTACAATCGCAAGACGTCCTACGCCGTAAGTGAGGCCATTTCCAGACGCCCTGGCTTCAACCGGATATAATTCCGGCGTATAAGCATATGCGATCGAACTGAACGTGCGCTCAAACATATGCATGAGAAATCCGCATATGACAATGACCATCGGCAAAGGATTGATGCCGTAAAAGAATCCAAGCGCCATAATAATTAACGATAAAACAGAAATGGCCCACTTTCGATCCACACGGTCAGAGATTTGCGACGCAATGAGAGCGCCCAGCGGGGCACCGATCGTTCCCAGAGTGACGTATACGATAGACTCATCCATTGATACGCCTTCTTTTACCAAAAGGGTGGGAACCCACGTGCCAAAGCCTTGAATTGCAATCGTGGAAGCTGCCCACATCGTCATTAAAACAAAAGTTCTTCCTGCCAAAGGCTTTTGAAATAACGTCCGATATGGAACAGATTTTACAGCGGTTTGTCTGCTTCGCAGAGCCGGAGCTGGTTCAGGCAGTTCACCCTTTTCTTTTTCTGCTTTTGCCTCCAGTTCAAGCAGAATGCGGTGTGCTTGTTCGCTTTTTCCTTTCGTGTCCAGCCATTTCGGTGATTCTTCCAGTTTTCTGGCGATCAGCGGAAAAAAAATACCGACCGCGCCGAATAGAAAGATAAACCGCCAGCCGTAAGAGGCGGACGGCACGACCAATTTAGCCACCCAGCCGGCTGCAGGAATTCCGCATATGCCGATTGTAATACAGATTGCCTGGTATTTACCCTTAGTTGCGGATGGGAAAAATTCGCTGATATACGTGCTTGCCACAATCGTTGTGGCGCCGATACCTAAACTCGTAAGAAATCTAAAAACACCGAGTATTTCTGGGTTCCAAGCCAGAGAAGAGAGGAGAGAGAAGAAAGAGAAAAAAGTGACAACCAGAATTAAACCTTTTTTCCTTCCGAAACGGTCTGAAAACCATCCTCCGGCAGAGGCGCCGATAAACATTCCGAAATAGGAGACAGACGTAATAAAAGCGATGGTATGAGTAGAAATGTTCCATTCCTTTAAAAGTGAAGGCGCCGCATATGAAAACGTATTTAAATCGATAAAATCAAAAAAGTAAGCGAATGAAAGGATAACGAGCACTGTTTGATGGGCCCTTGAAAAAGGCAGTCTGTTTAATCGATTAGACGCATTTACATTGATCATCTCGTATTCCTCCGTTTATCTTTGACTTGTCTGAAGACTGGTATTAACCAATGTGATTCAGCGTATTCAGGTTGTAACTTTGCTTTGTAAACACATAGCCTTCAGAGATTTTTCTTGCTGTGCGTACTACTTTAATCGTTGTTCCATCCGGATCAACCTCTGCCTCGGTTTCTAAAATGCCGCTTGGATGTCCCAATCGAATCGTTCTCCCATAGAATGAAAATTCAGATAATATTGTATCCTGCAATAGCATGCCGGCAGTCGTACAAACCGCCCCTGTAATGGCTAAAGCTTGATGCGGTTTTTGCATGGACATCATACGAATGACAAGATCCATCTCTTCTGCGTGTCTCTTTATTCCTTTTGTATCGATATAATCCGCTGGAGATGAGATTAATGTCAGTTTTGGTACGGCCGGTGATTTTGCAGCAGCCTCATGTCTCGGAGCGAATCTGCATTTCTCGGCTGCAATCGATCGGATCATTTCGAGCTTTTCCAATATATCCGGGGTATATTCATCCGGAAGTTCTAAGCCGGTAAGCCCCGTGTCCTCTGCTTTTACAAAGACAAGCGGATTGGCGTAATCAATAATCGATACCGAGATATTTCCATACGGTGTATCGAGAACATCAATAGGCTGACCAGTGGGAAACAGCTTACCGGTCACCGCTCCTTCAGCCTGGTGAAATGAAAGATAAATAGGAGAAGCTGTACCTGGAACCCCGGGGATAGCGCAGTCCCCCTGGTAATGAAATGTTCCATTTCTGACTTCAACTTCTGCTACGATCACTTTTTGAGTGTTTGTATTTAACATTCTGACTTTTGTAACCGGCTCTTCAGCTTGAACGAGCCCTTTCTCAATAGCATAAGGGCCTACGGCAGAAGAGATATTTCCGCAATTGCCTTTGAAGTCGGTAAAACGGTCAGTCAAACTGACCTGAGCAAACGTATACTCAACATCTGCATCCTTTCTGGCGGATTTCTTAATAATGGCTGCCTTGCTTGTGAGAGAATGGCCGCCGCCGAGACCGTCAATTTGTCTCTCGTCAGGGCTCCCCATAATGTCTAAAAGAAAATCGCTCCATAGGTTTGTATCGTCTGGCATGTCTTTTTGATGAATAAAAACGCCTTTGCTGGTGCCGCCTCTCATGACGGTTACAGGAACTTTTTCCATGCTGTCTCATCCTTACATCATTTTGTGTGGATAAAAAGGTACCGGTCCCTTTGGAAAATATCGTATGATAAATAAGGATTATAAGTAAAACATATAATTTTTATAAAGTTGAATAAAAAACTTTTATAATAGGTGAAAATTTTATAGCAGAAAAATATTTTGGGGGATTTCATATGGATGAAAAGGATTGGATTGTGCTCATTACATTATTCGAAGAAAAAAATATGACGAAGGCGGCAGAGCGATTATATATGACACAGCCGGCGTTAAGTTATCGGCTCAAAAACTTGGAAGCACAATTCGGAGTGCGCCTTTTTTATAAAAGAAAAAAAGGGATGGAGTTCACTTCAGAAGGTGAACATCTGGTTGATTATTCGAAAGAAATGCTGCAGGAATTCAGAAGAGTGAAGGATGATATGCTCAATATGAGCCATGAAGTCAGCGGGGTTCTCAGATTAGGAGTCTCAAGCAATTTTGCTCAGTATAAGCTCCCGGCGATTCTAAAACGGTTTTCTGATCAGTATCCGTCTGTTCAATTCCACGTCAATACGGGATGGAGTGCGAAGGTGATGGATCTGCTTCATCATTCGGGGGTACACCTTGGGATTATGAGGGGAAATTATGATTGGCAAGGGGAAAAACAACTGTTAAATGAAGAGCGGCTGTACCTTATTTCAAAAACTGAAATCAACAGTGAGGACCTTCCCAAATTGCCGATGATTTATTATCAAACTGATGCTTCTTTGAAAAGTTTGATTCAAAAATGGTGGAATAACCAATTTACTGAACCGCCTTTCATTGCGATGGAGGTAGACAGGCAGGAAACCTGTAAAGAGATGGTGAAAAACGGTCTCGGTTATTCTGTTGTGCCGGAAATCTGTCTTCAGCCTTCTGATGAATTATACACATTGGCGCTATCTTATAAAAATAACGAGCCTGTGATACGCGATACTTGGCTTATGTATGATTCTTCAGCGTTAGAATTATCTGTCGTCAAAGCATTCATTACTTTTTTGAATGGGAATAAAGCATAAAAAAACCTGCAAGAGACATCAGCTCTTGCAGGTTTTTTGGGCATTACTTCTGGTCTTCTGTATTGCGTGTCAGCACTTTATCGATTAAGCCGTATTCTAAGGCTTCATCAGCTGATTTGAAGTTGTCGCGGTCTGTATCGCGCTCAATGACTTCAAGCGGCTGGCCGGTACGTTCAGCAAGCACTTTGTTTAATTTGTCGCGAAGCAAGAGAATGCGTTTTGCCGCGATTTCAATTTCTGTCGCCTGTCCTTGCGCTCCGCCAAGCGGCTGGTGAATCATAACTTCACTGTTAGGAAGCGCGTAACGTTTGCCTTTTTCTCCGGCTGCAAGTAAAAATGCTCCCATAGAAGCGGCCATACCGATGCAGATCGTGGATACTTTCGGTTTAATGAACTGCATTGTATCATAGATTGCCATACCGGCAGTGATTGATCCGCCAGGGCTGTTAATGTAAATGGAAATATCTTTTTCAGGGTCTTCCGCTTCAAGGAATAAAAGCTGTGACACGATGGAGTTCGCAACGTTGTCATCAATCGCAGATCCAAGCATGATAATACGGTCCTTCAAAAGACGGGAGTAAATGTCATAAGCTCTTTCTCCGCGGTTCGTTTGTTCAATGACTGTAGGTATTAAATTCATAATGCTCCTCCTTCACCTTTTAGGTAAGTATGTATTTACATGATACATTTTTGGTCAATAAAGGTCAAACAAAACGCTGACCAAAATGCCAACCTTTTCTTCTAACACCATTTTTCCCATAAAACAAAAAGTTCAAACAGCAAAGTGGAAATGAGGATGATCAGCGCCGGCGCTTGAGAAATGATATGGCGGGAGCGCTCAAAATAGACCGCAATCGCGTCGGTACATACGGCTGAAGAGTCTGACTACGTTGTCCGTCCTTCCAAAAGCCGTACCGGCAAATACGTTTCCAGCGGCAAATCATCAAATTCGCCTTCAATTTCTTTTGCTAAAATCTCGATGGCTGTTTTGGAAATCAATTCAATCGGCTGCTGGATGGTTGCCAAGTCCGGCAGAACCGATTGAACGGTTTCAGTGCCGTCATAACCGATCACTTTTAATTGATTCGGGATGTCTATTCCCCGTTTTTTGGCCTCGGTCATCACTGCAGCCGCCATGATATCATCGCTGGCAAAAATTCCGTCGGTGTCAGGCTGTTCATCGAATAATGTTGAAATAATGTCATGGTAATGCTGATAAAAGGGTACTTCATATGTAATAGGCTTCCGTCCGTGTTCGTGCATGACGTCTTCGTATGCTTTTCTTCTGAGGTTTGCCGGTGTCTCGAGTTCAAGCGGGCCGTTGATATGGACGATGTGCCGGCACCCTTTTTCAATCAGCAGTTCTGCCGCCTTTTTTCCGCCGTCATAGTTGTCTGAGCCGACGACGGGAATCGTGTCAGATAAGTAATGATCAATGGCGACAATCGGCAGATTTTGCTTGTGATAATTGAGAATTCCCCGGTTGTAAGTCACGGCGATCACGCCGTCCACTTGGTTTCTTATCAGCATCTCCAAATATTTTTCTTCCTTATCCTTTCGATGTAAACTGTTGCAAAGCAGCAGTTTGTAGCCCATGGACGTACAAATGCTTTCAATATGAAAGGCGAGTTCGCCGAAAAACGGATTGCTGGAGTTTGGGATGATAAGTCCTATTAAATTGGTTCGTTTTCGGAATAAAGAGCGGGCCAGATCGTTTGGAAAGTAATTGATTTCTTCCATCGCCTTGTACACTTTTTCTTTTGTTTTTTCGCTGATATAGCCGCGGTTATTTAATACCCGCGAAACGGTTGTAGATGAAACTCCCGCTATTTTCGCAACATCATGAATGTTAGGCTTCATTCCCGTGCCCCCCTGCTTACTGAAATGGCTTACAATTTCCGTCACGCACTTATTTTAGAGAATCAGGCTGACATGTGCAAGGACATTCCATGTTTCTGTTTTCATATAAAGAGGGTGCGTTTTTGTTTGCTTGAAATAATCAGAAAATTGTATGTCAACCGATTGACATATGAAACCGGTTGACATACAATTCTTTTTGAAAGCGCTTTATTTACGGAGTGAAGGGAAGTGACGGGTATGGAGAGAAGGCTGGCGGCAATAAAGTGAAAGAATCAAGCAGCGATAGAAAGTAAGCGCTTACTAGGGGCTCGCATGTATGTGATGAAAATGAAGAAGGAAGTATGCGGCTCTAAAACGGCTATTAAAAGGTCCTCTTAAAGGAGCGGTGCAAATGAAAAGCTCAAAAAGTCTGTATTGGAAACTGAGTGCTTATTTCTTCTTTTTCTTTTTTACTTGGTCTTCCAGCTATTCTTTATTTGCGATTTGGTTAGGGCAGGAAATCAATTTAAACGGATCAGCGACAGGCATTATCTTTTCTGTAAACGCCGTATTTGCCCTGTGCATGCAGCCTCTTTACGGTTTTATCTCTGACAAATTGGGGCTGAAGAAAAAGATATTGTTTATGATCAGCTGTCTTCTCATATTCACGGGTCCGTTTTATATCTTCGTCTATGGGCCGCTTTTACAATACAACGTCTTTCTTGGCGCCGTTGTCGGAGGCTTATATTTGGGAGCCGCTTTTTTGGCGGGGATAGGCGCGATTGAAACGTACATTGAAAAGGTCAGCCGTAAGTATGATTTCGAGTATGGAAAATCAAGAATGTGGGGCTCGCTAGGCTGGGCGGCTGCTGCATTTTTTGCAGGGCAGCTTTTCAATATCAATCCCAATATCAACTTCTGGATCGCGTCTGTTTCAGCCGTCATATTAACGGCCATTATCATGTCTGTGAAAATAGAAATGACCGATCATGAGAAAAACAGAGCGGATTCGGTCCGGTTAAAAGATGTGGGGCGGCTCTTTTTACTAAGAGATTTCTGGTTTTTTATGATGTACATTATCGGGGTGACTTGCATTTACGGTGTATATGATCAGCAGTTCCCGATCTATTATGCGTCTTTGTTTCCTTCAGTGTCGACGGGTAACCAAGTATTCGGCTATCTGAATTCATTCCAGGTGTTTTTGGAGGCCGGCATGATGTTTCTTGCGCCTTTTATCGTCAATAAGTTCGGGGCGAAAAACAGTTTGATTTTAGCGGGGTTTTTAATGGCTTTCCGCATCGTCGGGTCCGGAATTGCAGTTGAGCCTGTAGGCATTTCATCAATGAAACTCATCCACGCACTGGAATTGCCGATTATGCTGATCGCCGTTTTTAAATATTTGGCTGCCAATTTTGATACGCGTCTGTCGTCCGTCCTTTATCTCGTCGGTTTTCAATTCGCATCTCAGGCAGGCGCGTCGATTCTGTCGCCGCTTGCGGGAGGATTATATGACAGTGCGGGGTTCCGTCAAACCTATCTCATCATGGGAATCGTCGTCTTCGGTTTTACCGTCATCTCCATATTTACTTTATTGGGCCCGAAACAAAACAGCAGGCGTGTCCAGCGTCTGCAAAAAATCGGATAGAGAGGATGTTACAAATGGATAGAATTCAGCAGGCGGAAGAAGCTTTGAAGGAAGCCGAGGGTAAAGTGAAACAAAGATATCGATTGGGGTACCATATTATGCCCCGGGCGAATTGGATCAATGATCCGAACGGGCTTATTCAGTTTAAAGGAGAATACCACGTCTTTTTTCAGCATCATCCGTATGATGAGCATTGGGGGCCGATGCATTGGGGACATGTAAAAAGTAAAGATCTCATTCATTGGGAGCACCTGCCGGTTGCCTTAGCTCCGGGCGATGCATTCGACCAAAGCGGCTGTTTTTCGGGAAGCGCGGTCGATGATCATGGAAGATTAGCCCTCATCTATACAGGACATAATATAATTGATCAAGAGAAAGACCTATTCTATCAAACTCAAAATATCGCTGTCAGCCAAGATGGAACCGTGTTTGAAAAGCTTCAGGGAAACCCCGTTATTGCGGAACCGCCGGAAGACAGCGCCCGTCATTTCCGCGATCCGAAAGTATGGAAGCATCGCGATGTTTGGTATATGGTCATCGGCAACTCCTCAAAAGAAAACGTCGGACGGGTCGTTTTATACCGTTCACCTGATTTGCGTGATTGGGAATACGCGGGGGTTCTTGCCCAAAGTGACGGTAATCTCGGCTATATGTGGGAATGTCCTGATTTCTTTGAATTAGGCGGCAAGCATGTCCTGCTGATTTCGCCCCAGGGGATCGAGGCGGACGGTGATTCCTATCAAAATTTACATCAAACCGGGTATTTAATCGGTGACTATCATGATGAAACAAACAAATTTACACACGGCGCTTTTAAAGAACTGGATCACGGCCATGACTTTTACGCCGTGCAAACATTATTAGATGATAAAGGACGCAGAATTGCTATCGGCTGGATGGATATGTGGGAATCTGAGATGCCGACAAAAGCGGACGGATGGTGCGGTGCACTGACTTTGCCGCGAGAACTGACTTTGCGTGATGATCATAAACTTTTGATGAATCCCGTGGAAGAAACCAAGCAGCTGCGGAAAATAGAATATCGGGAATGTGCCGGACGATCGGTTTCAGGGAGTTACTTGGCAAAGACGTCCGAAGACCTGCTTGAAGTCCGAGTCGTGTTTGATGTAAACGATTCTGATGCCGAAACGGCAGGTTTTAAGATTCGCGGCCTTGACGAAGAAGAACTTGTGCTGACATACAATCTAACGGATAAAAAGCTGACACTTGATTGCACCAAGATGGGGAAAGCGAAAGACGGTGTGAGAAGGGTGCAGACGGATACAAACGGCAAGCTGGCGCTGCGTATCTTTATTGACAGATCCTCGATTGAAGTATTCGCCAATCATGGAGAAACAACGATGACAAGCCGTATCTATCCGAATGAAGGCAGATTGGGGATTGAGCTGTTTTCTGAGAAAGGCGCCGTAAAGGTTGAGGAATTCACCTATTGGACGTTAAGGGACATTTGGAAAAAAAGCTGAAACGTGCTTTTTCTGAAGTGACTGGAAATGTACCGAGACGGGGGCAGTCCGCCTGAAATGGTTTTTTTGTGAAAATCAATGCCGTTAAACGATGCAGGATTATGCTGCATGAAGACGCTGTATAATCCTGTTGTGCATTATCAAAAAAGAGTTGCTTTCTGCGCGTTTCTTTATTATAATATAAAGGTATCTGATTGAAAAAACGTGCGCTCGTAGCTCAGTTGGATAGAGCGGTGGTTTCCGGTACCACGTCTGTCGGGGGTTCGAATCCCTCCGAGCGCGTCATAAGCATTAGATAGCTTTAGATTAATAAAGCCTAAAGAATTTGTCTTCTCGTTTACTATTGCGATAGCACAGGGTTTCAGCGATGAAAAAACGTATAAACTATGTGACAATATGTAAACCACGAAACACTTTTTTCGTGCTCTTAACCATAAAACGTTAAGAATTCGAAAGGGGTGTTTTTGTTTTGTCCGAAAATAGTCGAAAAGGAAAATTGTTTTTAAACGACATACAAAAGTAAAGATTCACGAAGTAAAGTGTTTGGTTATTCGATTTTTACAATTCATATAACTGTGAAAGAATCATTCGCATTCTTATACACCCTTTTTGTATTTTATTGAGGTTACCAATGATATTGTTTAAAAGATAGACGATTATATGTTTTTACTAATCTCTATTGTACTATATATATTTCTGATAGAATTAATCTATATTAACTTATAGGGGTGTTGTGATGGAAAGACTTAGCGAAGCACGTAAAAAATATCCGAAATTTTTTGATTTCTTATTCAGAAGCCCTTTGTATCAAAGATATAGAATAAGTACGGAAATAGTAACAAAATGTGAACGAGAGATTTTAGGCTACACTATTCGAAACTTTGGCGATGGAGAAGAAATGGTTCCCGATATAGTTGATTTTACTGTTTACATAGAAAATCTCGATTTGTCTATTCTGAAAGGAATGGTATTAAAAACCTTTGATTCAGATTATTTTTGTCCGTTTTGTGATAAAGAAAGAGAAATTCGAAATATAGTCCAAATTGATAACTCTGAAAAATATATTGATAGAGAATTAGATAGAATCGACAATTTCTCATTACAAGAATATGAAGAATTTATAGACAACCTTAAAAATGAAGAGTCAAAAGAAAGATACCAAAAATTTGTTAATGATATTTTCTCTGAACAAGGTATATTTAGTTTAAAGCTTGAATGTGTATCTAAATATAAGCATCATTTTATTATTAACTTAAAAATTGAAGAAGATACAGTCATGAAAATTGGACAGTATCCCTCTATATATATGTTTAATAAGTCTTTAGATAAATATAGAAAAGTTATAAAAGATAAAAGAAATAAAATCGATTTCAAACGTGCCATTGAATTACAAAGCTTTGGTTACTTCGTAGGAGCGTTTACTCATTTAAGGCGAATTTTTGAAAGAATAGTTAGTAAGAAATTTGATGAATTATTGAATGAAAAACTTTATGAATATAAAGGTAAAGAATCAATTTCAAAACTTAGTACTGTTGATAAGGCGAAAGAAATTTCAAGCTTTCTTCCAAGTCATCTAAATGATGTCCGTTCCTCTCTTTATAGTATATTAAGTGAAGGTATTCATAAATTGGATGAAGAGAAATGTGAGAAGTACTATTATCACTTGTTTGAAGCAATAACTATTATATTTGATGAAGAGTTAGAAATGAGAAAGAAACAATGGAAGGCGAATCAGAACAAAAAAGAAATAAATAAAGTTAATTCTGAATTAAAAAGTGCGGGTGAAAACAAATAAATTTAATTCAACGTTGAAAACGGAGGAAGTATCGGATCTTTTATTGCAAGACCTTCGTTGTTTTCACTTGGAAAAGTAAAGACACTTAAGGTTCTTCATACGTATATATATTTCTTACTTCGTCAATGGTCGTAAATTATGTAGAGCAGTATACGAGAAAATTCACAGACTGGAAACCCTCATCTTTATTACTTCTCTAACATGGATGGGTTTACATAATTGAATATCAGAAATACTATATTGCAGTTAAGACGTTCCAATAAGAATGCCTTCCAATTCGTTCCGAGCGGCTGTCACTTATATGGGGGCATGTTATCGGAGACTTTAGTTGAAATTGGGAAGAATTGGCGTTTTTACGTGTTGGATAATGCGATTTTAAGCAAATTACCTTTTGTTTTGAAGATAGATTACCCAGTTCATTTCGTTATAAGTGTTCATTGACGTTTTGCATTTTGCCTATCGGGGTATAGTTTAGTTTCCGGTACCACGTCTGTCGGGGGTTCGAATCCCTCCGAGCGCGTCTCAGTTAAGACGATAGAAAAAATCTCGCAGATGATAAATCTGCGAGGTTTTTTTATTTTATCTTGTTTTGAAACTGTTAACGAATGTGTCTCTGTTATGTTCGGTTCCGGCAATCAGCCGCGCACTTTCACTGATCCGCTGTGCGAGAGCTTTTTGCGCCTTACCTTCAAAGCTGTTCAATAGTGCTGAATACACTTCATATAATTCATCTTTCAACGTATCCATTTCGAATGTCGGTTTCAGCGTTCGGCGCACTGTCTCCAGTTTTGTCCCCGCTGCCTGTGTCATGACGGTTTTCAGCATCTGCCGCTGCAGCCTTTTCTTCATCGGGTCGTCCTTGTGTTCTAAAAGTTCGTCTAATGTCGGCATTATGTATCCACCTCTATCATCTTAACCAGTTTGCGAGCATCTGGTCTTTTTCCTGAAATTCGTCTGCTATTTTATGTAAGAATCCGCCGATTTCTTCAAGGTCCGTAATCGCCGCCTGCAAGGAATCAATAAACGCCTGCTCAGCCTGAGTGTCATAAAAAATCGGGCCTTTATCGTAGGATTGCGCAATATCTTCAATGGTATTGGTCACGTCCTGTGCTTGAAGCTGATCAAACAAGCCGTGTCCGACTTGGCCGTAAAATTCTGTTTTCAGCTCGGCGACTTTTTCATCGTGCTCCTGATAGGCGTTTTGCGCTTCTTTTTTCATCGTCCGCAAATCCTCAGTCATAGCCTGCACCTTTTCAGCCAGCTTCTTTGCGTTTTTCGGCGTTACTTTTATTGTATCTGCGCTTCCGATCGCACCGGCCGGCAGAAGAGCGCCGAGGTTTTTATCGAAGACTAACTCATCTCCGTTCGGATTTGCAATAGTGCCGTTTCTGTCGAACACGAAATTTGCTTCGTTTAAGCCGTGTGTATCCGGATTTCTCAGAATGACGGTAGTGAAGAAATAAGCGAGATTCTTGCTGATCTGCTCGTTTAAGTTCCCATCAAGCCGCTGCTTTCGGCTGAACTGTGAGAGCGAGGGGTTTTTCGTATAAATCGTTGTCCCGTTGTGGCGGTCATATTCGTTCCAATAACCCGCCCCGACCATGTCGTCCGGATTGATAATTGACCGGATGTATGGATCATATATGCCGCTGTTGATGTCTTTCTGTGTTTCTTCATCGTGCAGTTTCACGACGGAAGGACTGTTAAACGCGACGGCGTACACATCATTATTTACCGCGCTGTATTCCGCCTCAGCGCCGCCGAGTGAATGGCCGGTTGTTGAAATAATCGTTGACGTTCCGGCATACTTTTTCTTTACGCCGCGTACCAGCTGATCGGCCTGATCGATTTGCGATGTTTTCGTCATCAGCTTATACTTTCCGGTTGTGAGCATGGCGTCTTGAGAGGGCGTTCCATTGTATTTTCCGAGTGTTTTCGAGGTATCCTTTGCGTCTTTTTTTACAATATAATGTACTTCTTTTTTCGGATCATTTCCGAAAACAATATTGCCGCCGTCCGCTTTTACGCCGTCATTGATCGGGTCTTTTCCGATATCGGTTCCCGCAAAGGCGACGACCACGTTCTCGGGGTTTTTTGATTTTATCCATTTTCCGTTTTTGGACTTGATGCCTTTTGAGAATACAAAGGCATCAAGACCCGTATCAGAATCCTGCTCCACTTTCTCAACGTACCAATATGACGTCTTACTTATTTTATAAGGAGTTTTATATTTCATATGCAGGGCTAACATTTTATAATTGTAAGCTGCTTGACTCAAACGGTAATATTCTTTATCTGTGACATTAGAGACGGTTATTTCTTTTCCTTTTGGCATATATACATCACCTTTCTTATATTGTAAAATAGTTCCGAAAGGATGATACGCATGAGAAAATACATTATTATCCTAATTGTTATAATTATAGCAGTGGGAGGGTTTTTCGTGAAGCGTCAATATGATAAACATAAAAACGAAGAAAAACTTGTGATTGAGGCGCAAGAGCACATGAAGAATTACTTAAAAAAAGACTATAAAAATGTAAAGGAAGTTCATTTTTCAAAAGACTACAATATCGATCCGACAGGCGGAGTTGAAGTTTCAGGCTACATAAATAATAATAAAGAAAAAGAATTTTCCGGTATATATGATCCAACGAACAAGGAGATAGGTATTTCGGTGGTCAATGCCGAAGAAAGGTAAAATACCCACCTCAGGGATGAGTGGGTATTTATTTTGTTTAATTATCTTACAAAATTCGTGACATGTTTCTCATACAGTTCAAACCTATTCCTGAGACCAATCGCCTCTACCGTCTCATTTGTCGAGGTATCCCCCGATATTAACGATACAAATATCATGACAACTCAACGATAGGAAAAACGTCAGATCAGCATTTCACTCGCTTTAAGTTCCAATCTTAACTTGTCAGTAACAATCGCGATGAATTCTGAATTGGTTAGCTTTGCTTTTGACATGCTGAAAGTATATTCATATCAAGTTTTCAGTAGTTGTGTTTACTTAATCCATGAGGGGAAGTCAAAGAAGCACTGCAATATTAAGCTATCAAACATTTATGATGAACCAAATCCTATTGTAGGTTCCGATCGTTCGATGTATCCTCCGCATCTTCTTTTACAAAATAATACACTTCTGTTTTCGGATCATTTCCGAAAACAATATTCCCGCAGTCAAATATCGGGTCTTTTCCGATATCGGTTCCGGCAAAGGCGACGACCACGTTTTCGGGGTTTTTTGATTTGATCAGTTCACCATTTTTCTTCACTGCTTGTACTAATAAAACCGCATCGAGCCCTGTATCATCGGCTGATTTTATTTGATCGACGTATCAGTAAGTAGGTTTTGAAATGGAAGAATTAATGCGTATATAATCGTTCTTCTCTAATTTCCTTTTAAGATAGTCATAGTTATAAGCACGTTGACTCATCCTGTAATATGTTTCATCTGTCAGGCTTGAAGTCCAATTTTTCTTGCTCAAGATATATAGCGCCTTTCTTGTCATGTAAAATAGGGTAGGGAAAGGGATGATTTTTTTTGAAGAAATACCTTATTATTGTTCTAGTGTTAATTATAACCGTTGGAGGGTTGATTATGAAGCATCAATATGATGTGAAAAAGGAAGAAAAGGCTCTTTTTGAAAAAGCCAAAAGTAAAATGACCGAATACTTGCATCACGAGTACAAGGGAATAGAGAAAATTTCTTATGATGATTATTTTATTGATCCAACTGGCGGAATTACAGTTGAGGGGTATCTAAACGGCGATAAAACTAAGGAATTTGACGGTTTATATGATCCTGCAGGTGACAAAATAGGGAGCTCCTCTGTGGATGCGGAAGAAAAATCTTAAGATGCCTAAATGCACCGGATGTCACCACCATTTTTCTAGTCCGCAAGCTTCATCATAACTCATGGAAAGGATGAGTTCTATGAAAAAATATATTATTATCTTCATTATCTTAATAGCAGCCGGAGGTTTTATAATGAAGAGTATGAATGATAAAAATGGTCAGGCTGAAGAGATAAAGATTGCTCAAGAACGAATGGAGAAATTTATCAAAGCGAATTATGAAGGCATACATAACGTTACATTTAAAGATAAATACGAAATAGATCCAATGGGCGGGATAGAGGTATTTGGCTATTACAACGGTGATACATCGAATAAATTCGATGGTATGTATGATAAGGCAAATGACAAGATCATGGGGTACTCAATAGACGCTGTAAGTAAGAAAGAATGCAGAGATAAAGATTGTGATTATTAATAAAGACGCTCGTCTGGTATGAACATATAGTAAACGAAAAAGACAAGGGGTCGGCATTTGCCGCCCTTGTCTTTTTTCATTGAACATTGGAAAACATAATCAGAAACAGCTCATTATTTGACAGTCCATTTTAACAGCGTTACAATTAAACGTGTAAATAGTTACATGTTTAAGTAAACATAATAACTCGGGAGGTGATACGTCCTTGAATGAACCTTCTTTAAAAAAGTCATTTATGAGTCAGTGAACCGCATCATTGATCCCGAGCATGTTTATTTCCGTACTGTGCCTGTGTTTGAAACAAGCAGCGAGGCATATCAGCATCTGCAGGACCGTCTGTTTATCGGGGCTGCGGTCAGATTGCCGGGTGACATTCGGTTAGATATTTATGAAGTTCAATAATAATATGGAGAGTGAGTCAACATGGAAAACTTTATCGGAAGCCATATGATTTACACGTATGAAAACGGCTGGGAGTATGAAATCTATATTAAAAATGATCATACGATCGACTATCGGATTCATAGCGGAATGGTAGGCGGCCGCTGGGTGCGCGACCAGGAAGTGAATATCGTCAAGCTGACAGAAGGCGTATACAAAGTGTCATGGACTGAACCGACAGGCACAGACGTTTCCTTAAACTTTATGCCGAATGAAAAACGGATGCACGGAATTATTTTCTTCCCGAAATGGGTGCATGAGCATCCGGAAATCACGGTGTGCTACCAAAATGATTACATTGACGTGATGAAAGAGTCACGTGAGAAATATGAAACATACCCGAAATATGTCGTTCCCGAGTTTGCGGATATTACGTATCTCAACAATGCGGGAATCAATAACGAAACACTGATTTCAGAAGCGCCGTACGAAGGAATGACCGATGATATCCGTGCGGGAAAATTAAAATAAGAGAAAAAACCCGGCAGCTTGGCCGGGTTTTTTGTATTCTTTTACGACAGGGTTTTGGTCATGATAATGTCGACTTGTTTATCATCCCCCATATAAAAAGAGTGTTCTCCGGTTTGGACAAACCCCATTTTTTGATAAAAGGCGATTGCATTTTCGTTTTTTTCCCATACGCCCAGCCAGATGTTCTTTTTATTGTGTGCTGTTGCGATTTTCACAGCTTCATTCAGCAGATATTTGCCAAGCCCGTGTTTCTGATGGTTTTTTCTTATATAAATTCTCTCAATCTCAAGAGAATCTTCACCCATTTTTTCTGACTGTGCTTCGTTCATGTTGACTTTTACATACCCGGCAAGGTCATCATGATAATAAACAAAATAGAATTGAGAAGACAGATTGGATAATTCCTTTTTCAGCTGTTCAGAGCGGAATGCATTTTCCAAATAAGCTTTCATATTTTCTGGTGAATTTTGATCTTTAAATGTATCATTGAATGTTTCAATGCTTATCTCCCGGAGCTCTGTTATATCGTTAAGGCTGCACTTTTTTAATTGAATACTCATGGTCATACAGCTCCTTTCTTCATTTATCATATCAGCTGATTTTTTGTTGTATTTGCAATGAAAATACCGTATAGTAAACATATCGTAGTTTTGTTGTATTTGCAACATAAAATAAGAAAATGAGGACGATAAGGTGAAATATGTTTTTTATGTTTTAGGAATCATGATCTTGACCTTTGGTATTTCTGTCACGATTCAATCAGATCTTGGAACGTCGCCTTTTGATGCGCTTATTGTGGGATTGTCCGTCCATGCCGGGCTTACCGTGGGAAGCTGGGAAATCATCATCGCTTTCTTGTTAATTTGCTGTAATTCAATGTTAAAAAGGCAAAGGCCGGAATTTTCAGGGATGATTACGGCGTTTATAACGGGAATCGGGATTGATATGTGGCTTTTTTTTCTGCATCGAGTCATAACGCCTGAACTGTGGTACGGAAAAGCGGGCTGTTTTGCAATCGGTTTAGTTGTGATAGGGATAGGAACCGCAACCTATCTGCACACAAATTTCGCCTCGATCCCGGTTGATCGGTTAACGCTAATTGTCCGCGATTTAACCGGGAGAAGCATCTTTTTTTCAAGAACGGTCATTTACTTCATATTTTTCATACTGGCCGTGATGCTAAAAGGTCCGGTAGGCATCGGAACGTTATTAATCGTTTGTTTAGGAGGGATCATCCTTCATTTCTTTATGCCGATTACCGGAAGATGGATAGACGGCATATTAACAGCATCTCCAAAGCAGGAAGAAACGAAAACCCGGTAACGGGGGTTTTTACCCGATTCTATCATTTTTTCATTTCATCCGTATGTTCAAGGTATAATAAAAAAGGGGGAGGGATTTTTATGAGCGGTCAAAGAAAACTCGTTTTTTACGGAGCTGTCAGCGCAGATGGTTATCTTGCGCGGGAAAATCATTCTTTAGATTGGTTAATCGGAACTGAAGGTGAAGACGCCACCGATTATGAAGCTTTCTATGAATCTGTCGATACGATCATCATGGGCAGAAAAACATACGAGGAAATATTGGTTTTATTGCCTGAGGAATTTCCGTACAAAGGTAAAGAATGCTATGTGTTTTCGCGGACATTGACCGGGCGTACTGAACATGTGCGGTTTATTCATGAAGAGCCTGCCGATTTTATAAAAGCATTGAAACGCCGAGACGGCAAGCGGATTTGGATTGTCGGCGGGAGTGATCTGCTGCACCCGGTTTTGGAGGAAAAACTTGTCGATGAGTTTATCATTCAGATCGCCCCCGTTCTGCTCGGCCGCGGAATTTCTTTGTTCAAACCCGGAGACCGGGAGACAGGGCTGAAGCTGACTGATGTCAGGCGCTATAAGCAATTTGCGGAGTTGCATTATGAAGTAAGATGAAAACGAAACGCCAAGGGAGCCGGCTCCCTTGGCGTTTTTTATGCTTGAAACAGGATGCGGCGTTTTGCTGAATCGGGATCACTTTCGACAGCGGTATCCGTGTTGAAAAGCAAAGTTTCGCGTGAATCGGTTTCATATTCAGGCCAATTGAAGTGAGAGGTGTTCGGGTTTCCGGTTTTTGCAAAAGCGAGCCATGCGGATTGGATTTGTTTGGAAAGCTGTTCTGCGTCATCACCGAGCGGTTCTTGCAGCGTCTTTCTCAAAGAATCAAAGTTTCCGAACACAAACGGCAATTCCAGAGCGTGAACGGCTTTATGAAACGGCGGTGTTTCGCCATGCCAATCAAAGCGGTACATCCAGACCGGTGCGTGCTGCGACTGTCCTTGTGCGAAAGCGACAGCCGGCCGCCAGAAAATCAGATCCGTCATCATATCGATTTGTCCCTTTAATGAATGCGGATATAAATCTGCCGCTTGCTCGGTGCAGTTCTCTCCGAGGTGATAATGCAAATAATCTTGCTGCTTTTTCTCGGAATGAATGTCTGTATCAGGGGTGAAAAACAAATATGCTTCATCACGATTGGTTCCGATGATCATAGGTATGCCTTCTGCGGCCCCGTCTGCTATGGCTTTCACCGGTTCCGCAGGCAATGTGGCCGGATCGATAGCGGGCTGAAACAAAAGCTGAAAAATGTTTTGATCTAGTGAGCGCCGCACTTTATCCGCAGTCTTAAGCAGGTCATTAACGGAAAGCTCCTGCAATTGATCAGTGCCGGCTTCATGAATAAATGCCGCCGCGATGTCTTTTGCCATGTCCGCCGGGATCGTATGAGAGGCGCCGCTTTCTAAAATGGCTTTATGAAACAGGCCTTTTGCGTCAGGCATTGCCATAAGGGAGGCGATGCTCATGCCGCCTGCCGATTCACCAAATATCGTGACGTTATCCGGGTCTCCTCCAAATTCGGAGATATTGTCCTTCACCCAGCGCAGGGCGGCGATCTGATCGAGCAGCCCGATATTGGCGGAATACGCGTCATGAATAGAAGATAAATGTAAAAAGCCTAACGGTCCGAGCCTGTAATTGAGTGTCACTACAATGACATCTCCGTCAGCGGCAAGGGCAGATCCGTCGTAAAGCGGTTCGCTTCCGGCACCTAAATAAAATGCCCCGCCGTGTATCCATACCATGACAGGCTTTTTTTCGCCCTCTGAATCGGGGGCGAAAACATTGAGGTAAAGGCAATCTTCAGATTGAGCCGGTATATCTCCGGAAAACGATATAGACAGCATATCATCCGGCTGCGGACAAATCGGCCCGAACGAGTCGGCATGTTTTACGCCATCCCAAGGTGCGGGCGGCTCCGGCGCTTTAAATCTGAGCTCTCCGACGGGCGGCTTCGCGTACGGTATGCCCTTCCATGTGCGGGTACCGCGGCCGGCAGTTCCTTTCAGTGCGCCGGAGCGGGTTTGAACGGTAAGTTTTGTCATCATTTCATCCCCTTTTTTCTTTTCATTATAAACAGAGATGAAGACATGAAGCGAATAAAAGCCTTTTCATCAGCATATCATCAGTAACGCTTCCGTTCTAAAAATGATCTGACTTCCTGAACGGACAAGCCGAGTTCTTTGGCTTCCTGCATCAGCGCTTTCCATTCCTCAATGTTGGATTCAGTCAGTTTTCTGTTGCGGTAGGGTGCGGGCTCCGGGCGTTTTTCAGTCAGTTTGTTCGTAAAGGTGAACAGTTCTTCTTTCGGCATGCCCGACTGCACGGCCTGCACAAGGTGGATGCGCCACTCATCTTCCGTGTCTCCCATGTGATGCAGCATCGTTTCGGCATCAAAAAGCTCCGTCAGATCGACCTGCAGGGTGGCGGATACTTTTTTCAGAAATTGAATGGACGGATTTGAGTGAACCCCCCGTTCTATCTTGCTTAAATAAGATTTAGAGACACCTGCTTCAACTGCTAGCTGATTAATAGAGTAGCCTTTTCTTCTGCGGTATAAACGAATTATTCTTCCAATCATTGTGCTGAATTCTCCCCTGTATACTGGCTTTTTTTGTTCATTATAAGAAATCTTTCGTTCTTTATAAAATTTAAAATTATAAGGTAAGTGCAGTAAATAAGAGGAAAATCATGATAATGTTCTCTAAAAAGAACCAAATGGCTTAATTTGAAATTTTCAAATTTCGACCTTTTCTTTTATAATCCAATCATTAACAGAAGGGGGCGTTTAAGCCTGATGCAATAAGGATGAGGCTGTAATTACATGAATGAGAATATGAGTTTCAAAGAATTATTTGACATTATTAAACACAGATTTTTACTGATTTTTATCATGACAGCAGTTGTAACGCTGGTGACGGGATACATCCAATTCCGGGTGATTTCGCCCGTTTATCAGTCATCGACCCAAGTGCTCATTCATGAAACAAGCGGTGAAAAAAATTCGAATCTCAGCGACGTTCAGCTGAATCTTCATTACAACAATACGTTTCAAACGATAATGAAAAGCCCGGTTGTGCTTGAGAAAGTGAAGCAGACGCTGCATCTTTCTGAGACGGCATCCGCTTTAAAAGCAAAGATCACGACAAGCAGCGAAACCGATTCAGAGATCATTACCGTAGCGGTGCAGTACGAGAATCCGAAACAGGCCGCCGCTATAGCGAACACGCTGATGAAGACATTTAAAAAAGAAGTCCGTGACAGGATGAATATAAAAGGCGTCATTGTTTTGTCTGAGGCAAAAGCATCGGAAAGCCCGATGGTCAAGCCTTCGCGCATCCGAAATATCATGATGGCGTTCGGTGCGGCTCTCATGGCGGGTGTGACGCTTGCGTTTTTTCTCCACTTTCTTGATGAAACCGTTAAAAGCGAGCGGCAGCTCAGCGAAAAAACAGACTTGCCTGTTTTAGGGGTTGTGTATGACATCAAAAATCAGCAGACACGGTCTGATGAAAAACATTTCGGGGAGTGAGGCGTTTGGGATTCAGAAAAAAGAAATCAAGAAGGGGACTGGCTCAAATATCCGTTTTACATCACAAATCATTGGTGGCTGAACAATACCGCACCATTCGGACAAATATTGAGTTCTCCTCTGTTCAGACCCATTTGCGCTCTATTCTCGTCACTTCTTCCGTTCCGGGAGAAGGAAAATCATTCAGCGCCGCCAACCTTGCCGCGGTATTTGCGCAGCAGGAAAAAAAGGTGCTGCTCGTCGATGCGGATTTACGAAAACCGACGATACACGAGACCTATCAGCTTGAAAATGTACAAGGCCTGACAAATGTGTTAGTCGGAAACGCTTCCCTCGGCGAAACGGTGCAAAAAACGCTGATTGACAACCTCTATGTCTTAACGAGCGGGCCGACGCCGCCGAATCCGGCTGAGCTTTTATCTTCAAAGGCGATGGGAGAGCTGATTCAGGAGATGTACAGCCGGTACAGTCTGGTTATTTTCGATTCACCTCCGCTTTTGGCTGTGGCGGACGGACAGATTTTAGCGAATCAGACAGATGGAAGCGTTCTCGTCGTCTTGAGCGGAAAAACGAAAATGGATACCGTCCAAAAGGCGAGAGACGCGCTCCAGCAGTCAAAGGCAAAGCTTTTGGGGGCGCTGCTGAATAAAAAGAAAATCAAAAAAACGGAGCACTACTCGTATTGAGCGGTGCAGGTGATGTCTCCTTACCTTTATCAACGGAGGCACTCGGCTCTGCTGTGGGCGGCGTTTTTTGCTGCCTTAGATGCTGGTCGTCGGTGGCGGGGTGTGAGGACGGGTTAAATGCCCAATTTATCTTAAGATGATGCATTGTTATCGGCTTAGCTGTTATGTCTGTTTTTTAACGAAAACCGTATCAGCTAAACCGATAAATGAGGAGGGGAAAGATTGACTTACCGGAGAAGACTTTCAATGATATTTGCATTGGATACGTATCTCGTTTTACTTTCCGTTGTTATAGGATATCAATTTTTTGAGGATTCTTATCACTTTTATGACTCCGGAGCGTTGCTGCTGACTGCCGTGAGCATGCTGATCAGCCATCATGTATGCGCTTTTATGTTTCACCAGTATAAGCAGGTATGGACGTACACGGGAATAGGCGAGCTGCTTGCCTTGATGAAGGGGATCACGCTGTCAGCAGCCGTAACGGCGGCCGTCCAATACGGGGTGTTCCACACGATTTTGTTCCGGCTGTTGGCCGTCAGCTGGATGGTTCAGCTATTATTCATCGGAGGAAGCCGGATGATTTCACGGGTGCTGAAAGAAACGATCGGCAGGAAGCAAAATGACTCTTCCCGGGCGCTGATCATCGGCGCAGGTTCGGGGGGGACGCTGCTCGTCCGTCAGCTTACCCAGAAAAACGATCTCGGAATCATGCCTGTGGCTTTTATTGATGATGATCAGACGAAGCATAAGCTCGAAATCATGGGCCTGCCCGTCATCGGCGGAAAAGAAAGCATTATGCCGGCGGTGCAGAGGCTGAGAATTCACCATATCATCATTGCCATTCCGTCTCTTTGCACCCATGAGCTTCAGACGTTATACAAAGAATGTGTGCAGACGGGCGCCCATATTAAAATCATGCCGCAATTTGACGAGATCCTGCTCGGAACGCAGGCTGCCGGACACATCAGAGATGTAAAAGCCGAAGATCTGCTCGGCAGAAAGCCGGTCACCCTTGATACGAGCAAAATTTCTGACAGCATCAAGGGAAAAACGATTCTGGTCACGGGCGCCGGCGGCTCAATCGGTTCTGAGATCTGCCGCCAGATCAGCGCGTTTCTTCCGCGGGAAATCGTCCTTCTCGGCCACGGAGAAAACAGCATTCATTCTGTACATACCGAGCTGTCCGCACGCTTCGGCAAAGAGGTGCTCTTTCACGCGGAGATCGCCGATATTCAGGACAGAGATAAAATCTTTACCTTGATGAAAAAATACGAGCCGCACGTCGTCTATCATGCGGCTGCCCACAAACATGTGCCGTTAATGGAACATAATCCGGAAGAAGCCGTTAAAAACAACATTATCGGCACGAAAAATGTCGCCGAAGCCGCCGACATGTGCGGAACGGAAACATTCGTGCTGATTTCTTCTGATAAAGCGGTCAATCCGGCCAATGTCATGGGCGCGACGAAACGGTTTGCGGAAATGGTCATCATGAACCTCGGAAAGATCAGCCGCACCAAATTCGCCGCCGTCCGTTTCGGAAATGTGCTCGGAAGCCGCGGCAGCGTCATTCCAATTTTCAAAAAGCAGATTGAAAAAGGCGGACCCGTCACCGTCACGCATCCGGCGATGACAAGATATTTTATGACGATCCCCGAAGCGTCAAGACTCGTCATTCAGGCGGGGGCGCTTGCAAAAGGGCGGCAGATTTTCGTTCTGGATATGGGAGAACCCGTCAAAATCGTCGATCTGGCCAAAAACCTGATTCATTTATCAGGCTATACGACAGAACAGATTCCCATCGAATTCTCCGGCATCCGTCCGGGAGAAAAGATGTATGAAGAATTGCTGAATCATAATGAAGTACATACGGAGCAGATTTTTCCGAAAATCCATATCGGGAAAGCGGTGGACGGGAATTGGGCCGTGCTCATCCGTTTTATGGAGGAATTCAGCCGTCTGCCTGAAGAAGAGCTGAGAAAAAGGCTGTTTGAGGCGATCGAATCAGTACATGAAGAAGCGGCCGCAGGCGTGTGATGGGAGGACAGAAAGATGACGAAAAAAGTATTATTCTGCGCCACTGTCGATTATCATTTTAAAGCCTTTCATCTTCCGTATTTTCAATGGTTTCAGGATATGGGCTGGGAAGTGCACGTCGCGGCAGGCGGCAATATGAATCTTCCGTTCGTTGATGAAAAGTTTTCCATTCCAATCCGGCGCTCGCCGTTTCATCCCGAAAATCTTTCTGTTTACAGGCGGCTGAAACGGCTCATTCAGGACAACGGCTACGACATGATTCACTGCCATACGCCGGTCGGCGGCGTGCTCGCACGCCTTGCTGCGAGACAAGCGCGCCAAAAAGGGACAAAGGTGCTGTACACCGCGCACGGCTTTCACTTCTGCGACGGAGCGCCTCTGAAAAACTGGCTTCTTTATTACCCGATCGAAAAATTTCTTTCTTCTTATACGGATTGTCTGATTACGATTAATGAAGAGGATTACGAACGGGCCAAGCAAATGAAAAAAACAGCTTGCGGCGCGAAAAAAATACACGGCATCGGGGTGAATACAGACAGGTTTCGCCCTGTGAGCCGGGAAGAGAGTGAACGTCTGAGAGAAAAACACGGCTTCGGCGCCGGGGAATTTATTCTCGTATACCCCGCTGAATTAAACGGCAATAAAAACCAGGGACTTCTCATTGAGGCTGCGGCATTGCTGAAGAACCGCATCCCGGAGCTGAAACTCGTATTTGCCGGAGAAGGCGCGATGGAAGCGCCGTACAGAAAAAAGGCTGAATCACTCGGTGTATCCGACATGGTGCGGTTTTACGGTTTTTGCCGCGATATTCATGAACTGATTCAGCTTGCCGATCTGTCTGTCGCCTCAAGCATCCGCGAAGGACTCGGCATGAATCTGCTTGAAGGAATGGCTGCCGAAAAGCCGGCCGTTGCCGCGGACAACAGGGGGCACCGTGAGATCATCGAAGACGGCGTGAACGGTTTTCTCGTGCCGGCTGGGGACAGCGCGGCGTTTGCCGATCGAATTGAAAAGCTGTACCGCTCCCCGGGTCTGCGAAAAGCAATGGGGCAAAAAGGGCGCAGCACGGCGGAATGTTTTTCGGAAACACGTACGGTAAAGGAAATGGCGCACATTTACGCCGGTTATATGGATAAAAAGGAGAAAAGCGTATGAATGCAGGAGCACAACCGAAAATTTCCGTCATCATGGGAATTTATAATTGCGAAGAGACTTTAGCGGAGAGTATTGAATCCATCCTAAGCCAATCTTATAAGAATTGGGAACTGATTATGTGTGATGACGCGTCAACTGACGGAACGTATCAGATTGCGCGCCGTTACGCGGATCATTACGGCGACCGGATCACGCTGATTCAAAATAAGACAAATCAACGGCTTGCCGCTTCGCTTAACCGCTGTCTGACATACGCAACGGGGGATTATATCGCCAGGCAGGACGGTGATGACATCTCCAACCCGAGGAGACTGGAAAAACAGGCCGCTTTCTTAAACAAGCACGCCCACTATCAAGTCGTAGGCACGGGCATGCTCGTATTTGACGAATTCGGTGTAAGGGGCGCCCGCCTTTTGCCGCCCGTGCCGAAACCGGGAATTATGGCGAAAGGCACACCGTTCTGCCACGGCACCATTATGATGCGGGCTGAAGCGTACAAAGCGCTTGGCGGCTACCGGTCAGTCAGGCGGACGCGGCGGATGGAGGATATCGATTTGTGGCTGCGCTTTTTTGAAGCGGGTTTCCGGGGGTATAATCTCCAAGAAACGCTGTATAAAGTCAGAGAGGACAGTGATGCGTTTAAAAGGAGATCGTTTACGTATTCCATTGATAATGCGGTCCTCGTTTTTCAGGCATGCAGACGGCTGAAGCTGCCGCTTTCCCATTACGCGTATATCGCAAAACCGCTCATCCGCGCCGTTACGCCGCCCGCGGTCATGAACCGTTATCATAAAAACAGGGACATCCGCCAAAAAGAAGGGCTTGCCGAACATGACTGACAAACCGATGCGGGTGCTGCACATCTTCAGCGGGATGAACAGGGGCGGCGCAGAAACGATGATGATGAATTTGTACCGGAAGATGGACAGAACGAAGGTGCAGTTTGATTTTTTAACCCATAGGAACGATCCGTGCGCTTATGATGAGGAAATTCTCGCTCTCGGCGGACGGCTTTTTTATGTGCCGAGCATCGGCAGCACAAACCCAGTTACATTTGTAAAACAGGTCAAACGGGTGATTCAGGAAAAAGGCCCGTTTGCCGCCGTGCACGCCCATACCGATTTTCAGTCTGGATTTATCGCATTGGCCGCTCGTTTAGCCGGCGTCCCGGTGCGGATCTGCCATTCACACAGTACGTCGTGGCGGGGGCGGGCGTCGCGGCTTGCCGGGATGCAGCTGTTTGTGTTCAGACGGCTGATCACGGCAAACGCCACGGCACTGTGCGCCTGCGGAGAAGACGCGGGCCGTTTCTTATTCGGGAAAGAAAAAGACGTGCATCTTTTGCCGAACGGCATTGATCTCGACTTATTTGCCGGCGGGTGCGCGGACACAGAAGCTGAAAAAAGGAAGCGGGGCATTGCAGACGGCCGTTTGGTGATCGGCCATATCGGCCGCTTTACAGAAGAAAAAAACCATGAATTTCTGCTCCGGCTGGCCGCTGATATGAAAGAGCGGGGCATCGGTTTACAGCTGATTCTCGCCGGAGACGGTCCGCTTCGCACCGACATGGAAAATCTGGCGGCGAAGCTGAGGCTTGATGATGATGTGCGTTTTATCGGCATAGAAGACCGCGTTCATGCCCTGCTGAAAACGCTGGATGTATTTGTCATGCCGTCTCTTTATGAAGGGCTGCCCGTCACGCTCGTTGAAGCGCAGGCCTCCGGGGTGCCGTGCGTGATATCAGACGGCATAACGGAAGAAGCCGATGCCGGGCTCGGGCTGGTCAAAAGGCTCAGCCTCAAAGAACCGCCCGGACAATGGGCATCCGCGGTTTTACGGGCAGCAGAGGCGGCAAAGCCTGACGGGGAGTGCATTAAAGAAACCCTCAGGCGGCAGGGATATGACGCGGAAGAAAATGCGGGGGCTGTTATGAAGCTTTACAATATGAATTGGAAAAAGGAACAGTAACGAATGATTGTATACGTAGTCAATATGGGAATTGTGTATATTTGGTCATGGTTCGCCAAAATGTGCGGCGGGCGTGATCAATCGCTTTCGACCGGATACCGGCCGAATCAGCTCGTCATGATCGTTCCGCTGCTATCGCTCGTATTGGTCTCCGGCTTGCGCTACAGAGTCGGGACGGATTTTCAGACGTACGCGCTGATGTACAAGCTGGCGGGAAATTACGGCAGCATTTGGGAGATCTTCGGGTTCGGAGCGAAAAAAGCAGCCGTTGATCCGGGGTTTACGGCTCTCATCTGGCTCATGAATTTTATCACGAAAGATCCGCAAATCATGTATTTCACCGTGGCGGTCGTGACGTGCAGCTTTATTTTAAAGGGGCTCGTTGAGTTTGGCCGTCCGTTTGAGCTGAGTGTGTTTTTGTTTTTGGGCACGTATCACTATTACGCTTCCTTTAACGGGATCAGGCAGTATATGGTGGCGGCCGTTTTGTTTTGGGCCGTCCGCTACGTGATCAGCGGAAGCTGGAAGCGTTATATGTCAATCGTGCTGCTGTGTTCGCTTTTTCATTCCTCAGCGCTGATTATGATTCCGGTTTATTTTCTCGTCAGAAAAAGGGCCTGGTCGCCCGCGATTTTCGGACTGTCGGCATTGTTTCTTCTTATGACGTTCCTGTATCAGAAGTTCATTTCGCTGTTTGTCGTTGTGCTGGAAAACAGCTCGTACGGCCATTATGAGAAATGGCTGATGACCAATACGAATGGGATGAACGTCGTAAAAATCGCGGTGCTGCTTCTGCCGCTGTTTTTGGCTTTCTGCTATCGGGAGCGGCTGCGGAAGCTCTGGCCTGACATTGATGTCATCGTGAATTTCTGTCTGCTCGGCCTGCTCTTCGGTCTTTTGGCGACAAAGGATGTTATTTTTGCCCGGTTTAATATATATTTCGGCCTGTACCAAATGATCCTGATCCCTTATTTTGTGAGGGTTTTTGATGAAAAATCAAATGCGCTGATTTATATCGCCATTATTGTCTGTTATTTTCTTTACAGTTACTTGCTTATGCCGGTCGATTCGTCTGTGCTTCCGTACAGAACGATTTTTTCCCGGTAATGGACACTGGAGGTTTATATGGAAACACCCGCGGTCAGTTTATTAATTGCTGTGTATAATACGGAAACTTATTTAGAAAGATGCTTAGATTCATTGCTCAATCAGTCGCTCGCCAATATCGAAATCGTGGCCGTTAATGACGGGTCAACGGATCAAAGCCCGGCCATTCTTGAAACCTATCAGAAGCGGGATGAGAGAATCAGGGTCATTCATCAGCAAAACCGGGGGCTCGGCGCGGTCCGCAACAAGGGCATTGAGGCGGCGCGCGGCGAATTTATCGCTTTTATTGATGCGGACGACTGGGTTGAACCTGATTATTGCCTGCGCATGTATAAAAAAGCGAAGGCTGATCAGGCTGATCTCGTGATTTGCGAATATGCGGCCGAATTCGCGGATACGGGGAAAACCGCCGTTTCAACGATCGCTTCAGCGTACGAGGGCCGCCCGAAACAACGGTACCTGAGAGATTTATTTGAAGGAAGAGTCAGCGGTTTTTCATGGAACAAGCTGTACAAAAGAACCATGATCGAGCATCATCAGCTGCGCTTTCCGCTTCGTGATGAGCTGGAGCACGTGGAGGATCAGTACTTCAGCCTCCGGGCGCATGTTTTCGCAGGAGCGGTCTCGTACGTGGATCAGCCGCTCTATCATTATCGGATTCACTTGACTTCCATTGTGCAAAGCTATCAGAAAAAGCTGTTTGACTCAGGTCTCGTTCTCTATCGGCTGAACGAGGCTTTTTTGCGTGAAAACGACTGCTTACAGGAATACCGGCAGGAGCTGGATTTTTTCATCGTTCAGCACGGAACAGTCTGCCTGCTGAATGAATGGAAGCGGAATAATAGCGGCCGGTTTTCTGAGAAGTGGAAGAATATCAGCCGGATATGCGCTGATCCCATATTTCGCCTGAGCCTTTCCAAAACGGGAACGGCGCCGTTTGACGCCAAACGCTCATGCCTTCTGCTTTTGGCGAAGCTGAAGCTGATTCCGTTCGTGTCGCTGGCATCAGCCGCGTATCAGCGGGCAATCGAGTACAAAATGAAAATCAGAGGGTGAAGACATGTCGATACAATCTTTAAAAATCAATCTCGCGGAATGGCTGTTGCTTAAGGTCAAATACCCGTCCCAATTTCATTTCGGAACGGCAGCGGATGGGGCGGGGCTTACAGCGGCAAGAAAAAAGATCATTCTGACGCTGCTCCCGTCCCACGATAATCTCGGCGATCACGCCATCGCCTACGCAAGCAAAACGTTTCTTGAACGGGAATATCCCGATTTTGACATTGTCGAAGTGGATATGAAGGATATATACAGATCGGCAAAAGCGCTGATCAAAAAGCGCCACCCCGATGATATGGTATTCATCATCGGCGGCGGGAACATGGGGGATTTGTACCGGTATGAGGAATGGACGCGCCGCTTTATTATCAAAACATTCCGGGAATATCGGATCGTTCAGCTTCCGGCGACGGCTCACTTTTCTGAATCAAAAAAGGGACGGAAGGAGCTGAAGCGCGCCCGAAAAGTGTACAATGCGCATCCCGACCTTTTGTTAATGGCGAGAGATGAGACGACGTATCAATGGATGAAGCGTTATTTTCCCGGAAAAACAGTGCTCAAACAGCCTGACATGGTCTTATATTTGGATAAAAGCGAGCGGCACATCCCGCGGGAAGGGATCTACCTCTGTTTACGGGAGGATAAGGAGAGTGCGCTGACGGCTGCGGACAGAACGATGGTAAAAGAAGCTTTGGCAAAAGAGTACGGCGAGCTGCATTCCTTTACCACGACGGTCGGCCGGAGGGTCAGCCGCCATACACGTGAAAAGGAGCTGGAGGCGCTTTGGAATACGCTGAAAGGCGCGGAAGCCGTCGTCACTGACAGGCTTCACGGGATGATTTTTTGTGCGCTGACGAAAACGCCTTGTGTCGTCATTCGTTCGTTTGATCATAAAGTGATGGAAGGCTATCAATGGCTGAAAAACATACCGAACATGACATTGCTTGAACGTCCAGACCCTGAAGCTGTAACGGCCGCCGTAAACCGGCTGCTCCGCGGCAAGCATGAGGAAGGCGGTTCTTTGCGAAGTGTTTATTTTGCCGGGCTGCGCTCGAAAATCAGCGGTGATGCCCAATGACCGTGCCGCTTGTGAGCGTGATCGTGCCGATGTATAAGACAGAGCCTTTTATTAAAGAATGCGCGGTTTCTTTAACAAAACAGACGCTGAGAGACATCGAAATCATTTTCGTCAATGACGGCTCACCGGATCAGTCAGGCCGGATTGCTGAACAATTCGCCGCAGAAGATGCGAGAATCCGGGTGATTCATAAAAAAAACGGCGGCCTCAGCTCGGCCCGCAATGCCGGAATAAAAGCCGCCCGCGGCCGTTATATCGGTTTTGCGGACGGCGATGACTATGTGACGGAAACGATGTTCGAGCGGCTTTATGAAGAAGCGGAGAAGAACCGGCTGGATATCGCCGGCTGCGGTTATTATAAGGAAACGCCGTCTAAGAAACGAACGTATATGCCGCCGTCCATTCCGCCGGGCCGCGTCTTCACAGCGGATGAAATGACTGCATTGCTGACCCGCGCGCACGAACATCGGTTTATTTGGTATGTGTGGCGCTATATATACCGGCGGGAATCATTGCAAGGACTGTTGTTCCATGAAGATATCCGGTTTGCCGAGGACTCTCCGTTTAACTTGGCAGCGTTCCGCCAAGCCGCGCGTGTCAAAGTGATAGATGAAGGGCTGTATATCTACCGGGAAAATCCGCAAAGTCTCACAGAAACACCGTTTAAGCCCCACTTAGATCAAGAACTGCAAAAGCAATATAAAGCGAAAATGGCTTTTTATGAGGTGAACGGGCTGACGGACGCCTGCCGGAGCGATATCGATACATATTTGTGCAAGCATCAGATTCCGATGCTGATCGCCAACGCATGCGCCGCGCCGCAGCCGTCACATCAGATTACGGCGCACATCGGCAGAATCTTAACGTATGACATGGTAAAAACGGCGGTGCGCAGGACGCCGTGCCGCCATAAACAGCTGCTGGCGGGGGAGCGCGTGGTGCTCGGCCTGTGCAAAATGCGCCTTCCTCTTCTTCTGCATGCGTTTTTCGAACGGAAATCGAAAGAGAAAGGCAGTGCGGAAGGAGCATGAAATTTGCCATTAATTTCGGCGCCAATGTGACGGCGTTTTTACTATCGGTGTTTTTATCAGTGTGGATGACGCCCTTTATTGTGAAAACATTAGGTGTGGAGGCTTTTGGGTTTGTCCATCTGACACAGAATATCATTAACTATTTCTCTATTATTACCGTTGCGCTGAGCTCTGTCGTTGTGAGGTTTTTCTCCGTCGCCGCCCACAGGGGGAACAGGGACGAGGCCAATGCGTATGTAAGCAATTATTTAGCCGCATCTGTCGTGATATCTCTATTACTCGCTGTGCCGCTCGCCGGGACGGCTTTTTTTATTGACAAGATTATGAATGTGCCGGCCGGGCTCTTAACGGATGTAAGGCTGTCCATCGTAATCGGCAGCGTGCTGTTTATGCTGACATTTTTTATGGCGGGATTCGCGACGGGGCCGTTTTTTGCCAACAAGCTTTATATCACAAGTTCCATTCAGGCCGTGCAAATGCTGGTCAGGGTGCTGTGTGTGCTCGCTCTGTTTACGTGCCTGCCGCCGAAAATATGGCAGATCCAGCTTTCGGCATTAGCGGGAGCTGTCTGTGCGGCCGTGCTGACTTTTTTCTTCTTTAAGAAATTGATTCCGTGGTTTTCTTTCAGCCGTAAAACCTTGTCATTACAAACGAGCAAAGTGCTGTTTTCGGCCGGTGCCTGGAGCTCTGTCAACCAGATCGGCGTGCTGCTGTTTCTGCAGATTGACCTCATGACGGCCAACCTTGTGCTGGGGCCGTCTGAAGCGGGTGTCTATGCGGCGATTATTCAATTCCCGCTCCTGCTCAGAAGTCTTGCCGGGACGCTTGCTTCACTGTTTGCGCCGGTTTTGACTTCCTACTATTCAAAAGGCGATATGGAAGGCCTCCTGTCTTACGCCAATAAGGCTGTGCGGATGAACGGACTTCTGCTCGCGCTTCCCGCCGCATTATTAGGAGGGCTTGCCGAACCGTTTCTGGCGATTTGGCTGGGCCCGTCGTTTGTGCAGACGGCGCCGCTTTTATATATTCACGCCGCGTATTTGGCGGTCAGTCTCTCTGTCATGCCGCTTTTTTACGTATGGACGGCTTTTAATAAACAAAAAACGCCCGCCGTCGTTACTTTATGTTTAGGCGGACTGAATGTCATATTGGCCGTGGTTCTCAGCGGACCGGCACATCTCGGGCTGTACGGCATCACCATTGCCGGGGCTGTCTCCCTCATTTTGAAAAATGCCGTCTTCACGCCGCTGTATGTTTCGCATATTACGGGCTTTCAGAAAACCGCGTTTTACAAAGGCATGTTCGGCCCGTTGGCGGCGGCCGTATTTGCCTGGGCTGTCTGCCGGGGTATCCGGCTGTTTTCACCGCTTGACAGCTGGGCCGGCCTGATCGCCGCGGGGCTTGCCGTATGCATAGGCTATGCCGTATTCGCTTTTTTCTTCATTTGTACGAAAGAAGAAAGGCGGCTTGCTTTACAGAAATGCCGAAAAGTGAAAGGAGCTGTTCAGATTTGAAGGCGAAACGTGTACTTGATATAGCGGCCGCGACGTTGTTATTGTGCGGCGCGAGCGTCATCCTTCTCTTCGCCATGGCCGCCGTCAGATGCGCCATCGGGTCTCCGGTATTGTTCAAACAGACGAGACCGGGGCATAAAGGGCGTCCGTTTACGTTGTATAAACTCAGAACGATGACGGATGCGCGTGATGAAAACGGTGTGCTGCTTCCGGATCATCTCCGTCTGACCAAAACGGGAAGGCTGATCAGAAAACTGAGCATCGATGAGCTTCCCCAGCTTTTTAATGTGCTCAAAGGCGATATCAGTCTTGTCGGCCCCCGCCCTCTGCTGATGGATTATCTTCCGCTTTACACGGCGGAGCAGGCGCGGCGCCACGAGGTGAAGCCGGGGATTACGGGCTGGGCGCAGATTAACGGGAGAAACGCGATTTCATGGGAGGAAAAATTCAAGCTCGACGTGTGGTACGTCGACAATCGCACATTTCTTCTCGACTTAAAGATTCTGCTTTTAACAGTGAAAAAAGTTCTCGTGTCAGAAGGCATACACCAAGCCGGCCATGTGACGGCAAAGCGCTTCACAGGCAGCGGAGATATGTCATCGTGAAAAAGGTCGTGCTGATCGGAAACGGCGGACACGGAAAAGTCGTGAAGGAAATCGTGCAGGCTCGTTTCGATATGGAGCTTGCGGGCATACTGGACGACGGATTCAGCGGTTTTGCCGTTCGGAACGGTTTATATACGGGCCGGACGAAAGACGTGCACATGCTTCGGAAACTCGTCCCAGAGGCCGTGTTCACGATATGCATCGGCCGCAACGGCGTCAGAAAGCAGTTCGCTGAAACGCTTGGGCTTGAAGATGATGATTATGCCGCACTCATTCACCCCGGGGCGATCGTCAGTGAAACGGCTTCCGTCGGACACGGAACGGTTGTGATGGCGGGCGCCGTCATTCAGGCGGGCGCTGACATCGGCGCCCATTGCATCATCAATACGGGCGCGGTTGCCGATCATGACAATGCAATCGGAGATTACGTCCATCTTTCACCGCGCGCGGCGCTTGCCGGCGGAGTGAAAGTCGGGGAAGGAACGCACATCGGAATCGGCGCGTCCGTCATACCGCAGATTGACATCGGCTCTTGGTCCGTTATCGGCGCGGGGGCTGCGGTTATCAGCCGAATTCCCGGCCATGTGACGGCGGTCGGCGTTCCGGCTAGCGTCATCTCCTCTATCCATAATGAAAAAGGATGATTTCATGCAAACAAACAAACGGATTTATTTGTCTCCGCCTCATATGAGCGGAAAAGAACAGGAATACATTGCAGAAGCTTTTCGTTCCAATTGGATTGCCCCGCTCGGTCCGCTCGTCAATTCGTTTGAAGCGCGGCTCGCGGAATATGCGGGAGTGAAAAGCGCGGCGGCCGTAAGCTCGGGAACGGCCGCCATCCATCTTGCCCTGCGGCTTGCGGGTGTGAAAAAAGGAGACGCTGTATTTTGTCCTTCCTTTACGTTTGTCGCCACGGCGAATCCGATTGTGTATGAGCAGGCTGAGCCCGTTTTTATTGATTCGGAATGGGAGACGTGGAATATGTCGCCCGATGCGCTTGAGCGGGCGCTGCAGGATGCAAAGCGGCGCGGCAGACTCCCGAAAGCGGTGATCGCCGTCAATCTTTACGGCCAAAGCGCGAAAATGGATGAATTAATGAGCCTTTGTGACGCATACGGCGTCTGTCTGATTGAAGACGCTGCCGAGTCCTTAGGATCAACATATAAAGGCAGGCAGAGCGGCACGTTCGGCCGTTTCGGCATTTATTCCTTTAACGGCAACAAAATCATTACAACATCGGGAGGCGGCATGCTCGTGTCTGACGATGAAGCCGCGATTGAAAAGGCGAAGTTTCTTGCGTCACAGGCGAGAGATGCCGCCGTTCATTACCAGCACAGCGAGCTCGGGTATAACTACAGGCTCAGCAACATTCTCGCGGGCGTGGGGATATCGCAGCTGGAAGTGCTTGAAGATCGCGTCCGGGCGAGGAGAGAAATTTTTCACAGGTATCGGGAAGCGCTGGAAACGTATCCGGGCATCCGCATGATGCCGGAGCTTGAAGGAACGGTTTCAAACCGCTGGCTGACGGCTCTGACGCTTGATAACGGCGTGACGCCGGAAGAAGCCGTCGCCTGTCTTGCGGAACAGAACATTGAGGCCCGGCCGCTGTGGAAACCGCTGCATACGCAGCCGCTTTTCTCATCTTCCGTCTTTTATCCTCACAGCGAACATGAACGGGTCTCTGAGAACCTTTTCAGCCGGGGCATCTGTCTGCCGTCCGGGTCTGACCTGTCTTCTGAGGAGCAGCAGCGTGTCATTGACGCACTTGCGCAACTGTTTGAAACGAAAGGGGAGAAAACATGGACAGCCGCCATGTTATGAGCCGATTAAAAGAAACGCTTACGGGTCTGCTCAGCGTTATACCGCCGCAATCTGACATCATATATGCCGACTATCCCCTCTACGGAAATGTAGGGGATTTATTGATTATGAAAGGGACGGAGGCGTTTTTTAAAGCGCACGGCATCCGCGTGAAACAGCGCTGGAATCCCGACAATTTTCAATTCGGGCGCCGGGCGGACAAAAAGACAATCATCGTCTGTCAGGGTGGCGGAAATTTCGGGGATCTCTATCCGTACTATCAGACGTTCAGGGAAAAAATCGTCAAATCCTTTCCGGAAAACAGGATCGTCATCCTGCCGCAATCCATTTATTATCAGGATGAGACACGGCTGCAAAAGACAGCGGCGCTTTTTGCGGGGCACAAGGATCTCCACCTGTTTACGAGGGATCATGTGTCATACGAGACCGCGAAACGCTTTTTTTCGGCGAATCATATTGGGCTTATGCCTGATATGGCCCATCAGCTGTATCCGATCGCGGCGTCAGCGGCTCCGTCACGCGGCAGGCTTCATTTTATCCGCACGGATGGGGAAATCAATCCGAAGCTGCAAAACAATCCTTCCGTTAAAAGCTGCGACTGGCAGGATGTGTTGTCAGCAAGCGACCGCAGGGGAATCGCTTTTTTCCAAACACTGAATGTTTTGAATAAAAAAGCGGGAAACCCGCTGCCGATTGCGCGGTTTTGGAAACGCTATTCCGATTTCTTGACGAAAAAAGCGGTTCTGTTTTTCAGCAGGTACGAATCGGTGGAAACGTCAAGGCTTCACGGGCACATCCTGTCCTCGCTTCTCGGGAAACCGAATACCGTCATTGATAATTCATACGGGAAAAACGCCAACTATTATCACACCTGGATGCACGAAGCGCCGGACGTCCGTCTGATCGGGGAAACCGCCGGCACGAAGGAAAACCTTCCGCTTTGAATGAGCGGAAGGTTTATTTTGTTTCACCGCGTTTTACTTTGTTGTACGCCTCATCCAAATGCTGAATTCTTTTGAGCACAACCGAGTTTTTCGTCAGCTGATCCTGAACAAGGGTTGAAACGACGGAACGGTAATAGCTGTTCATCGCATGAATTCGGTCTTCATTCGGATTCATTTCAATGTGCTGTGTAAAGTTTTCAATAAAATAAGGAACAGAAAAAAGTTCTGACATCTATAAAGCAACTCCTTTTAATAAGTATATACGGTATGAAACCAATCATGTACAATGAAAAAAGGGGAGTGAGCATGATGGATATCAAACTTCAGCAAACACAAATGTTAAAGCCTCAATTAACGCAAGAGCTTAAACAGGCTATCACATTACTCGGATACAATTCCGCGGAACTGGCCGGATATATTGATGAGCTCTCACTGGAAAACCCTCTGATTGAACGAAAGGAAACAGACACGCCGCCACTATCTTACCATAAAACAAATAAAAACAGGATGAAAGAACGGGACGGAAGCCAGCAGATCAGACTTACCCGCAAAACGCTGCAGGATTCGCTCAAACAGCAAGCCTTAGATATGAAGCTGTCCGATGATGAGAAAAAGATTTTCAATTATCTGATACATTCATTGGATTCAAACGGATATTTAAAAGAGGACATACCAGCCGCCGCCGACCATGTATCCGCTTCACAAGAGGAGACGGAAGCGGTTCTGAAAAAGCTTCAATCCCTTGAGCCCGCGGGAATCGGCGCCCGGTCTTTGCAGGAATGCATCCTTCTTCAGCTCCGCCGTCTTCCCGAGCGGAACGAACAGGCGGAATGGATTGCCGAAGCCTATTTTGAGCTATTTGCAAGAAAGAACTGGAAAGCGCTTACACTAAAAACGGGCATTCCGCTTAAAGACATTCAGGACATCGCTGACATAATCAGCGCGCTTGATCCGAGGCCGGGGCTCCGTTATGCGCATGAGGAGCCGGGTTTTTACGTGGAACCGGATATTTTCATCACAGTGAAAAACGGCATCATTCAAGCGCGGCTCAACAGCCGTTCGTTTCCTGACATCCAGCTTCATACCCATTATCAGCCGCTCCTGTCAGCTGCCGGGTGCCGTGACACAAAAAATTATCTGTCGGCAAAATATCAGGAATGGCGCTGGCTGAACCGGGCTTTGTCGCAAAGAAAACAAACGATCACGAGAATTATCGGCGTCCTGACTGAACGGCAGGAATCCTTTTTTCTCACAGGAAAAAGCGGAATGCAGCCGCTGACCTTAAGAGAGGTGGCGGAAACGCTGGAGCTCCACGAATCAACGATCAGCCGGGCCATCAAAGGGAAGTACGTTCAGACGCCGTACGGACTGTATGAAATGAAAACATTTTTCTCGGCGAAAGCTGAATCGTCGGGGGACGGCGGCGCTTCCAATTATGCCGTGAAAGCGCATCTGGAGGCATTGGTCGGTAAAGAAGATAAAAAGAAACCTTTTTCAGACCAAAAGCTTGCCGATCTGCTGCATGAACAATATGACATCCGAATCTCAAGGCGCACCGTCGCCAAGTACCGTGACCAATTAAATATTCCGCCGTCATCGGCGAGAAAACGGTACAGCTGAAACCTCCCCGAGCCAAACCCCGGGGAGGTTCTCCGTGTTACGGGATCATCCATGAAAACAGATGATGCTGTAAAAATGTAATGAGACAGACGAGCAGAAGCAAAAACAGACTGTGCTTAATCGTAAAGCGGAAAAGGTCGGCTTCCTTGCCCGCCAGACCGACAGCGGCACAGGCAACCGCAATGGACTGCGGAGAAATCATTTTTCCGGTGACACCGCCTGATGAATTGGCGGCGACGGAGAGAACCGGGTCCATTCCGACAGAGAGCGCCGTCACTTTTTGCAATCCGCCGAACAATAGGTTGGCCGACGTATCAGAGCCGGTAATAAATACGCCGAGCCAGCCGAGCACCGGCGAAAAAAAGGTAAACATCGCGCCCGTCATGGCAAGCGCAAGACCGAGTGTCGTGCTCATGCCGGAAGCATTCGTCACATAAGCAAAGCCGACAACAGAAACGATGGTCACGACCGGAAGCGTTAACTCTTTCACCGTTTCTATAAACGCTTCGCCCCATGTCTTCCACGACATGCCGAGGGCGAACTTGGAGATGACGGCGGCAATCAGAATCGCCGTCCCCGCTGAACCGAAAAGCTCAAGTTTGTATACGGCTTCAATCGGCGTGCCGTCCGCCTGAAGAATCTGCTGATTTACAAATGGGACGGGAGGCGTGAAGGTCAATGCACGCCCGGCTGCATTCAGCCAGGAAAGCCACATTGACGTTCCTTCGTAATGACCGGTTAATGCAGCCTTCACGCCCGGAATCCCCCAGACGGATATCATGGCCGTCAGAAGAAGGAAAGGAGACCACGCTTTAAACACCGCGGCGCCCCCGTACTTGATCGGCGCCCGGTCAGCGGCCGCTGCTGATTCCCGTTCTGCCGCGAAACGAAAGGCCGTTTTCGGTTTCCAAAATTTCAAAAACACAGCGAGCGCGGCCATGGAAACTAGCGCCGACAGCACATCCGGAAGCTCAGGCCCTAAAAAATTCGAGCTTGCGTACTGCACGGCCGCAAAGGAGACGCCGGAAACAAGAATGGCCGGCCATATCTCAAAAGCCTTTTTAAACCCGCTCATCAAAATGATTAAGTACAGCGGAATAAAGACGGATAAAAACGGAAGCTGCCGGCCGACCATTTGAGAAATTTCCATTGCCGGTATCCCGGTCGGACCTTCGACAGCGGTAATCGGAATGCCGATCGCGCCGAAGGCAACGGGCGCCGTATTGGCAATCAGGCAAATTCCCGCCGCATACAGCGGCTGAAAACCAAGTCCGACGAGCAAAGCGGCCGAGATCGCGACGGGAGCGCCGAAACCGGCGGCGCCTTCTAAAAACGCCCCGAATGAAAAGGCGATGAGCAGCGCCTGCAAACGCCGGTCATCTGTAATTGACAGCACCGAACTCCGGATAATCTCAAACTGTCCCGTTTTCACGGTGATTTTATACAGAAAGACCGATGTGACGATAATCCAGCCGATCGGAAGCAGGCCGTACACCGCTCCCTGAGAAGCGGACATCACCGCTTTTTCCGCCGGCATGCCGTAAACAAATACAGCGATTAAAAGTGAAACGGCTAACGTTAAAAGCCCCGCGATGTACCCCTTCATCCGTTTCACCGCAAGCGCCCAAAAAAAGAAGATAATCGGCACGAGCGCGCAAGCTGCCGATAAAAGCAAATTTCCCCCTAAAGGAGCGTACTCCTGTGTCCATTGCATCCCTAAAAAACCCCTCCTTATGTCATGTAAGCGATTACTTTTTGTGATAAGGTCATCTGATGACCGGGTTAATTAGCATTATATTTTGAAAGTTTTGAAAATACAATACTTTTCTTGAACAAATTGTCTGAACCTGTCGGCAACACAAAAAAAGAAGTATAATAGACGATAAACATCAAGATTCACAAGTGACGGGGTGATCGCGTTGAAATATAAACAAATTAAAACGAAAAAAATCTACGAGGAAGTCGCTGACGCATTGCTGGAGAAGATAAAAGCGGGCGAGCTTAAGCCGGGTGAAAAGCTTGATTCCGTTCAGGCGCTTTCTGAGAGTTTTCAGGTCAGCCGCTCGGCGGTCAGAGAAGCGCTGTCGGCTTTGAAAGCGATGGGGCTCGTCGACATGAAGCAGGGAGAAGGCACATACATAAGAGAATTTGAGCCGTCTCATGTTTCCCAGCCGCTTTCTTCCGCCCTCTTGATGAAAAAAGAGGATGTCAAACAGCTGCTCGAAGTCAGAAAGCTGCTTGAACTCGGCGTCGCCGCCATGGCCGCTGAAAAACGCACCGAAGACGATTTGCAAAAAATCCGCCAGGCTCTCCTGGAGATGAAAGACATTGACGGAGACGAAGAATTGGGCGAAAAAGCGGATTTCTCCTTTCACATGGCGCTGGCGGAAGCATCACAAAACGGCCTGCTCAAGCATCTCATGAATCATGTCTCCGCGCTTCTTTTGGAAACGATGAGAGAAACGAGAAAAATTTGGCTGTTTTCTAAACGAACGAGCGTGCAGCGATTGTATGAAGAGCACGAACGCATTTACAGCGCCGTCGCCGCCGGAGACGCGGATGAAGCGGAAGCCGCGATGACCGCGCACCTGACGAATGTGGAAGAAGTGCTGGGGGCTTATTTTGAAGAAAATGTATAGAAGCTGACTTGTGAAAGGGGATAACATCACATGCAGGCCGAATCTTTTTTTTCTGACCATGTAAAGAAAGCTCTGACAAACGATCCTCCCGGGGAATGGATGCCGGCAGTTCCGAAAGCGTGCATCCCCCTGCATTCCGGCTATCCCGATCCCGCACTCGTTCCTGATAAGGAGCTGAAAGAAGCCGCCGCCCGCCTTCTGGATGAGGAGCGTGATCTGCCGCTGCATTATATGGGAAGCCCGAGGACGTCCGTTTTAAAAAAGCAGATTCAAGAACGGGCAGCCATCCGCGGTATTCACTGCCGGGATAATGAGCTGCTCGTGACGTCAGGCGCCTGTCAGGCGATAGATCTGGCTGCACGGGTTTTCCTCGATGAACAAACCGCCGCTGCCGTTGAAGCGCCGGTCTACATGGAAGCGCTCGAGATTTTTAAAAATTATACACCGCATATCATGAGCATTCCGACAGATCAAGAGGGCCTGCAAACAGAAACATTAGCGTTCATGCTTGAGGAAAGAAAACGAAAAGGGCTTCTGCTTCCCCGTCTTCTCTACACGATACCCGCTTTTCAGAATCCTGCGGGAACCGTAATGTCAGCGAAGCGGAGAACACGCCTGCTTCAGCTTGCCGAAACATATGATTTTCTCATCTTGGAGGATGATGCATACGGCGAGCTCGGATTCACCGATATTCCGCCGCCCTTAAAAGCCATGGATCAAAACGGCCGGGTGCTGTACGCCGGTTCATTATCAAAAGTCATCGCCCCGGGTATGAGGATCGGCTGGATTGCAGGGGACGCCGCATTCATCACGGCATTGTCATGGTTAAAAAAAGACTTAGGCCACCCGTTTTCCCAAGCGGTGACCGCCGTCTATCTGGAACAAACGAATGTTGAAAAACGGCTCGCCGTCTTGCGGGAAGCATATCAAACCAAACGTGACGTTTTGCTCGCCGCATCAGAGAGATATCTTCCGAAATCCGCATCCTGGCACGTGCCTGAAGGCGGTTACTTTGTATGGGTGAAAGCGCCGGGAGCGGATACATCCGCAATGCTGGCGAGGGCTCTTTCTCACGGCGTTTCCTATGTACCCGGTAAATATTTTTTTCTGCATCAGGAAGACGGTGCCGAATATCTTCGCCTGTCGTTCAGTTATGCCGGTAAAGCCGCGATAAAAGAGGGTGTGCAAAAACTGGGACGTCTGCTGGAAAACGGGATGTAGAGCAGCTCGAGGAGCTTTCGGGCTTCTCTTTTTTTTGTCCCCTTCAGCGCATCGGACGAAAGGATTTTTCAGAAAAACCTTCCAATCCATATTCAGAATAGTGTAGGATATTCATAGAGCTTTTCCTAAAAACAGGTCATCAGATGACCGGATCACATATTGAGGATGAAAGAGGGGTTCATCATGAAAGTCTCATTATTTGTCACGTGCCTTGTGGATATGTTCCAGACCAATGTCGGAAAGGCGACGGTTGAGGTGCTGGAACGGCTCGGGTGTGAGGTGGATTTTCCCGAGGGGCAGATTTGCTGCGGGCAGCCCGCATACAACAGCGGGTATGTGACGGATGCGAAAAAAGCGATGAAGCGGATGATTACCGCGTTTGAAGAAGCGGAGTACGTCGTCAGTCCGTCAGGTTCCTGTACGACGATGTTCCGTGAATATCCGCATCTGTTTCAGGACGATCCGAAGTGGGCGGCAAAAGCGCAGCAGCTTGCGGACAAAACATATGAGTTAACAGATTTTATCGTCAACGTTCTCGGGGTGGAGGATGTCGGGGCGGTGCTGCAAAAAAAAGCGACAGTCCATACATCGTGCCACATGACGAGGCTGCTCGGCGTGTCGGAGGAGCCGATGAAGCTTTTGCGCCATGTCAAGGGGCTCGAGCTGACCGCGCTTCCCGGAAAGCACCAATGCTGCGGATTCGGAGGAACATTTTCTGTGAAAATGGCGCAAATCTCTGAACAAATGGTGGATGAGAAGGTCGCCTGCGTGGAAGACACGGAGGCCGAGGTGCTGATCGGGGCGGATTGCGGATGTCTGATGAATATCGGAGGGCGTCTTGACCGTAAGGATAAAAACGTCAGAGTCATGCACATCGCCGAAGTGCTGAACAGCAGATAAGACGAGAATCAACAAGGGGGGAAAATCATGGCGATGAAAATCGGTACCGCCGCTTTTAAAGAGCGGGTATCAGAAGGAATAGATAATGAGTTTATGAGAGGAGCCGTCTCCGGAGCGCAGGAACGGCTCAGGACAAGAAGGCTTCAGGCGGCCGAAGAATTGGGAAACTGGGAGGATTGGCGTTCCCATGCGGAAGAAATCAGACAGCATGTGCTGGACAATCTTGATTTCTATTTGGAACAGCTCGCCGAAAACGTCGCCAACAGAGGCGGACATGTCTTTTTCGCCGAAACGGCGGAAGAAGCGTCTTCCTATATCCGCGATGTCATCCGGCAGAAAAACGCCAAAAAAATCGTAAAATCCAAATCCATGGTGACAGAAGAAATCAATATGAACGAAGTGCTTGAGGAAGAGGGCTGTGAAGTCACAGAAACGGATCTCGGCGAATACATTCTCCAGATTGACGACCACGATCCGCCGTCACATATCGTTGCTCCCGCTCTTCACAAAAACAAAGAGCAGATCCGTGACGTGTTTAAAGAGAGACTCGAATATAAACAGACGGAAAAACCGGAAGAGCTCGTCATGCACGCGCGCAGCGTTCTCCGGAAAAAATTTCTCGAAGCGGATGTCGGCATTACAGGCTGCAACTTTGCAATCGCGGATACCGGATCGGTCAGTCTCGTGACGAACGAAGGAAACGGCCGCCTTGTGTCCGCGCTGCCGAAGACGCAGATCACCGTGATGGGAATGGAACGGATCGTTCCTTCATTTTCTGAGTTTGAAGTACTTGTCAGCATGCTGACGAGAAGCGCCGTCGGCCAGCGGCTTACAAGTTACATTACGGCGCTGACGGGACCTCGTCAGCAAGGAGAAGCTGACGGGCCTGAGGAATTCCACCTCGTGGTTGTGGACAACGGGCGTTCCCGCATACTCGGCACGGAATTTCAATCGGTGCTGCAATGTATCCGCTGCGCCGCCTGCATCAACGTCTGTCCCGTGTACCGGCATGTCGGCGGACACTCGTACGGGTCCATCTATTCGGGTCCGATCGGCGCCGTCTTATCACCTCTTCTCGGCGGATATGACGAATACAAGGAGCTCCCGTACGCATCTTCCTTATGCGCGGCCTGTACGGAAGCGTGTCCCGTTAAAATTCCGCTGCACGAGCTGCTGCTCAAGCATCGGCAGAACATCGTGGAAAAAGAGGGCAAAGCGCCGATCAGCGAAAAACTGGCGATGAAAGCCTTCGGGCTCGGCTCGTCATCCCCGTCCCTTTATAAAATGGGATCGAAATGGGCGCCTGCCGCCATGACGCCGTTTACGGAAGATGACAAAATATCAAAAGGGCCGGGGCCGTTAAAAGAATGGACGGCAATACGGGATTTCCCGGCGCCGCATAAATCGAGATTCAGAGATTGGTTTAAAGACCGGGAAAAACAAAAGGGGGAAGAATGATGATGAAAGGGACGGTTACACATCAGGAATCCTTTTTAAACCGGATCGCCGAAAGTCTGGGCAGAGAGCGCAGGAAATCAGGCGTGTCCCTGCCTGAATGGAAGTATCAGCCACAATATCAAACGCATGCTGACTGTACGGAAGACGATCTTGTCACGATGCTGAAAGACCACTGCGTCAACATTCATACCGAACTGATCGAAACGGATGCAGCCGGGCTTTACGACGCTTTGCGCACGCAGGTGAACCGCTTTAAAGGAGGGCCTGTCATCATTCCGAAGGACAGCCGGTTTGAAACGTACGGCTTGCAGACCCTTATGACAGAAGAGTGGCCGGACGAAGGGATTCCCGTTTGGGAATGGGACGCGGAACAAGGAGCGAAAAATATTGAAAAAGCGGAACAAGCGAATGTGGGCATCACATTCAGCGAGATCACGCTTGCGGAATCAGCCACCGTCGTTTTGTATGCGTCAGAGCATGCCGGCCGTTCCGTCAGCCTGCTTCCGACCACCTATATCGCAATCATCCCGAAATCTTCCATTGTGCCGAGAATGACACAGGCCAGCGATATACTGAAACAGCAGATCAGAGACGGCGTCACCGTTCCTTCCTGCATCAACTATATTACTGGACCGAGCAACTCGGCCGATATCGAAATGGATTTGGTTGTCGGCGTCCACGGACCCGTTAAAGCCGCTTATATCCTTGTGAATGACCGATAAAAAAACAAACCCCGGTTTTCTGATATGATCCCCTCATAGCAGACAGAAAAAAGAAAGCATACTGATCTGTCTGCAATGGAGGGGGTTTTTTATGGGGAAAATACGTAAAACTTATGATATTCACTTTAAGAAAAAAGTTGTTGATCTTCACCTAAATGATGGGATGGGTTATCAGACAATCGCCAGAGAAATGAACATTGAAGTAACAAGTGCTTCGTCCACGCTTCCTAATTTATCGACTGTTTTTTTACGTTTGTCCTCTGCATCTGCAAGTTCGTCTTTGAAGTCTTCTGTCGAGAACAATTCAAGCGGAAGAATATCATTGATATCAAGCAGGATACCTTTCATCGCTTTCTTCTGTTCAGACATAATGGATTTTGACTTGGTGCAGGCGTTAGCCAGCTCGTGTTCCAGCAAGGATTCTTCTATGTATGCGTCAGACAAGCTGGCGTCCTCTAAAGCGCCTGAAATGCTTGTCAAAAAAGCAATTTTCATATCAATTAGATCAATCCAATTGTCAGCCACATCAGCGTGATCTTGATAAAATACTTTGATGTTGTCAGCGCCTTTTCCGGAAAACTCACTGTCATCTAAGTCAGCTACGGCTTTGAAGGCTTTTTTAAGATTGACCATCTGGCTTCTTAATTCTTTGTATTCTTTTGCCCGTTTATCTGCCTCTGATAGCAGTGTTTTTGGCTTCCAATACTTTCATATTCATATCCTTTTGTTTAAATGGATCAACAAGATCTTACCATGGGGCAATGAAGAAACAGACGAAATGTGATACAAAAGTAAGAAATGATCAATTTGATCCGTGTTATTTTATCTTTTGCGATCTTTTGTTTTGAAACCGACGCCGATGTCTCAGCAATTTCACCTGATGTATGGGTTTTCTATGATTGTATTTACGAACGAAAAGAAAGTGCATATAGACAGTTTTTTGACAGTGAAAATAAAGTCCGCTTATTTTAAAAGAGACATTTTTGAAAATTTAATAGAATTATCTGTTTTTTTGTTGATTTCAAATTGGGAATAAGTTACAATCTTCATGTAATCACCTAAAATATGGAAAAGTGGGAGGTATTTGATGGGTAAGAAAGGCTTTTTTTCACTGTTAATGGCTTTCACACTTACATTAGTAACGATTTTTTCTTTTAATACTAGTGTTAAAGCTAATTCAAATGTTTTAGGGAAAGCAAAAACAAATTGTACGTCATGCCAATCAGGGGTTCCTGAGTCATCGGGACCATTAGAAGATCAACAAAAAGCAAAAGAAATTGTCTATGCCTCAAAGGAATTCAAACAAAACAAGTTGGTGAAAAAACCAAAAAACAGCTTCTTTGGACTTTCAAATGAACAAAATGAAGAGATTGTAAATGTAAAAGAAGGCATGGCTGTGGTAACAATTCCTGTTGATGATATGGAGTCTGGATTAACATCAGCACAATATTTTGTTGATCTGAAAACTGAACAAATATTCGATACCATTGAAACTTACATTACATTTGATGAATCAGAAAAACTTCTTAATTTACAAATAAAACAATCCGGTAAAGTTGTCGAAGATGTAAACTTAACAGAAGGCGGAAAAGTCAAACTGGATAATGGAACAGAAGTTTCTGTAGAAGATTACTTAAAGGATTCAAAAGATTCTGCGGAAGAAACAAAAGCATCAACTATGATGAGCTGCAGAGCGGCTGTATCTTGGTTATATGATATAGCAAATGGAGGCTCTTGTGCTCTTTCTTGCTTAAGAATTGCGGCCATCAACCTAGCAATTGGTATTGGTTGCGGAACAGTTTGTGTTATTATCAAGCACAACTCAAAAAGCAAAGCAATAAAATTAATTTGCGGATAATTAAGGAGGGGGGGAAGAAATACCCCTCTTTTTTATCATTATAACGATGCATTGAAAATGATTAGGCGCATATTATAAGATTTAGGAAATATTGTTATAAGGTGGTTTTGAACAACTCATGAACAGTATTCAAAAAGAAACTGAAAAGAGCAATGCATCTAGGGACTGGTTGATTTATATCACAGTATCAGTAATCTTTTTAATAGCAGTATCGATATTTAGCTTTTTTGAGTCGGAAGTTGATTTTAACGTTATGGCTCTCCGATTATTTGATGCTTTGATCAGCTGTATCTTGGTTATAAACGGTCTTTATTTTATGCAGAAAAACAAAGGGATAGCGGTCGTTTCCTTCCTTTTAGGAATAATTAATCTAGGGATATTAGCTGTTCTTTTGTTTCGTTAAAGAAAGAAGAGCCCAGCGTATAGTGATATGATCCCCTCATAGCAGACAGAAAAAAGAAAGCATACTGATCTGTCTGCAATGGAGGGGATTTTTTATGGGGAAAACACGTAAAACTTATGATCTTCACCTAAATGATAGGATGGGTTATCAGACAGCTGAAGCAGTTCAAGAAGCAGTATGTAAATATATTCATTTTTACCAACCATCAACGGTTCCAAAAGAAGTGAAACAACCTGAGCCCATATCAATACAGGACTCAGGCTGCTTCGTGTCTTTTTAACACTGTCTGCTTGACAGGGGTCACTTCATGCGGCCGGGGTTTGTTTTTATATAAACGCGTTAATGATCATGATAAAACAGATCGCACTGACAGAAATAATCGTTTCCATCGCCGTCCATGTCAGGAACGTTTCTTTTACCGTCATTCCGAAATACTCTTTTATGAGCCAGAAACCGGAGTCATTGACATGTGACAGAATCAAAGAGCCCGCTCCCGTTGCCAAAACGAGAAGCTCGCTGCTGACGCCCGGCATGACAGATGCAATCGGAGCAACAATGCCGGCCGCCGTCATCATGGCGACAGTCGCTGAACCTGTGGCGACACGGATGACCGCCGCGATGGTCCAGCTTAAAAGAACGGGAGAGAAGCTTGAGTGCTTCGCCATGTCAGCGATATACGTGCCGACGCCTGAATCAATCAGGACGTTGTTAAAAGCGCCGCCGGCTCCGATCACAAGCAGAATGGAAGCGATCGGTCCCAGACAGTCATTGCTGAATTTTAAAATGCTTTCCCTGTCAAAGCCCTGATAAAAACCAAGGCTGAAAAAGGAGTAAACCGTGGCGATCAAAAGCGCCGTGACAGGGTCGCCGATAAATTTAAAAGTTTCATAGAGCGTGTTTTTTTCCGGAAGCGCAATTTCGGCAAGCGTTGCCATAAGCATCAGGATCACCGGTACCAATATCGTAAACAATGTATTTGCGAATCCCGGAAGCTTGCGTTTTTCATTCCGTTCAATAAATTGTTTTTTCAACAGTTCGGGAACGGGTTTGTGAATGCGCTTACCAATCCATTTTCCGTAAAGCGGCCCCGCGATGATGGCAGTCGGAATGCCGACGATTAAAGAAAACAAAATCGTTTTTCCGACATTGGCGTGATAAATGCCGACAGCTGCCATCGCCGCCGGGTGGGGCGGAACCAATCCGTGCACGACGGAAAGCCCCGCAAGGAGCGGAATCCCGATCGTCACTAATGAAACCCCGGTTTCAATTGCAATCGTAAACAAAAGCGGCACGAGCAGGACGAAGCCGACCTGGAAAAAGACCGGGATGCCGACGATAAAAGCGACGGCCATCATCGCCCAATGCACTTTCTTTTTGCCGAAGCGGCCGATCAGGGTGTGGGCGATCCGCTCCGCACCGCCTGATTCAGCCATCATTTTTCCGAGCATCGTACCGAGGGCCAGCACGATCGCAAGCAGCGACAGCGTATTGCCGAGCCCGGTTTTCATCGAAGCGATAATGTCCGGCAGATTCATGCCCGTTGCGAAACCGACAAGGATGGATGTAATCAGCAGACTGATAAACGGATTTAATTTAGCGACCGTAATCAATAAGAGTAAAACGATAATAGCGGCAATGACAATAAACAGTAACATGACCTTTTCACCCTTTCAAAGAAGAATTAACGGCTTTGTTTGAGCTGAAATTCACTGATGACGTCAAATTCATCTTTGAGCTTGTCATACAGCCGCTCGTATAAGTAAAACAGCTCAATATATGTTTCGCTGTTTTTGACGTTCGGTTCATGGCGGTGAGAAATTCTGATCCAGTCCTGAACATCCTCGATCCGTTCCATTTCGCCAAGGCTGTGCAAAGCGAGGACGGCCGCTCCGAGCGCCGAGGCTTCGTAACTTTCCGGAACGAGGACTTCCCGTCCCATCGTATCGGACAAAATCTGCCTCCACAGCGGCGATCTCGCAAATCCTCCCGAAGCCCGCACGTCTTTTGAGGGGCCCGCCAAATCTCTCAGTGCGATACCGATTGAAAAGACGCTCATGATGACGCCTTCCAGCACCGCTCTGATAAAATGCTCCCGTTTATGGCGGAGGCTGATGCCGAAAAACGTTCCGCGGGCATTCGGATTCCAAAACGGCGCGCGCTCCCCTGATAAAAACGGCAGAAACAGCAATCCCTCAGAGCCTGCGGGCACTTTATCAGCGATATCAATCATTAAATCATACGGATCAATGCCGAGCCGCTTCGCCGTTTCGACTTCCGGAGAAGCGAATTCGTCTCGAAGCCAGCGCAGCATAATGCCTCCGTTATTCGTCGGGCCTCCGATGACCCAATGCTTGTCAGTCAGCGCGTAACAGAATGTCCGCGCTTTTTCATCCGTAATCGGCGCATCCGTCACCGAACGCACGGCTCCGCTTGTTCCGATCGTAACGGCCACTTCGCCTTTGCCGATCGCGCCGACTCCAAGGTTGGCGAGCACGCCGTCATTTGCGCCGATAATAAACGGTGTATCCGCATGAATGCCCATCCGTGCAGCGATTTCCGGCGCAAGGCCGCGCAGCTGATGAGTGGTCGGCACGATGTCCGACAGCTGATCTTCCCGGATTCCGGCAATCCGGAGCGCTTCTTCATCCCAGGAAAGCGTATCTAAACGGAACAGCCCCGTTGCCGAAGCGATCGAATAATCGACGACATAAGTTCCGAAAAACTCGTGCAGAATATATTCTTTAATACTAATGAATTTGGCGGTTTTCGCGAATGTCTCCTTGTCCTGTTCTTTCATCCACACAATTTTGGAAAGCGGAGACATCGGGTGAATCGGCGTACCCGTTCTTTTATAAATATCAAAACCGTTCATCTCTTTTAAAATCCGTTTTGATTGCTCGGCGCTGCGGTTGTCCGCCCAAATGATGCTTTTGGTCAGCAGGCCGCCGTTTTGATCGACAGCTATCAATGAGTGCATGGCGGTGCTGATGCCGATTGCAAGCAGATTGTCAGGGCTCAGTCCGGCCTTTGTGACGGCGCCCCTGATGCTTCCGATCACCGCTTCCAAAATGTGCTCAGGATCCTGCTCGGCCCATGCCGGCTTTGGCTGTATTAAATCATAGTGAACCGAATGCTTGGCTAACACTTTGCCTCTTGGTCCGAACAGAACGGCTTTCGTACTGGTCGTGCCGATATCCAGACCGATAACAGCTTGGGTTTCCTTCATAATATATCCCGCCTAATCTGATTGAATAATAAGATAGATTGATAATGTATGCCCTTACAAAGTCAATTATAGGAATAATTTTTTTATAAATCAACGATGAAGAAGAAAAATTTTTTCATAAAATTGCCTCAATTCCCGCTGTATCGGCATTTTCTCTTTTGAAAAATAAATATTACAAACGTTTGTGCGCGATCATTTTTCTGATTTGCTGCAAGTTGGCGAGCGTTTTCTCCTGCCGCAGCCGGGCCGTGGCGAAATACAGTGTATCAATGACCGACAGCTGGGCAAGCCTTGCGGACATTGCTTCCGTTCTGAAAGCCGTCTCCCTTGTTGAGGTATACAGCACCACGTCGGAAATCTGGGTGAGCGGCGACTTTTGGTAGCTTGTAATGCCGATCGTGCCGGCGCCGAGCGATTTGGCCGTTTTCACCGCGTCGAGCACGTCCTTGTTGCTTCCCGAATGAGAAATGCCGATGACTGCGCTTTCGGGACCGAGAAGACCCGCTGACATCGCCTGAAAGTGAGAATCCGTGTGCGCGATGCAATTTATACCCGTACGCATAAATTTATGATACGCGTCTGTGGCGATCAGCCCGGAACCGCCGTTTCCGTAAAATTCGATTCTGTCTGCGCGGTGGATCATTTCTGCCGCTTTTTCAACGTCGGCCGGATCTAATAAATGAAAGGTATCGGTCAGCCCGGAAATGTTTGTGCGGAAAACTTTCTGGATGATGACTTCGATATCGTCGTCGGGGCTCATTTCTTCATGAATGTGCTGCACCGGCTCCTGAACGATCTCCTGAGCAAGCGCGATTTTTAAATCCTGATAGCCGGAAAAACCGAGCCGTTTGCACAGCCTGAAAATCGTCGCTTCAGAGCTTTTCGTTTTTTCCGCCAGCTGAATGATGGAAAGGTGAATCACGTCTTTCGGTTCCTTCACGATATGGTCTGCAATCGCTCTCAATTTTGGCGACAAACCTTTGCTGGCCGCCTGAATCTTCCCGATGCTGCTTGAATTCACAGGGGTCATGCTATAACCTCCCTACTCGAATGTAAACGCATACTTTTATGATAAAGCAAGTTCTGTCATAAGGGAATCAGGTTTTGTTTTCTTTACCGCAAATGAAAGAAAAGAGAAAAGTATATCGGGGACATCGCCTCAATGACACTTCATACATCCGATTTTTACAAAAAGTGATCGTTCTCTGGAAAGTGCCGGTGCCAAGTCGCCGGCCATAAGTCAAACTCATGATGGTAAGCTGCCCTGTTACAGTCCAGTTTCTAGTGAGTTGCCAGCGCTTGAAGTTCCAGATGAGTTTCTTCAAATTAGTGTTCCGCCATTAGCAGTCAGTTCTTTATTAACTGGATTGATCAAAAGAGAAGGATCGTTAAGCAGGAGAACACTTGAGAAGCACAGGTCTAATCAGCTTCTGGAGAAAAACTTCAAATTAATATAATAATCTAATTGCTCTGAAACGCGTACCATACATTATACTTTCAATGATTTTTAAACTCTGAGGAGGAAATTCACATGAAAGTAATTGCAATTGACTTAGATGGCACGCTGTTATCAGAGAACTTAACTATCCAAGAACAAGATGTAAGAGCTTTAAAGCTTGGACAAAAACAAGGTCATCTTGTAACAATCGCTACAGGGAGAGCTTTATTTGATGCAAAACACATCATCAATAAATATGATTTGGATTTTCCGATTATTGCTTCAAACGGCGCTCAAATTGATGTGGGAAATCAGGTCATATTCGAACATTTTATGGATTCAGATGTAATCCAACCTATCATCACATGGTTAAATAAAGAAGAAATCTATTATCAGCTCTATTTATCTGACAAAATTGCCGTATCAAATCAAGGAATTCAGCAGCTTGAAAAAGAACTTTACAATACAGTAATGGAAGAACCTCATTTTAATCAAGAAGTATTTTGGAATTCTATTAAAGCTCAAATCCATCAATACGGGTTAGAGGAAATACCGGGTACAATTGACCCTATCGATTATCGGTATGTCATAAAATGTATGATCGTTTCGCCAAACCAAAGAAAATTAAAAAAAGCTAAAGAATATTTTGGACAACTGAAGGAGTGTGCCGTAACGAGTTCAGGAGCATTCAATCTTGAAATCACAAGTGCAGGAGTAGATAAAGGAGCGTCATTAAATAAACTTTGTGAACATTATGGAACGGATGCGCGGAATGCAATCGCAATAGGTGATAATTTAAATGATCTGCCTATGTTTCATGCAGCAGGAATAGGGATAGCCATGGGAAATGCAGATAAGAAGCTTATTCAATTGGCTGCTTTTAAAACGTTATCGAATGATGAGTGTGGTGTATCTTATGCTTTTGATCATTACATTCTGACGAAAGAAGAAGACCCTAAACCGCGGAGTATACAGCCATGAGCCATTTTGTGAAAAGATGTTTAATCTATATTGCCGGATTGTTTATTTTATCCGTAGGGGTTGTATGTATGATTAAATCTAATACCGGGATTGCCCCCTGGGATGCTCTGAACGTGGCTTTATCAGAACTCATTGGCCTTACAATCGGGTCATGGGTTTTCATTATCGGAGGAATCCTTATCTTTATAAACAGCCTCATAAAAATGCGGTTTCCTAATCTAGCCGGTTTTATTCCGATTGTTATTATTGGAAGTTTTGTTGACCTTTTAAACTTAAAGGTTCTTTCGTTCTTAAAAACAGATGCTGTAATTCTTCAATGGAGTTTATTTTTGATAGGGTTGTGTATATTGGCTATGGGAATCGCTATTTATTTAAGAGCATCTTTTCCTTCGATACCGAATGATGAATTAATGTTGGCTATTACTGAACGCACAGGTTGGGGTATTAATATTACAAAGACGATAGGGGAAGCTTTAGCTTTTGTGCTTGCAATCATTCTTCAGGGGCCGATTGGGATAGGAACCATCATTGTGCTGCTATGTCTGGGGATATTAGTAGGTTTATTTGACAAACTATTACACAAGATGGGGAAGCCCCGTTCTATTTATAGTGTGGGACAGGAAGGCGCACATATTCATGCAGGCCATGATAAAACTATTAATTAAATGATTTTTCCCCTTGTGTTATTCAGTGTGAAATCCTGATAACGCTGTCTAAGAAGGAGTAACAGTAATGACAAACATTACAGAGATAGCAAAGAAAGCGAACGTTTCTCGGACAACAGTTTCTAGAGTTCTCAATAATCATCCTTATGTAAAACCTGAGAAGCGGGACGCTGTGTTAAAAGCTATGAAGGAATTAAATTATGTACCAAATTTCAACGCGATTAACCTATCCAGGGGGAAGACAAATGTATTCGGAGTCATTGTTCCTAAAATCAACCATCCGTTTTTCAGTAAACTGATTGCGGGAATAGGCGAAGAGTGTAATAAACATAATTACAGTTTGCTTGTGCACCAATCAAATAACGATCCTGAACAAGAAATGGAGTTTTTTAACAGATTGAAATACAAACTTATTGACGGTCTTATTTTGGGATCCTGTGTAAGCCCCCATCACGTACTCGACGAGATATCTGGGTTTGGCAATATTGTTTCCTGTGAAGCTTCTGCAAGCAAACAGGTTGCACATATATTTATTAATCATGAGTCAGGAATCAAAATGGCAATTGATCATCTGCGAAATCAAGGACATCAATCCATTGGTCTATGTATAGGAAATCCTAAGAGCGGTGTTGGCATAAGCAGAAAAAAATCATTTTTTCACTTTCGAAATGAATACGAATTGAAATGGAGTGATAATTGGTACTTTGAGGAACAGTACACTATTGAGAATGGTATAGAAATAGCAAAATTATTACTAAATAAGTCACCTCGTCCTGCGGCAATGGTTGTAGGAAGTGATTATGTTGCGGCGGGGATCATTTATGAAGCGAAAAGACAGGGAATACGAATACCTGAAGAACTGGCGGTTATAGGATTTGATAATCAGCCGATATCTAAGGTAATAGAACTTTCAACGATACATCAACCGATTAAAGAGTTGGGACAAACAGCAGCAAATTTATTATATAACTTAATGAATAACAAAGATGTTCCCAATATAAATAAGTTGAACCTAAAACTTATTAAAAGAAAGTCAACTTAAAAAGACCACTTTATGGTGGTCTTTTTTGCTTAGCGCAGAATCAGCTCTGGGGCAGGCGCTTTGAAATGAGCTCTTTTTTTCGTTTCATCTATAAAACTGAAGGGCTTCATGGATAGGTTTTCAAGTTCATTTAGGAAGTGACAAGCTTTTAATGGTACAAATGATGTCATATTCCATACAACTTCCTCATTAAAACCTATAGCACGAATATTATGCATAAGCCGATCAATTGTGTAAGACCCTGCCGCTACATACCCTTTTCCTTGATACCATAGATTATTCCCTTCAATTTTCTCCAGTGATTGGCCGCACATGGAATCTGTGTCAATGCGATCTGTCATTGCTATAATACCCTTAGAGCCAACAAGTTCTACAACCCGCCGTGCAACTTCTAAGTCTACATGTTCACTATCAAAATTCATACAAATGGTTAATAGACCTTCTTTCGCGGCTCTCATCAAAGTACCGGGAACTTCTCCGACAAGTGTGTTTATATTATCTATGTTCCATTTATCTAACCGAGCATTTTTTAACCCCTCTAATCTATGTACTCTTTCTTGGGGTGTTCTCCAGGTGTGTTTAAAATTGTTTGGCATATCATTAAACAAATGATCTGTTAAAACGGCATCTGATCCAGTGTAATTGCTGCGTTTTTGCGCTGTATCTATAACTTTCATTATAAGTTCAGAGGTTTCCTCCGGGTATGCTTTTTGGAAGTGACCCAGCGCCGGTTTTACTCCAGCCTCCACAAGTGTATCTACAATCCATTCTAAACTCGGATGTTCTTCGGTGATATATTTCTTTAGATAGGAGTTTTCAGTCATAGCATCTGGGGACAGTACAGTATAAATAAGACCGTATTCTCCGCAAGAAGCGATCTTTTCCCATTCTTCTTTTAAGGGTGCCCAATTCCCTTTTTCCGGTGTGCCTGCAAAGCTGGCCAATAATGGTCCTTCTAGTGAAATACCTAAAATATTACGGTAACGTCCCTTTCTCTTTTGTGTATGGAACTCTTTCATAAAGGCTGCAAATTGATCTAATTGATTATGAGGAAGAAAAATAGAGGGTACACAGAAAATCCCTTCTATTTCAGCTAGTGTATTGATCTTTTCAATATCTAATTGATCTAAATTGCTAAAATCATAGTGACCGATTCCATGACAATGAAATTCTACTGGAAGAGATGGAACTAAATAAGAACCTGATTTCTTAAAAATTCCTTCTCCTCCAATGTCGAAGTTCAGCCATTCGTTATTACTATAGGTTATATCAGCGATTTTCATTACTCCATTTGTTTCAAGGTAAGCTGGGCTGTTAAATGATGTGCTAGACTGCATAGGAAACTCCTCCTGGAAATGTTTATTTAGTATTCAGTGAAGACACATCATCATCTTAAAGTATGAAACCCGTACCATATCAACCCTTTATTATCATTTTTTGTAAAAAAATAGGTGTCTTATTCATCTTTCTACACCTGATTTTCTCGTTATTGTTATTTGTATCCTGAAAATCTCCTTTAAAAACTCAAAAACACTAGCTGTAACGCCACTAATGCTTCTATACAGTTTCGTGTTACGCCAACTAGTGTTCTCCACGAGTTTAATTTGTGGAATTGGTTTCATGTCAACAGCTTTAATAAATGGAATATGACTTCCGGGTATAGAACCTTGTGGAGTCATTGGAATTGAACTATTAGAAATGAAATGTGTACAGTTACTAAGCTGGGATACCAGCATAAGAGTAAAACCTTTCATCTTTCTGCTAACTTTTTGCCGCTCAGTCCATATATCGTAGAAAACCTTTCGTCGGAATTTCTGTTTGAACAATATATAAAGTGCTGATTACGCCATATTAGGGGCCGGCTCACCCCGCATATGAATATAAACATGGTCAGTCAAAATGTCTTATATAGGTGATAAGAAAACCAGCTGCAAAAATTAGTATTGACTTTGAAAATAGAAGACTGTATATTATGTTACTATATTCAGAAAATAAAAACTCAAGAGATTCATTTAACATAAAACACTGTGAACGGGAGCAGTAAAAGAATCCAGTCAGAAAAAGAGAGCCGCGGGTTGGTGCAACGCGGACTGATTGTTCTTTGAACTCGCCCGGAAGTGGCAGGGCGGAACGGAATTGTCGGAATATTCCCTATGTCCTAACGGCTGACCTTCGTTAAAAGGTTTTTAAGCTGGATTCCGGACATTCGGGATCAACAAGAGTGGTACCGCGGCTGCCTGAGGCACGCCGTCTCTTTTCCCAAAGAGGCGGCGTGCTTTTTTATGTGATGAACACTTTTTGCGAGAGGGCGTGTGATAGATGGAAAAGGACAAGCAAACGTTAAAACGGACGATGTCGTCCAGACACATTATGATGATGGCGCTTGGAGGCGCAATCGGGGCTGGGCTCTTTAAAGGCAGCAGCACGGCGATTGATGAAGCGGGGCCATCCGTGTTATTGGCCTACCTCCTCGGCGGAATCATTCTGCTGTTTATTATGCAGGGGCTGGCCGAAATGGCAGTCAGAAACAAACATGCAAGGACGTTCCGTGATTTGGTTCAGCAGTCTCTCGGGTCGTACGCTGCATACTTTTTAGACTGGATCTATTGGAAAATGTGGGTGCTCAATATTGCCGCGGAGGCGGTCGTAGCCGCCATTTTCATTCAATATTGGCTGCCGGAATGTCCGATATGGATATTGGCTTTGATCATTTCCATTGTGGTGACGGTCGTAAACATGCTTTCTGTGAAACTGTTTGCCGAGACGGAGTACTGGCTCGCGCTCATTAAAATTACAGTGATTGTCATCTTTATTTTATGCGGGATTCTGCTCTTATTTTTCTCATTCGGCAATCACACGGCGCCGGGGCTGTCTCATTTAACGGATCACGGAGGGTTTTTCCCGCATGGAGCGGGGGGCGTCATTACGGCGATGCTCGTCGTGATCTACTCATACGGCGGAACGGAAATCATCGGCGTCACGCTGGCGGAGACAAAAAATCCCGAAAAGGTGATCCCGAAAGCTGTCCGAAGCACGTTAACGCGGATTGTCGCTTTTTACTTGCTGCCGTTTTTCATCATCGTCAGCCTGATTCCTTGGAATCAAGTCAACAGCGTTCCAGAAAGCCCGTTTGTCATAGTATTTAAGATGATAGGGATTCCGGGTGCCGACCATATTATGAATGCCGTCATTCTTCTTGCGATTATCTCGTCTATGAACTCGGGACTGTACGGATCATCCCGCGTCTTGTTTACACAGGCTTCTGACGGCCGGGTGCCGAAAATCTTTTCAAAACTGTCGAAGAAAAAGGTTCCCGTTTATGCGATTCTGACTTGTACGTCATTTTTATATGTAGGCGTCCTGATTTCTTTATTCGCAGGAAGCCAGACGTTTAATTATTTGATGGGTTCCCTCGGCTATACCGTGCTGTTCATCTGGCTGATTATCGGATTCGCCCATTTGAAATCAAGAAAACATTCAACAGAACAACCGGCTTATTACGTCAAATGGTTCCCGTACACGACATGGTTCGCGGTGCTTGCGCTTTTAGCCATCTTGGTCGGCGTGATTGCCACGACATCCATCGTCATTACATGCATCACTGCGGCCATCTATCTCCTCATTACGGCTGCGTATCTTGTGAAAGGGAGACGTCAATAAATAAAAAAACTCTTGCCCCGCGGCAAGAGTTTTTTTATTGAACGGCCTTTTTTTCTGCGGCCAGAACAGGTGTTTTCAGTTTCTTCGGTGTTATATTCACAAAACAAATGCTTGTGACGATCAGAAGCAGTCCGGCTAAAAGGCTGACGGTCAGCGGCTCATGCAGGAATATCGAGCTGACGGTAATGGATATGAGCGGGATCAGGAAGGTGTAAGAGGCAACCTTGCTTGCTTCCCCTGAACCGACAAGCGTAAAAAAGGCGAGCCAGCCGAGCGCGATAACAAAAACTGAAATGAACAGAAGGCTGAGAATGAACGGAGCTTTCCATTGAATCGCTGAAAAGCTTTCCGAAAAATGGCCGGAGCTGACAAGCAGCACGCCGCCGATCAGAAGCTGAAGAGCGACCATCCAGATAGAGTCCGCGCGTCCGCCCGTTCTTTTCACATATACCGTGCCGAGCGCCCAGCTGACCGCAGAGCCTAAGGCCAAAAGAATGCCGGCGATGGAAATATGGCCTCCGAAACCGGCTGCGCTGATGACGGCGACACCGGCAAAGCCCAGAATAAGACCGGCTATTTTTAAAGGATACATCGATTCCCCGAGCCACAGCCAAGAAAAAACGCCCATTAACACCGGCTGGAAAAACACGATGGCTGAAAATAAGCCGGCAGGCAGGTAGTTCAAGCCGACCGTTTGCAGGCCGTAAAATAAAGTAATATTTAAAATGGCAGAAATAAGATAGATCGGCCACGTTTCTTTAAAACGCAGCTTTTTAAAACGGGGCAGCGCAACCATTAATAATAGAATGCCGCCGATCAGCGTGCGGATTCCGGCAAACAGAAGAGGCGGCGAATAGGCAAGCGCGGCCTTTGTCAGCGGCCAGTTAATTCCCCATACCGTGACTAGAAACGCCAGCATAAGAGCCGTCTGTATTTTCGAAAGCTGTTTCACGTCGTTCACTCCTTGTAGAACAATTCCATCATATGATACGGTAATCAGTAAGATAAATAAAATGAATCTTTTTTATAAGGAGCATAAGTAAAACGTTATGACGATTACACAACTGCGGGTTTTTGTTCAAATCGCTGAAACGGGAAGCTTTACGAAAGCGGGGCAGGCGCTGAATATGACGCAGCCCGCCGTCAGCCATGCCATCTCGGCGCTTGAGTCAGAGCTCGGCATCAAGCTGATCATCCGCGAGCGCCGCAACGGCGTAAGGCTCACGGACACGGGCGGAAAAATTCTCGTTCATATCAGAGAGGTGCTCAAAGGCATAGAAAAAGCCGAGCAGCTGGCGGCCGCGGAAAGAGGGCTTGAACAGGGAACGATTCACATCGGCACATTTCCGGCCGCTTCCGCTTATTTCATTCCAAAGCTGATCAGCGTGTTTAAAAAACGGTATCCGAAGCTTGAGTTGGTGCTTCATGAAGGAACGGTTAACGAAGTAAAGGAATGGCTCCGCTCCCGGGTAATAGATGTGGGGATCACTCTTTTTCCTACGGAAGACATGGAATATCTGCCGCTGAAAAAAGATAAAATGGCCGTCGTGCTTAGAAATGATCACCCGCTTTGCTGCTGTGAGTCAATCACTCTGAAAGATCTTGACCGCCAGCCGATGATCATCTGTGACGGAGGATACGAATCACCGTTTATTGATATGTTTAAGGAGGCAGGATCTGTGCTGACTGCCGCATTCACTGTTTACAACGTCAATACGTCCATCAGCATGATCAAAGAGGGGCTGGGAATTGCGATATTATCACAAATGTCTATGTCAGGAATATCGCTGCCGGAAAATGTCGTGACAAGGGAACTCAATCAGGCGGTGTACCGTGATGTTCTGCTTGCCGTTCCTTCTATAAAGGAGGCTTCATTGGCGGCAAAACTTTTCATTCAAATCGCACAGGAACTCACAAAGAACGAATAAAAAAAAGACCCTAATCATCATAGGGCCCTGAATCTTATCGGTTAATTTTAAAAGAGTTAGTCGTATTGACGACTTTTGCACCGTTAAAAGTGGCTTTAACTCGATAATAACCTGTCTTGCACCCTTTTAAAGAGAATGACTTAGTTACGTGATCTTTGAAAGCGAAGCTTGTCTTTTTACAAGTCGTCCATTTATTACCTGACTTCCGTTGTAAGTAAAGGTTTCCTTTATTTGTATGGCCTCCAGGATAGGGTGTGGATAGAGTGAAATCGACAGTTTTTGCTTTTTTAGTATAGTAAGAGGCATCAGTAAATCCTGATACATTTAAGTTTTGTCTATCGCCAGACCAAAAATCTGCAGCGAAAGCACTAATACTACCAGTGAAAATAATAAATGTTACCAATAAAGAAGTAACAACAGTCATTAAAATGTTTTTTTTCAACTTATTTCCTCCTATTTATTAATTTCAATATAAACCATAATATAGCATAATAATTGTAAGTTCAAGTGTATTATTGTTATTTTATGGTTTAATTTATAGGGGAAACTAAAGCTGACTCTCTTTATTCGTAATGCTATGGTTTATTTTTGTAAATGATTAATAGAATAAAACTATTACACTTATTTGCATTATATTGGTGGGACTATGATTGTTCGAAGATCATCGAATCAAATTGTTTAACTCACGAGAAAAGCTGTGGTAAGGTGTGTGGTAGAGACCTTGTTTAAGATCTGCTTACACTAAACCATAAAGGAGAAAACGATGGCTGAACATACATTGAAAGATACTGCGTTTTCCGTATTGAATTTATCGCCGGTCGTACAGGGGGGAACGGTTGCTGAATCGTTCCGCAACAGCATGGATTTAGCGCGCCGCGCCGAGGAGTGGGGCTATAACCGCTATTGGCTTGCGGAGCATCATAATATAGAAGGCGTCGCCAGCTCGGCAACGGCGGTGCTGATCGGCCACATCGCCGGCGGCACGAAAAAAATCCGCGTCGGTTCTGGGGGTATTATGCTGCCGAATCATTCTTCACTTGTGATCGCGGAGCAGTTCGGAACCCTTGAAACGTTATATCCGGGGCGGATTGATCTGGGGCTCGGACGCGCGCCGGGGACCGACCAATTAACGGCGAGAGCCTTACGAAGAAACATAAACAGCGGGGAAGATTTTCCGGAGCAGCTTGAAGAATTGAGAAATTACTTCAAACCGACAGGCAATGTGCGCAATCAAGTCCGCGCCATTCCGGGCGAAGGGCTGGACGTGCCGATCTGGCTTTTGGGCTCAAGCGGCTTCAGCGCGCGTCTTGCGGGAGAGCTCGGGCTTCCGTTCGCCTTTGCGGCTCACTTCTCACCGAAAAATACCGTGCCCGCTCTTGAACTGTACCGCAGCTCCTTCCGTCCGTCAGACGTACTGGATCAACCGTACGCGATGGTCGGCGTCACCGTCATTGCCGCCGATACGGATGAAAAGGCGGAGCATCTGGCAACATCGCATTATCAAAGATTTTTAGACCTCGTCCGCGGCACGCCGAACCAGCTGAAGCCTCCTGTTGAAGACATGGATCAAATCTGGTCGCCGTATGAAAAAGCGATGGTCAATGAACAGCTCAGTTCAACGATTGTCGGCGGACCGGAGCGTGTGAAGGAAAAGCTGGAAAGCTTCATCCGGACAACACAGGCGGATGAAATCATGGTGAATTCAGAAAGCTTTGAGCATGCCGACAGAATGAGATCATTTGAAATCATCGCCGAATTAAAAAACAGCTGAGCAAAAAAAGCAATGTGCCGCGCACATTGCTTTTTTTATTCGCCGATCCGCTTGACTGAATTCCGGATGACGAGTTCCGGTTCATACACGACGTCATCCTTCTTCGGCTTTTTATGTTCTAAGCAGTCGATGACATATTTTGCCGCCGCTTTCCCCATAATGGATTTCGGATGCTTGACAGAGGTGAGCTTCACCTCGGAAATCTGGGCGAAATGTGAATCGTCATAGCCCATGACCGATACGTCATCTGGCACCTTTAACCCCAATTCCCTGAGAAGATTAATCGTCTTCAGCGCAATTTCGTCATTGTAGCAAAGAATGGCCGTCGGATATGACCCGCTGTTTTGCTCAAGGGTATGCTTAATTTTTTGGAGAAGCACGGTTTCTTTTTCCTCAGTCGTGTAAGTCACGATCATGTCCGGAGACGGGAAAATCCCGCGCTCCCGATGCGCCTGAAGATAGCCGTTCATCCGTTTGACGCCCTGCGTGTCATCCGCTTTAAAGATTCCCATAATGTGCGTGTGGCCGAGGGACATGACGTATTCGCAAGCCATCATGCCGCCTTTGACATCATTGACGGAAAAGCTCGGTGCGGCCAGCTCCGCATAAGAGGCGTTAATCATGGCAAACGGAATGCCGTTTTTCTCCAGATTGAGATAGTAGCCGATGTTGGGCGTCTGCAGCGCGCTTTTTGTAGGCTCGACAATCAGCCCGTCTATATTTTTGGACAGCAGGTTTTCAAGGCCGCGCCGCTCACTTTCTGTATTGTTGTTGGTGCTCGTCAGCAGCATGGAATAGCCCTGTTCGCTTAAATAAGATTCAATTCCCCTGATGATGCTGGGAAAAATATAGTCTGATATGTACGTTGTAATGACGCCGATCGTTTTGTTTGAATGCATGGCTGATTTCGCCGTGCGTGAAGCGACAAAGGTGCCTCCGCCCTGAACGCTGTACAGCAGCCCTTGCGAGACCAAATCTCCGATCGCCTTTCTGATGGTATGGCGGCTGACGCCGAACTGCTGCATCAGCTCATTTTCCGTAGGCAGCTTTTCGTCCGGCTGTATTTTTCCCTGATTCAGCCATGAACAAATTTCTTCTTTTACTTGAGCATATTTCGGTAGCATATCAATTCCTCCAAAATGTATACGGACAAATTCCAGTATAACATAGTAAGCCCTTTCATCAAGCTGTAAAAATAATTGACAGATTATGAAAAACTGCTTATTCTTTATTTGTACGTACTAATTTTCCTCATTTTTAGATAAAATTCTTTATAAGTGCGTACAAATGTGGCGGTTCTGAAGAAAACAAAGCATCATCAAGCGCCGCACTTTGTTTTGTAAGCGTTTTTATTCTATTATTCGCGGGAGGGTAAAATTCATGAAGAATCACCCGGCACCAATTGGCTCAAATGTACCTGTCACTCGGCAGCATTCCAAGTGGTTTGTCATTCTCATCTCATGCGCGGCCGGACTGGGAGGGCTTTTGTACGGTTATGACACGGCGGTGATTTCCGGCGCCATCGGTTTCCTGAAAGATTTGTACCGCTTAAGTCCTTTTATGGAAGGGCTCGTGATTTCAAGCATTATGATCGGCGGTGTTTTCGGCGTCGGGATTTCCGGATTTTTGAGCGACCGTTTCGGACGGAGAAAGATTTTGATGGCAGCGGCGCTGTTGTTTGCGGTGTCAGCGGTTGTCTCTGCGCTTTCTCAAAGTGTGTCTTCCTTAGTGATCGCCAGAGTCATCGGCGGTCTGGGAATCGGCATGGGCTCCTCGCTTTCTGTCACGTATATTACCGAAGCCGCTCCGCCGGCCATACGCGGCAGTCTGTCTTCACTGTATCAGCTGTTTACGATATTAGGGATATCCGGCACTTATTTTATTAACCTTGCCGTCCAGCAGTCCGGCTCGTATGAATGGGGAGTGCACACCGGCTGGCGGTGGATGCTCGCTTACGGCATGATTCCGTCCGTCATCTTTTTTATCGTGCTGCTTATCGTGCCGGAAAGTCCGCGCTGGCTTGCGAAAGCGGGGCGCCGGAATGAAGCCCTCGCCGTGCTGACGCGCATTAACGGCGAGCAGACCGCGAAAGAAGAAATCAAACAAATCGAAACGTCTTTACAATTAGAAAAAATGGGGTCATTGTCTCAGCTGTTTAAACCGGGGCTGAGAAAAGCGCTTGTGATCGGGATTCTGCTGGCTTTATTCAATCAGGTCATCGGCATGAACGCAATTACGTATTACGGGCCGGAAATTTTCAAAATGATGGGCTTCGGACAGAATGCGGGGTTTATCACGACATGCATCGTCGGTGTCGTCGAAGTGATTTTCACCGTCATCGCCGTTCTTTTAGTCGATAAGGTAGGCCGGAAAAAGCTGATGGGGGTCGGATCTGCCTTTATGGCGCTGTTCATGATCTTAATCGGGGCAGCCTTTTATTTTCAGCTGGCGAGCGGTCCGGCTTTAGTCGTCATCATATTGGGATTCGTCGCCGCTTTTTGCGTATCAGTCGGGCCGATTACGTGGATCATGATTTCGGAAATCTTTCCGAACCACCTCCGCGCACGCGCCGCCGGTATTGCGACGATATTCTTATGGGGGGCCAACTGGGCGATCGGCCAGTTCGTGCCGATGATGATCAGCGGGTTAGGGCTCGCGTACACCTTCTGGATATTCGCCGTCATTAATATTCTCTGTTTCTTGTTTGTCGTGACGATCTGCCCTGAGACGAAAAATAAATCATTAGAAGAAATAGAAAAACTCTGGATAAAATGAAAGCGTTTCACGACAAAAGTCCGCTCCAGCGGGCTTTTGTCTGTCACCTTCATTCCGTTTCTGTATATAATGACTGTATCAAGGAGATACTGGTAAATCCTGCGAAGAATGTCGAGGAATTGACCTTTAACAGTTGAATTAACAATGTCATCCTGTTAAAATAATTAAAGAAAGCAGACATAATTTTTTTTGGCTATGATGGGACGTTTTTTGTCATAGCGGGACATTTTTTGTCCAGTATGAATAGGAAGGAACGTTTGAGTCATGAACCAGTTAATACAAGCTCAAAAAAAATTATTGCCTGATCTTTTGCTTGTGATGCAGAAAAGATTTGAAATCTTGCAGTATATCAGGCTTACCGAACCGATCGGCCGCAGAAGTCTTGCAGCCAGTCTCGGATTGACCGAGCGCGTTCTCAGAAGCGAGGTTCAGTTTTTGAAAGAACAGAATCTCATCGATATTAAAACAAACGGCATGACAATGACGGAAGAGGGCTATTCACTGCTTTCGATTCTGGAAGATACGATGAAGGATGTTTTAGGATTGACGCTTCTGGAAAAGACATTAAAAGAGCGGCTTAATCTGAAAGACGCCATTATCGTTTCCGGAGACAGCGACCAATCTCCTTGGGTCAAAAAAGAATTAGGGAGAGCGGCCGTTGCATGTATGAAAAAGAGATTTTCAGGCAAAAATATCGTCGCTGTAACCGGCGGTACGACAATTGAAGCCGTCGCCGATATGATGACGCCGGATTCAAAAAACCGCGAGCTCCTGTTTGTGCCCGCAAGAGGCGGTTTAGGCGAAGATGTGAAAAACCAGGCGAACACCATATGCGCGCATATGGCGGAAAAGGCTTCAGGCACTTATCGGCTTTTGTTCGTTCCCGGACAGCTGTCACAAGGCGCCTACTCATCTATTATTGAAGAACCTTCCGTAAAAGAGGTGCTTCACACGATTAAATCAGCGAGTATGCTCGTTCACGGAATCGGCGAAGCTAGAACAATGGCGGAGCGAAGAAACACGCCTTTGGAAGATTTGAAGAAAATAGATGACAATCATGCGGTGACAGAGGCATTCGGCTACTACTTTAATGCGGACGGAGAAGTCGTTCACAAGGTGCATTCAGTCGGAATGCAGCTCGATGACCTCGATGCCATTCCCGACATTATCGCGGTAGCGGGCGGATCATCAAAAGCAGAAGCAATCGAAGCTTATTTTAAAAAGCAGCGAAACACGGTTCTCGTCACGGACGAAGGAGCCGCAAAGAAGTTATTAAGGGATAACAGTCCCTCAATATAAATATCTCTCACTTATTTAAAGGAGGAAATAATCATGGCAGTAAAAGTCGGTATTAACGGTTTTGGTCGTATTGGACGTAACGTATTCCGCGCAGCATTAAACAATCCTGAAGTTGAGGTAGTAGCGGTTAACGATTTAACAGACGCTAACATGCTTGCTCATCTTTTACAATATGATTCCGTACACGGAAAATTAGATGCAGAAGTTAAAGTTGACGGCAGCAACCTTGTTGTTAACGGCAAAACAATCGAAGTTTCTGCTGAGCGCGATCCTGCGAAACTCAGCTGGGGCAAACAAGGCGTTGAAATCGTAGTTGAATCTACTGGTTTCTTCACAAAACGCGCAGACGCTGCGAAACACTTAGAAGCAGGCGCGAAAAAAGTGATCATCTCTGCACCTGCTAACGAAGAAGATATCACAATCGTTATGGGTGTTAACGAAGACAAATACGATGCGGCTAACCACCATGTTATCTCTAACGCATCTTGCACAACAAACTGCCTTGCGCCGTTTGCAAAAGTACTTAACGACAAATTCGGCATCAAACGCGGTATGATGACAACTGTTCACTCTTACACAAACGATCAGCAAATTCTTGATCTTCCGCACAAAGACTACCGTCGTGCGCGTGCAGCAGCTGAAAACATCATTCCTACATCAACTGGTGCTGCTAAAGCAGTTTCCCTTGTTCTTCCTGAACTGAAAGGCAAACTGAACGGCGGAGCTATGCGTGTGCCGACTCCAAACGTTTCTCTTGTTGACCTAGTTGCTGAACTTAACAAAGACGTAACGGCTGAAGACGTAAACGCAGCTCTTAAAGAAGCGGCTGAAGGCGATCTTAAAGGAATCCTTGGCTACAGCGAAGAGCCATTAGTATCCGGAGACTACAACGGCAATGCTAACTCTTCTACAATCGATGCTCTTTCTACAATGGTTATGGAAGGCAGCATGGTAAAAGTAATCTCTTGGTACGATAACGAAAGCGGCTACTCTAACCGCGTTGTTGACCTTGCAGCTTACATCGCAAAACAAGGTCTTTAATTCATAGCTCCCGGAAAGGGCCGGACTTGGTTCTTTCGGACAGAAACGCTATAATGAAAGCGGACAAGGGAAGGGGACGGACTCCCTTTCCCTTTTTCCATGAGAACCGGCTTTCAGAAAGCGCCGGATTGCTGCAGAACGTCCGCGTTTTGAAGTTTCCGCGGCACTTTCGTTTTCTGAGCCGCCTGCCCTGGCTCAGAAGACGATCTGCCCCGTGCCCGGAAGCTGCAATCTGCCCCGCGGCGGAAGCATCATGAGGCGGGTTTCACGTTTCACGTTTTTCGTGCTATGCAAACCATTTTGAAGGAGGATCTCCTAAGGCATGAATAAAAAAACAGTAAAAGACATCGACGTAAAAGGCAAAGTCGTATTCTGCCGCGTTGACTTTAACGTTCCAATGAAAGACGGGGAAGTAACAGACGATACTCGTATCCGCGCTGCGCTTCCAACAATCAAACACCTTGCAGACCAAGGCGCGAAAGTCCTTCTTGCGAGCCACTTAGGCCGCCCGAAAGGCGAAACGGTTGAGGAGCTTCGTTTAACTCCTGTCGCTGCACGCTTAGGCGAACTGCTCGGCAAAGAAGTGAAAAAAGCGGATGAAGCTTACGGCGATGCTGTAAAAGCACAAATTTCTGATATGAAGGACGGAGACGTTCTTGTATTGGAAAACGTACGTTTCTACCCTGGTGAAGAGAAAAACGATCCTGAGCTTGCTAAAGCATTTGCTGAGCTTGCGGATGTATATGTCAATGACGCATTCGGTGCTGCCCACCGTGCTCACGCATCTACAGCCGGAATTGCCGAGCATCTGCCGGCGGTTGCAGGATTCCTGATGGAAAAAGAGCTTGACGTTCTCGGCAAAGCCGTGACAAATCCTGAGCGCCCGTTTACGGCAATCATCGGCGGCGCGAAAGTAAAAGACAAAATCGGCGTAATCGAAAGTCTGCTTGATAAAGTGGACAACCTGATTATCGGCGGAGGTCTTGCTTACACATTCGTAAAAGCGCTTGGATATGAAGTCGGTAAATCTCTTCTTGAAGAAGATAAAATCGAACTTGCAAAATCATTCATGGACCGCGCGAAAGAAAAAGGCGTTAAATTCTATATGCCGGAAGACGTTCTCGTTGCTGATGATTTCTCTAACGATGCAAACGTTCAAATCGTGCCGATCTCTGAGATCCCAAGTGATTTAGAAGCGATCGACATCGGAACGAAAACCCGCGAAACGTATGCTGAAGTTATCAAAAACAGCAAACTTGTCGTATGGAACGGACCGATGGGCGTATTCGAAATCGACTTGTTCGCTCAAGGCACAAAAGCAGTGGCTGAAGCATTGGCAGAGGCAAACGATACATACTCTGTCATCGGCGGAGGAGACTCTGCGGCAGCCGTTGAAAAATTCGGCCTTGCTGACAAAATGAGCCATATCTCAACAGGCGGCGGCGCATCCCTTGAATTCATGGAAGGCAAAGAGCTTCCAGGTGTAGCTGCGCTGAACGATAAATAAAAACTGCTATAAGGAAGTGGAACAGATGAGAAAACCAATTATAGCCGGTAACTGGAAAATGAACAAAACACTCGGCGAAGCTGTCAGCTTCGTTGAAGAAGTGAAATCTTCCATTCCAGCAGCAGACAAAGCGGAAGCCGTTGTTTGCGCACCAGCTCTTTTCTTAGAAAAGCTGACTTCTGCTGTTAAAGGAACTGACCTGAAAGTCGGCGCCCAAAACATGCATTTTGAAGAAAACGGTGCGTTCACAGGTGAAATCAGCCCGGTCGCTCTGAAAGACCTTGGCGTGGATTACTGCGTCATCGGCCACTCTGAGCGCCGTGAAATGTTCGCTGAAACTGATGAAACAGTTAACAAAAAAGCGCATGCCGCTTTCAAACACGGCATTGTGCCGATCATTTGCGTAGGTGAAACGCTTGAAGAGCGCGAAGCCGGAAAAACAAATGATCTTGTTGCCGATCAAGTGAAAAAAGGTCTTGCGGGTCTTTCTGAAGAGCAAGTTGCCGCTTCCGTTATTGCGTACGAGCCAATCTGGGCAATCGGAACAGGCAAATCTTCTACAGCGAAAGATGCTAACGACGTCTGCGCGCATATCCGTAAAGTCGTTGCTGAAAGCTTCAGCCAGGAAACTGCTGACAAGCTCCGCATTCAATACGGCGGCAGCGTAAAACCTGCAAATATTAAAGAATATATGGCAGAGTCCGATATTGACGGTGCTTTGGTCGGCGGCGCAAGCCTTGAACCGCAGTCATTCGTTCAATTATTGGAGGAAGGTCAATATGAGTAAAAAACCAGCTGCACTCATCATTCTTGATGGGTTCGGATTACGCAATGAAACAGTCGGAAACGCAGTCGCACAAGCGAAAAAACCGAATTTCGACCGTTATTGGAACCAATACCCTCATCAGACGCTGACGGCATCAGGCGAAGCAGTCGGACTGCCTGAAGGACAGATGGGGAACTCTGAAGTCGGTCATTTGAATATCGGCGCAGGACGTATTGTGTACCAAAGCTTAACACGCGTGAACGTTGCCATCCGCGAAGGCGAATTTGAACGCAATCAAACGTTCCTTGACGCCATCAAAAATGCGAAAGACAACGACAAAGCGCTGCACCTGTTCGGCCTTCTTTCTGACGGAGGCGTACACAGTCATATCAATCATTTATTCGCGCTGCTGAAGCTTGCGAAAAGTGAAGGACTGACGAAGGTGTATATTCACGGTTTCCTCGACGGCCGCGATGTAGGTCCGCAAACAGCGAAAACTTACATTCAGCAGCTGAATGAGCAGATCGAAGAAATCGGTGTCGGCGAAATCGCCAGCATTTCCGGACGCTACTACTCCATGGACCGCGACAAACGCTGGGACCGTGTGGAAAAAGCGTACCGCGCAATGGCTTACGGCGAAGGCCCGTCTTACCGCAGCGCGATGGATGTAGTCGACGATTCTTATGCGAACGGCATTCATGATGAATTCGTCATTCCGTCCGTCATCACAAAAGAAAACGGTGAACCCGTTGCGAAAATTCATGACGGCGATTCTGTGATTTTCTATAATTTCAGACCAGACCGCGCCATCCAGATTTCAAACACGTTTACCAACAAAGATTTCCGCGATTTCGACCGCGGTGAAAATCATCCGAAAAACCTGTATTTCGTCTGCCTGACTCACTTCAGTGAATCTGTTGACGGATATGTGGCTTTCAAACCGGTAAACCTTGACAATACGGTCGGTGAAGTATTAGCACAGCACGGGTTAAAACAGCTTCGCATTGCAGAAACTGAAAAGTATCCGCACGTTACGTTCTTTATGAGCGGCGGCCGCGAAGAAGAATTCCCGGGCGAAGAGCGCATCCTCATTAACTCGCCGAAGGTCGCGACATATGACCTGAAGCCTGAAATGAGCGCGTATGAAGTGAAGGATGCTCTTGTAAAAGAAATCGCGGCTGACAAGCACGACGCGATCATCCTGAACTTTGCAAACCCTGACATGGTCGGCCACTCCGGAATGGTCGAACCGACGATTAAAGCAATTGAAGCAGTGGACGAATGCTTAGGCGAAGTGGTTGACGCCATCATCGCTAAAGGCGGACATGCCATCATTACCGCTGATCACGGTAATGCGGACATTCTGATTACAGAAACAGGCGAACCGCACACTGCCCATACGACAAACCCAGTCCCTGTCATTGTGACGAAAGAAGGCGTGACGCTGCGCGAAGGCGGAATCCTAGGCGACCTCGCACCAACGTTATTAGACCTTCTCGGTGTTGAAAAACCGAAAGAAATGACCGGAACATCTTTAATTCAAAAATAAGCGTAAATCAAAAGGAGAGACAAACTCATGCCATACATTGTTGATGTTTATGCACGCGAAGTCCTTGACTCCCGCGGCAACCCAACAGTTGAAGTTGAAGTATATACAGAAACAGGAGCTTTCGGACGCGCATTAGTGCCAAGCGGAGCTTCTACAGGTGAATACGAAGCGGTTGAGCTTCGTGACGGCGACAAAGACCGTTACCTTGGAAAAGGCGTGTTAACTGCTGTTAACAACGTAAACGAAATCATTTCTCCAGAGCTTCTCGGCTTTGATGTAACTGAACAAAACGCAATCGATCAGCTTTTAATCGAGCTTGACGGAACTGAAAACAAAGGCAAACTCGGTGCGAACGCAATCCTTGGCGTATCTATGGCTTGTGCGCGCGCAGCTGCTGATTTCTTACAGATTCCTCTTTACCAATACCTTGGAGGATTCAACTCAAAAACGCTTCCTGTACCGATGATGAACATCGTAAACGGCGGAGAGCATGCTGACAACAACGTAGACATTCAAGAATTCATGATTATGCCTGTAGGCGCGCCTAACTTCCGTGAAGCGCTTCGCATGGGCGCTCAAATCTTCCACAGCCTGAAATCAGTTCTTTCTGCTAAAGGAATGAACACAGCTGTAGGTGACGAAGGCGGATTCGCTCCGAACCTTGGTTCTAACGAAGAAGCACTTCAAACAATCGTTGAAGCAATCGAAAAAGCCGGCTTCAAACCTGGCGAAGAAGTGAAACTTGCTATGGATGCTGCATCTTCTGAGTTCTACAACAAAGAAGACGGCAAATACCATCTGTCTGGCGAAGGCGTTGTGAAAACATCTGCTGAAATGGTTGACTGGTACGAAGAAATGGTTTCTAAATACCCAATCATCTCTATCGAAGACGGACTTGACGAGAACGACTGGGAAGGCCACAAACTTCTTACAGAGCGTCTTGGCAAAAAAGTTCAGCTTGTCGGTGACGACCTTTTCGTTACAAACACGAAAAAGCTTGCTGAAGGTATCAAAAACGGCGTAGGCAACTCTATCCTGATCAAAGTAAACCAAATCGGTACATTGACTGAAACATTCGATGCGATCGAAATGGCGAAACGCGCGGGCTACACTGCCGTTATCTCTCACCGTTCAGGTGAAACTGAAGACAGCACAATCGCTGACATCGCTGTGGCAACTAATGCAGGACAAATCAAAACAGGTGCTCCGTCCCGTACGGACCGTGTTGCGAAATACAACCAGCTTCTTCGCATCGAAGATCAGTTGGCTGAAACTGCTCAATACCACGGTATCAACTCTTTCTATAACTTGAATAAGTAATGGAATGGACGCCGGGAGATATTCTCCCGGCGTTTTTTTATGCTCCCGGGTTTTTCCCTCCTTTTTCATCATCTTCATTTGGTCAATAATATTCATTTTTCCCCTTTTTAAAGGAATCAGTGTTCTTCAATCGAAAGGGAAGAGGTGTTAATAAGAGGAGGGATTATGATGAAATTTTCATTTATGTCAGCCGCGGTGGCAGCAAGCGTCATATGGGGCGCGTCTGCCGGGCCGATGTCCGAAACCCGTGGTTATTCAGCCGTGACCGCGCCGGTTTTTGATGCTGATGAGGCATTGGACACTATGCATGATCTGAGTGAAACCATCGGACCGCGGGAAACCGGAACTGCGAAAGAAAAGGAAGCGGCTGAATACATATCGAATCGCCTGCGGGCACAGGGCGCCAGTGTCAAAGTACAGTCATTTCCATTGAAAAAGTACTTTTCAGGTTCAGTCACAGCGGGAGATCATGAATTCCCGCTCCGCTCCGCTGATCAATCCGCTGTTGAAAAAGAGCTGAGAATTGAGGGAGGGATTTTTGACGGCGGCTGCGGATCACGCGATGACGTAACAGGAGCCAAAGGAAAGATTGCAGTGATACGCGAAGGAAAGATCCCCGTTTCTCAAAAGATCAAACATGCCGAACAAGCGGGAGCCAAAGCAGTCATTATTTATAATCAGACAACAAAACCGCTCGCCGTCCGTCCGCATACCGATAAAGGAATCACGATACCGGCGGCGGGTATGAAAAAAGAAGACGGTGAAGCACTGCTGCAGGAAAAGCAGGCAGTCATTCAATTTAAAAACTATAAAAACCGCACCTCACAAAATATTATAGGAACGCGCAAAGCGGCACAGGCCAACTCTTCTGATGCTGATATTATATATGTCACAGCGCATTATGACAGCGTAAAAGGCGCGCCCGGAGCGGATGATAACGCCTCAGGCACATCTGCCGTTCTGGAAATCAGCAAGCAATTCACACACATACCGAAAGACAAAGAGATCCGCTTTATCCTGTTCGGTGCAGAAGAATTATGGTCTGCGGGTTCATCTTATTACGTCAGTACACTCACGAACAATGAAAGAAAGCACAGCCAGGCCAATTTTAATGCCGATATGATTGCGACTGACTGGGAAGAAGCGAGTCAAATGTGTGTCACGACTCCTGACGGCAGGGAAAACCCGAGCGTCCGGTACGCTGAAAAAGCCGCTGAAAAATCCCGGTTGGTCAAGCCAAACCTGATTCAGCTCGGTTACTCAGACCATGTCTCTTTTTATGAAGCGGGGATTCCGTCGGCTAACTGGATTTGGCTCAGCCCCGATACACAGGAGCCGGGGCCCTGGTATCACACTGAGAATGATAATATGAAACACATCAGCAAAGAACGGCTAGAGAAAGCTGGAGCACTCGTTTCCGCGGCAGTAACTGAGGCAATGAAGGAATAAAAAACAGGCTTCGGCCTGTTTTTTTATATTATTTTCTGTATATTCTATCAATTAAGGGAGATTTTCTCACTCGTTACCAGATATATACCATTTAACAGGATTTTATTTTACAAATAAAAGAAAAATAAATAGATAATACCTAATTCACAAAAGGATGTAAAACTCATTTATCAAATTTTAACTTTTGTTATAATTGCGATATCGATCGATATTTGTTTTAAATTGTAAAAAACAATACTCTTTTCTATCTATTAGGGGGCGAAAAATGAATACTGTCACAAAAGAAGCCAGCAACCTTGGTCAAAAACGGCTGTTACATCTGATTGAAACGAAGCAGGCGATAGTAGGCGTGTTAGGCATGGGATATGTGGGATTTCCTCTTGCGCTGGAATGTGTCGATAAAGGATACAATGTGATCGGATTTGACAAAAACAGTGAAAAGGTTTCCTTGTTAGCCGCCGGAAGCAGCCATATTCAAGATATAGAGGACGGCAGACTGAACTCGGCTTTACAAACAAAACGCTTTCAAATCAGTGCCGACATGTCGCTCATCCAAAAATGCGACATCATTGTGATATGTGTGCCGACACCCCTGAACAAAAAAGACAAGATCCCCGATTTAACCTACATCGACAGTGCAGTTGACAGCATGATCGCTTATGGAAGGCAGCATCAGCTTTTAATTTTAGAAAGCACCACCTATCCCGGAACAACGAAAAAAAAGATTGCCGACAGAATGGCATCAAGCCGCGGCATGAAAATAGGAACAGACTTTTTTACGGCTTATTCTCCGGAAAGAATCGATCCGGGCAACAGGCAATATGAAGTTTCAGATATTCCTAAAGTAGTCGGCGGAACCACACAGACTTGCACAGAACTTGCCTCAGCGTTTTACAACACCATTGTTACAAGCATTCACCCGGTCACCTCACCCGAAGTAGCTGAAACAGCTAAACTCCTAGAGAATACTTATCGTTATGTCAATATAGCTCTTATCAATGAAATGGCGCTTAATTGCCGTGAACTTGATATTGATATATGGGAAGTCATCTGCGCGGCGGACACGAAGCCGTTCGGCTTTCAAAAATTTATCCCTGGCCCCGGAGTCGGAGGCCATTGTATCCCGATTGATCCTTTTTACTTCAAATGGATCGCGAATGAAAAAGGGCTGCAGACAAAATTAATTGATCTGGCGGACGAAATCAATTCTAACATGCCGATTTCTGTCTCTGACTATGCTTTGAAACTGGCGGGCAAAGACAAATGCAGCATCTTAATAATAGGGGCCGCTTATAAAAAAAATACAAATGACCCGCGTGAATCCTCAGTGTTTACGATAATGGAAGAATTGATGGACAAGGGATGCGCGATTGATTATCATGATCCGTTTATCAGCGAGATCCGCTTGAATGACGGAAGCCGCAAACAATCTGTCCCTTTCACAAAAGAACAAATCAATCAGTACGACGTCATCATCATTCATACAGATCACGATGTAATCGACTACAGTATTTTGAAGGATGCCTCACCGATTATCTTTGACACAAGAAATGTATGCAGGGAAAAATCAGCCGACAATTGCAGAGTTGTCACTTTATAGGAGGGAACGGTCATTAGTAATCGATTTATCTCTTTTCACAGACCTGATATGACAAACGAAGAAATCGCAAGCGTAACCGAAACGATTCAGTCGGGCTGGATTTCGAAAGGCCCGAAGGTAATCGATTTTGAAAAAAAGCTGGGAGAATGTATTGGAGCCGAACACGTCATCAGCTGTAATTCAGGAACCGCTGCCTTACATATGGCTTTATTGGCGCTCGGTGTGGGAGAAGGCGATGAAGTCATCGTGCCGAGCTTCACGTTCTGTTCCAGCGTCAATGTCATCCTGCACGCCGGAGCCGTTCCTGTGTTTGCGGATATATGCGAGAAAAGTCTATGTGCCGATCCTGAAGATGTCAGGAAGAAAATAACGCCGCGCACAAAAGCGGTAATTGCGGTTCATTTTGCCGGCTATCCGGCTGATCTGGAAAACTTGCAGTCCATTTGTAAAGAAAACGGATTGTATCTGATTGAAGACGCCGCTCATGCGCTCGGTACAAAATATAACGGAAGCATGATCGGCACTCACGGTGATGCCGTGTGCTTCAGCTTTTATGCCACCAAAAATATTACAACGGGGGAAGGCGGAGCCCTCGTCATGAAAGACGAACAGGCCGCAGAAAGAGCGAGGCTGTACGGCTGGCACGGCATCACAAAAAATGCCTGGAACCGGTACGGTGAAAAAGGCAGCTGGAGATACGACGTGTTACTGCCGGGTTTTAAATATAATATGACGGATATTCAGGCCGCGCTCGGTCTGGTTCAATTGAAGCGCGCAAACGAAATTCAAGAAAAACGGGCACAGATCGCTCAATTTTATGTACGTGAACTGTCGGGCCAATCTGACAAAGCAGCGCTTCCGCTTTCTGACATTCCGAACGGCATAACGCACTCATGGCATTTATTTATTTTGCGGATCCGAGAGAACGGCGGCATGGACAGAGATCTGTTTATTGAGAAAATGAAAGAAAAACAGATCGGGCTGAGCGTGCACTTTATTCCCGTGCATATGCATCCTTACTATCAAAAACATTTTCCGGCCGAGCTTCCGGTTACTGAACGTGTTTTCCGGGAGATCGTGTCACTGCCTCTTTACAGCCAGTTATCAGATGAGGATTGCAGCTATATTGTCAAGTCTATAAAAGAAGTTTTGACTATCAGCCAGGAGGTAGGATCATGAAACATATTGCGATTATCGGAGGAGCCGGTTTTATCGGAAGCGAATTGGCGGCATTATTACAGGCTAAAGGTTATCACACCATTATTGCAGACCAAAAAGAGCCGGCTTTTGACACTGAATACCGCCAAACGGATATCCTTGACCGGACGTCCCTCCGCGAATCACTGCAGGGAGCGGATGCGGTTGTCCATTTGGCGGCAATGGTCGGTGTAGACAGCTGCCGAAGCAATGAAGAAGACGTCATACGGGTTAATTTTGAAGGAACGAAAAATGTCACCGAGGTATGCGGTGAATTGGGAATCAGCACACTTCTTTTCTCATCGAGCTCAGAAGTATTCGGAGATTCACCTGATTTTCCTTATACCGAGACAAGCAGAAAGCTTCCGAAATCGGCTTACGGAAAAGCCAAACTGCAATCAGAGGAATATTTGAGAGAACAGGCTTCCGACGAGCTTCATATTCGGGTCGTCCGGTACTTTAATGTATACGGGCCGAAACAGCGCGAGGATTTTGTCATCAACAAGTTTTTCAGCCTGGCCGAGAATGGCTCTGAGCTGCCTCTTTACGGGGACGGCGGACAAATACGCTGCTTCAGCTACATCAGTGATATCGTCACCGGAACTTATCTCGCGCTCATTCATGAGGGAGCCGTCTTTGAAGACTTTAATATCGGGAACGACCAGCCGATCACGATAAAAGAACTGGCTGAAAAAGTCAATGTGCTTTCAGGCAGAGAGAAGGATAACTATCTGTTTAAAAAGCTGGGCGAAGACGGCGTGAGGGGAAAAGACATCGAGATTTTTAAACGGGCGCCGTCAATCGAGAAGGCGAAACGTTTGCTCGGTTACGCTCCGAAAGTAAGTCTGAATGAAGGCCTGGAGATCATTAAAGATGAGAGACACAAGCACAAACTTTCACTTTCCTAAAAACCCGGAAGTGGTCAAATATCCCGTTTATCCGGGTCAGTTTTCCGTCAGCGGCCGTCTGCGCGCGGTGAAGCACTTGCTTACTGCCGGACAAAGCGGACTGACTGAAAAACTGGAAAAACGTTACGGGAAAGGGATTGTGCTGACCTCCAGCGGCAGTGCGGCACTGGTGCTCGCATTAACTTATTCGGGAGCCGGGCCGGGGAAAGAAGTGATTTTCTCATCCTTCAGCTGCCCGAATGTCATTGATGCCGTGCTGCAATCCGGTGCGGCGCCTGTGTTTGCGAAGCTGGATGAGCAGCTATCCTTATCGTTTGAGGATGTCAAAAAAAAAGTGACAAGGCAGACGTGTGCGGTTATCCTCACGCATGTATACGGCCGGAGAGAAAATACCGCTATCATTGACTGGGCGAAGGAAAACGGAATTGCTGTCATTGATGATGCCGCTCAAGCCATGTTTACAAAACAAGCGGATACATTTGCCGGCGGTTTGGGCGATTTCGGCATTTTAAGCTTCGGCCCCTCAAAGCCGCTTGCGAGTATCGGAGGCGGCGCGTTAATCGCGCCGAAAGAATGGCTTCGGCAAAAAGCAAATCTCCCGATGGAACAGCGCAGCCAAGTGGCAGCTGACTATCGAATTTATATCAGAAATCAAAGAATCCAAGCTGTAATGAAACGGAAACGGCATCATCCTATTTCATATATGTTTAGAAAAGCGGGCGCCATGCCTTCCATGAAAGCCACAAAGCTCGAAGCTCTGCCGGATAAACCGGCTGTTGTACCCGTGCTTCGCATGCATCCGGCAAGGGAAGCCATTATTGATGATCAGCTTTCACGTATGGATCAGCTTGTAACAGCTTCGCTCCGAAACTTAGAGACGGCGGGAGAAATCTTTGCAAAGGCGGGAGAAACAAACGGCATAAGAATGATCCAGCCCCAAGAAGGAGAACATCTGAATTATTTAACGATTGTATTTCCCCGGGATGAAGAGCGGTACGGGTGTTCCGTTTATTTAGCTGAAAGAGGCATCCAAACATGCTGGAACTATCTTCCCCTCGGACGTATTCCGATTTATGAAACATACGCGGGGGAAGGCGGGGAAGACGGGGAAGACCCGCTTTGGAAGAGAGTTCTTTCTCTGCCGTTTAAACCCCCTCTTCAAAAGGAGCAAGTCAGATATATAGCCGAATCCGTTTTATCATATTATGAGCAAAAGAATAAGACTGAATAGTGGTGATAACTATGCAAAAAACAGCAGTATACACGACCCGCCAGGCATGGGATCGGGCCGCTGACATGTATCAGGCGGGATTGTTTCAAAGCTATGATTGGGGAATCCTCATGGAAGAGCTTCCCGGCACGTCATTTCACCCTGTCAGACTGACAACGGACGGAGGACAAGTCATCTATCTTCCGCTTTTTGAACAGAAGGGCGTATTATCCGGCAATATGATCGGATACGGCGGCGTTATTTCAGATCGACCCATCCCATTTGAATGGCTTCAAAGTGAAATCCAGACCATATTCGGCCGGAACATATCCCGGATGCTGCTGCCGTACGGTCAGACTTCTTTTACAGAAGAAATCGGGGAAGGGTGGACGGAAAAGACAACACGGATCCTTACGCTTCCGGACACGTTTGACGAACTTTGGACGGGCATTTCCGGAAAAGCCCGGACAGCAGTCAGATACGCTGAAAAAGAGAATATTGTCACCCGGCTGATCGGGCGAAAAGAACTTGGCGCGTTTTATGACCTCTACAAAGAGCATACGTCGGCAATCGGCGCGGCTTATGTGCTGAGCCAGGGCTTTTTCCAAAAGCTGCTTGACACGTTTGCGGACCGAATGTTTTGGGTCGGAGCATATCAGGATGAGACGCTGATCAGCAGCAGTATTTTTCTCTATGACCGCTCTCATTTCTATTATTGGCAGAATATAAACAGCCTGGCGGGGAAAAAAGCGCAGGCTTCTTACTTATTGATGCGTGACGCCCTGCAATTCGCCATTTGCCGCAAGCTTCAATGGGCTGATTTTGGCTATTCACACAGTAAAGAAATCGCAAGACCGAAACGATATTGGGGAGCTGAAGAAAAACAATGCCGACTTTTTACGAAACCGGAATGAAAACAATAAGCGGCCATCAATCCAGTTATCTGCCGTGGTACGGTTTTTTTGAAAAAATGTATAAGTCGGATCTGTTTGCCATTCATGACACAGCTCAATTTGAGAAAAAAGGATTTCTCAACCGCAACAGAATCAAAACGCCGCAAGGCCCCAGATGGCTGACGGTGCCTTTGCAGATGAAACAATATAAAGACATAGAGCTTCGGCATATGAAAATCGACCAGACACAGGATTGGCGGAAAAAACATTGGATGGCGATTAAAATGAACTATGCGAAAGCTCCATATTTTGAGCGGTACCAGCATTTTTTTCAAGATGTCTATCAGCGGGAGTGGGAATATCTCCATGATTTGAATATGCACATCATTGAATTTTTCCGAGAAGAGCTGCGAATTGAAACGCCGCTCTGTTATGTCTCTGAGCTTGAATGCCGGAAGGAGAAAAAAAGCGATTTTGTTTTAGCGCTTTGTCAGGAGCTGGGAGCGGACCGTTATTATTCAGGCAGTCAGGGTTCCGACTATTTAATAGAAAGCGATTTTGAAAGAAACGGAATTGTCATTGAGTATCAGCAGATCCGACATTTTGGCTATCCTCAATTATTCGGGGAGCATATCCCTCACCTCTCCATGCTTGATATGCTGATGAACTGCGGAGCGGATACAGCCGAAATGTTAGTCAAAGGAGGGCAATATGATGAAAGTAATGGTATTTGCAGCGCATCCCGACGATGAAATTATCGGCGTCGGCGGCACGCTCGCCAAACATGTCCGCCAAGGTGACAGCGTGTCGGCAGTCATTATGGCGGAAGGCAAGTCATCAAGAAAAACGGATTACAAAAAGCCTGAAGATTCCGTTATGGAGCATTCTAATCAAGAAACGGAGCAGGCGCTCAGCACTTTGGGCATCCATGATTTTGTCAGGCTGAACCTTCCTGATAACAGAATGGATTCAATGGATTTGCTGGATGTCGTGAAGGAAGCGGAGAAACAAATCAATCGTTTTCAGCCTGACATTGTGTATACCCAGTACGGCGGTGACATTAATATTGACCACTCCGTCGTATTCAGAGCGGTCATGACGGCAACCCGTCCGCTTCCCGGTCATACGGTAAAACGGGTTTTTGCCTATGAAACATTGTCTTCGACGGAATGGAATTACTGTCAGAAGGATCAGTTTCATGCCAATTTCTTCGTTAATATTGAAAACGAGCTTGAAACGAAATTGAAATCGATGGCGTGTTACGGCTCCGAGCTCAGAGACTTCCCTCATCCCCGCTCTTTGCAGGCGATCGAACATAATGCCCGTGTGTGGGGAGCAAAATCGGGTTTTACAGCTGCGGAAGCGTTTATGCTTGTGAGAGGAACATGGTGACTGTCCTATGATTGCTCAAATTCCGTTTTTCGGACTTGATCCGAAGCAAATCGATGAGAAATGGGTGGAAGCGGGATACGGTCTGGAAGCGAATATTTTTGACGGCCATTCCTTTGGGGAAGCGGATTATCTCAAAACATTCAATCAGACGCTGGAATATGCGAAACAGCTTGATCCTTCATTATTGACGCTGCATTTCCCGACAGATCATGCCGATTATGTGAATGAAGATCACATCAAAAAACAGCTTTATCACTTTGCGGAGCTCGCTGTGAAATACGGCGCCAAAGGCATAACCGTTCATGCGAATCAATTTATGACGGTTGAGGAATTTCAAGTCTATGACCTGGAAGGAAACCGTAAAAAAATCGTTGAGTTTTTCGCGGAGTTTGATGAGCGGCTGAAAGGGACGGACATTTGGATCGGTGTGGAAAACCTTCCGATCATCGGGAATCTGGGAGAGGATTTTGATCCGATTTTCATTTATCCTGAGGATTTTACAGAGCTGGTGCAGCTGGATCTGAAGCATGTCGGTATTACGTGGGATCTGTGCCATTGGGCGATTACCTATCAGACTCACTTGTCTTCCGCCCTTATGTTCAGAAATGATCAGCTGAAATATCCCGATTTCTTTCAGTTTCTTTCGATAAAAGAGAGCATTAAGCATTATCACTTCAGCTCATTTCGCCAGCTTGCGTTCCCGCATGGGGGCGTCCGCTGTTTTGAGGGCCGCCATCCGAGTGAAGGGACGATCGCTGAGGAGCTGCTGAGACGGGCTGCAGATACTTTGCAGGAGCTTTATCGGAATCAAGATACCGGCATTGTATTTGAGGTGATGGAAGAGGATTATACGGAAAGACGGGAATCATGGAGAACGCTGGAATGGTTCGGCGGTGTTTCTGATGACGAGGATCAAAAAAGGGTCTGATATGACATATCGAACACCGAACTATGCAAAGCTTTGGTGTGCACAGGTGTTTTCTTCAGCGGCGGACGGGGTCTGGCTCATTGCTCTGCCGCTGCTAGTGCTGGAATTGACCGGCAGCAAAATTCTTGTCGGCGTTATTTCTTTTATCGAACTCGTGCCGCTGACATTTGGCGTGCTGGCGGGACCGCTGATTGATTTATTCCGAAAAAAGACGATCTTGTATTTGTGCAATACGGGCCGGGCCGTCATCATGATCCTCTTGGCGGTGCTCAGCGCGAACGATTTATTAACCGTGTGGATAGCCGGGGTGTGCGCCTTTTGTCTATCTCTGCAATCGATGCTGTTTGCGCCGGCGAAAGTCGCGATCATTCCGCTGCTCGTCCGCAAACAGCATCTTGATCAGGCGACATCTCTGATCAATACGAGTGACTTGATCGGACTCATCGTCGGAAAATTGATCAGCGGGATCATGATTGCGGCTATTCCGTTCGGGCTGCTGTTTGCCATAAACGGAACTGCTTTTTTTATCTCCGCGGCATTTATCGCGTTCATTCGTATTTCAGAACAGCCCAATGAAAAAAGCAACGGAACTGAAGATGTAAAATCCGGTTACAGAATGCTGAAAGGAAATGCGGCATGGCTGACATCGGTCGGATACTTTTTCGTCGTAAATCTCGTCATTGCCGGCCTTATTTCAGTAATGGGGCCGATTCTTGCTGTGGAGCGTTTCCAGCAGAACTATTCTGTATGGTTTGCCGTCATGTATTCAATGTTTCAGGCGGGGATGCTTTTGGGCAATCTGGCCGTATTTTTCAAATGGAATACAAAACGCTTGAACCGGCTGTACCCGCGGACGTTAACGGCAGCGGGACTGCTCATTATGCTCCTGTTTTTTCCCCTTCATGGGTTTGAGTGCATCATCTTCCTGGTGCTTGGCATTATCATCTCGTATATTGATGTGCAAACGGTGCTGTATTTCCAAAAGACGGTTCCGGCTGCATATTTCGGAAGGGTCTTTGCACTGATTTTTTCCATTGTCAAAATGGGTGAACCGCTGTCGGCCGCTGTCTACACAGGGCTTCTGCTGTTGATGAATGCGGATTATATTTTTGCGGCGGTCGGACTGACCCTTACGATCGTTTTTGCTAATTTTTCAGTCAGACAAGGGAGTCAAAGAAATACAGAGAAACAAGCGGATCAATCCGTCTGAATGGTAAACGAAGGGGCGCCGATGTCAGCCGGCGCCCTTTTTATCATAAATCCAAATAAAGCCGTATCATATCCCGGCATTGAATGCCGTTTTCAAAAATGTCTTCATCATAATGCCTGATAAAAAAATCATGGTCGACAGCCTGAATGCGGAATCCGCATTTTTGATAGAGTGACAGCTGATGAATACTGGAATTTCCGGTGCCGATTTCAATCGTGTCAGCTCCCGATTGTCTCGCTTTTTCAATGGCATCTTGCACCAGCTGTTTTCCGAATCCCCTGTTCTGCAGCGATTCTTTTACCGCGATGTTTACGATTTCTATCGTTTTAGGCCTTGTTTGCAATAAAACGTAAACCCCTGCAAGCTCGTCTGACGTCCAAGCCGTATAGCATTCTCCTCTTACAAGATAATCATCGACAATCTCCCTCGACGGATCGGCCAGCAGCAATAGTTCATACAGCGCTTCATCCGGCTCCGCGGCTTTTCGGATGCTCAGTTTTTGCATGTCCGTTTCTCCTCCTCCGTTATGATCGACAGCTATTTTTTCAAAATAACTCCAAAATCATTCTACTTTATTATAAAATATGAAACATAGGAAAAGTTATACAAGTTTTGCAGATTGAATAGGAGGAAAGTCATGTTTTTTTGTAAGTATTGCGGCCAGCAGAACAACGAAGAGGCGCATTTCTGTAAAGAATGCGGAAAACCGATCGGGAAAGGAAGCCGGCTGGAGCGGCAGGCAGCTGTAAGAGCGGCTGAACCTGCTTCACAAATGAGAAAGCCGATCCCTAAAAAAACGCTCTTTATATGGGGCGGCATTGCCGCAGCGCTGATCTTATTGATTGCCGCATATAAAACCGGAGCCTGGCTGACATCTGAAAAAAGGCTCACAGATCAATTCGAACAGGCGGTTCATGACGGGGACACGAAAAAGCTCGCAGCCCTGCTCACTCCTTCAGACAAAAAACTGAAGCTGAATGAGACCAATGTCAAACCGCTCCTTGCATACGCAAAGAAACATGATGAACTGCTGGCATCGCTTCGCGGCAATTCATCAGAAAAAGATGCGGTATACGTCAAAAAAGAGGGTAAAACCCTTCTTTTGTTTGACCATTACGAATTGAAAGTCGATCCGGTTTATTTCCGCGTCACCAGCAATTATAAAGGCGCCGATCTTTATATCAACAGCGAGAAAACAGGTACGGTCAAAAAAGCCGATGAAACCCAAATCTTCGGTCCGTATGCACCGGGTGTCTACACGGCGGAAGCCAAGCTTAAAAATGAGACGGTTGACGTTGTCAAAAAGCAAGAGGCAGAGGCGGCCGGCAGCCGGAATGTTGAGTTTGACCTGCCGTTAGACGCCGAGGATGTGACATTCACTCCGGCAGACAGCTTCAAAAGCGCGAAAGGCGATCTGCTGATAAACGGCAAGTCCGTCCATAAAGATCCGTTTACATCCGTTACATACGGTCCGCTCTTAACTGACGGTTCCATGACAGCCGCCGTGGAGGCTGATTTTCCTTGGGGGAAAATGAAAACTGCCGATGTTCCGATCAACAGTACTGATGTGGACTTAACGCTTATCCCGGATCAAGATACACAACAAACAATCATGGACACGATTGTCAAAACAACGAAGCAGTATACAAAAGCGATGGCAGACGGAAATACCGATCAGATGACCGAGGCTGGTTCCGCCTGGAAAGAGCAGACGAAAGAAGTGGTATCCGGCATGAAGAGTTCCGGCACCTTTTTGAAGGATCAGTATAAAGAGACAAGCTTTGATCTGGATTCATTTGCGATTTCTCAAGAGAACGGCCGCTGGCAAGTAACTGTTACGGGTAAAGAGCTTCATGAGTCTGCTTATTTCGACGGGAATACGAAGCCTGATATGGAAGAGGCTGAGCCGAGCTTTCATTATGTACTCTCATATGATACAAAACATAAAAAATGGGTTTTCGAAAAAGCTGACCCTGCCTCAGATTCTTCTGGGACAAATGTAAAAAAAATAAAAATCGACCAGCCGAAAACCTATACATCAGCATGGGCATCTTCCAAAGGAAACACAGCTTCAGACAGCGTGACAAACGAGCAAGTCACATCGTTTATGACTGATTACCTGACAAATCAATCAAGCGCCGTCAGCCTTAACAATTTTGCCATCATGGCGGGCAATTTAGAAGAGGGGAGCCCTTTGTATGCAGATCAGCAGAAACTGGTCAAAAAACTGCACAGCGAGGGGACGACCGAAGTATTTAATGAAGTGAATGTCAAAAGCTTTTCACAGAAAGGCTCTCATCTGACGATTCATACGTACGAGGAGTTTTATATTACGAAAGCCGGCGGCAGCCCGAAGCTCAGAACATACAATTGGACGTATGGCGGCGTTGTTAAAGACGGAAGAATTTATTTAACATCCATTCAATAAAAAAACCCCCGCGCCAATCAGGCGGCGGGGTTTCCGTTTTTAAAAGAAGAAATAATTCATGAGTTCTTTTATATAATGCTTGATCGTGAATTGAAACGTTACGCAAATGATCAAATAGATGACGATAACAGAATAAATGATATCCGCCTTAGTAGTGAGCTGATGCTGATAGCTCGCCAGCATGAGCGGAGGCACGGCAAACGCCGCTCCTAAAAGACCGACAGCCAGAATGGTAAAGCAAACGGTTGTATGAAGCAGCATAAAAATGAGAGCAAGAAGCAAAATAGCTGTAAACGGAATCAAAAATGCTCCGAATCTGGACAGAGAATCTTTAAATGACACCTGCGCGCCGCCGGCCTTTAAAGCGATAAAAATCAAGAGATACAGGCAAAAAACGCATAATGCAAAGGTAAGCGCCGGTTTGATCACAACCGCGATAAAACTGACGTCACGAAAGCCGTCTGATAAGAGAATATAAAACATAATCGGCGTCACCAGGCAGAAAAGCACCATGTTGATGATGCTGCTGACAAGCTGTTCGCCGCCTGTCGTTTTACATGTTTGGTACGGTCTCTTTAACACATCAAGCACGAATAAGGCAAATTGCTTTGAAGCCTGCTTAGCCGCGGCGCCGGCCTGAGCGGCCTGGCCTTGCGTTTGGCCTGCGCCTCCCTGCCCGGACTGGGGCGCCCCGCACTTTTCACAAAACTTTCCGCCATCAGTTTGATGGCCGCATTGAGAACAATACATTCTAAAACTCCTTTTACAAGTAATATAGGGATTTTGTTCAATATTTACATTATAAAAGAAAATAGGGCGGATGTAACGGAGTTTTCTAAAGATATACAAATCACTTTTTCTATGAATTGATAATAGAGAAAAAGTACCCGTTATGGTAGAATTTTAATGAAGCTGATGGATATCATGTCTCTCGGCGCATTGATTCAGAGTAAAAAAGGAAATTAACGCATGCTAAAAAAATTGAAAATGCTTTATCGGCTGTTGAAATTCGGAAAAGGCTTATGGAGATAGCAAACAGAAAAAACCGTCCTTACAAGGACGGTTTTTTCTGTTTCCGGATCGTCCGGCTGAGGTTATAAAAAGCAGACCCCGGGGTAAAAACCATGCATAAGAAACAGCGGAGAACAAAACATAACTCAATAACGGCAAGTCATAAGGAGGTACGCATGTTTTCATTCATCATTCATGTCTTCATTTCACTGTTTGCAGTCTCCAATCCCATCGGAAACGTGCCGATTTTTCTTTCACTGACGGAAGGGTACTCGGAGAAAGAACGGACAGCGATCGCGCGCAAGGCTTCCGTGCTGTCGTTTATCATCTTGGCGGCTTTTTTAATCTTCGGCCATCTGATCTTTAAACTGTTTGACATTAACATTCATGCCTTACGTATCGCGGGCGGCATTTTTATTTTCGGCATCGCTTATAATCTTCTGAATGCGAAGAAATCTCATGTACAGTCCCTTCATCATGAAGAGAAAGGGGAAAGCAAGGAGAAAGCCGATATATCTGTGACGCCTTTGTCGATTCCGATTATCGCCGGACCCGGTACGATCGCGACGGTGATGAGTCTGTCGGCCGGCCATGGCGGCATCTTCCATTACATCAGCGTGCTTATCGGCATTGCGGCCGTCATCGCGATGACGTTCATCTTCTTTCACTATTCATCTTTCATCAGCAATAAGCTCGGGAAAACCGAAATGAACGTCATTACCCGACTGATGGGGCTGATTTTGGCGGTGGTGGCGATCGGCATGATCGGCGCCGGTCTGAAAGGCATGTTCCCGATATTGGTTTCCTGACTTAAAAAAGCAGCGCCCGGTTATCTTCGGGTGCTGCTTTTTTCTATTTTCGGCACATGCTGAAACACTTCTTCACTCTCAAAAAATTCTATCAAACGGCTCAGCCAGTCATAATAATGGAGCCAATCCGTCAGTTCATCCAAAAGCTGACGGGCTTTTTCTTCAATATCGGGACTGAGATTTTCCGATTCCAGAAGCTCAGTCAGCTCGCGGTTCAGCTTTTTATAGAGCATTTTATTTTTGCTGACCGCCTTTGTCCAATTTGCCGTAAACAGGGAGATAAACGTCTGGTAATAATCACGCTCCACGTCGTAAAGGTCTTTCCGAACGCCTTTTTCAAACACTTTTTCAGCCAGATTGGCATCGGTCATTTCGCGGACCACCTGGCTCATCCTCGTTTTGCTCATCCCGGTTGCCTCTGACAGCTCATTTAACGTCATCGGCTTGCGGTTCATATAAATAATACCGAGCACACGTCCCAGTGTGGCCGGCATTCCGAATGTATGCATATTCTCGGCGATTCTCTCAATGAGATGCTCTTCAGCATGCCCGATGATATCAAGAGCGTTTTTTTCCACGGCTGATCATCCCTTCACTGGCTTTTCATGCTGACAATATATCATATTTTTTACAGTTGATGAAAAAGATGATGCGGCAGGATATGCGAGCTATCGGGAGCGATTGTAAGAACATCCGCATTGTCAGCGGGATAACATGAAAAAACACGTATATTGTATATAATTTCAACACATTGTAAACTTTTTATTTTACAAATTTCATCTTATAATAAAGATTATACTTTTCAGAAAAATAACGGAACCCTTCGGAGGTGCACGGATTGCTGAGATTAGAAAATGTATCGAAAGTCTATAAAGGCGGAAAAAAAGCTGTCAACAGCATTGATTTAAATATCGAAAAAGGCGAGTTTATTTGTTTTATCGGGCCGAGCGGCTGCGGAAAAACGACGACGATGAAAATGATTAACAGACTGATTGAGCCGTCATCCGGAAAGATTTTTATCGATGGCGAAAACATTATGGAGCAGGACCCGGTGGAGCTGAGACGGAAAATCGGCTACGTCATTCAGCAGATCGGACTTTTCCCTCATATGACCATTCAGCAGAACATTTCTCTCGTGCCGAAGCTGCTGAAATGGCCGGAACAAAAGCGGAAGGAACGGGCGCGGGAGCTTTTGAAGCTCGTCGATATGGGCCCGGAATATTTAGACCGCTATCCTCACGAGCTGAGCGGCGGACAGCAGCAGAGAATCGGCGTGCTGCGCGCCCTTGCAGCGGAACCGCCTCTTATTCTTATGGATGAACCGTTCGGAGCGCTTGATCCGATTACGCGGGATTCCCTTCAAGAAGAATTCAAAAAACTGCAGAGAACATTGAATAAAACGATTGTGTTTGTAACCCACGATATGGATGAAGCTATTAAGCTGGCTGACCGGATCGTCATTTTAAAAGCGGGAGAGATCGTTCAGGCCGGCACTCCTGATGACATTCTCCGGAATCCAGCTAATGAGTTTGTCGAAGAATTTATCGGCAAAGAACGGTTATTGCAATCAAGACCGGATATTGAACGCGTCGAGCAGATGATGAACAAAAAGCCTGTCACCGTTACGGCGGACAAAACGCTTTCGCAGGCGATACAGGTGATGCGGGAACACCGTGTCGATTCCCTGCTTGTCGTTGATGACCTGAATGTGCTGCAAGGATATGTCGATGTCGAAATCATTGATCAGAACCGGAAAAAAGCGAGCCTCGTCGGCGACGTGCTCCGCTCTGATCTGTATACGGTCGAGCAGGGGACACTGCTGCGCGATACCGTACGCAAAATTTTAAAGCGCGGAATGAAATATGTACCCGTCGTTGATGAACAAAGGCATTTAGTCGGAATTGTCACGAGAGCGAGCCTTGTCGACATCGTTTACGATTCAATCTGGGGCGAGGAAGACCAGCTGGTGACAGGCTGACAAGGGGAGGAACGCTTACAATGAATGAAATGATCAAGTTTTTGCAGACGAACGGCGGAGAACTGTTATATAAAACGTGGGAGCATTTATACATTTCGATCATCGCCGTCATATTAGGCATTGTCGTCGCCGTTCCGCTCGGAGTGGCGCTGACGAGAATGAAAAAGGGCGCAGGCGCCGTCATCGGCGCCGTCAACATTGTGCAGACCTTGCCGAGTCTCGCGATACTGGCGTTTTTTATCCCGCTGTTAGGCGTGGGAAAGGTGCCCGCGATCGTCGCGCTGTTTTTCTATTCAGTGCTGCCGATTCTCCGGAACACGTATACCGGCATTCAAGGCGTAAACAAAAATCTGCTGGAATCGGGAAAAGGCATCGGGATGACGGTCTGGGAGCAGATCAGGCTTGTGGAACTGCCGCTTGCGGTTCCGGTGATCATGGCGGGCATCCGCACATCCACCATTTATCTGATCGGCTGGGCGACGCTTGCTTCCTTTATCGGGGGCGGCGGGCTCGGAGACTATATTTTTATCGGCCTGAATCTCTATCAGCCTGAATATATTATCGGCGGCGCCGTGCCGGTCACCATTTTAGCCATTATCATTGATTATCTGCTGGCGGCGACGGAACGGAAGGTGACGCCGAAAGGGCTGAAAGGGCTGAAGGAAGTATCATAAGGAGTTGGCTGTTTTGAAAAAAAACCAAAAGAGATGGATGTGCGCACTGGCGCTGTCAGCTGCTCTGCTTCTAGGCGGCTGTTCCCTTCCCGGCCTGAGCGGGGCTTCCGATGATACGATCAAAATCGGGGCGCAAAGCATGACGGAATCAGAAATTATCGCCAATATGATCGCACAGATGATTGAGCACAATACAGACTTGAATACGGCATTAATTAAAAACCTCGGATCGAACTATGTCCAGCAGCAGGCGATGCTCGGCGGTGAAATCGATATCGCCGCGACGCGCTACTCGGGAACGGATTTAACGAGCACCCTCGGCATGGAAGCGGAAAAAGACCCGAAAAAAGCATTATCCATCGTCCAGAAGGAATTTGAGAAACGCTTCCATTACAAATGGTTTGATTCTTACGGATTTGAGAACACATACGCTTTTACCGTCACGAAAGAACTTGCGGAAAAAGACCATTTAGACAAAGTGTCCGATATTAAGAAGTATGCGGATCAATTTAAGCTCGGTGTAGACAATGCGTGGCTGAAAAGAAAAGGCGACGGCTATAAAGGCTTTACCGACACGTACGGCTTTGAATTCGGCACAACCTATCCGATGCAGATCGGACTTGTATACGATGCCGTGAAAAACGGGAAAATGGATGCCGTCCTCGCCTATTCAACGGACGGACGGATTAAAGCGTACGATCTGAAAATTTTAAAAGACGACAAGCAGTTTTTCCCGCCGTATGACTGTTCGCCGGTCATTCCCGACAGCGTGCTGAAGCAGCATCCTGAACTGAAGGGCATTGTGAATAAACTGATCGGCAAAATCGATACGGAGACGATGCAGGAATTGAACTACGAGGTGGACGGCAAGCTGAAAGAACCGTCCGTCGTCGCTAAAGAATTTTTGGAGAAACATCATTATTTTGAATAAGAAATGAGGTGGGGCAAATGGAAGTGCTGCAGCAGCTCGGCACTTATTATTCTCAAAACGGCGCCTATGTGCTTCAGGAGTTTTACCGCCATTTTCTCATGTCGGTATACGGCGTTTTATTTGCGGCGATCGTCGGGGTTCCGCTCGGCATCTTCATTGCCAGGCACAGAACATTAAGCGGCTGGGTATTCGCGGTGACAAACGTGATTCAGACCGTGCCGGCGCTTGCGATGCTTGCGGTGCTGATGCTCGTCATGGGGCTCGGCGCCAATACGGTGATATTGTCGCTGTTTTTATATTCGCTTCTTCCGATCATCCGGAATACGTACACGGGAATCGCCAGCATTGAACACGCTTATCTTGAATCGGGAAAAGCGATGGGCATGACCAAATTTCAGGTGCTCCGCATGGTGGAGCTGCCGCTTGCGCTTTCCGTCATCATGGCGGGCCTGCGGACGGCGCTCGTCATCGCGATCGGCATTACGGCAATCGGTACGTTTGTCGGCGCGGGCGGACTCGGTGACATCATTGTCAGGGGTTCAAACGCCACGAACGGAACCGCGATTATTTTGGCCGGCGCCATTCCGACAGCGCTGATGGCCGTTATCGCAGATCTTGTGATGGCGTGGCTGGAGCGGGCGCTGAGTCCGGTGAGAAAGAAAAAACGAACCAAAGCGCCGAATGCGGCATGAAAAAAAACGCCTTGCGGGTCAGGGCGTTTTTTTCTTATGGCTTCGGAACATGCTTGAAAATTTCTTCGCTTTCAAAAAAATCGATCAGACGGCTGATCCAGTTGTAGTAATCAAGCCAATCCTTTAATTCTTTCAGCAGTTCGTTGATTTTTTCCTCAGCTTCTTCCGGTACTCCGTTTTCAAGGACGGCTGTCAGTTCGCGGTTCAGCTTTTTATGCATCATTTTATTTTTGCTGACGACCTTGCTCCATGTGGCCGTAAACAGCGTAATAAAGGTTTGGTAATAATCCTGCTCGACGTCGTATAAATCTTTGCGGACGCCTTTTTCAAACACTTTTTCCGCCAGATTGACGTCAAGCATTTCACGGACCGCCTGACTCATTCTCGTCTTGCTCATGCCGGTCGCTTCTGATAATTCAGTTAAGGTCATCGGCTTGCGGTTCATATAAATAATGCCTAAAATGCGCCCCACCGTCGCGGGCATTCCGAATGTATGCATATTTTCAGCGATTCGTTCTATCAAATGATCTTCAGCTTGTTCGATTACGTGTAACGGATCTTTCTCCAACAGTTTCAATCCTTTCAGTCAGCAATCCCGATGTCAATATACCACATTTTTAAACCGGCGGAAATGCTCTTCCGAGAGAATTTGGCAGTAATCCGGAGCAATAAGAAGAACTTTGCCGGTCAATACGGGTTAATCAGTGCTTACACAACCTTTATATATAATATGGACAAATTGTAAACTTTTTAATTTACAAAGTTTAATTTATAATGGGAAACGTTCAATTGTCTGAAAAGTTAAATTTGAATTTAACGAATTGAATAAACTTAATTATGGAGGTGTGAGTGTTTGCTGACATTAGAAAATGTCTCGAAAATGTATAAAGGCGGGAAAAAAGCCGTCAACAGCATCAACCTGAATATCGCCAAAGGTGAATTTATTTGTTTTATCGGACCGAGCGGCTGCGGCAAAACGACGACGATGAAAATGATCAACCGCTTAATTGAACCGACAGAAGGCAGAATCCTGATAGAGGGCCGAAACATTATGGAACAAGACCCGGTGGAACTCAGAAGAAGCATCGGCTATGTCATCCAGCAGATCGGGCTGTTTCCGCATATGACCATTCAGCAGAACATTACCCTCGTTCCGAAGCTTTTAAAGCATCCTGCCGAAAAACGGAAGGAACGGGCGCGGGAGCTTTTAAAGCTCGTTGATATGGGACCTGAATATTTAGACCGTTACCCTCATGAACTGAGCGGAGGACAGCAGCAGCGAATAGGTGTATTACGGGCACTTGCCGCAGAGCCGCCGCTCATCTTAATGGATGAACCGTTCGGGGCGCTTGACCCGATTACGAGAGATTCCCTTCAGGAAGAATTTAAAAAACTGCAAAAAACCTTACATAAAACCATCGTATTTGTTACCCATGATATGGACGAAGCCATCAAGCTTGCGGACAGAATCGTCATTCTGAAAGCGGGAGAAATCGTCCAGGCCGGAACGCCTGATGAGATTCTCAGATTTCCGGCGAATGAATTTGTTGAGGAGTTTATCGGCAAGGAACGGCTGATCCAATCATCCAGCCCTGATATTGAACGGGTGGAGCAGATCATGAATCCCGATCCTGTGACGGTAACACCTGAGAAAACACTGTCAGCCGCCATTCAGCTGATGCGTGCCGAGCGGGTGGATTCGCTGCTCGTCATTGATGAAAAGAACGTTCTCCAAGGTTATGTCGATGTGGAGATGATTGACCGCAAACGAAGACAGGCGGTAACCGTCGCGGAAGTACTTGAACGGGATCTGTACACGGTCAGAAGCGGCACTCTGCTTCGCGACGCCGTCCATAAAATTTTAAAAAGAGGCATGAAATTTGTGCCGGTCCTTGATGAAGCCGGCCGTTTAACGGGAATCGTGACAAGGGCAAGCCTCGTTGACATCGTCTATGACTCCATCTGGGGAGAAGAGAATCAGCTCGCGGTGATGTCATGAGGAGGCTTCAATTGATATGAATCAGACCGTGCAATTTTTACAGGCAAATGGAGGAGAGATGCTTTATAAAACATGGGAGCATCTGTACATCTCATTAATCGCCGTCATGGCGGGCATTCTCGCCGCCGTTCCGCTCGGCGTCCTGCTGACGAGGATGAAAAGAGGAGCCGGCGCCTTCATCGGCATCGTCAACATCATTCAAACCTTGCCGAGTCTTGCCATTCTTGCGTTTTTTATTCCGCTTTTAGGCGTAGGAAAGGTCCCGGCCGTTGCGGCGCTGTTTTTCTATTCCATGCTGCCGATTCTCAGAAACACGTATACGGGGATTCTCGGCGTCAATCGGCATCTTCTGGAATCGGGAAAAGGAATCGGCATGACGGCATGGGAGCAGATCAGGCTTGTAGAGCTCCCGCTTGCCGCTCCGGTCATCATGGCGGGCATCCGGACGTCTTCGATTTATTTAATCGGCTGGGCGACGCTCGCTTCCTTTATCGGCGGAGGCGGGCTGGGAGATTACATTTTTATCGGCTTGAACCTTTATCAGCCGGAGTATATTATCGCAGGCGCTGTTCCGGTCACAATGCTGGCGGCCGCTGTCGATTATATGCTGGGGATGACAGAACGGAAAGTCACGCCTGACGGGCTGAAGAGCATAAAGGATGCTTCATAAGGAGGAGGTCTCTCATGGGGAATAGATGCAAAAAACGGCTGCTCGCAATCGCCTGTATCGGCATGCTGCTCCTTGGCGGATGCTCGCTCCCGGGGTTGAGCACCGCATCGGAGGATACCATTAAAATCGGCGCGCAAAGCATGACCGAATCAGAAATCATCGCGAGCATGCTCGGGCAGATGATCGAACATCACAGCGGGTTAAAAACATCCGTTATTAAAAATCTCGGCTCCAATGCCGTACAGCAGCAATCCTTGATCAACGGTGATATTGATATCGCCGCTACACGCTATACAGGTGACGCGCTGACCGGGACGCTTCGCATGGAGCCGGAAAAAGACCCGGAAAAAGCGCTGCGGCTCGTTCAGCGTGAATTTCAAAACAGATATGACATGAAATGGTTTGATTCTTACGGCTTTGATAATACATACGTCTTTACCGTTTCCGGACAGCTTGCCCGCAAGTACCATTTAGAATCGGTATCCGATGTCAAAAAAGAAGCGTCTCATCTGAAATTCGGCGTAGACAACTACTGGATGAAGCTGAGAGGCAACGGATATCAGGATTTTATGAAAACGTACGGAATGTCATTTGAAGGCACGTATCCGATGCAGATCGGCCTCGTTTACGACGCGCTGAAAAGCAGGAAGATGGATATCGCGCTCGCTTATTCCACCGACGGAAGAATCATCGCTTACGGACTGAAAACGCTGAAGGATGATAAGCGGTTCTTTCCTCCGTATGACTGTTCACCCGTCGTTCCGGATCATGTATTAAAAGAGCATCCCGAACTGGAGGGCGTGATCAATAAAATGATCGGCGCGATTGATACAAAGATGATGCAGAAAATGAATTACGAAGTTGACGGCCGATTAAAAGAGCCGTCAGTCGTGGCTAAGGAATATTTAGAAAAACATCATTACTTTGAATAACGGAAAGGAGATGTGCGGATGGACACGATGAAGGAGCTGTTTGCGTATTACGCTCAAAATGGCAGCTATGTTCTGTATGAGTGCTGGCGGCACTTTCTCATGTCGGCGTACGGCGTCGTTTTCGCCGCCGTTTTCGCCATTCCGGCCGGAATTGTGACAGCAAGGCACGGGCGTCTCGCCGGCTGGGTGTTTGCTGTGGCGAACGTGATTCAAACCGTTCCGGCGCTTGCGATGCTCGCCGTCCTGATGCTCGTCATGGGACTCGGCGCCAATACGGTCATCACGGCTTTGTTTTTGTATTCCCTGCTGCCGATTCTCAGAAATACGCACACGGGCATTATCAATATCGAGCACGCTTATCTCGAGTCGGGAAAAGCGATGGGTATGACGAAATACCAAATCCTTCGTATGGTGGAGCTGCCGCTTGCGCTTTCCGTCATTATGGCGGGTCTTCGAACGGCGCTCGTCATTGCCATCGGCATCACGGCGATCGGCACCTTCGTCGGGGCGGGCGGCCTCGGCGATATGATCGTCAGAGGGTCGAACGCGACAAACGGAACCGCCATTATTCTGGCGGGCGCCATCCCGACCGCGCTGATGGCGGTAGCCGCAGACCTGCTGATGGCGTGGCTGGAACGAGCCCTCAGCCCTGTGAAAAAACAAAAAAGAAAGCTGATCGTACGCTCAGCCTCATGAAAAAAAGCATTCTTCCGCGTGAAGGATGCTTTTTTTGATTTCTTGATTAAATTTTGATAACTGCGCTGTAAAGTCTTACATATCAAATAACAAAGCAGAGGGGTAATCAAATGAGCAACATCTTAGAAACGAGACAGCTGCAAAAATCATTCGGCAGACAACAGGCAGTGGCTGATGTGTCTCTATCAGTAAAGCGCAACAGTATATACGGCCTGCTCGGTCCGAATGGCGCGGGAAAATCAACGACACTTAAAATATTGACCGGCATGCTGCAGCAAACATCCGGCGAGGTTCTGTTCGACGGACATACATGGAAGCGCGAAGATTTGAAAAGCATCGGTTCCCTGATTGAAGCGCCGCCGCTTTACAGCAACCTGACAGCCGCTGAAAATCTGAAAGTCCGCTGCGTTATGCTCGGACTGCCTGATTCAAGGATTGCGGAAGTGCTGGAAATCACGGGATTAACGGGAACCGGAAAAAAGCGTGCCGGACAATTTTCCATGGGGATGAAACAGCGTCTCGGCATTGCGTTAGCATTATTAAACCGTCCGTCGCTTTTAATTCTTGATGAGCCGACAAACGGATTGGACCCGATGGGAATTCAGGATTTGCGGGAATTTATCCGCTCCCTGCCCGGACAGGGAATAACGGTTATTTTATCAAGCCACCTGTTATCAGAAGTCGAGCAGATCGCAGACCATATCGGAATCATCAGTGACGGCGTTTTAGGATATCAGGGAGAAATCAGCCGGGAAGACGATCTGGAGCGGCTGTTTCTGGAGGTTGTCAAATCAACACGGGAGAAAGTGGGGACTGGGAAATGATTCAGTACATGCAGGCGGAACATCTTACATCTAAAAGAACATTTATCAGAAAGCTGATCATTCTGATTCCGCTTCTGAACACGGCTTTTTCTTTTCTGCTGAATACGGCTTATTTTATGACGGGCACGTTCAATTGGTGGGCGGTTATTTTCATGCCGCTCATGATTGCTCTATTGTGCGGTTTATCTGTTAAAAAAGAGAAAAAATCTGCGAATGACCGTGCGGTGTACTCACTGCCGGCTGACTTGAAGAGCATATGGTTCTCGAAAATAAGCTTGATCGCGCTGTATTCACTCCTGTCGCAAATCGTCTTTTTCATCATCATGTTTTTGCTTGGCCTTGTATTTCCGGGAATTGCTGCGCTGCAGCTGAAAGGCGTTGAAGCAGGCTCCCTTTTATGGCTAACGACGCTTTGGGAAATTCCGTTCTGCTTATGGATTGCCAGACAGTTTGGGTTTACGGCAGTCATCCTCATGAATATGATGGCCGCCTTTGTTTTTGGTATTGTGCCGGCGTCCGGTTCATTGTGGTGGCTGAGCCCATGGAGCTGGTCAGTCCGGGTGATGTCACCGATTCTCGGGATCCATCCGAACGGAATTCCGCTTCCCGCAAACAGCGGCTTATTAAACGGAAACGTAATCATTCCGGCTATTATTCTTTCTATTCTTTCTTTTATCGCAATAAGTTTTGTTTCCGCCGTGTCTTTTTCAAAAGGGGGAAACCGGTCATGACCGTGCTTTTACGATATATGTGGGCCGATGTATTAAAAATGAAGCGCACGCCGCTCATATGGATGCATGTTGCGGCGCCGGTTTTATGCGCGGGATTTTTCCTTTTGTATATGTATGGAAGGGTTCATGAGCCTTATATGCTGTACAGTGTGTTTTTCAGCGCGATTGCCGTTTTATACCCTTTAATCATCAGTATTGTCTGCGGCATGTCTGCCTCCGTCGAGGAACAGGCGGGCCATTTTCAGATGATGCTGGCGGTTCCGTATTCTAAAATCGTCAGTTTTGCGGGCAAGCTGCTTCTATTGCTGCTCTTGAATGTGTTATCGATAGTTCTCGCCATCTGTCTTTATTTGGCGGGGATGAAATTTGTTCTTCACATCAATGACCTCCCGTATCTTCTCTTTTTAAAAGGAGGGGCGTGGCTGATTGCCGGCAGTATTCCGCTTTATATGATGTCTTTTTTTGTCGGCATAAAGTACGGCATGGGACCGTCCGGGCTTTTAGGAGGTGCGGGATTATTAATGGCGGCGCTCATGAATACGGGACTTGGCGATATCATATGGCGTTTTGTTCCGTGGGCGTGGAGCGTGCGGCTTTCAGGCCTTGCAGGACTGCTGCATTTTGACAAAGTCAAAAAAGAGTTCCTCCCTTATGTAAGATACGATATGAGATTCGGAGAAATAATGTTATATTTTTCTATAGTGATATTATGTCTGGCCGGCCTCTATTGGTGCAGAAGGTGGGAAGGGCGGCGTTCATATGAATAAAGGCAAGGAGCGATTCGGCCGGTGGCAAACATTTTAGCAATTGATGATGAAAAAGATATTCTCGTTCTGATCAGAAACATTTTACAGCGTGATCAGCATACAGTAACGATTCTGGAAAAAGCGGAGGATCAGTCATTGGATTTTTTTCAAGGCTATGATTTGATTCTTCTCGATGTCATGATGCCCGGAACGGACGGGATTGAACTCTGCCGGCGGATTCGGCCGCTGGTGGACAGCCCGATCCTGTTTTTAACGGCAAAGTCTGACGAAGAATCCATTGTGAAAGGCCTCATGACAGGCGCTGATGATTACATCACAAAGCCGTTCGGCGTACAGGAATTGATGGCAAGGGTAAACGCACATGTCAGAAGGGAACGGCGTGAAAAGCATCAGACGAAACGGCTGATATCAGGCTTCATGTTTGATTTTGACAATAAAGAAGTATGGATTGATGACCGGAAACTGCCTCTTACGAAAAACGAATATAAAATCGTTGAATGTCTGGCACAGCATAAAAACAGAACATTCTCACGGGAGCAGATTTACGAGGAAGTGTACGGCTTGGACGGCGATGCGCTCTATTCAACCATTACGGAGTTTATCAGAACCATCCGGAAAAAATGTAAAGAACACGGGGCTGATCCGATCAAAACGGTGTGGGGTGTCGGATACAAATGGGAATAGCAAAAGGAAAATCCAGCATCCGCAAAGAGCTTGTCAAATTTACCATCACGCTGTGTCTGAGCACGATGGGGGTGGCGGCATTATGTGTCGCCTTAAATGCCATTGCCATGAATGCCGGAGCGATCCTGCCCGCAAACTACAGCGAGCATGAGGCGGAACAGATCAAACCCCGCCTGAAATCAGCGGAAAAGATAACCGAAGACATGATTCCCGCAGGTATGACATACGCCGTTTTTGATAAAAAAACAAAGCGGATGACAAAAGGAACGATGACGGAACAAGATGCGGCCAACGCCAGAAAAAAGATTCAGCATCAGCCGTATTTTAATTATGCTCAAAAAGGATTCATGGTGATAAATCGGAAAGATGAATACGGCGTTCTCCAATATTCACTCAGGTCTGAATTTCAGTCGCCGCTGTTAAGGCGCTATCTGCCGAATTATGAATGGACGGGGCTTACGATTCTGATCACTTTGCTTCTTTTGACCGTTTTTATCGTGACGACGCGTTTTGCCAATCAGCTGAGACGGCATTTCAGCACACTCAGCTCCATTACGGCAAGCATTCAAAAACAGAATTTAAATATCAATCCAAAAAGGTCGCGCATAAAAGAATTTGACGATGTCATTGACTCTCTGCTGAAAATGAAAGACGCGCTTCAGGCATCTCTGGCGGCGCAATGGGAGGCGGAGCGGATCAAGAAAGAACAAATCGGCGCGCTTGCGCATGATATTAAAATTCCGGCAACGATTATTAAAGGAAATGCCGAGCTGCTTCAGTTAACAGAACCTGATGAGGAGCAGGCGGAATATGCGCAGTATATTCTGGATGCCGGTAACAAAATCGAGCATTATGTCGGGCAGCTGATCCAGCTTTCCAAAGCGGAGGAGGCAGTTGCCGTTCATGTGGAATATACCGACCTCAAAGAGTGGATTCAAAACATATATCGTGACGCGGCGGCGCTTGCGGGGCCGAAACAGATTGATCTCGTCCTCAGCGAACGGGGAATTGACCGAATAGAAGCGCCGATCGATCATGAGCTGCTCCACAGGGCGGTCATGAATATCGCGGCAAATGCCGTCGACTATACGCCGGAAGGAGGGGAAATCCGTGTGGACGTCCTGTGCACCGATTCCGCCCTCCATCTTGCCGTATCCGACAGCGGAAGCGGGTTCGCGCCGGAAGCGCTGAAAAGAGCGACACAGCTTTTTTACACGGAGGATAAAAGCAGACATTCGGCGGGGCATCACGGCATGGGGCTTACATTCGCCCATCATGTCGTACATCTTCACCACGGCGAATTAATACTTGAAAATCAGGAGTCTGGAGGAGCCCGGGCGGAGATTCGAATTCCGCTGGAAGGCGTCAGACAAAAACAAGCCCTGCACGCCTGAGGGCTTGTTTTTCTGTTTAAGAAAAGCAAAAATAAAAACGGCTGTCCGTTTGAGAGATCAGCCGCTTATGCGGAAAAGAGTTTATTAGGAAGGATCAATCCATTGTGAAGACCACTTGGAAATTTCCTCTAAAATAGGGGCTAATGCGCAGCCTTTTTCCGTTAATGAATACTCAATGCGGACAGGCGTTTCGGGGATAACATCCCGTTTGATGACACCTTCTGTTTCAAGTTCTTTCAGACGTTCTGACAAGACTCTTCCGCTTAAATTCGGAAGCGCCGCTTCAATTTCGCTAAATCGCTGCTGTCCGTTCAATAACTGAAAGACGATTAGAGCCACCCAGCGTTTACTTAGGATGTCGACCGCTTTTTCGAATCTGGGGCACATTTCTGATTGGTTCATGCTTTTTCACCTCGTCTTCAGCTATTATACCGCAAAATCGGAGGGAACGTACGTCTGGCGCTTGTTAAGTTGAGGAGAGGATCAAAAAGAGGATGAGGAATCCGGGGAGCGCTTTTTCGCTTCAGCCGCGATAAAATCAAAGTATTTGCTGACGCTTTCAATATCTTCTTTTGTGAAGTGCTGCCACTTTTTGCTGTCAAACAGCGGCAGATGCTCCGCGCCTCTGTCAACGGCGGTCTGATAGATGGCGCAGATGGATTGATAGCTTTCGGAGGTTTCGCGGATTTCCTCCTGAAATGCCTTGATGTGTCCGGCCCGCGCCATTAACTCTTCGTACGGAATTTTTAATGTGTCCGCCAATTTTCGGATGGTCGCGGGTTTAGGAATGCCGCGGTGCCCGTTTTCAATTCTGGAAATGGTCGCCGAGCTGACGCCGGAATAGACGGCAAGCTGATTGACGGTAAGCTTCCGGGCGCGGCGCAGCTCTCTTAATTGCTTTCCGAATGTGTTCAATAAGATCGCCTCACATGTGCAAAGTCATGAGTCTTCGTTTGTTCTTTTTTTGGCTTCCGCCGATAAGAACGCAAAGTATTTATCAAGCAGAACCAAGTCTTCTTTCGACAGGTGCCGCCAGTTCTCCCGCTCCAAAAGGGATAAATCATGCAGCTCATACGTTTCGGCTTTTTCCAGCAAGGTGCAGCCCGTGTCGTACGGGGCTCTCGTTTCCTGGACGGTCTCTATGTATCCCGCCGTCTGCATCAGTTCCTCATACGGGATTTTTAACGCATCTGCGAGCTTTTTAATGGTTGCAGGTTTCGGCACCCCGCGTTTGCCGTTTTCAATCCGCGAGATTCCCGCGGCGCTGACGCCTGAATACGTTGCCAGCTGGTTCACTGTCAGATGCCTTTTCTCCCGCAATGTCCGCAATTGTTTCCCGAAGCTTTCCACAGTCTCTCCCCCTCCCGCGGTCTATTTATATTCTAGTATGTTTATTGACTAAAGGGAATAGCCAGGCTGGAAAAGACAAAAGTTAACAAAAGCCGTATCTTATGTATAAGAAAGAAAGTATTTGACAGAACGGAAGGTGAAGAAAGTGGTCGAAAAGATACAGATCAGAAGAGATTATGTGCTGCAGTATATGGTCAATAATGACTACTCGTTAAACCAGCTCGCCCTGGAGATCGGAATATCTCCCGCCACACTGAGCCGTGTACTGAATGGAGAGCGGAGGCCGGGCCAGCTGGTCATCGGAAAAATGCTCTATTACTTTGACATGAAATTTGAAGATCTTTTTTACTACGACTTTGTTGACAAAAGTCAATGATGATGGAAGATTCAAACGCATTTCCGTTTTTCTGACATGATGTGCACCGATACGGCGTGACATGCCTTTGTTTTTCATGTAAAATAGAAGCAATGTAGGCCAGTCAGTCTGGAGGTGTATGGGATGCACACATTATTGATTACCTTATTGGTTATCGTCAGTATTGCACTTATTATTGTCGTATTGCTTCAAACCAGCAAAAGCGCCGGATTATCGGGTGCAATTTCAGGCGGGGCGGAGCAGCTTTTCGGAAAACAGAAAGCAAGGGGCCTTGATCTGATTCTTCACCGCACAACCGTTGTGCTGGCAGTCTTGTTTTTCGTGTTGACGATTTCGCTGGCGTATATCGTATAAGGCAATGTTTGTATAAGGTCTGATTTAATATCAGGCCTTTTTCTTGTTGAGAGACGGCGTTTGTTTCTCGCAAAACTGTGGAAAACTAAATTGAATGTGCAAAAAAGGGGTTATGAGCATGAAAATTGTGACACCAAAACCATTTACATTTAAAGGCGGAGACAAAGCGGTGCTTCTGCTGCACGGATTTACGGGAAATACGGCAGACGTCAGAATGCTCGGCCGCTACTTGAATGAGCGCGGCTACACTTGTCACGCGCCTCAATATAAAGGGCACGGCGTTCCGCCGGAAGAGCTGGTACATACGGGGCCTGAAGATTGGTGGAAAGACGTCATGGACGGTTATGAATATTTACGGTCTGAAGGCTATGAAAACATTGCGGCCTGCGGACTGTCGCTTGGCGGGGTTTTTTCATTGAAATTGGGTTACACTGTACCCATAAAGGGAATTGTTCCTATGTGTGCGCCGATGCACATTAAAAGTGAAGAGGTTATGTACGAAGGAGTTCTCTCCTACGCGCGCAATTATAAAAAATTCGAAGGAAAACAGCCGGAGCAGATTGAAAAGGAAATGAAGGAGTTTGAAAAAACACCGATGAATACGCTCAAATCGCTTCAGGAGCTGATTGCCGATGTGCGCAAAAACGTCGACATGATCTATTCCCCGACATTTGTGGTTCAGGCACGGCATGACCATATGATTAATACAGAAAGTGCGAACATCATTTACAACGAGGTGGAAACGGACGACAAACAGCTGAAATGGTATGAAGAATCAGGCCATGTCATTACGCTCGATAAAGAACGGGACCTCGTTCATCAGGATGTGTACGAATTTTTAGAGAAACTCGATTGGTAACAAACAGGAGGTCGAATAATGGAAAAAGAAGCGTTTATGGACCGTCTTCTCGCGTTTATGAAGGAAGAGGCGTACAAGCCCCTTACCGTTCAGGAACTCGAGGAGATGCTGAACATCACGGAAGCAGATGAATTTAAAGAGCTGGTAAAAGCGCTGGTGGCGCTCGAGGAGACGGGACAGATCGTCCGCACCAGAAGCAACCGCTACGGGCTTCCGGAAAAAATGAATTTAGTAAAAGGAAAAATTTCCGCGCATGCAAAGGGATTCGCGTTTCTATTGCCGGAGGATACCTCTTTAAGCGATGTGTTTATTCCGCCGAATGAGCTGAATACGGCCATGAACGGCGATATCGTCATGGTGCGGCTCAATTCCCAGTCAAGCGGATCGAGACAGGAAGGCACGGTCATCCGCATCCTGGAAAGAAGCATCGACCGCGTCGTGGGCACATACACAGAAACGAAAAGCTTCGGCTTTGTCATCCCGGATGATAAGAAAATCACGAGTGATATTTTTATTCCGAAACATGCCAATAACGGCGCTGCGGAAGGCCATAAAGTCGTCGTCAAACTGACAAGCTACCCTGAAGGCAGAATGAACGCCGAAGGAGAAATCGTTGAAATACTCGGCCATAAAAATGATCCGGGCATCGATATTTTATCCATCATCCATAAGCACGGCCTGCCGGGAGATTTTCCGGCTGAAGTGATGGAGCAGGCAACAAGCACGCCCGATACTATCGATGAAAAAGACATTAAAGACCGCCGTGATCTCCGCGATCAGGTCATTGTCACCATTGACGGCGCCGATGCGAAGGATCTGGATGACGCCGTCACTGTAACAAAGCTTGATAACGGCAGCTACAAGCTCGGCGTTCATATTGCCGACGTCAGCCATTACGTCACGGAGAATTCCCCGATTGACAAAGAAGCGCTGGAAAGAGGGACAAGCGTGTACTTGGTTGACCGGGTCATTCCGATGATTCCGCACAGACTGTCTAACGGAATCTGTTCTTTAAATCCGAAGGTCGACCGGCTGACGCTTTCCTGCGAAATGACAATCAACCAGCAGGGACAGGTGACAGAGCACGAGATCTTCCAAAGCGTCATTAAAACGACGGAAAGAATGACCTATTCAGATGTCAACCGGATTCTCACAGAAGACGACGCCGAGCTGAAAGAAAGATACGAGCCGCTCGTCCCGATGTTTAAAGACATGGAACGTCTGGCGGAAATTCTCCGGGCGAAACGGATGGACCGCGGCGCCGTAGATTTTGATTTCAAAGAAGCGAAGGTGCTCGTCGATGAGGAAGGCGCCGTTAAAGACGTCGTCATCAGAGAGCGCTCAGTAGCGGAAAAGCTGATCGAAGAATTCATGCTTGTCGCAAACGAAACGGTGGCCGAGCACTTCCATTGGATGAACGTGCCGTTTATTTACCGGATTCACGAAGAGCCGAACGCCGAAAAACTGCAAAAGTTTCTGGAGTTCGTCACGACATTCGGTTATATCGTCAAAGGGAAAGCCGGAGACATTCATCCGCGCGCGTTGCAAAGCATTCTTGACGAAGTGCGGGACCGTCCGGAAGAAACGGTGATTTCAACCGTCATGCTCCGTTCCATGAAGCAGGCGAAATACGACCCGCAAAGCCTGGGCCATTTCGGGCTGGCGACTGAATTTTATACGCACTTCACATCGCCGATCCGCCGCTATCCTGACTTAATCGTTCACAGGCTGATCAGAACGTATTTGATCAACGGACAATCGGACGAAGCGACTCAAGAAAAGTGGGCCGAACGCCTTCCGGAAATCGCTGATCATACGTCAACGATGGAACGTCGCGCCGTTGATGCCGAGCGGGAAACGGACGATCTGAAAAAAGCGGAATATATGCTTGATAAAATCGGCGAGGAATTTGACGGCATGATCAGTTCCGTCACGAATTTCGGAATGTTTGTCGAGCTGCCGAATACGATTGAAGGGCTTGTGCACGTCAGCTTTATGACGGATGATTATTACCGTTTTGACGAGCAGCATTTCGCCATGATCGGTGAACGCACGGGCAACGTTTACCGGATCGGAGACGAAATCACGGTCAAAGTCGTCGACGTCAATAAAGATGAGAGAAACATCGACTTTGAAATTGTCGGCATGAAAGGCACCCGCCGTCCGAGAGAAACAACAGGCGACCGCAGAAAACGCGGCAGACCGGCGCGGAAACGCGTGTTAAACAGCAATACCCCGGCTTCACCGCCGAAATCGGAGGAAAAAGGGGAATGGTTTACAAAACCGAAGAAGAAAAAGAAAAAACGCGGTTTCCAAAACGCGCCGAAACAAAAACGCAAAAAGAAGAAGTAAATGCGAAAAGCAAATGGGGCAAAATGCTCTGTTTGCTTTCTTTCGCAAGCCGCATTTTCATTGTCGCGGAACGCTCCTTTTGCTAAAATAAAGCGTATCGCACACATGAACGGTTTTTGCGGAGAGAGGAGGATAAGGCATGCCAAAAGGATCAGGCAAAGTATTATCGCAAAACAAAAAAGCAAACCATGATTACTTTATAGAAGAAACCTATGAAACAGGCATCGTGCTGCAGGGAACGGAGATTAAGTCCATCCGCGCCGGCCGCGTAAACATGAAGGATTCCTTTGCGAAAATCGAGCGCGGCGAAGTGTTCCTACACAACATGCACATCAGCCCGTACGAGCAGGGAAACCGTTATAACCACGACCCGCTTCGGACGAGAAAGCTTTTGATGCACCGGAAAGAAATCAATAAGCTGATCGGCCTGACGAAAGAGAAAGGCTATTCCCTCGTGCCACTGAAGCTGTACTTGAAAAACGGCTTTGCCAAAGTGTTAATCGGCCTCGGAAAAGGGAAGAAAACATACGATAAACGCGAAGATTTAAAACGAAAAGACGCCAAAAGAGAAATCGAAAGAGCGTTCAGAGACAGACAAAAAGGCTTCTGATGCCTGAGCCTTGATGTGATGATATGCCCTGTGCTATACTGTTCACACATCAGATTCACAGGCTGTTTATTGAAGACATTCCCAATTGAATTTGTCTGTGATCATGATATAATAACAGTACAGCCAGTTGAGCAAGAGCTTGATAGATCTCCCGTATACCCTTAACAAGGGGACGTTACGGATTCGACAGGGATGGATCGAGCTTGAGCTGCGAGCCGAGAGGCGATCTCGTTAACACGCACCTAAATATAACTGGCAAAACTAAAAGTTTTAACCAAAACTTAGCACTAGCTGCCTAATAAACGCAGCGAGCTCTTCCTGACATTGCCTATGTGTCCGTGAAGAGCACATCCAAGTAGGCTACGCTTGCGTTCCCGTCTGAGAACGTAAGAAGAGACTGACAGACTAGCTCTCGGAAGGCCCGCCCGCAGGCACGAAGACGAGTGAAACACGAAATATGCAGGCTACGCTCGTAGACGCTTAAGTAATCGATGTTTCTGGACGTGGGTTCGACTCCCACCGTCTCCATACATAACAGAGGAACCGCAGTGCCGTCACATGACGCACTGCGGTTTTTTCATGCCGAAAAAAAGGAGTGAATGTAAATGGAAATCGTCATCATAGACGGAAAAGATGTTACAAGCACAGAAGCTTTACACCGAATCTTAAAAGATCAATTAGATTTCCCGGACTTTTATGGTGAAAATCTGAATGCCTTATGGGATTGTCTGACAGGCTGGATCGAACTTCCGCTGACTTTGGTGTGGAAGAATTTTGAGGCCAGTCAAAAGGCATTGGGTTCGGATGCTGATGATGTCTTGGAGCTGTTTCAAGAGGCTCAAGAGGAGTTAGGGAATCGGTTTGTCATTCAAATCGATCAGCCGTCAGCCGGGACAACGGACAGGCACTAAAAAGTGCGTACTTCCCCTCATCCATTTTTCTATCCGATAATAGGGACGGAAGGTTTCAGGCTTTCGATTTCTGTCCATATATAAGAAGAGACTTGCGATAGGGAGGAATGAATGATGGATTTGCAGTTGAAAGGGAAGACGGCGCTTGTGACGGGATCTACGTCAGGCATCGGGAAGGCGATTGCGGCTTCGCTGATTGCAGAAGGTGCGGCCGTGATCATTAATGGCCGCCGTGAAGAAAAGGTGAACGAAACGATCCGGGAACTAGAGAAACAGACGCCGGATGCCCGTCTCTATCCGGCCGCATTTGATTTAGGCACGGCGGAAGGATGCGGCGCGATTTTTCAGCAGTACCCTGATGTGGATATTCTCGTCAACAATTTAGGAATCTTTGAACCTGCGGAATACTTTGATATTCCTGACGAAGAGTGGCTCCGGTTTTTCGAGGTGAATATCATGAGCGGCGTGCGGCTGACACGCCGGTATGCAAAGCGGATGATTGAGCGTAAGGAAGGGCGGGTGATCTTTATCGCGAGTGAAGCGGCCGTCATGCCTTCTCAGGAAATGGCCCATTACAGCGCTACGAAAACGACGCAGCTGTCGCTGTCACGCAGTCTGGCCGAGCTCACGGAAGGGACGAATGTGACGGTGAATACAGTCATGCCCGGCTCCACGAAAACAGAGGGCGTCGAAACAATGCTCGAGTCGCTTTACCCCGGTGAAAACCTGAGTGCGGCGGAGGCGGAGAGACGATTTATGAAGGAGAATCGTCCGACGTCCATCATTCAGCGGTTGATCCGTCCGGAAGAAATCGCTCACTTTGTTGCCTTTTTAAGCAGCCCGCTGTCGTCTGCCATTAACGGATCTGCATTGCGGATCGACGGCGGCTTGGTGCGGAGCATTATATAAGATGAATGTACAAAAACCCCCGTAAAGCGGGGGTTTTTTTAATGCGGATCACGCTGAAAGCGGCCGATGATCCTGCTGATTAAATCTTTTGTGGCGGAGTCAAAATGCTCTTCTTTTTGGTTTGTCAACAGCCCGACCGGCGGTGAAATTGTTAAGTTATGGATCGGAATGACCTTCGTGCCCTCGATCGGCTCTGAGTGCGCCGTCGCCGTAAAGATTGAGACACCGATATGTTCCCTGACATAGTATTGATGAGCCATGCTGCTTGTCAGCTCCATTTTTCGATACCGGCTGCCGATGGCCCGCTGCAGGTGCTGTTCAATTTGAATCCGGATCGGGCAATTGGCGGGCGTAAAAATCAAACATTCATTTTCTAAATCCTCGAGATTAACGCTTGCTTTGGCGGCAAGGGGATGTCTGTCTGACACGATGACATTGAGCGAGTCATGGAAAAACGGATCGAAATAATTTTCCAGAATCAGCTCCGGCTCGCCGCATACGGCAAAATCAATGGCGCCCTCCAGCAGTTTGCGGCTGCATGTATTGGCATCATCCACGCTTACATTGACCGACATATCAGGATAATCATGTAAGAAACCCCGCAGTACGGCAGGGAAGATCAGGCTTGCCGTCGGTTCGGATATGCCGATCTGAATAAGGCCGGCCTGGCCCTGTCTGATATCGGCCAGAGTATGGTCAAGCACCTCGTATTGCGCGAGAAGCTGCCCGGCCCGCTCATGAAACAGCCGCCCCGCCCTTGTCAGCTTCAGCTTCTTTCCCCGTTCAAACAGCTGCGCGCCTACATCCTGTTCCAGCTGTTTAATCCGCATTGAAATCGTCGGCTGTGAGTAGTTCAGAATTTCGGCGGCCTTATAAAAGCTGCCTGACTGTACGATCGTATGAAACGTTTTAATGGTGCGTAATTCCAACGAAATCCCCTCCCGGCTGTTCATTAATTTTCTTGAACTTTTCCTTTACTTTTTTTGATTAGTCAAATAAATCAGTTTGCTTTATAGTATAAACAATCAAAGCTTAGTAAACAAATTGGAATTATATATTTTGCGGGGAGAGTGACCGGAATGAGTGAAGACATATTTCGATTGGCTGAGAAAAAGGATGCGCCGGAGTTTTTAGAGCTGCTGTACAGCGCGTTTCAGCCGATCCGCAATTTGGAGATTGACTGGCCGTCGGCGCGGGCCGACATCGATATGGTAACAGAAAATATTGAAAATCATTCAGCCGTCGTGCTCGAACGGGACGGACGGCTTCTTTCAACCATTACGATCCGTTTTCCGTGGGAGAGTGACACGCCTCCGTCAAAATATCCGTTCGTCTGGTGGTTTGCGACGCTTCCTGAGCTGAAGGGGCAGGGCATCGGCAGCAAACTTTTGACTTATGTGGAGGAACACGTGCTGCGGGATACGCTGAAGGCCCCGGCCATCACGCTCGGCACTTCGGCGCGCAAGCATCCCTGGCTTGTGGATATGTACAGACGGAGGGGGTATGAAGTGTATTTTGAGCAGGAGAAAGACGGAGACATCGGAGTCATGATGAGAAAGGTGCTCATACCGGAGCGGTTTGACGCGTCTCTGTTAGGCGCACCGAGCTGGGCGCAATGATAAAAAAACGGATCAGAGCCGGCTGTCTGCTTCTGCTGCTCGGCGTGCTGGCCGGGTGCGGGCAAGGAGAAAGCACAAAAGCGGGGAGCGGCGTGCAGACCGTCATTGTCGGCACGGGAACTGATTTTCCGAACATTGCTTTTATGGATGAAAAAGGCGAGCTGACCGGCTATGACATTGAAGTGATGAAAGCCATTGATAAACAGCTGCCGCAATACAAATTTGTCTTTAAGACGATGGATTTTTCGAATCTGCTTACAAGTCTTGCAAACCGGAAAATTGACGTGATCGCGCACAATATGGCGAAAAATAAGGAACGGGAGAAACGCTTTTTGTATCACAAAATCCCGTATAACTACTCGCCGATGTACATCACGGTGAAGGCGGATAATGACGCGATACACACGCTCCGGGATTTAAAAGGGAAAACCGTGATCGTCGGCGCGACGTCAAACGCGGCGGATTATATGACGGCATACAACAAAACCCACGGCAGCCCGATACATTTGAAATACGCCGGGCAGGGCGGCAATGACACAGCGAACCAAATGGAGACAGGACGCGCTGACGCCACCGTATCCACGCCGTTTGCCGTCGAATTTCAAAATAAGACGCACGCGTTCAAACAAAAGACGGTCGGTGATGTGCTGCTGGATACCGAGGTGTATTTTATGTTCAATAAAAACAGCCAAACTCTGGCGGATGATACGGACCGGGCGATTCAAAAGCTGGAGAAGGACGGCACATTGAAAAGGCTGAGTGAAAAATGGCTCGGCGCGGATTATTCAAAATCAAGTTTCACGAAATAACTGAAGCAGAAAACGGGGCGATCACATGAAAATAAGACTGGCGGTCATGTCATTAACAATTGCCGCAACGGCGGCGTTATCAGCCTGTGGCGCGGGCGGGGAGGCGGCATCAGGCAATCAGAAAAACGTGAAGAACATCACGGTCGGCACGGGAACTCAATTTCCGAATATTTGCTTTATTGATGATAAAGGCAAATTGACGGGCTACGACGTTGAGCTGGTGAAAGAGCTTGACAGGCGCCTGCCGGACTATCGTTTCACCTTTAAAACGATGGATTTCTCCAACCTGCTTGTCAGTCTCGGCCAGCATAAAGTCGATATCGTAGCCCATCAAATGGAAAAAAGCGCCGAACGGGAGAAAAAATTTCTGTTCAATCAAGTCGCATATAACAACTTCCCGTTGAAAATCACGGTGCTTCAAGAAAACGGGAACATTAACGGCATTGATGACTTGAAAGGGAAGCGGGTTATTACGAGTCCGACGTCAAACGGTGCGCTTGTGCTGAAGAAATGGAATGAAAAACACGGCAGTCCGTTTGAAATCGCTTATGCCGGCCAAGGCTCCAACGATGCGGCCAATCAGCTGAAATCCGGCCGCGCCGATGCGACGATTTCAACGCCGTTTGCCGTCGATTTCCAAAACAAAACGAGCGCGATCAAAGAAAAAACAGTCGGCGGGGTGCTGTCAAATGCCAAAGTGTTCTTTATGTTTAACAAAAATGAACAAACGCTGAGTGATGACATTGATAAAGCCCTTCAGGAAATCATTGATGACGGCACGCTTAAAAAGCTGAGTGAAAAGTGGCTCGGTGCGGATTATTCAAAGGAGCAATATTAAGTGAAAAAGAGAGGGATCGGCAATGGAAAAAGCGTTTGATATCAGTATGATCTCATCCTTTGTGCCGACATTGCTCGGGTATTTGCCCGTCACGCTGTATATATTGGCGGTGTCTTTGCTGTTCGGCTTTCTATTGGGGCTGCTTTTGGCGATGCCCCGCATCTATCGCATTCCCGTTTTGAATCAGTTTGCGAAGCTGTATATCTCTTTTTTCAGAGGAACGCCCATCATGGTGCAGCTGTTCATTGTATTTTACGGTATTCCGGCGCTCACGGCGCTCGCCGGAATTGATACCTCCAAAATGGACCCTTTGTATGCGGCCATCGCCACGTACGCGCTGAGCAGCGCGGCAAGAGCGGCCGAAATCATCAGGGGAGGTGTGAACAGCGTCGACCGCGGGCAGGCGGAGGCGGCGTTCAGCATCGGGCTGAACGGGGAGCAGACATTCCGGCGCATCATTCTGCCGCAGGCGCTTGTGCAGGCCTTTCCCAACATCGGGAATATGGTGATCGGTTTCTTAAAAGATACATCACTCGCTTTTTCGATCGGGGTGATGGATATGTCGGGCAGAGGACAGACCTTGATTACATCGAGCAATCATTCTTTAGAAGTGTATATCTCGCTTTCTGTTCTGTACTATGCGGCCGCCCTTTTATTTGAATGTGTCTTCAGATGGGCCGAAAAACGAATCAAGAAAGATGAGACGCGCCTTGTGACGGTTTTTGACATGAGCGCGCACGGCTGAAAAGGAGGGAGAACAGTGGAGCTGGACATTCCATTTATCGGCACTGCGATCAAACAAATGATGAAAACCGTTCCGCTTACATTGGCAATGACGGTCATTCCGATTATTGCGGGATTTTTCATAGCTCTCGGCAATATCATGGTGCGTATATTCCGCATCAAATGGCTGCTGGCCTGCTCAGCGTTTTACGTGTCTTTTTTCCGCAGCACCCCGGCAATTCTCCATATCATGCTGATTTATTTAGGGGTTCCGCTGATTGCCGATCAATTCAGCCGCGCGTTTCATCTCGGCTGGTCGGCCAATCAGATTCCGGTCGCCGTGTTTGTCATCATGGCACTGTCATTAACGGCAGGCGCTTATATGACGGAAATTCTACGATCCGGGATCATGGCCGTCGATACGGGGCAGGCGGAGGCGGCATATTCAATCGGCCTGACGCGGGGACAGATGATTCGGCGCGTGGTTCTGCCGCAGGCGTTCATGAAATCGCTGCCGAACTTCACCAATATAGGCATCGGCTTTTTGCATACCACTTCCATCGCGGCCATTGTTGCGGTGCCTGAAATTACAGGAACGGCGACGATTGCGGCATCCGATAACTATGCGTTTCTGGAAGCATTTATCGGGGCGGCCGTGATTTATTGGGGATTAACGCTGATTCTCGAAGCTGTAAACAGTCTGGCGGAAAAAAGGGCAGCCAGATATCAAGGAGGCGCATTATGATCGAAATCCGAAACATTCAAAAACATTTTGGCAGTCATCACGTGTTAAAGGGGATCAATTTAAGTGTCCGGAAAGGAGAAGTCGTGACCATCATCGGCCCGAGCGGTTCCGGGAAAACCACTTTTCTGCGCTGCCTTAATTTACTTGAGCGGCCGGATGAGGGCGCCATTTCGCTGCACGGTGAAGTCATTAACTGCAAAAAGCCTGCTAAAAAAGACATTCTCAGACTGAGGAAACAGACGGCGATGGTTTTTCAGCAATATCATTTGTTTTCGCATAAAACGGCGATTCAAAATGTCATGGAAGGTCTGACGGTCGCAAGGAAAATGAAAAAACCAGATGCGTACGCCATTGCCGAGCGGGAACTGGCCAAGGTGGGGCTCCAAGATAAATTGCACGCCTATCCGAATCAACTGTCGGGAGGCCAAAAGCAGCGGGTCGGGATTGCCCGGGCGCTTGCCATTCATCCTGATGTCATGCTGTTTGACGAACCGACCGCAGCCCTCGATCCGGAGCTTGTCGGCGAGGTGCTCGAGGTGATGCTTAACATTGTGCGGACCGGCGCCACCATGATCATTGTCACACATGAGATGGAATTCGCCAGAAGAGTGTCCGACCGAATTGTGCTTATGGATGAAGGAGCAATCGTGGAACAAGGAACGCCTGAGGAAGTCTTTTACAAGACGAAAAAAGAAAGAACGAAGAAGTTCCTCCGCCGCGTGCTGCCTGATTACGGTTATGACATAAAAGAGCGCATAAAGGAGCCTGTCGTATGATTCGTTTAAGCATTTTGGACCAAAGTGTCACCGCGGAAAACCAAACCGCAGAAGAAGCCTTGCGGCAAACGGTGAAATTGGCTCAGGAGGCCGAACAATACGGATATGACCGTTTCTGGGCGGCGGAGCATCATAACAATGAAGAGATAGCGGGATCAGCGCCGGAAATTGTCCTGGGGTATCTTGCCGCAAGTACGAAAAAAATCCGCCTCGCGTCCGGCGGGGTGATGCTGCAGCATTACAGTCCTTATAAAGTGGCGGAGCAGTTCCGGGTACTGTCCGCCCTTGCTCCCGGCCGTGTGGCGCTCGGTGTCGGCAAAGCGCCCGGCGGATTTCAGCTGTCAACCGATGCGCTGCAGCGGGAGCTTATCCAGCCCGCCCGTTTGTTTGAAGAAAAGCTTGAGGAGCTGACTCATTTCATCCGAAATGATTTTCCAGACTCGCACCGCTACGCGTCATTGCGTCCGGCGCCGCATACTGAGTATGCGCCTGACATCTTTTTGCTCGGCGGCAGCGCGGAAAGCGCGATATCCGCGGCCAAACTCGGCATTTCCTTCGTTTTCGCCTATTTCATAAACGGTGAAGAGGCTGCGTTAGAAAAAGCGCGCCACGCCTTTGACGAGCATCTGCCGAAAGGGTCGAAGGCGGAATTTCACCTTGCGCCGATGGTATTTACCGCGCATACAAAAGCAGAAGCTGAAAAACACGTGGTATCGCGTGAGTCGGTCAAAATCATTCTCGAAGACGGCAAAAAGGTGAATGTCGGTTCCCGGGAACAAGCGAAAGCGTTTCTTGAACAAGTCACGCAGCCGTATAAGCTGATTACACAAAAGACGGGTGTGATTGCCGGGACAAAAGAAGAGACAGCCGCCGAGCTGAGACGATTATCGGTTCAATACAGCATTACTGATTTTGTGATTTTGTCGCCTATTAAAAATGCTGAGGAAAAACGATTGTCTTATCGGCTGTTAAGCGAAGCGGTGCAGCCGGCCCCACAATTATAGGAGGGATGAACATGAGTCATGAAGTAAACGTAGTGGTCTGGAGCAAACAGGGCTGTTCCTATTGCGATAAAGTGAAAGGATATTTGCGGGAAAAGGCCATTGCGTACGAAACAATTGATGTGACGGAGCGGGACGAATTGCGTGACGTGCTGCAGACGAAATACGGCATCCGTCATGTCCCCGTCGTTGAAATCGGCAGCGGTGACAGCCGTGCGTATCAGGCCGTTACTCAAGTCGGCATTGAACATGTAGAACGGGCGCTTGCCGATTATGAGGGGAAAAAGGGGGAGAGAAAATGAGCCGGACGGATCTTATTCAATTCGGAGCCATGATTCACGGTGTCGGCGGCACAACGGACGGCTGGCGTCATCCCGACGCCGATCCGACAGCAAGCACGAATGCGGCGTTTTACAGGCAAAAAGCGCAGACTGCTGAAAGAGGGCTGTTCAGCTTTGCTTTTATTGCGGACGGCTTGTTCATTTCTGAAAAGTCCATCCCGCATTTCTTAAATCGGTTTGAGCCGATCACTATTTTATCGGCGCTTGCCGCCTCTACAACCCATCTTGGTTTAATCGGCACATTTTCCACATCGTTCACTGAGCCGTTCACCATCGCAAGACAGCTCATGTCTCTTGACCATATCAGCGGCGGCCGGGCGGGCTGGAATCTCGTCACTTCTCCGCAGGCGGGGGCTGCGCGCAATCACAGCAAGGAAAACCTTCCCGACCACAGCCGGCGCTACGCCATCGCCCAGGAACATGTGGACGTGGTGCGCGGTCTGTGGAATTCCTGGGAAGAAGATGCCTTCGTCCGCAACAAAGAAACCGGGCAATTTTTTGACCCTGACAAACTGCATCGCCTGTATCACAAAGGCGAGTATTTTCAAGTGGAGGGTCCGCTGAATATCGGCCGGTCCAAACAGGGAGAGCCGGTCGTTTTCCAAGCGGGGTCTTCAGAAACCGGCCGGTCGTTTGCCGCGAGGAATGCAGATGCAGTCTTTACGCACTCCAATTCACTTGAGGAAACGAAGGCTTTTTATGATGATGTGAAGAAGCGGGCGGCGGATTACGGCCGGGACGCTTCCAAGCTGCGGATCTTTCCGGGAATCAGTCCGATTATAGCCGGCTCACAAGAAGAAGCAGAAGCGAAATACCAAGAATTCGCCGAGCTGATTCCCATAGAGAACGCTGTTAAGTATGTGGCCAGATTTTTTGACGATTATGATCTGAGCCGGTTTCCATTGGATGAGCCGTTTCCTGATTTGGGCGACGTCGGGAAAAACGCGTTTCAAAGCACGACAGACCGTATCAAAAGAGAGGCGAAAGCCCGGAATCTTACGCTGCGTCAAGTGGCGCGCGAAGCCGCGTTTCCGCGAACCCATTTTATCGGCACACCGGAACGTGTGGCGTCATTAATTGAAACATGGTTTCAGCGGGAAGCGGCGGACGGGTTTATCATTCACTCTGACATCCCGGGCATGCTTGAAGCCTTTGTGGATCATGTCATACCGATCCTCCAGGAAAAGGGGCTGTACCGAAAAAGCTATCCGGCCGATACACTGCGGGGGAATCTCGGATTGGATATTCCGGCCTGCAGACCCAATCCGATTTTGAGCAGAAACTGAGGTTTCTGCTTTTTCTGCTGCTTGCCATTCCCGTCATTACAGCCTTTTTTAAAAAAATATACTGATTTCAAGATATTATTGTTGCTAAATGATTTTTTTGTAACTATAATTATTACAGAACTGATCAGTATAAAAAAACATTCATATTTCATAATAAATGTGTGTGTAATCTGAAAACGAAAGGGCTGTTTACAATGGCAAAAGTACTTTATATCACTGCTCATCCTCATGATGAAAAGACATCTTACAGCATGGCGACAGGAAAAGCGTTTATCGATTCTTATAAAGAATCAAACCCGAATGATGAGGTTGTACATATCGACCTTTACAAAGAGAACATCCCTCATATCGACGCGGATGTATTCAGCGGCTGGGGAAAACTTCAATCCGGCACAGGTTTTGAAGAGCTTTCTGAAAACGAAAAAGCGAAAGTCGGCCGTCTGAACGAGCTGAGCGATCAATTCGCGTCAGCTGACAAATACGTATTCGTCACACCGCTTTGGAACTTCTCATTCCCGCCTGTTATGAAAGCGTACCTTGATTCTGTGGCTGTAGCCGGAAAATCATTCAAATATACAGAGCAAGGCCCGATCGGTCTGTTGACTGACAAAAAAGCGCTCCACATTCAGGCGCGCGGAGGCTATTACTCTGAAGGGCCGGCGGCTGACATGGAAATGGGCCACCGTTACATCGGCATCATGATGAACTTCTTCGGCGTTCCTTCTTTCGACGGATTAATCGTTGAAGGCCATAATGCTGAACCGAATAAAGCACAGCAAATTAAAGAAGATGCGATTGCCCGCGCGAAAGAAGCCGGAAAATCATTCTGATCTTAAAAAAACCTCCCCGCCGTACGGCTGGGAGGTTTTTTATATTAAAGGGCAATCGTCCGTTTTTGTTCGCTGCTTCTCATCGCCGCTTCAATGACACGGATGACATCGATGCCTTCTTTTGCCGTAACGGGAAGCGGTTTTCCGTTTAAGATGCTGTCTGCCAGCAGTTTGTAGTACGTAAGGTAAGAGCCGTTCTCAGAGGGGATTGTTTCTGTATGCCTTTTTTCATCCGCTGCGGTTGTCAGCTCTCCGAAGTTGTCAGGATCATCGGCGCCCCAGCTGTCGTCAACCGGCTTTTTGCCCGCTGAAAGCGCGTCTTCCTGTCCGTCCATTCCGTATTTGATAAAGCTTGCATTCCGTCCGTGAATCTGATAGCGCGGGCCGCTTGCCGCATTCATGGAGCCGGATTGAAGAATGACCTGAAGCTTGCCGTAATGGAGCGCGGCCAGAAAACAATCAACAGTTTCACTATTGTCCCGCTGCTTCATCACATGTGCGGTGACGGATTCCGGCATTCCGAAAAGCAGAAGTGTCTGGTCAATAATATGTGAACCGAGATCATACAGCGTTCCCGTGGCGGGTCCGTTTTTTTCGCGCCATCTTTCTTGTACAACCGGATTGTACAGATCGTAGTTGACTTGATATGTATGAATGTCTTGAAGCGCCCCGTCCCGAATCAGCTTTTGTATTGTTAAAAAGTCATTGTCCCACCGCCGGTTGTGGTACACGCTCAGTAAGACGCCTTTATCTTCAGCCGTTCTTCTCAGTTCCTCCGCTTCTGCTGAAGTCGCCGTCATCGGTTTTTCCACGACGGTGTGTTTTCCCGCCAGGAGACATTTCATCGCTGATTCATAATGCATTCCGCTCGGTGTCGTAACAATGACGAGGTCAATGTCAGGATCACCGGTAATGTCTTCAATCGCCCGCACGACTTCAGCCCCCGGCAGATCACGTTTGACCTCCTCCGTTCTGGAGGTCATGACTTTTTTGATCTGATAATCATCAAGGACGTCCAAAAGCGGCGCATGAAAAACTTTGCCCGACAAACCATATCCCAATATGCCAACCTGTATCGTTTTCAATGAACTTCCCCCTCATGATATGTGATAACATTATATACCCCGCGGGAGTACTGGTAAAACTTGTGTGTTGAAAATTTTTTACACCGGATTTTCAAGTCTGTATAATGAAGATAACGAAGAAAAAACCGAGGTGGAAAATGGACAAACATACCGAGCATCAATCGTTAAATCATAAAAGCGCCAAAGAAAAAGACCAGATCCTGAACCGGCTGAAACGGATTGAAGGCCAAGTCAGGGGCATTCAGAATATGGTGGATAACGAACGATACTGCGTGGATATTCTCGTGCAGATTTCAGCCGTACAGGCGGCCATGCAGAAAGTCGCGTTTCATCTGCTGGAAGATCATGCCCATCACTGCGTAGCCGGCGCCATTGAAAGCGGAAACGGGGAGCAGGCGATTGCCGAGCTGCTTGATGTTGTGAAAAAAATCGCAAAATCGTAAAATAAAATGTTTTGAAATACCCTACAGGGGTATGGTAACATGAAGAAGAAAAAACAAGACGTGGAGGGAATCATCATGGAACAAAAAACACTGCAAGTCGAAGGCATGTCCTGTCAGCACTGTGTCAAAGCGGTAGAGACCGGAGTAGGAGAACTGAACGGAGTGACGGCGGTTCAGGTGAAATTGGAAGCCGGACAGGTGGATGTGACGTTTGATGAGAACAAAGTCTCCGTATCAGATATAAAAGACGCGATTGAAGATCAAGGTTATGACGTCGTATAGGATTTATCGCGCTGCGGAAACGGGCGCGGTTTTCTTTTATCAAATTTATACCCCCCTGGGGTTTATGGAGAGAGATGAGGACATTGAGTGAACCGAAAGAAATGACCATTCAAGTGGGGGGCATGACATGCGCCGCCTGCGCTTCAAGAATTGAAAAAGGGCTGAAGCGGATGGACGGCGTCAATGACGCTTCCGTCAATCTTGCGCTTGAGACCTCAAATATTTCTTATCAGCCTGACAAAATTGAAGCTGGCGCCATAAAAGAAAAAATTGAAAAACTCGGCTATCATGTCGTGACGGAAAAAGCCGATTTTCAGATTGAAGGCATGACATGCGCCGCTTGCGCCAACCGGATTGAAAAGCGCCTGAACAAAATAGGGGGAGTTGACAGCGCACCGGTGAATTTCGCCCTGGAAACGGTCACCGTTGAATACAATCCGAAAGAGGTGACACCGAAAGAGCTGAAAGAGACCGTGGCAAAACTCGGCTACAGATTAGACGAGAAGAAAGCGGTTGATGGAGACGGCGGATTTTCCCAAAAGGAGAAAGAGCAGCGAAAACAGCTGATCAGACTGATATTTTCTGCCGTTCTCTCCTTTCCGCTTCTATGGTCGATGGTCAGCCATTTTTCTTTTACTTCTTTTATCTGGATGCCGGATATCCTGATGAATCCGTGGCTGCAATTCGCGCTTGCCACCCCGGTGCAGCTCGTCATCGGCTGGCCTTTTTATATGGGAGCGTACAAGGCGCTGAGAAACAAAAGCGCCAATATGGATGTTCTCGTTGCGCTCGGAACGACGGCCGCTTACGCATACAGCCTGTACATGACGATTGCGTCTCTCGGACGAGACGGACATGTTGAGGGGCTTTATTATGAAACGAGCGCCATTTTGCTGACTTTGATTTTGCTTGGAAAGCTTTTAGAGATGAAAGCGAAAGGCCGCTCATCAGAAGCGATTAAAAAGTTAATGAAGCTTCAGGCGAAGACGGCGGCGGTTGAGCGGGAAGGGAAGGTACAGGTGATTCCGATTGACGAGGTCCGGACGGGGGACATCGTATATGTGAAACCGGGAGAACGCGTCCCTGTCGATGGCGAAGTGATTGAGGGCCATTCCGCGATTGATGAATCGATGATTACGGGAGAGAGCATGCCTGTCGATAAGTCTCCCGGAAGCACTGTCACCGGGGCGACGATCAATGCAAACGGCTTTCTCAAAATCAGAGCGGTGAATGTCGGGAAAGATACCGCGCTTGCACACATTATTAAAATCGTAGAAGAAGCCCAAGGATCAAAAGCCCCCATTCAGCGGCTCGCGGATCACATTTCAGGCATTTTCGTCCCGATTGTGCTGGGGCTGGCCGTGCTGACTTTTCTCATTTGGTATGTATGGGCGGCGCCGGGACAGTTTTCTGAAGCGATCGGCAAATTCATCGCCGTGCTTGTTATTGCCTGTCCGTGCGCACTCGGGCTCGCCACTCCGACGAGCATTATGGCGGGCTCCGGCCGCGCAGCTGAATTCGGCATTCTTTTTAAAGGCGGTGAGCATTTAGAAAAGACCCAGCGTCTGACGACAATCGTACTGGATAAAACAGGAACGGTGACAAACGGCAGACCGGTTCTGACAGATGCCGTACCGGCAGAGGGAATGAACGAAGAGGAACTCCTGCGGCTGGCGGCGGCCGCCGAAACGGGATCAGAGCACCCGCTTGGAGAAGCCATCGTGTCAGGAGCCGAAAAACGGGGGATTGCCATCCCGAAAATCACCCGGTTCCAAGCCCGGATCGGTTCCGGAATATACGCCGAGGCTGACGGCAGAACGATTCTTGCCGGATCAAGACGGCTGATGGAATCAGAACACATTGAACATGAGGCGCTGCTTCCGCACATGGCCCGCTTGGAGGCGGAAGGGAAAACGGTAATGCTTATTGCGGCAGACGGCAAAGCGGCGGGGCTTATCGCAGTCGCCGATACAATCAAAGAAACATCTCCGGCCGCGGTGAAACGTCTGAATGATATGGGGCTTGACGTCATCATGATGACCGGTGACAACAAAAAGACCGCGGAGGCCATTGCAAAAGCCGCGGGTATCGGCAGCGTGATCGCCGAAGTGCTTCCCGAACAAAAGGCGGCGGAAATTTCCCGGCTGCAAAAAGAAGGCAGGCGTGTGGCAATGGTCGGTGACGGCATCAATGATGCTCCGGCGCTGGTTGTGGCCGATATCGGAATGGCCATCGGCACCGGCACAGATATCGCAATGGAAGCGGCGGATATTACGCTGATCCGCGGTGACCTGAACGGCATTGCCGACGCCATCGGCATGAGCAGGCTGACCATGAGAAACATCAAGCAGAATTTAGGCTGGGCATTGGGATACAACAGCATCGGCATTCCGATTGCGGCGTCCGGCTTTCTGGCCCCATGGGTGGCAGGCGCTGCCATGGCGTTCAGCTCAGTATCGGTCGTGCTTAATGCTTTGCGTTTACAGAAGGTGAAAAAAGACAAAATGGGCTGAGGCCTGTTTTGTCTTTTTTATTGACACTTTATTCAAAGCCTGCATATAATAGAGAAAACAAATATATGAGTATATGTTCATATATATAAAATCGTTTAGCTGTATTGATGTTATGGGAATCCTATTACGGAAAGTAGGGTGAGTCGAAAATGAAAGCAGCCAAAGGTGAATTTGTATTAGACGGACTTGATTGCAGCAACTGTGCAAAAAAAATAGAAAACGGCGTAAAAGCCATTGACGGCATCGACGGCTGTGCTGTCAATTTTGCGGCAAGCACCATCACGGTCTCAGCCGGCGGCAAAAACGAGCAATGGATGAAAGATGAGGTTGCGAAAAAAGTAAAGTCCATTGATCCTCATGTGACCGTCCGTGCGAAACATGAAGACAAACCCGGCGAGGATGAGTACCGCAAAAAGCTGCAGCTGATGTTAGTGAGATTGGCAGCGGGAGCCGTTTTGGCCGTCATCGCTTACTTCGCGCACACGGGCGCCGTCCTTGAGTTTCTGCTCTTTTTTGCTTCATATTTGATCATCGGCGGCGATATCGTAGCCAGAGCGGGAAAAAACATTGTCCGCGGCCAGGTATTTGATGAGCATTTTCTGATGGCGCTTGCCACGATCGGCGCATTTGTAATTCATCAGTATCCGGAAGGCGTCGCGGTCATGCTGTTCTACCAAATCGGTGAATTGTTTCAGGGAGCGGCCGTCAGCCGATCCAGAAAATCGATCAGCGCGTTATTGGACATCCGTCCTGAGTACGCCAATGTGAAAACGGAAAACGGCATGACTGCCGTTCCGCCGCAGGACGTCAAAGTCGGACAGGTCATCGTCGTGAATCCCGGAGAACGGATTCCGCTGGACGGAAAGGTGCTGAGCGGTTCTTCGATGGTTGATACATCCGCTTTAACGGGCGAATCTGTGCCGAGAAAAGCGGAGCCGGGGCAAGATGTGATGGCCGGATTTATGAATCAGAACGGCGTGCTGCATATTGAAACCTCTAAAGGATATGAAGACTCTGCCGTGTCAAAAATATTGGATCTGGTCGAAAATGCGGCCGGACGTAAAGCGAAAACGGAAAACTTTATTACGAAGTTTGCCAAGTACTATACACCGGCCGTTGTCATTGTTGCGGTGCTTCTCGCCTTTTTACCGCCGCTTCTCGTGCCTTCAGCCGCACTATCCGACTGGGTGTACCGCGCGCTGATTTTCCTTGTGATTTCTTGTCCGTGCGCACTCGTCGTCTCCATTCCGCTCGGGTTTTTCGGCGGTATCGGAGCTGCGTCTAAAGCAGGGGTGCTCGTGAAAGGCAGCAACTATTTAGAAGCGCTCAATCAGGTGGCATACGCCGTGTTTGATAAAACGGGAACCTTAACGAAAGGCAATTTCGCCGTTACTGATATCAAACCGGCGGCAGGGTTTACAAATGACAGCCTGCTTCATGCGGCCGCGCTCGCAGAAGCCCATTCCAATCATCCGATTGCTTCTTCCATCCGTGAAGCTTACAATCAACCGCTCGCGGCAGACGAGATTGAAGAATATGAAGAAATACCCGGACACGGCATTCGGGTGAAAACCGGCGGATCAACGATTTTGGCCGGAAATCAAAAACTGATGGCAAAAGAACAAATCGCTTTCGGTACAGCTGAAAATAACGGAACCGTCGTCTATGTCGCCGTTGATCAGCAGTATGCGGGGGCGATCGTGATCGCCGACGAAATCAAAGAGGACGCCAAACAGGCCATTGCCAATTTAAAAGCGCTCGGCGTGAAGCGGACAGTGATGCTGACGGGTGATTCCAAGCAGACCGGAGAAGCTGTCGGCCGAGAGCTCGGTATTGATGACGTGTACACAGAGCTTTTGCCGGGTGACAAGGTAGACCGCGTCGAAGAACTTGAAGCGGTGCTTTCACCGAATGAAAAACTGATGTTTGTCGGTGACGGGATTAATGATACGCCTGTGCTTGCCAGAGCTGACATCGGAGCTGCCATGGGGGCTCTCGGCTCTGATGCCGCCGTCGAAGCGGCCGATGTCGTCTTGATGACAGACCAGCCGTCAAAAGCAGCCGAAGCTATCCGGATTGCACGCCGCACACGCCGGATCGTCTGGCAGAACATCGGATTTGCTTTAGGCGTAAAAATCATTTTTCTCCTGCTTGGCGCATTCGGATTCGCCACCATGTGGGAAGCGGTCTTTTCAGATGTAGGCGTCACGCTGATCGCTGTTGCCAACGCGATGCGCGTCATGAGAGTGAAAGAGGAATAATTGTCAAAGATAATTCGTTTTTCAGGGTTTTCTTAAACAAGGTTGTCTTGGTAAAATAGAGAAGCGGGCCATCCGGCATCCGCTTCTTTTTTATTTTAAAAACAATGAGGTGTCTGAGTGAAAAAGAAACAATCGTCTGCGAAATTTGCGGTGATACTGACGTTAATCGTTGTCGTTTTATTTGCGGCCATCGTAATTATTAACAACCAAACGGAAAAAGCGGGCGAAACAGTCGCCGAACAGCCTTCCATTAAAGGACAGCCCGTGCTTGGCAAAGACAGCGCGCCTGTTACGGTAGTTGAATTCGGAGATTACAAATGTCCGTCATGCAAAGTATTTAACAGCGATATCTTTCCGAAAATCAAAAAAGATTTTATCGATAAAGGCGACGTGAAATTTTCATTTGTGAACGTCATGTACCACGGAAGCGGCTCGCGTCTGGCGGCTCTTGCTTCAGAAGAGGTGTGGAAAGAAGACCCGGCATCATTCTGGGCATTCCATGAAAAGCTGTTTGAACAGCAGCCGTCAAGCGAACAGGAATGGGTCACGCCTGCATTGCTTGAAAAAACGGTCAAAAGCACCGCGAAAAAGGTTGATCCTGACAAGCTGAAGGAAAACCTTGATAAAGAGACATTTGCAAAAGAGCTGAAAGCTGACACTGACCTGAATGATAAATTAAACATTACGGCGACACCGACGATTTACGTAAATAACAAAGTGATTAAAGAATTCTCTAACTATGATGAGATTTCAAAAACGATTAAGAAAGAGCTGAAAAATGAAAAATAGAATCGTATTTTTATATGCTTCTTGGGTGATAGCTCTTGCTGCCATGCTCGGCAGCCTATATTTCAGCGAGATCAGAAAATTCATACCGTGCGAGCTGTGCTGGTATCAAAGAATTCTCATGTACCCGCTTGTCCTGATTTTAGGAATCGCCACCTTTCAGGGTGACACGCGCGTGAAAAAATATGTGCTGCCGATGGCCGTCATCGGCGCGTTTATATCGATCATGCATTACCTTGAGCAGAAGGTGCCCGGTTTCAGCGGCATCAAGCCGTGTGTCTACGGCGTGCCTTGCTCATCTGAATATATTAACTGGTTCGGTTTCATTACCATTCCTTTCTTGGCATTGACGGCATTTATTCTCATTATTATCTGCATGTGTTTTGTCAAAACGGAACGCACGGCAAAATAAAGAGCCTGCTCCATGGGAGCGGCTCTTTTTCTATTATTTGTACCAAGCTTTGTTTGTCGCAATCTGTCTGTTATGGGAGCTGTCCCAAATATCAACGGAATAGGCATAATCATAATTCATGACGCAGCGGATGCCGCTGCCTTGGGCGTCATGCTGAAGTCCGAAGTTATGGGAAAACTCGTGCTGTGCCGCTTTCGCCGTGTTGGCCGTTCCTTGATCAAGGTTCACGCTGAAAGCCGGGCCGCTCGGTTTGCCGTTATATACATACGCGATACCGCCGGCGTCAAAACTTGATTTTGCGGTAAAACCGACGACAAAATGATAATTTTGATTTCTGAAGCTGCCTTGGAGATTCGATAAAATCTGAGAACTGTTTGAGCCGGAAGAATTCCAAGCCTGCACGGCCTGTACGACGAAATCAATGTTGTGATCACGGTTAAAAGCGACATCCGCCTGCTCCACGATCTGGACGATTCGCGTTTGCCAGTCGCTGTATTTGGCGCGGTATTCAGCGTCCGCCACCGCCAAAACTCTGACCTTCTGAGAGCCCGTGCTGGCTTTAGTTGAGGCTTTATCCTGACTGACATTGGCATTAAATCGTTTCGTGCCGACCTGCTTTCCGTTTTCATCCAGAATTTTTGTGTCAACCGTCTGTTCAACTTGGACCGGGCCCTTCAAATCTTTAAAATGATCGGCTTTCGGAAGCGGGTCCGTATACACCGTTTTCGCCGGCTCCGCATGAGTGTGCGAATGCGTATGGCTTTCGGCTGACGGCAGGCCGGGAATTAATCCGGCGGCCAATAAAACAGGAAAAACAAGTGAACTGATTTTCATCTCATAACCCCCTTTTTGTTAGAGAAAGTATTCAATGAAACTTCCAATAAACCTCCCAAAATAGTATAAAATAGGTAAATATTCTTGCTCCCAGCCGTTGCGGGTGGGGTTGTCCCGGGTTAGGAATCAGAATCTTTCAAAAATAAGGTTGATTTTAAGAGAAAGCGATTATAAAATCTAATGGTCGTCAGAAAATTTAACAAATAAAAAGGAGCATATGGAATGGCCTGGGAGCTGCTTAGTGTAATCGGCATCATTGCGTTTGCGGTCAGCGGAGCAATTGTTGCGATGGAAGAGGAGTATGATATTTTAGGCGTATATATTTTGGGGATTGTAACGGCGTTCGGCGGTGGAGCCATCCGAAACCTGCTGATCGGTGTTCCGGTCTCCGCCTTGTGGGAGCAAGGCGCGTTTTTTCAAATCGCTCTCGCATCAGTTACGATTGTCTTTTTGTTTCCGAAGCTGCTGTTAAGACATTGGAGTAAATGGGGCAACCTATCCGATGCCATCGGGCTTTCGGCGTTTGCCATCCAAGGCGCTTTATATGCCGTGAAAATGGGCCATCCCCTCAGTGCGGTGATTGCGGCAGCGGTGCTGACCGGCAGCGGGGGCGGCATCATACGGGATTTGCTCGCGGGCAGGAAGCCGCTTGTGCTCAAGGCGGAAATTTATGCAGTCTGGGCCGCGCTCGGAGGGTTAATCGTCGGCTTGGGCTGGCTGGGAAATTCGTTTGGGTTGTACGTTCTGTTTTTCGTGCTTGTTGTTTGCCGCGTTTGTTCCTATATGTTTAAGTGGCAGCTGCCAAACCGTTCTTTTCGTTTAGATAACTAACATCAAAAAAACCGATTTCAAAGCGAAATCGGTTTTTTTGCATATAAATAACCCATATCTTGATTGATATTGGGTGAATGTGCTAAGATGAATTGTATTTGCCTATTTTATTATATATTAACTATATGTATCCGATTTTATTTTACAGTATTTCGTATGTGTTTGTCAACTATTTTCTGGAGGTGCCGTTCATGAATCAGCAGGATAAGGAATGGAAGGAAGAGCAGTCAAGAATAGATGAAGTGCTGAAGGAGCTCCGCAAAAAAGAGCGGTCTCTGGAAGCCTCATCGGGCGGATTAAAGCAGGATATTGTGGGCTTGAGAAAAACGTTTTGGAATGATGTCACCGTGAATATGGATGATGCCCATGAAGCGGCTGAGACATTTTCAAGCATTAAACAGCAGGCGGAAATGCTTTCAGAACGTGAACGGACGCATCGGCTTCAATACCGGCAGCTTCAAAAAATCCAAAAGCTGAAAACCTCTCCTTACTTCGGCCGTGTCGATTTTACGGAAAAAGGAGAGCCCTCTCCCGAGCGGATTTATATCGGGCTGACTTCTTTGATGGATGAAAACAACGAGCAATTTCTCATTTATGATTGGCGCGCACCCATCTCATCTCTCTACTATCAATATTCCCCGGGAAAAGCCCGCTATGAAGTTCCGGAAGAAACGATAGAGGGAGACATCACACTGAAGCGGCAGTTTATCATTAAAAACGGGACGCTTAAAGCGATGTTTAACACGGATATGACGATTGGTGACGAAATGCTGCAAGAGGTGCTGAGCGGTCATTCCGGACAGCATATGAAAAACATCGTGTCAACCATCCAAAAAGAACAGAACGAAATCATCCGGGATGAAAAAAGCAAATATCTCATCGTTCAGGGAGCCGCCGGGAGCGGGAAAACATCCGCGGCGCTTCAGCGGGCCGCTTACTTGCTGTACCGCGGGCGCGGGGTGCTTGATGCCCGTCAGATTGTATTGTTTTCCCCGAACATTTTGTTCAACAGTTATGTGTCCGCCGTATTGCCGGAATTGGGAGAAGAGAATATGGAGCAGGCCACCTTTCAGGAATATATCATCCGCCGGCTCGGACGAAAGTTTGATTGTGAAAGCCCGTACGAGCAGCTTGAATATTGCCTGACTGAACAAAATCAGGACGCACTTTCCGTAAGGCTCGCAGCCATTGCTTACAAAGCGTCACCAGCTTTTCAGGCCATGATTGACCGCTATGCCGGCTCGCTTTCCGGCTCGGGCCTGATGTGTAAACAGATCAGCTTCCGGGGAGACATCCTGATTTCAAAAGAACGGATTGAAGCCTATTTTTATTCGCTTGATCAGCAGCTGCCGATTCCGAACAGAGCGGAGCTGACGGCGGAATGGCTTCTCGCGGAAATCAGCGCTCTCGAAAAAAAGGAGCGTAAGAAGGAATGGGTCTTGCAGGAGAGCGAGCTGCTTGATAAGGAAGACTATGCCGAGGTTTATCAAACACTCAAGAAGCAGGCGGCAGATGATGAACCTGCATTTGACGACCATCAGCGCGAACAGCGCCTGCTCGGCGCCATTATTGTCGGCAAAGCCTTTAAACCGATTAAGCAGGCCGTCAGACGGCTCGGCTTTCTCGATATAAAACGGATGTATCTCCGGCTGTTTTCAGACTGGGGAGCTTATGAAAAGCCCGATTATTGGGAGGGCATCGGCGCTTTGACCAGAAACGCATTTGCAGAACGGTCACTTCCGTATGAAGATGCCGCTCCGTATCTGTATTTGCAGGATCTGTTAGAAGGAAAAAGAAAAAACACACAAATGAAGCACGTCTTCATTGATGAAGCGCAGGATTATTCCCCATTTCAGCTCACGTATATTCAAAGCATCTTCCCAGCGGCAAAGATGACGGTGCTCGGTGATGTCAGCCAGTCGATTTATGCCCACACCATTACGGGCCCTTCTTCCCTCGCCGGCGGCTTTCGCAATGGTGCAGAAAAGTATGTCAGCCTGAAACGGACTTACAGATCGACGCGGCAGATTGTTGAATTTACGAAAGCGCTGCTGGCTGACGGCGATGACATTGAGCCTTTTAACCGGAACGGGGAAAAACCGCGTGTTTTGCGGACGGATACAGAAAAAGCGCGGCAGGAACAATTGGCGGATACAATCCGGGAGCTCAGACAAAAAGGCTGGGAGACGGTCGCCGTCATCTGCAAAACGGCCGCGGAAGCCAAAAAAGTATTTCAGGCGGTCAGCGCCGGGAGCGGTGTCCGTTTGATCAATAAAGAAAACCAGCCTTTTCAAAAAGGGGTATGCGTCATTCCCGTGTATTTGGCAAAAGGCATTGAGTTTGACGCCGTCATTGCCGCTGACGCCTCTGCTGCCCAGTACAAAAGCGAACATGACCGTAAGCTGTTATATACGGCCTGTACGCGCGCGATGCATCATCTGACCGTATTGTCTCCGGGAGAACCCTCTCCTTTTATAAAAGAAGTGCCCGCCGGCTTATTCGTGTAAGCCCTTTGCCAAGTGCAAAGGGCTTTTTATCATTAGTAATCTTAATCATTGTCATCATGATTATATATTTTACTTACATACAAACTTTCGGTAAAGTTTCAATTAGAATATTATTTTGACAATTCCTATAGAAATAACGTACGTTACGTTTAATTCCTTGTGAGGTGGATATCGTTGCAACTTCAGGTCATGAACAGTCCGTTTAATCAGGAGCAGGCAGAGCTCCTTAACCGCCTTCTGCCGACCTTGACAGAATCACAGAAAATCTGGCTGAGCGGTTATTTGGCTGCGGCCCGGTCCGAATCCGGTGAAACAGCCGCACCCGCTGCTCCGGCTCCAGCAGAAAGCACGGCAGTTTCAAGAGAAGTGACCGTATTATACGGATCGCAAACGGGAAATGCGGAAGGTCTTGCGAAACAGACGATAAAGACGCTTGAGGAACGGGGATTCCAGGTCACCGTCGCGTCGATGAACGATTTTAAGCCGAATAATCTGAAAAAAGTAAACAATTTACTGATCGTGGTGAGCACGCACGGAGAAGGCGATCCGCCGGATAACGCGCTGGCTTTTCATGAATTTCTTCACGGCAGACGCGCGCCGAAGCTTGAAGCGCTCCGTTACTCCGTTTTGGCGCTCGGGGACAGCTCGTATGAATTTTTCTGCCAGACTGGCAAAGAGTTTGACGAGCGTCTTCAAGAGCTCGGCGGCACCCAGCTTGCGCCGCGGGTTGATTGCGATCTTGATTATGATGAGCCGTTTTCGGAATGGCTTGACGCGGTCATCGGCGGTTTGAACGAAGGAGCGGGAAATCAAACAGCCGAAGCGCCTGCCGAGACGCCGGCTCTCGGTGAATCCGTTTATTCCAGAACGAACCCGTTTCGGGCGGAGGTTCTTGAGAACATCAATCTGAACGGACGCGGTTCGAATAAAGAAACACGCCATCTCGAGCTTTCGCTTGAAGGGTCGGGCCTCGCGTATCAGCCCGGAGACAGCCTCGGCATCTATCCCGAAAATGATCCGGCGCTCGTTGATGAGCTGATCAATGAGCTGAAATGGGACCCAAAACAGGAAGTGGCGGTGAATAAACAAGGAGAGCGTCTCCCTTTGAAAGATGCGCTTACTTCTCATTTTGAAATAACCGTCTTAACAAAACCGTTCCTGCAAAAGGCCGCACAGTTTACGGCTGACCAAAAGCTGAGTGAACTTCTGGCCGAAGGAAACGAAGAACAGCTGAAAGCGTACATCAACGGCCGTGACCTGCTTGATCTCGTCCGGGATTTCGGGCCGTGGGAAGCTTCCGCCGAAGACTTTCTTTCCATCCTGCGTAAAATGCCGGCCCGGCTCTATTCGATCGCAAGCAGCTTAGAAGCGAATCCGGAAGAGGTGCATCTGACAATCGGAGCGGTCAGGTATGACGCGCACGGCAGAGAACGAAAAGGCGTCTGCAGCATTCTGTGTGCGGAAAGACTCCAGCCGGGAGATACGCTTCCGATTTACATTCAGCACAACCAAAACTTCAAGCTGCCGGACAATCCGGATACACCGGTCATTATGGTCGGGCCGGGGACAGGCATCGCGCCGTTCCGTTCCTTTATGCAGGAGCGTGAAGAAACCGGAGCTGAAGGGAAAACATGGCTGTTTTTCGGGGATCAGCACTTTGTCACTGATTTTCTGTACCAGACGGAATGGCAAAAATGGCTGCAAAACGGTGTTCTCACAAAAATGGACGTCGCTTTTTCCCGGGATTCAGAAGAAAAAGTATATGTGCAGCACCGCATGAAAGAACAAAGCAAAGAGCTGTATGAATGGCTGCAGCAGGGAGCCGCCGTATACATCTGCGGTGATGAACAGCATATGGCGCATGACGTGCACCAGGCGCTTCTCGATATTATTCAGGAAGAAGGCGGCATGAGCCGTGAAAAAGCGGAAAGCTTCCTGGCAGACATGCAGCAGAAAAAACGCTATCAGCGTGACGTATATTGATTTTGGTTTGAAAGGAGCTTATTCAGCATGGTGAACAACATTTTAAAAGCGCCGGAAGGCCCTCCAAGTGATGTTGAGGAAATTAAAGAAAAAAGCGATTATTTGCGCGGCACATTGAAAGAAGTCATGCTCGACCGGATTTCGGCCGGCATCCCCGACGAAGACAACCGGCTGATGAAGCATCACGGAAGCTACTTGCAGGATGACCGCGATCTCCGTAATGAACGTCAAAAACAAAAGCTTGAACCGGCTTATCAGTTCATGCTGCGCGTTCGGATGCCAGGCGGCGTGTCAACTCCGGAACAATGGCTTGTCATGGATGAACTGGCGCAAAAATACGGAAACCATACATTGAAGCTGACAACGCGTGAGACGTTCCAAATGCACGGAATTTTAAAATGGAACATGAAAAAAACGATTCAGAAAATCAATGCGGCGCTGCTTGATACCATTGCGGCCTGCGGAGATGTCAACCGAAACGTCATGTGCGCTTCAAATCCGTACCAGTCTGAAATTCATGCGGAAGTATACGAATGGTCGAAGAAATTGAGCGATGACCTTCTTCCGCGCACGAGAGCCTATCATGAAATCTGGCTTGATGAGGAACGTGTGGCGGGCACTCCTGACACGGAAACGGAACCGATGTACGGGCCGCTGTACCTGCCGCGGAAATTCAAAATCGGAATCGCCGTGCCTCCGTCCAATGATATCGATGTCTTTTCTCAAGATCTCGGCTTCATTGCCATCGTGGAGGAAGGCCGTCTTATCGGATTCAACGTTGCAATCGGCGGCGGTATGGGAATGACGCACGGCGATACGGCCACTTATCCGCAGCTTTCAAAAGTCATCGGCTTCTGCAAACCGGAGCAGCTGTATGATGTAGCGGAAAAAACCATTACGATTCAGCGCGATTACGGAAACCGTTCCGTCAGAAAGAACGCCAGATTCAAGTACACTGTTGACCGTCTCGGGCTGGAAAACGTAAAAGCCGAGCTGGAAAACCGCCTCGGCTGGCAGCTGGATGAAGCGAAACCTTATCATTTTGACCATAACGGCGACCGTTACGGATGGGTGAAGGGTATAAAAGGGAAATGGCACTTTACGATGTTTATCGAAGGCGGCCGCGTCACGGACTATGAGAATTATAAGCTGATGACGGGATTGCGTGAAATCGCCAAAGTCCATACGGGAGATTTCCGTCTCACCTCTAATCAAAACCTGATTATCGGCAATGTCTCGAGCCAGAAAAAGAATCAAATCAGCGCATTAATCGAGCAATACGGTCTGACAGACGGCCGGCAGCATTCCGCCCTCCGCCGCAGTTCAATGGCTTGCGTCGCGCTTCCGACATGCGGGCTCGCCATGGCCGAAGCCGAGCGGTATCTGCCGAAATTGATTGATAAGATTGAAGACATTGTTGACGAAAACGGGCTGCGGGATGAAGAAATCACCATCCGTATGACCGGGTGCCCGAATGGCTGCGCCCGCCATGCGCTTGGCGAAATCGGATTTATCGGAAAAGCGCCCGGAAAATATAATATGTATTTAGGAGCGGCGTTTGACGGCAGCCGTTTGAGCAAAATGTACCGGGAAAATATCGGTGAAGAGGAAATCCTGAGTGAGCTTCGCACCATTCTCCCGCGCTACGCGAAAGAGCGTGAGGAAGGCGAACACTTCGGCGATTTCGTCATCCGCGCGGGTATCATTAAAGCGACGACAGACGGCACGAATTTTCACGAATAAGATGAGCACTTAAAGCCAAGGATAGAGACACACTGGCGGTGCGTTCTCTATCCTTTACTAAGCAGCATAAACGCTGCACCGCGTCATGAAACGGATGACGCAGCTTGCGAAAAAGCCTGTTTTCAGAGAAAACAGGCTTTTTCTTTTTCCGGAAAAAATGTAGCTGAAGGCAAAAAAAGTTCGCCGTGAGCACGTTATGAGAAATTTTAAATAAAAACGGGTAAAATAAAAGAAGAATGGTTGCGTGCGGAAAATATATTGAATCTGCCCGATCATCGGCTCCGGCCTTTGGCAAAGGCAGAGAACAGGCAATAATGATATGATGCAGCAGATGAAGGAGGTCATGCTTTGGACATATTTTTATTCGTACTCGTACTTTTAACCATCATCGCGATCTCAAATATCGTAAATCGGTTTGTCCCCTTTATCCCGGTGCCTCTGATTCAGGTGGCGCTCGGTATCATTGCGGCGTCATTTCCGCAGGGGCTTCATTTTGAACTGAATACCGAATTATTTTTTGTTTTGTTTATCGCTCCGCTGCTTTTTAACGATGGAAAACGGACGCCGCGTGCGGAACTTTGGAATTTAAGAGCGCCGATTTTGCTGCTTGCGCTCGGGCTCGTGTTTGCCACGGTGATTGTCGGCGGTTACACGATTCATTGGATGATTCCGAGCATTCCGCTGGCTGCCGCGTTCGGGCTGGCGGCGATACTGTCACCGACTGACGTTGTCGCAGTCAGCGCGCTGTCAGGGCGAGTGAAGATGCCAAAAGGCATTCTGCGTCTCCTTGAAGGAGAAGGACTGATGAATGACGCATCCGGCCTGGTCGCTTTTAAATTTGCGATTGCGGCTGCCGTGACGGGCGCATTTTCGCTGGCGCAGGCCGCCTTCAGTTTCGTTCTGATTTCAGCCGGCGGTTTACTCAGCGGTGTCGTCATTTCTTTTTTGATTATCCGTTTCCGGCTGTTTTTGCGCCGACTCGGCATGCAGGATGTCACGATGCATATGCTGATTCAAATTCTGACGCCGTTTGTCATCTATCTCGCGGCTGAAGAAATCGGCGTTTCCGGCATTTTAGCTGTTGTGGCCGGCGGCATCACGCATGCGGTGGAGCAGGACCGTCTTGAATCAACGATGGTCAAACTGCAAATCGTCTCTTCAAGTACGTGGAATATTATTTTGTTCATTCTGAACGGTCTTGTTTTCGTTATTTTAGGTGCGCAAATACCGGATGTGGTTTCTGTCATCTTTAATGATACCGCGTTTAACAATATGATGGTCATCGGGTACATTATCGTCATTACGCTGACGTTAATGATTCTCAGGTTTTTGTGGGTGCTGTTTTTTTGGAACGGCAAGTGGTTTTTTAACAAGGATCAGAGCATTTATAAACCCGGCCTGCGCTCGACCCTGCTGATTTCGGTTTCAGGCGTCAGGGGAGCGGTCACGCTTGCGGGTTCCTTTTCCATTCCTTACGTGCTCTCTGACGGCTCACCGTTTCCTGAACGGAATTTGATTCTCTTTTTAGCCGCGGGTGTTATTATGTGCACATTGGTACTGGCGACAATCGTACTGCCGATTTTGACAGATAAGCCGGAAGACAATGTGAAAGAGAAGAAAGTCAAATTGCTGACAGCGAGACGGAAGCTGATAAAGGCTGCCTTAACGGCCATTAAAGAAAATATGAATGAGACAAACAAAACGGCTTCTTTTGCGGTTATTGCCGAATACAATGAGAAAATGAAAAATCTCAGATTTCAGCAGTCCACCGTCAAAAACCGCACGAAAAAAGATGAGCGGAAAGTCCGCGCCCAAGGGATACAGGCTGAACAGGAAGAACTGCTGCGGCTGATTGAGCGGGGCGAAATACCGGAAGAAACGGCAGACAGCCTTCAGGAACGGTTTGATGAACTGGAAGTGCTGTATACGAATCCGTTTAAAGTCGGCTTATCTAAGAAAAAGCTGAAACGCCTGATGTACTGGATCTTTTTCGGTGAACAAAAAAAGCCGGAAATGTCGATTTTAAATGAAGAAGGCCTCATCCGCACCACAAGGGTTAAAACGGCAAAAGCGGCCATTGAAAGCCTGAAAAAACACATGACTGAAGAAAATAAAGAGGTGACGCTTGCCGTCATTTCCTTTTACAATCACTTGATTTTCAGGCTGGGGCACTCGTATCACGAACAGAGTCCGACCCGCCGTTTTGAAAATCAAAAACTCGAAATCAAACTGCGGGCCGTGCAGGCCATCCGCAACGAAATCCAAACATTATTCGAAGAGCGGGAAATTTCCCGCGATATGTCACATGAGCTTCGCCAATACATCAATGATGTGGAAGCGGCCATGCTTGACGGAGGTGAATAAAAAAAGTCCGGCATCTGTTCGCCGGACTTTTTTTGATTACGGACGATGGAATTCGACGTGATCGCCGTCGCGGTCAAACCAGCCTCTGAAGGCCCAGTTGATCCAGCCGCCATCACCTTTGTTGGTGAAGCTTCCGTCTTCAAACACCCAAATGCCGTACGTGATGCCGTCATAAACGGCGGAACCGTAAAACTGAACGCCGTTAAAATGATCTTCATATTCCTGGCTTAAATTAAACACCATGACGTTATATTTTTGTCCGGAAGCGTAGAATGAAGATTCCATTAAGTTTTTGACGAAGCCGTCACGGTTTTGCGCCGACTTAATCGCGTCAGCAATCGAATTGCCGATGCCGAGCAGGTCAACGTCAATGTTTAATCCGACATCTTTTGCTGAGACATCTGATGTTTGCTGCGCCATGTTTTGAGGGACCGGGGGTTCTTTTGCGGATACAAAGGACAGAGGAGTCAGAGACAAAGCGGCGCCAAGGGCAACGGACATCGGGATACGCATACGTTTCATATGATTTCCTCCTTCAATTGTGTGGTGGCTACAGTAGCGATTTACCCGGACAGTTACCCGGTTAACCTGAATTTTTGAAAAATAGGAAAATAATAACGTCAGTGGTGCTTGGGCACTAAAGATGGTTTTTGTGATAACGATGAGCGTATAATTGGTTTCTTACAGCGGAAATGTGAGATAATAATAACCGTTTACATAATGACTAGAAAGGATGGTTCAACGTGGCAAAAAGCTTAAAAGATACTGTAAAGCTTCATAATGGCGTTGAAATGCCGTGGTTCGGCCTTGGCGTGTTCAAGGTGGAAAACGGAAGCGTAGCGGCGGACTCCGTCGAAGCGGCAATCAGAAACGGCTACCGCAGCATTGATACGGCGGCTATTTATAAAAATGAAGAGGGTGTCGGTGAAGGCATCAGAGCTGCGGGCGTTGCCAGAGAAGAGCTGTTCATCACGTCAAAAGTGTGGAATGAAGATCAAGGATACGAAACGACACTTGACGCGTTTGAGAAAAGCCTTGAGCGCCTCGGCCTCGATTACCTCGACCTTTACCTGATTCACTGGCCGGGCAAGGATAAATATAAAGACACATGGCGCGCTCTTGAAAAGCTGTACAAAGACGGCAAAATCCGCGCCATCGGCGTCAGCAACTTCCAAGTGCATCATTTAGAAGAGCTGCTGAAAGATGCTGAAATCAAGCCGATGGTCAACCAGATTGAATTCCACCCGCGCCTGACTCAAAAAGAAGTAAGAGATTTCTGCAAAGCGCAGGGCATTCAAGTGGAAGCTTGGTCTCCATTGATGCAGGGACAGCTCCTCGATAACGAAGTGCTGTCTCAAATTGCGGAAAAACATAACAAATCGGTTGCTCAAGTGATTTTGCGCTGGGATCTTCAGAACGAAGTCGTTACCATTCCGAAATCGATTAAAGAGCACCGCATCATAGAAAATGCCGATATTTTTGATTTCGAACTTTCACAGGAAGAAATGGAAAAGATCAGCGCATTGAACAAAGACGAGCGTGTCGGCCCGAATCCGGACGAGCTTCTGTTCTAAGAAAAAACAGCCCTTGATGGGGCTGTTTTTCTTTACATAAATGTCTGTGTCTGACGTTTTACGCTGAACCTGTATGCGGCTATTAATAACAGGGCGGCGGCGAAGGCTCCCAAAATGATGACGTTCAGCATCAGGCTTTGGAACGTGCGGCCGTGCTGCAATTGATCGACCGTATCGAGCACCCAGCGCTGAGGCAGAAATTCGGCGATTGTCTGCACCGTTTTCGGCATAATATTGCTCGGAAAGAAGCAGCCGGCGAGCAAGCATGTCGGCACGACGATCAAATTCAAAAGCGCCGATGTTGAAGCGCTGCTGTTGGAAAAACCGACGGCAATAAAGGCGATTCCGATCGCGCTTAATGCAAACAGCATCATCAGGATGAACAGCTGCCACAGCGGGAATGACGGATGAATATGAAAAGCGGCGCCCATAAAGAGAACGGCGAATAGAATTTGGACGGCCATGATAATGATATTCACCGTCGCGTTTGCCAGTACATACTGCTTTGATGTGATCGGCGTTGACAGAAGCCTGTAGTACGTCCTGTTTTCCCGCTCTTTAATCATCAGTTCCGTCAGGTTGCCGGCGGAATAGAGCATAATGATAATGAGATACCCGATGACTGAGTAGGTCATTTCTTTATGGTTCGATGTATCTTGTAAAACAGCGGACTCCGTTTGAATGGGAGAATGCTTGAAATCGGCGTACATCGCCTGAAAGGCTTTCGCGTCTCCGCCGGAAGATTTGCCGATTGAGGCGGCGCTGTTCATATAATTGTACAAATAAGAGCTGATATATCCGGTGACCTGGGCGCCTTTCAGCGAAGTCATGCCGATGTGAGCCGGTTTCCCGTCTTTTACGCTTTGGGAGAAGCCTTTTTCAAACGTAATGAGCGCCTCCATTTTTCCTGAAGCGATCTTGGATGAGGCGGACGCAGCCGTTTCCTCCGAAATCTTCACATGATCCAGTCCTTTTAAAAACGTGACCGTATCCTGTGCCACTTCTCCGCCGTCCTGATTGAGAATGCCGATATTGAGCGTTTCGGCTCCGCCGTTGGCATTGGTCATGAAGGAGAGGAAGACGCCGATCAGCGGAGCCCCGATATAAAGAATGAGCTGTTTTTTGCTTTTTGTAATCCCTTTGAGAGTGTGCGCAAACAGCCACCAGAAGTTTTTCATATTACAGTCCCTCCCGTCTTTGAAACGTAAATGCGGCGATCAGCAAAAAGAGTGCCGCCAATGCTGTATTTAAACCGAGTGCAGGCCATGCCGCTGATACATCATTTGCGTAAATGATGTTGTTAATCGCCTTATTGATCCAGGATAAAGGCGACAGGGCGGAAATTCCTCCGCCTTCATATTTGTAATAGGCGCCGCCGATAATGGACATCACCTGAACGATGATGACGGTGATTAATCTGGCGCTTTCGGGTTTTCTGGTCAAATAGCTCAGGCTGAGCCCGAAGCTGACGGCCAAAAGAATTTCAGAAACGAGAATCAAAAGCACAAGGCCCATGTGGCTGCCCCAATTCGCTTTTAAGATAAATTTGCTGAAGGCGACAACGGCAAGAATCGTCAGAACATTCACAGCCAAAATGCCGAGCATCTTTCCGAGAAAGATATCGCTTTTCCGGAGCGGGGCGGCGATCAGGCGATCTGCGGTGTGCCGTATTCTTTCCCCGCGGAATAAGCTGCTTGCAAAAATCGAGGCGTACAGCCCGATCATTGTCGTCATGGATATCGCGTAAAAATCTTTCGCTTTCGGTTCTTTCGTTTTGTGTAAAGACGTCTGCTTCATATAATCGCTTTTGATTTGTCCGGCGGAAGGCGTCTTATGCGCCTTGTAAGCGGCGGCGCCTGCTTTGTATTGATTGGTAAAAGCGGTCAGCATGCCTTGGACGATCGTGCCGTTTATGCCGCTCCGGTCATTTGTAAAGACTTGAAAACCGGTGTTTTTTACAGTGACGAAAGCATCCGCCTGATTTTCTCGAACCTCGTTTTTGCCTTTTGCCTCCGTGTCCGCTTTTTGAAAATAGACATGCTCTTTTTTTGCGGCTTTCATAAACTCAGTAAAATCATGAGAAAGAGGGCCGTTTGACTGGTCCGTATATACAACCTTGATGTTCCCGACCGTCACCTCTGAATCAAAGGCGTTTGATAATGCCGCAGTAAAAATCAGCATGAAGACGATCGGAAAAGCAAGCATGAAAATAAAAGTCCGTCTGTCGCGGAAGCTGATTTTGATTTCTTTCCCGGCGATGTGCAGAATATTCATTTGCAATCCTCCTTTCAGTGAGGTCAGTCGCGCAGGCTTCTGCCTGTCAGCGTGAGAAATACCGTTTCTAAGTCAGGGGCCTGTTCCTGCAAGGAGCGGATTTCAATTCCTTTGTCCATGAAGTACCGGATCAGGCGGTTTAAATTGTTGACCCCTGTGTCAGAGCTGATTTTCACGCTGTTTTCTTCCAGTGCGGCGGCTCTGACGCCGGGCAGCTCCTGAATATCGCCGAGGCTGATGCCGTTTCCGGATGACAGCTCAATCACGACGTCCTTCGTGTCGGTAATGATGGAAGTCAGCTGTTCTTTTGTGCCTTCTGCGATGACTTTTCCGTGGTCGATGATGGCGATGCGCGTGCATATTTCTTCCACTTCCTCCATGTAGTGGCTCGTGTAAATGATCGTGCAGCCCATTTCATTGAGCTTTTTCACTGATTGCAGAATATAATTTCTTGATTGCGGATCAATGCCGACCGTCGGTTCATCCATGATGATCAGTTTCGGCCGGTGGGCAAGGGCGCAGGCGATATTAAGCCGGCGTTTCATTCCCCCGGAAAAATGCTTCGGCAAATATTTGTGTTTATCGCTCAAGCCGACGAATGTCAGGGCTTCCTCGACCCGTTCTTTCAGAGCCGCCCCTCTCAGGCCGTACAGACCTGCGAAGAACTTCACATTTTCATAGGCGTTTAATTCCTCGTAAATCGCGAGGTCCTGAGGGACGATGCCGATATTCATTTTCGTTGCTTTGCTATATTTGAAAATATCTTTTCCGAGAAACAGAATGTCTCCGCCTGAAGGTTTTAAAAGACCTGAGATCATATTGATCGTCGTGCTTTTTCCGGCTCCGTTTGCGCCGAGAAACCCGAAAATCTCACCTTCTTTTACGGCAAGCGACATCTGGTCAACGGCGGCATAATCACCGAATTTCTTACTCAGCTGTTTGAGCTCCAAAATGTTCATGTTTCCACCTCTATGTCTTATGATGCTCTTATTATAAAAAAAAGAATGAACGGCCGTTAGTGCAGCTGTTCATTCCTTTGACATGAGAATCTTCATATTTTTCACATGAAAACATTCACTTATTCAACCGGAAGCAATGTCGTGACGGAAAAACCGGCCGTGCCGTCAAAAATAACGGTTCCGTGCAGGACGGCCGCCCGTTCTTCCATACCGAGCATGCCGAGGCCTTTTTTAAAGCGGACAGCGCCGTTTCCGTTATCTTTCACTTCCGCTTTCACGGCTTTATTCAGCACATGGATATCAATGAAAATCTGCGTGGCATCGGCGTATTTCATCGCATTGGTTAAAGCTTCGGTTACGTTTTCCTGAATGACTCTCCAATGCATTTGCGTCAGCCTGTCCAAATCGCCTTGATGCGTAAACGGAACCGGCATCCCGTTTTTGGCCGAAAATTCATCAATAAACGTTCTTAATCTGTGAATGCCCATTTGTTCAGCGGGCGGTTTCATATTTTTCAGCGTTATGCGGATATCCTCTATGCCCTCTTTGGAAATGGTAATGGCGTTTTGGAGCAGTTCAGCCGCTTTGTCCGGATGGGAGCCGAGCATCCGCTTCGCCGCTTCCATCTGAATGAGCGCGCCGGTCATGGAATGGCCGATTTTGTCATGGATGGCTTGGGACAATCTGTTTCTTTCCTCGAGTTTGCCGGTGTACTCCGATTGTTTGATATATTCTGTGCTGCTGTGCAGCTGTTTCGTCAGTTTTTCAATGCTTGAGCGCATGCTGTCCGACTGTTCTTCATATTTCTTCAGCCGATTGCCGGACCGGGCGGCCAAAACGAAAATCGCCAGACAGAACAAGGTTATGACGATATAAGTCGGAAGGTCGCCGTACGGGATAAATAAAAACGGCAAAAACACGAGCAGGCAGAACACATAGCGGTGAACCGGATATTCGGCAAGAACCGCAAAAATGGCGGGCGGCAAAAGAAACAGAAACGCCGGATGGCCTAAGGCGGAAAGCCAAGCGGTCAATGCCAGCGTCATGAGGGTGATCCCGCGCCTCCAAGCGGGCGGCCTGATCATGCAGACCGCGATGCCCAAAGACAGATAAAGCAGCAGAAACAAGACGGCGTACGGCGTGTAAGGGCGGTCTGCCGATACGAACAAAAAAGCCGTATAAAAAATGGCGATCAGTCTGCTCATCAGCATCCAAAAATCCATACCGTTCAACGCCCGTTATCCACCTTCCCGGTGATATAAAAAATGGCAATCTGCGTTCTGTGCTCAAGCCCCGTTTTCCCTAAAATAGATGAAATATAATTGGCCGTCGTCCCTTCAGAAATGAAAAGCTGTTTTGAAATTTCCCTGTTCGACAGTCCTTTCGCAATAAGCGACATGATGCTGAGCTCTCTTTCAGTAAACTGGCTTTCATCAATCTGATGCGCGGCTTCCGCCGGCCGGGAAAGGCTGTCTTTTATTTTATCCAGTACGGTGTCCTGAAGAATGCTGTGCCCGTTGAAGACGCTTTTGATCGCATCGCGGATCCGTTCCGGTTCGGTATTTTTTAATAAATATCCTTTCGCGCCGTTTTTAATCGCTTCTAAAATATACTCATCGTCGTCAAATGTCGTCAGGATCATCGGCTTCGTATCCGTTTCCTCCGCGATCCGTTTTGCGGCTTCGACGCCGTTCATCACCGGCATGCGGACGTCCAACAAGGCGATATCGACGGGATTGTGTTTACAATACTCTGCCGCCTCGAGTCCGTTTTCCAACGTTGCCGATACAGTAAATTCCTCATATGTATGCAAAATGATTTTCATTCCTTCTCTGATGAAAGAATTATCATCCGCGATAATGACATTAATCTTCATGGCCGCACCCTTTGTGTGTTTTTTGTTTCATTATATACCATCCGATTTTAAATCAAAAAGCCTCCCGGCGAAAGGTGCGCGGAAGGCGGAGCGGTCAAGCGGGTTTTTTCAATTGGATGAAAAACAGCATCAGAAAAGAAATGATCACAATACAGATCACCCACACCCAGGCGAGTGTTTCATTGCCGGAGTCCATCGCGACGTAAATCGCTGTCGGCAGCGTTTGGGTGACGCCGGGAATATTTCCCGCAAACATTAAAGTCGCCCCGAATTCACCTAGCGCCCTTGCAATACTGAGAATGCTTCCGGTCAAGAGGGAGGGAAAGGCAAGCGGGACGGAAATACGGGTGAACACCTGCCACCTGCCGGCTCCGTCTACTTTCGCCGCTCCCTCGATGTCGGCATCAACCGCGGCGAAGCCCGTTTTAGCGGACTGATACATAAGCGGGAAGGCGACAATGGCCGAAGCGATCACCGCGGCCGACCACGTGAAAATGACGGGCTGGTGAAAAATCCGCTCAATCGCCCGGCCGAAAAAGCTGTGTTTTCCGAAAATGATAATGAGAATGAAGCCGACAACGGTAGGCGGAAGAACGAGCGGGAGCATAAACAGCGTCTCCACAGCCGTTTTTCCGGGAAATCGCGCTTTCGCCATCCAGGCGCCGGCAAGCGTTCCGAGAATGATGACGGCGATGCCCGACGCCAAAGCCACCTGAAACGACAGTACGACTGGGGTGAAAAATTCCGAAGCCGTAATGTTACTTGGCAGTAAATCCATATTTCTTAAACACTTTCATCGCTTCATCCGACTGCAGATACTGATAAAACGCTTCTGCTTCTTTACGGTGCTTTGTATCCTTGACAATGCCGAGCGGATACACGATCGGATCGTGCGTTTTCGCCGGCGCTTCATCGGTGATTTTCACCTTTTTCGAAATCAGCGCGTCTGTTTTATAGACAAGCCCGGCATCGACATTTCCGGTTTCAACATAAGAAAGCACCTGCCGCACGTCTTTTGCATAGACGACTTTATCTTTTACCTTGTCCCACAGGGATAATGCCGTCAATGACTGTTTGGCGTATTGTCCGGCCGGAACGGATTCAGGTGTGCCGAGCGCGATTTTTTCCGAGCTGTCTTTTTTCAGGTCATTCAGGTGTGTCAGGTGTGCGCTGTTTTTCTCAGGCACGATCATGACGAGATCATTTTTCAAAAGATCCGTGCTGTCCTTTTTATCGATATCTCCGTCATGAACGAGCTTTTCGAATTTATCTTCGGCTGCCGAGAAGAATAAATCAGCTCCCGCGCCTTGCGAAATTTGTTTTTGCAATGTGCCTGATGATCCGAAGTTGTCTTGAATGGTTACGTTTGAATGTGATTTTTCGTAGTTGGTCTGGATTTCTTCAAGTGCATCCTGAGCGCTGGCTGCCGCAGAAACGGTGAGCGTGACTTTTTCGTTTTGTCCGCCTTTGGACGATTGTCCGGATGAGCAGCCCGCAGTTGCGAGGAAAACGGCCATAGCCGCAGTTGTGAGTAGTGTCGCTTTCTTTTTCAACATTGTGCACCCCTTATAGCTAAATATCATTAGATCAAACTAATTATAACGCAATTGTACGTGATGGTGCGGTTTTTTTTCAATATCTGAACAGTTATAATAAAAACGGAGCGTGATAATATGACAGAAGCCACTTCCTATACAATAGAAGAAGTTGCGGGCCTTTTGAAGGTCTCCAAACTGACAGTATATGATTTGATAAAAAAAGGACTCATTCCGGCGTACAGGGTCGGAAGACAGATGAGGGTCGATGAAGAGGACTTAAAACAATATAAAGCAAACATGAGAATGTCAAAAAAGCCATCCGCAGCAGAAGCGCCTGACCCGTCCCGCGGGCGGGAGCCGGAAAAAAGGCAGTCCGTTATCATCAGCGGGCAGGATGTGTCGATGGACCTCCTCAGCAAACAGCTGGAACAAACAATACAGGCGGCTCCGCTCCGTAAGTACAGCGGCAGTTTGAACAGCCTGATCGAGATGTACCGCGGGGCTTGTGACATCGTCAGTCTGCATTTGTACGATGGGGAGACGGGGCAGTATAACATCCCGTATGTGAAGCGCATTCTTTCAGGGGAGCCGTTTGCGCTTTTTCATGTCGTACTTCGTCAGGCCGGATTATATGTGAAAAAGGGCAATCCGCTGAACATTCAGGGCTTTCAGGATTTGAGCCGAAAGGATGTCCGTATCGTCAACCGCGAAAAAGGATCAGGCGCGAGGGTCCTGCTGGATGAACAGCTCAGATCATTCGGCATTACGCCGAATGATGTCGCCGGCTACCATGACATTGTCACGGATCATCTGTCAGCGGCTTCACAAGTATCAAGCGGAAAGGCGGATATCGGAGTCGGGTCGCAGCATGCGGCGCATATGGCAGGCACGGACTTTATCCCGGTGATCAGTGAACAGTACGATGTGGTTGTGTTAAAACAAAACCGGGAGCTTGTTCAAAGCGTGCAGGACATCCTCAATTCTGAGGAATTCAAGTCTCAGCTTTCTCAATTATCCGGATATGATACGAAAATGACCGGACGGCTCATATATGAAACATGAAAAATCCCTCCATATAACGGAGGGATTTTTTTATTGCTTATAAAACCGCAAAAGGTCGCCGTTTAATATTTTATCGGAAAGCATCAGCTCTTGTTCCGCTTTTTCTTTCTCATCGCTGCACGCGCTCATGTCAGAAAGCGGTTCGCCCGTTTTACGGCTGTAACACGTATTTTTCGTATAAATATGATCATCCGTGATAAAGCTGCCGTTTCTCAGCACTGCAAACGGGGTCCGCTCTCCGGAAAACAGATCATTGCCGAACTGAATGCTGCCTTTCGTTTCAATGCCGAGCAGGTGAAGCAGCGTCGGCCTTACATCAACCTGTCCCGCGGCGGAAGCAATCGTTTCCGGCTCACGGTCGGTCACCCCGGGAATATGAATGATAAACGGCACGCGCTGAAGCTGAACCGTATCAAACGGAGTGATTTCCTCTTTCCCTAATAATTCGGCAAGTCCTTGATTATGGGCTTCGGATATACCGTAATGATCTCCCATCAGGACGATCATCGTGTTGTCATACAGGCCTTCTTTTTTCAGCTTCTTGAAAAAGTGTTTCAGGGCCTCATCTTCATAGCGGACCGTCGTCACATAGCGGTTTAATAACTCGCTGCTTGTGTCCGGTTCCTCAATGAGCTGATCCTGTTTTTCAATTTCAAAAGGAAAATGGTTGGTCAAAGTAAGCAGGCTAGCGTAAAACGGCTGCGGAAGCTTCTTTAATTTTTTCGCTGACTGTTCGAGAAACTCCTTATCCTTCAGGCCCCAGCCTGTTGAATTTTCCTGTGTCACCTTAAATTCATCCGCATCGAAAAAACGGTCAATTCCGAATGCCCCGTACATCTCATCCCGGTTCCAAAAGGCCTTATGATTGGCATGCAGAACGGCTGAATAGTATTGATGATCTTTTAACATATGGTACATCGTATTGAACCGGTGGCCGCTTTTTGTGAAAAAAACGGCGCCGCTTGAGGACGGATACAGCGAATTCGCAGCAATGAATTCTGAATCTGAGGTTTTTCCCTGTTCAGTCTGCTGATAAAAATGAGTGAAGTCATAACTTTTTTTCCGCAGTTTATTTAAAAACGGGGTAATCTCCCGTCCGTTGACCCGCTCATCCATTACAAAACGCTGTGTTGATTCGAGCGTAACAAAAATCACATTACGCCCCTTGGCAAGCCCGAATTTTGAATCGGACGGCCTGCTGTAGTCGGCTTGAGTGTAATTTGCGACCGCCGCAAGGCTGTCTTCATCAGCAAACGCTTTAGCCCCTGCATTCAGCGTCTGCGAAATGGTGTCATACAAATGAAAGTGGAACAGGCCGATTCCTTTTACGAGCGCTTCACGATCAAAAGGGTGCTTGAACAGCTTCGGCTGCTCGGCCTCAGACAGTGCGAGGTTGCACAGCATGAGGCCGGCTGATGCCCACGCATACGCTTTAACGGTACGGGCGCCCGCTTTTCCTTTATCGGCTTTATGCCTTTTACCAAGGTAAAACAAAACCGCAATATCCAAAAATAAAGCGATGTAAAGCGGGTGAAACAGCTCTTGGACGCTGCTCCCCATATCGCCCATATTGCTCGCCTGAAACAAAACCGGTATGGTGATAAAATCGATATAAAACCCGTAAAACACCGTATTCGCGATTAAAATTCCCGTCAGCACCACATTCGCCGCAAGCAGAAAGATCCGCTGTTTTTTTTCTGTCAGCAGCAGGGCGATGCCGAACAGCGGCACAATGAAGCTCAGCGGATTAATGAGAAGCAGACATTCCTCAAGAACCGAATTGTTCTGCAGATCAAAACCGAGCTTATAAACGGCATAGGTTTTCATCCACATGAACAGGATGGACAGGCATAAAAACCGATGATTGCTGAAAAAGGTTTTCTTCATATGTATGACTCCTCACCCTAAAAGCGAAAAGACGCTTTTTGTTTAAGAGATGCGGCCGTGAACCAGTTCGTATAAATAATAGCAGGATACAATCGTTAAGCCGGCCAGCACAAGCTGCTCCGAAAAGCTCCCCGTTCTCATATAAAGGGGAAGACGGAAGCGGATGGCGGACGGAAACAGCAGTTTAATGCCGTTGACGGTCCATGCGTCAAGCACAAGATGGCTCGCCATTCCGATCATCAGTCCGGCGGAAATGCTCGGATTCGGAATATAGGTTGCCGTAATGAAAAACATAATAAGCATAAACAGCAGGCTGTGTGTAAACGTTCTGTGGCCGAACACCGTGCTTACGATTTTGGACAGAACGGGCAGCGTCCTGCCGATTTTGCTTTTCGTATGGCATATGTCGGGAATCAGCGCCCCGAGGGCACCCGCTGAGGTCATAAGGACCGGATCATACCCGTAATAATACGCAATTGCGGAACAAGAAGCGATGCCTCCCATGATGTGTGTTTTTCCTGTCATTTTTCGCTTCTCCTTTTTATTTTTGCCAAAATCCCCTGAATTACAAATATATCAAGAGAATGCATGTTTGATCAACAAACTTTACCTGTTCCGCCAAAAGGAAGGAGACGCGGATTCCGCATATTCTGCCGCGGAAAAAGACACATTATAGGTGTACCTATATTTGATAAAGAGGTGATACAGATGGCTTTCTTTAACAAAGAAAAAGGAAAAAACAGCGATAAAAACAAAAATGTCATTCAAGGCGCGCTTGAAGACGCCGGTGCAGCTCTGAAAGACGATCCGCTTCAAGAAGCTGTTCAAAAGAAAAAAAACAACCGCTGACCATATAAGACGGGTAGGGCGAATGCTCTATCCGTTTTCCATCTAATTTTTCCCTTTGACAGATCTTTTTATCTCTGATAACCTCTGAGTAGAATTGAATGATAAAAATCCTCACTCTTTCTCGGTGAGGTAGAGGTTGCGCTTGATGATGAGTCGCACATGCCAGGCTGATAGGGGCCGCAAAACATGTGTTAAAGGCATCAGCGCCGAAGTGTAAAGAAAGCCGATCCTTCTTTATGCTGGGACTGTATCTGAATAAGTGCAGGACTGCCGCGTGCTTTTTCGCGGAGGGCTATCCGGAGATCAAGGGTGTGTGTGTTTCTTTAAGCATGGACTTTTGTTCAGGCTTTTTTTGCGTGTAAATATGATCTCGGGGTCTGGTCCGTACGAATGAACAACCAGGAGGTACAGGAATGGAACAGACGAAAAAATGGGGTTTTTGGTTATTAACGGCGTTTGTCGTAGGAAATATGGTAGGCTCGGGCATCTTTTCGCTTCCGAGTTCGCTCGCAAAAATCGCGAGCCCGTTCGGCGCCACATCGGCATGGCTTTTAACGGGAGCCGGTGTGTTAATGATCGCGCTGGTCTTCGGCCACTTATCCATCCGCAAGCCTGAGCTGACGGCGGGACCGCAAAGCTATGCGCGTGCGCTGTTCAGCGATCGGAAAAAAGGGAATGCAGCGGGCTTCACGATGGTGTGGGGCTACTGGGTGGCGAGCTGGATCAGCAACGTGGCGATCATCACGAGCCTTGCCGGATATTTAACATCATTTTTCCCGATTTTAACGGATAAGCGTGAAATGTTTTCGATCGGCGGTCAGGCGGTTACGCTCGGCCAGCTGCTGACGTTTGCCGTATGTACGGTTTTATTATGGGGCACTCACACGATTCTCGTCACCAGCATTAACGGTGCGAGTAAATTAAATTTCGTCACGACGTTTTCAAAAGTATTAGGATTTATCTTCTTTATCATTGCAGGTTTATTTGTGTTTCAAACGTCGTTTTTCGATCATTTTTATTTTCCGGTTCAAACAGGTCCTCACACAGTTGAGGGAATCGGCGGGCAGATCCACAATGCGGCGATTTCAACATTATGGGCGTTCGTCGGAATTGAATCGGCAGTCATCTTATCCGGGCGCGCCCGTTCGCAGCGCGATGTGAAACGCGCCACTATTACCGGATTATTGATCGCGCTTGGCATCTATATCATCGTAACATTGATTACGATGGGCGTGCTTCCGCATGGTAAGCTTGTCGGCTCGGAAAAACCGTTTGTTGACGTATTGTACGCGATCGTCGGCAATGCGGGAAGCGTCATCATGGCGATTCTGGCGATTTTGTGTCTGTTCGGAACGATGCTCGGCTGGATTCTTCTCGGCTCTGAAGTTCCGTATCAAGCGGCGAAATCAGGAGACTTTCCGGCTGCTTTTGCAAAAACGAATAAACAGGGAAGCCCGGTTGTGTCGTTAATCGTAACGAACGTGATGTCACAGATCTTTATCTTTTCAGTTATTTCCCGGACGATCAGTGACGCGTTTACGTTTTTAACGACGGCGGCGACGCTCGCTTATCTGATTCCGTATCTCGTATCAGCGTTTTACAGCCTGAAGCTCATTTTTACGGGTGAAACGTATGACGAGATAAAGGGTTCAAGAGTAAGAGACGGTATCATCGCCATCCTTGCCTGCATTTATTCTTTTTACGTCATTATTACCGGAACGGCCGATTTAACGACCTTTATTCTCGGTATCGGGCTGTTCTTCGTCGGTTTGCTGTTATATCCTTTCGTCTCAAAGAAATTTGCAAACAACAGACAATCGGTATGACAAAAAGACATCTCACGTCTGTGAGATGTCTTTTTTGTTTGCGGCGGCGGGTTACGTTTTGACGGCGTGTATATAATGAATGGTCTCGAATGCGGTTAAATGGTCAGTGCGTCCGCTGAAAAAACGGTCATTGACGTCCGCCGGAGATAAATGTTCATAAATAAGCAGACCTGATGATTCTAATATTTTTTCGATTTCTTTATAACTGAAACACGATAACATCGGTTCTCCGCTTGCTGCAGCCATTTTCACCATGTTTTCCACTCTGTTTGACAGTCCTCTTACTTCAAAGAGGGACTCATCTGCATAATCAAACACGATAGAGCTTCCCGGCGGGACTTCGGCAAATAATTGTGTGAGCAGGTGGGCGAGATGCTTTTTCGTAAGAAAGTATGACACACCGAGCAGGCTGAAAAAGGTTTTTTGGCGTGAAAAACCTTCCTGATACAGACGGCTGAAAGAAAGCGAAGCGGCGAAGTCCATCGGTACAAAATGTAGATGATGGGAAATGCCGAGCTTCAGATGTTTCAATCTGTTTATTTTGTCTTCCTGTGAAGCGGGATGATCGATTTCAAATAAGTCTAAGCCGTTTGTCACCTCAGGATGCCTGAAACAAAAAGTATCCAGCCCCGCGCCAAGGATGACATACTGTTTGGCCCCGAGCTTCACTTCATTCAAAAGCACTTCTTCACAATATGCGGCACGGGCTAACGGTGTAGGAGACAGCTGGACTTGAGTCACCCATTTTAAATGTCATCCGGTTGGCCTTGAAGCCTCTGGGCCATGTCTTTGCTGAAAAATGATATACCTTGAATCAGATGATCGCGGATATCCGAATGCTCTTTTTCAGAAATCAGATCTTGTGCCATAAAATCATCAAATATCACCGGGGTGTCGTGTTTACTGTGGTACGCCCTTCCGAAAGCGGACAGCAGGGAAGTCATACTCGCCTTGTTTTCTTTCATATAAAGATCCTCCGTTATTTACATCAATTTCCGGCCGGGAGAATCTTATTATACATGTTAATCCAAAAATGTAAATTATAGCTTAAATGAATTTTTTTGTCAAGTTTTAAGCGTAATAAAAAGCCGCTGTGACAGCGGCTTCGGGGTTACTTCGTTAAGCTTTTTGTGATGTAGTCGAGCTGGCCTTCAAGTGAGATCGGGTCTGAGAAATAGAAGCCGATCGGATCAATGCGGTAGACATGGTTTTGTTTGACGGCATCGAGGTTCTTCCAGATTGAGCTGTCAAGCACGCCTTTGTCGTCACCGCCGGCCTGCCATGGCCCCATAAAGATGTAGTCTCCCGCGAAGTCAGGCAGTTTCTCGAGTGAAATGCTGGCGTAGCCCGGCCCTTGATTAATGGCTTTTTCCTGCGTCAGTTTTGTGGCCTTCAGCCCGAGTTTGTCATAAATGATGCTTCCGCCGCGGCCGAAGTCTTTACCGAATACATAGATGTCTTTTCCGTTTGTCTGCATGATGGAGATGGTTTTTGAGCCGACCGCTTTTTGAACCTTTGTTTTAGCGGCAGCGGTTTTCTTATCCCATTCAGCCAGCCATTTGTCTGCTTTATCTTCAGTGCCTGTCATTTTCGCAAACTCTTTGAATTGATCAATATTGCTGAGCTTGTCATATTTAATGGCGATTGTCGGCGCGATTTTTTCCAGTTTTTCAATATCGGCGCCTTGTGTCGTCCAGACAACGATTAAATCCGGCTTTAAGTCAATGATTTTTTCAACGGACGTGCCGTCGCCGATGTTTGTCACACCTTTTGTTTTCCCTTTGTAATAAGGGTTTTTAAATACGTTTTGCGGCGCGCCGACAACATTGACGCCGAGCTGTTTGAAGTCGCCGTAGTAGCCGTCAGCCATGACGACGACCCGTTTCGGGTGCTTCGGAATTTTAATATTGCCGTTTTCGGCTTTATACGTGATGGTTTCTTCTTTTTCAGAAGAACCTTTCGTGTCTGAAGAATTGCCGCATGCGGCCAAAGCGGCGATGAGCAGCATGGCAATCAGCGCTGCGCCGATTTTCTTGTATGTATGGAACATCTGACATTCCTTCTTTCATAAAAATTAGTGATAAAGAGAATCATTATCAGTGTGATTATATCACTGCTTTCATAGAGAAGCACGCTCTTTTTTAAGAAAAACTTTCTTTTTTTATATGAAATTAGGTCTATTAAAAGAGAAGATAAAAGTGCTATACTGAAACAAGTCATTGATAATCATTATCATTACCATTCTTGTTTTGAGAAAGGAAGAACGAGTGTTGGGTCTATTGAAAAAGAAACAGACAATGACGGCTCAAGGGGCATCAGGGAGTGAAATCCAGTGGACGGCGCGTTCATTCCGGGCGGCTGTGCTGCTGTGTGCCGGTATTGCGGTTTTATTGATCGGCGCGGCTCTGTCTGTTTCCATCGGAGCTGCCGATATTCATCTGCGGACGGTGTGGGATGCTCTCTTTCACTTTCAGCCGCAAAATACATCTCATCAAATCATACGCGATCTGAGGCTGCCGAGAACCGCCGCCGCCGCGCTCGTCGGGGCTTTTTTAGCTGTGTCCGGGGCGATTATGCAGGGGCTGACGCGGAACCCGCTTGCTGAGCCTTCCATTATGGGCGTGACGTCGGGGTCAGGATTTGCGATCGCATTGGCATTTGCTTTTTTTCCGGGGCTCTCTGCCGCTGGACTTGTTTTGTGGTCCTTTGCGGGAGCGGGAATCGGAGCGCTTATTGTGTTTGGCATCGGCCTGTTTTCAAAAGGCGGTCTGACACCGGTGAAGCTCGCGCTGGCCGGTACGGCAGTCGGCTATTTCTTAACGGGGCTTTCAAGCGCGATTGCGATCCGTTTTGATGTCGCCCAGGATGTGAAGTTCTGGTACGCCGGAGGAGTCGCTTCCGTGAAATGGGAAGGCGTGCAGCTGCTGTTGGCGGTCGGGGTTATCGGACTTTTGCTGGCATTTCTGATTGCGCGCTCAGTGACGGTGCTGAGCTTGGGTGAGGAGCTGGCCAAAGGGCTCGGGCAGTACACATCGCTTGTGAAAGTAATCGGAATGTTTGTCGTTGTCCTCTTGACGGGGGCTTCAGTCTCAGTCGCCGGAGCCATTTCTTTTATCGGCTTGGTGATTCCGCATATCACCCGATTTTTAGTCGGGGTAGATTACAGGTGGATCATTCCCTGTTCGGCGGTATTCGGCGCCGTTCTGTTAGTCTTCAGTGATATTGCCGCAAGACTCGTCAATGCGCCGTTTGAAACACCGGTCGGCGCTTTAACCGCCCTTATCGGCGTTCCCTTTTTCTTTTATTTGGCGCGCAGGGAAAGGAGAGGGCTGTAATGAATGTAAAATCGAAAAAAACGCTGGCGGTCATGGCCGTTACGTTTTTGCTCATATGCATCGTCTTTTTTATCAGCTTAAACATGGGGGTGATCCGGATTGCGCCTCTTGATACGCTGCGTGTCTTTTTCGGACAGGGGGATGCCCGGGATCAGCTCGTTTTATTTGAATTCAGACTGCCGCGCATGGTGCTGTCATTGCTGGTCGGCGCCGGAATCGCGGTTTCAGGCGCGATTTTTCAAAGCGTGTCTCAAAATGACTTGGCGGAGCCGGGCATTCTCGGTATTAACGCCGGGGCGTCTTTGGCGGTCGTTTTGTTTATCTTCTTTTTCCAAGGATCAGCTGTTGATTTAAGTATGGCCAGTACATGGCTGCTTCCGGTGAGCGCTTTGGCGGGGGCTTTTCTGGCTGCTCTGCTCATCTATGTGCTGGCTTGGAAAAAAGGCGTTTCGCCTGTCCGGCTCGTTTTGGTCGGGATCGGCGTCAATGCGGGGTTTAATGCGCTGCTCTTGATTTTTCAGCTGAAAATGGATCCGCGGGATTTCATGCAGGCGCTTGTATGGATTTCCGGTTCGATTTGGAACGCCAATTGGAAAATGGTGCTGTCCATTTTGCCGTGGCTGCTGGTTCTTTTACCGTTCAGCCTCTATAAAGCCAGGTATTTAAATGTGCTCCAGCTCGGTGATCAGCTGGCGGCGGGGCTTGGCACCCGGGTTGAAAAGGAGCGGCGCGTTCTGCTGATGTGCGCCGTTGCCCTGACTGCGTCATGTGTTGCGGCAGCCGGCGGAATCGCTTTTCTCGGACTCATTGCGCCGCATTTGGCCAGAAGGCTTACCGGCCCGCGCCACCAGACGCTTATCCCGGTTTCGGCTTTAATCGGCGCATTTTTATTTCTGCTTGCTGATACGCTGGCGAGAAATGTGCTTGCACCGTCCGAAGTTCCCGTCGGCCTGGTGATTTCCGTGCTCGGAGCGCCGTATTTTGTATATTTGCTGATGAAAACGAAATAGAGGAAGGAGACTGCCGCGATGAACTCATTATCGGCGGAACAGCTTACTGTCGGTTATGGCGACCGTTTGATAGCGAAAGAATTGGATATCGCCATACCGAAAGGAAAAATTACAACGCTGATCGGTCCGAACGGCTGCGGAAAATCGACGGTTCTCAAAACGATGTCAAGAATTATGAAACCGAAATCCGGCGCCGTCTATTTAAACGGACAGGCAATCATGCAAAAATCCACGAAAGACATCGCCAAGGAAATGGCAATTCTTCCGCAGACGCCTGAAGCGCCGAGCGGGCTGACGGTGTACGAACTTGTTTCTTACGGCAGGTTTCCACATCAGTCCGGAATGGGCCGTTTGAGTGATAAAGACCGTGACATGATCAAATGGGCGCTTGAAGAGACAGGGATGGCCGAATTTTACGACCGGCCGATCGAAGCGCTTTCCGGGGGGCAGCGGCAGCGTGTGTGGATCGCCATGGCGCTCGCTCAAGAAACGGAGCTGCTGCTTCTTGATGAACCGACCACTTATTTAGATCTCGCTCATCAGCTTGAAATTTTGCAGCTGCTGGACAAATTAAACAAGGAGCAGGGCCGCACCATCTTAATGGTCATTCATGATCTGAACCATGCCGCCCGTTTTTCCCATTACATGATCGCCCTGAAAAAAGGGCGCGTCATCAAGGAAGGAACGGCGGAGGAAGTCATGACTCCCGGCATATTGGAAGACGTTTTTCAGATTGACGCACAGATTGTAAAAGATCCGCGCACGAACAAACCGGTCTGCTTAACCTACGATTTAATCCGGAATGAAAACGCAACGGTATAATGAAAAAAAACGCAGAGCCATTCCGGCCTGCGTTTTTTTATTGCGCCCGGGGCTGCTTTTGTCCGGAGACGCATTTATCCAAAACGAAAAAAACCCCCGCCACTATCAGCTCCTCCGTCGTTGACAGCCAAATCTTTTCAATCAGTTTATCCGTCGTATACGCGGTCATCCAGAGGAACAGCAGCTGAACGGTGCTGGCTAAAAGGAGAAAAGGCAGCCTGCCCGTCCCAAAAAAGGTAAAGCTATGTATCATCAGGCGCTCAAGCGGTTCAAAACATAAACCGAGAAAAATAAAAAGCACGGAAAAAAGCAGGACGTACGCCATCGATCCGTAGCTCGTCCCGGCTAATGAAAATACGGCCATCATCACGATAAAATACCCGAATAATACGGCAGCGGCTGCCAGGGCATACCGGAGCACATGAAGAAAAAACATTTTCATCCCGTTTTGATTGATCATCTGTTCAGCTCCTTTTCACACAGAGGAGACTTGCAGAGACGGAACTCTGCAAGTCGATGTATCTTCAGCATTTCTTTTTGACGACAGGGTGTTTCTCTTTCGAAAGAATATCCGTAAAGTCTTTGCCCAGATCCAGATGCTGCTGGACGAATTTCTCAGGAAGCATGGCAAGCCATTGGTTCAGGGACACATCGGCATAGTGGTCATCCTTGAAGATTTCCAGGAAGACGAGCGGCTCATCTCCCAAATTCTCCACATAGTGGCCCATTGCGAACGGAACGTAACCGACATCCCCGGCCTGATAGTTAAATGTTCTCGCATGGCCGTCCGATGCAAAAACCGTCATCCGTCCTTTACCGGAAATATAATACTGCCATTCATGCGTATTCGGATGCCAGTGCAGCTCTCTCATTGCGCCCGGTTCGACCACGACAAGCGCTGAAGCGATCGTTTTGGACACTTTAAAGTTTGTGGAATCCGCGATATATACTTTGCCGCCGTCCGTCTCAGCGGTCGGGCCTTCATCCAGCAGGCGGTAAGTGAACGGATAAGGCACTTCACCGTTCGGGCCTTCCACAATGTCATCTTTCAGCTTCCCGGGAACCGGCTCTTCAAAGATGTATTTTTCTTTCCCGGGCAGGCCGGCGAGGTCTTTTTCTGAAACACCGAAGTTGTTGGCGATGACATCAAGCGGTGTATGGGCAAGCCAGTCAGTCACTTGGAATGTGCTGTTTTCTGAGAAAGAACCGTCATCAAAAACCAAGAGGAATTCACAGCCTTCTTTCAGCGCCTGAATGGAGTGCGGCAGGCCTGACGGGAAGTACCACAGATCTCCTTCCTTCACGTCATCGATAAAACTGCGTCCCTGTTCATCAACAATCGTGACCCGCGCTTTACCCGTCAGCATATATGCCCATTCCGCTTCTTTATGCCAGTGCAGCTCACGGATGGCGCCCGGTTTTAAACGCATGTTGACAGATGCCAGATTTTCAGAAATCGGCAGCTCGCGAACGGTCACCTCACGCGCGTATCCGCCCTTTTCCAGCCGGTTGTGCACATCTGAGAAAGAGAATTTCATATTATCCACTGTGCCGTGATCCGTTTCCGGCGGCGTCAGCATATCCGGATTTTGGCGGTCTCTTTCAAGGTTGCGCGGAATCGTGACGGTCGCCCCTTTGTCTCCTCTGATCGGCTGCGGGATATTGCAGTTGTTTTCTTTTGACATGTAAATCGTCTCCTCTCAAGCTTTGTTTTTTCAGAAAGAGAATGTGAAAGGCCTTTCGTTTTCCCTTCTGCTTTGTTAAGTGATGCGTTCCGATGAAAAGTCAACTTCGTGTGAAAATTAATTTTTCATTTTCTGATCTTTCAGTTCCGTCATCAGTTCGATCAGGGCGTCAAACTTCTTCTCAAACCGTGTGAGAAGATACATGGCAATCAGAGCCGGAAAGCCGAGATTGCCGATCTGTCTGACCGCTTCTTCTATAAAAACCTGATCCATTATCAGCCACCTCCTGACTTGACCTGCAGTCATGTATATAAGTGAAAGAAAGAGCGGCTCCTGTAAACCTGATATCCCGGTTGAGGGTCTTTTTTTTGTTCCGGCAAATCCGGGACATAAGGAGTGCGGAATCTTAGTCGGAAAGGAGTAGTTTACTTTTTTTTGCTTTCTTTCATTTAATTTAAATAGGGGGCGGTTTTATGGACTATCAAGTTCTTTTACGGTCAAAATGCAAGGAAATTATGAAACATCCGATCGTTAAACATTTTTTAAGTGACCCAAAGCATTACGAGAAATTTAAAAATGTGCTGGAACATTCAGACGAGAAGGATGCAAAATCACTGGACGACCATTTTAAACAGTTTTATAAGGAAATCCGGATCATCAAATATATGAACTCTATGATCCGGATTTTCTCCATCGATTTTGACAAGCGCATCCGTAAAAATCAGAAGCGCTATCCGCTGACGGTGGATCAGCCGGAGGGAGGTGAAGCGCTTCCCTATGAAATGGGAAAAGACGCGTATGAAGAGTTTCTGCGGAAGCAGGGGGATTTGAGCCAGCATGTCCAAAACCGTGATTTATACGAAGCGCTTCAGACGTTAACCGATAAACAAAAAAGCGTGCTGACGAATATTTATCTTCACGGAGCGACGATGAAGGAAATTGCCGAGTCGCTGGGTGAATCACGGCAGAACATTTCCAATATTCATAAAAAAGGGCTCGACAATCTCAGAAAGCAGCTGGACAAGCAAAAAAAGGGGGAAAATAAGCAGTGAACGGGCCATTTGACTTCAACAAAGAGAACACAGATACCGACGAAATGGAACTTTTGATTTCGCGTTTTTCGCCAATGATAAAAAAAAAACTGAGCAATACATCATACCAGGAAAGAGAAGATCTTGAACAAGAATTGAAGATTAAAATAGTTGAAAAAGCGGACATGCTGTTATGCCAGGAAGTGCCGGGTTTTTGGGAATTTATACTTCATCTTATAAATGAAAGCTCCTGACAAAAGCGGCGGGATGATTGATATTCCGCTCTGACAACGTGAGAAAAACGAGAAGAGATGTCCGTCTCGTTTTTCTTTTCTGTTTCCCCGCAAGACCTCCGCACTAAAAAGGTACCAAATCTTATCCATATAATGATATGATGAAAAAAACAAAGAGAAAGGAACGTCCAAGGTGGAAAATGCGTCAATTTTAATTGTAGACGATGAGAAGGCGATCGTTGATATGGTCAAACGCGTTCTCGTCAAAGAAGGCTATCACAACATTAAGACAGCCGGAAGCGCTGAGGAAGCGATCGAGTTTGTTAAACATGAAACCGCGGATCTGCTCGTACTGGATGTGATGATGGAAGGCATGTCCGGTTTTGAAGCATGCACCGAAATCCGGAACTATACCGACGCTCCCATCTTTTTTCTGACTGCCCGTTCTTCTGATGCGGATAAGCTGTCAGGATTTGCATTGGGAGCTGACGATTATATAACAAAGCCGTTTAATCCGCTCGAATTGGCGGCGCGGATCAGAGCGACGTTAAAGAGAACCTATAAGCGCGAAGAGAAAACGGCGGTAAAGACGTATTCATACAGCCATTTTTCCTATTCACCGCAAAACGCCGAGCTGATCGTCGGGGGCGAGCCCGTCAGCTGCTCCGCACAGCTTCTGCAGCTGCTTCAATATTTCTGTGAACACCCTGATGTGGTGCTCTCAAAAGATCAGATCTATGAAAAAGTATGGGGATATCCGTCTTACGGCGACAACAACACCGTTATGGTGCATATCCGCAAGCTCAGAGAAAAGATTGAAAAAGACCCCAGCAATCCGTCTTATATTGTAACGGTGCGCGGCCTCGGCTATCGGTTTATTCCCGATCAAGGAGAAAAAGGAACCCGGTCATGAGAATGCGCGGAAAATTTCTGCTCCACTTTTTCGGACAGCTGCTGCTTGTCATCCTGCTGATGTCCGTTTTGGCCGTCGCTTCTTTCTTCTATTTGGATTGGCGTTTCAGCGAAGCGGAAGCCAATGCGGGACTGACCAAAGCGACGGCAGACTCGTTTGAAGCGTGGCTTGATAAAAACGAAGACGGCACATGGGATGTCGATGAATTTTTAAAGATGTCAGTCAGAAAGCAGAAGGGCTGGCTGCAGATCATTAATGACAATGAAAAAACGGACTACGCCTACAGAGTGCCGAAAGACGTCCCGAGCCATTACAGCAGAAAAGACCTCTTATCCATTTATCAGTACCGGAATTTTGACAACTACAAGCTGAATTACTGGACGGTCACGATAAATGATGAGACCTATTTGATTCTGTTCGGCTGGAAATCCGCCAGTGAGCAGCTTCTCACTTACATCGAATCACAGGAGCCATCCCTCGCTTCCCTTTCTCAATATAAAAAAAGCACGGTTGATTATATTAAACGGGAAAAAGGGGCGGTTTACCTTCTCGAAGACAGCGGCAGACTGCTCGGGGATATCAACAGCACGAAAAAAGAACGGAACACTGTCAATGAGCTTGAATTGCTGAAATACAGTTCCAAGCCGTGGAATTACAAACGGGAAATTTCTTTTAAAAGACTCGATAAAACGAAATGGATGGTCGCGTCGGTGCCGAACCCCGTGTACATCCCCGATCACGAGTTTAACAAATCATTTTTGAGAAATGTGATGAAAACCCTCTTTCTCTTGATCGGAATCCTGGTATTTATGATCTGCATCTTGACCATCTGGTACTCTTTCCGTTTCGGCTGGCCGCTGTTTCATACCATCAAATGGCTCGTCAATTTATCAAAGGGCCGGCTTGAAGAACCGAAGAACCGCAAAGGACAGCCGGTCAGCAAAAACAAAAAAGGCAAAACAAAGCAGCCGTTCCGCTTTTTCGCCGAGATTTTCGAATCGATGGATCAGCTGACTGACACGCTGAAGCGGGATAAGAAAAACAGAGAAAAAATCCAGGCGACAAGGGAAGAATGGATCGCCGGGCTGAGCCATGACTTAAAAACCCCGCTGAGCACGATTTACGGCTACAGCATGATGCTTGAATCGAAGCAATACGACTGGACCCCCGAAGAAGTCAAAGAGATGGGGCAGATCGTCCGGGAAAAATCAGAATATATGTCGAAGCTGATTGAGGACTTAAACTTAACATACCGCCTCAAAAACGCGGCCCTCCCGATCGAACGGCGGCTGATCAACGTCGTGCCGTTTATCAGAAACGTCACGAACGATTTCACGAAAAACACGTTCTCGGAAGGCTATGACATCGCCTTTGAAACCAAAAAGGAAGACATTCTTTTCGCCATTGATGAAGCGTGGTTCCGCCGTGTTCTGGAGAATCTGCTGGCAAACGCGGTTAAGCATAATAAGAAAGGGACCGCCATTCGGGTCGTGCTTGAGGAATCAGCCGAACAGCTCATTCTGAAAGTGAAAGATAACGGAAGAGGAATGGACGACGAAACGATTCACCAGCTGTTTAACCGTTATTACCGGGGAACGAATACGAAAGGCCCGTCAGAAGGAACGGGACTCGGACTCGCCATTGCCAAGGAGCTGGTACACCTTCATAACGGAACCATCCATGTCAACAGCAGAATCAGCGCCGGAACGGTGATTACGATTCTTTTTAAAAAAGATTAAGTTTGGACGCCGCTTTGTCGGGAATAACAATAGAAGACTGACAAGCAAAAGAGGTGTTCACATATGGAAGCAGCATTACGAGCAGATACGAGAGCAGTTATCGGAGAAGGCCCTTTATGGGACAAGGATAAGGAATGCCTGTACTGGGTGGATATACTGGGCAGCCAGCTCCATATCTTCACTCCGGCTGACGGAATCAACCGTTCCGTTAAATTCAAATCATTTGTCACGGCTCTGGCCTTGTATTCAAAGGAAGAGCTGGTGATGACGATGAAAGATGGGTTTTACCTGTACAATCTTCGGGAAGACACATTGACGAAGATGAAGCAGCCGAGAGACATGCGGGAAGATATCCGTTTCAATGACGCAAAATGCGACCCGTCCGGCAGATTATGGGCGGGAACGACGAGCATGGAAGGCAAAGAAGAGGAGGCTTCGCTGTACCGTCTGAATACGGACGGCAGCCTTGCCAAAATAAAAGACCAGGTCTCCACCTCGAACGGTTTGGATTGGGATCGGGACCGAAACTTGATGTACTATATCGACACTCCGACGCAGGAAATCGTCTGTTATGCATACGATCCTGAAACCGGGGCCGTATCAGATCCGAAAACGGTCTACCGCTTTCCGGAATCGCAAGGATCTCCCGACGGAATGACCATTGACCGTGACGGAATGCTGTGGGTGGCTCTGTTCGGAGGCGGCCGTGCCGTCCGGATTGACCCGTTTTTGCATAAGGAAATTGCATCTATCGAAGTTCCGGCGAAATACGTCACCTGCTGCGCGTTCGGGGGCAGAGACTTGAACACGTTATACATTACGACCGCGACAGAAAAATTGACGGAAGCCGAAAGACTTGAGCAGCCGCATGCGGGCGGCCTGTTTTCAGCAGAGCTTGAGACGGGCGGCTGGGAGCCGGTTCCGTTTGCAGGCATGATGTAAAAAAAAGCCCTGGCATATGGGGAAGTTCCCATTGTGCCGGGCTTTTTTGTGTTAAATGGAGCGGATGATGCCGCCTTCAACCCGCTGTGCGGTGCCATTAATGGCAGAAGCCGCTGATGAAGCGAGAAATACAATCGTATTGGCGACTTCTTCCGGGGTTGCATAGCGCTGAATCAAAGATGTCGGCTCATTCACTTTAAAATAATCCCGGACGAAGCTGTCCGTGTCTTCTCCGGCAGCCTTTGCGGCTCCTTCCATGTAAGAAGCGACGCCTTCGGTCCATGTAGGTCCCGGCAGCACGGAGTTGACCGTGACATTTGTGCCTTTCGTCATTTCAGCCATTCCCCGGGACAAGCTGATTAACGCCGTTTTCGTCATTGAATACGGAATCATTTGCGCAAGCGGTTTGACTCCGGCTTCACTGGAGATGTTCAGAATCCGTCCGCTGTTTCTTTCGAGCATTTGCGGCAGAAAACGCCGGCACAGGCGCACGGCGCTCATAACATTCACTTCAAAATACCGAGTCCATTCGTCATCAGACACCTCAGCGAAGTCCTTTACTTCAAAAAAGCCGAGGTTATTGACGAGAATATCGACTTCCCCGATTCCGCCGGCGCGCTTGATCAAGTCATCTGCCTCATCCTGACGCGATAAATCCGCAGCGATGCCGTGAACCGTTCCGTAAGCGGAAAGCTCCTCAACCGTCCGTTCCACAGTTTCTTTTTTTCTTCCGTTTACAATCACCTCGGCGCCTTCGGCTAAAAAGCTTTTTGCCGCGGCTTTTCCGATCCCGGAAGTTGATCCTGTAATCAACACGAGCTTTCGTTCAAGCTGTAATTCCATGATAATCCTCCTTTTTACGCCATTGTGTAACAGTATACATGATGAATTTTAGTGTGTACGAACAATTTGCTTTCATGCAAAAAGGCCGGATATACAAGCCTTAAAGACTTATAGTATAATTACTGCGAAAAAAGGATACGAATGTCAAAGAGACAATCGTTTACCATAATCAGGGGGAGTTAAAAGAATGAAGAAGATCACTGCCGTCTGGGCGGCGCTCTTTGTCACCGCCTTTGTGATCGCCGGCTGTTCCGGCGCACAGGAAGAAGGAAGCGCGGCCAAACAAAAAGCCGTCTCAACCGAAGCATTCCCGGTAACCATTAAGGATGCCGCGAACGAAAAAGTAACCATAAAGCAGGCACCGGAAAAAATCGTTTCCCTCATGCCGAGCAATACGGAAATTACATACGCGCTCGGACTGGGAGATAAGGTCGCAGGCGTTACGACAAATGATACATATCCGAAAGAAGCGGTAAAAAAACCGAAAGTCGGAGATATGAATGTGAACGCTGAAAAAGTCATCGCGCTGAAGCCGGATCTCGTGCTTGCCCACGCGTCCTCTATGTCCGCTTCCGCCGATGCGATGAAGCAACTGAAAGATGCGGGCATCACCGTCTTAACGGTCAATGATGCGCAATCGTTCCAAGACGTGTACAAATCAATCAGCATGATCGGAAAAGCGGCCGGCAAAGAAAAGCAGGCGGATCAGCTGATCAAATCGATGAAATCCGACCTTTCCGGCATAGAAAAGAAAGCGGCGGCCATTTCTGAAAAAGACGAAAAGAAAGTATTCGTCGAAGTGTCTCCTGACGGCTACACGACGGGGAAAGGCACGTTTATGAACGAAATGCTTAAAGATATACACGCGAAAAACGCCGCCGGCAGCCAGACCGGCTGGGTGCAATTGACGGATGAAGCGATTGTCAAAATGAATCCGGACGTCATCATTACGACAGACGGCGTAAAGGCCGCTGAAGTGGAAAAACGCGCCGGCTGGGGTGCCGTCAATGCGGTCAAACACCACAATGTCTATTCTGTTGATCCTGACCTTGTCACACGCTCAGGCCCGCGCCTTGTCAAAGGGGTCGAGAAGCTTGCGGAAAGCGTTTATCCTGAAACGTTTAAAAAGTAACCGCCCGCTGGCCTACACGGTCAGCCTGCTGTTTTTAGCCGTTTGTACGGCACTCGGCATTTCAATCGGCAGTCTGCATATTCCTTTATCCGACGTTTTTTGGATCGGGATCGGCCGGACATCCTCGGCTGACCCTATGAATGTAAATATTATGATGAATATCCGTTTGCCGAGAGTCGTTCTGGCCGCTCTTGTCGGAGCCGCGTTATCCATTGCGGGGGCGGCGTTTCAGGGACTTCTGAAAAATCCGCTCGCCGACCCTTATACACTCGGGGTATCTTCGGGAGCCTCGGCGGGAGCCGTTATCACCTTGTTTTTCGGCATTCAGATTCCCGTCATCGGCCGGTTCACACTACCGGTTGTCAGCATCGCCGCAGCGATTGCGGTCATGGCGGCGGTTCTGTTTTTCAGCCGCCTCGTTCATGCGTCGATGTCGGTTTCGACGCTCATTTTGACAGGCATCATCATGAATTCTTTTCTCGGGGCTCTCATTTCGCTTGTGATCGCTTTAACGGGAAATGATCTGCTCCCAATTGTCCGCTGGCTGTTAGGAAGCGTGTCAATGAGGGGCTGGGGCTATGTCGCGCTGTTTCTGCCTTTTTTTCTGGCCGGGACGGCGCTTCTGCTTATCAATGGCAGAGAATTAAACATTATGACTTATGGAGAAGAAAAGGCAAGGCTGTTAGGCGTCAGTACGGGAAAAAGAAAACTGCTGATGATCGCCGCCGGATCTCTGCTGACGGGAGGAGCGGTTGCCGTCTCGGGGACGATCGGATTTGTCGGCCTTGTCATTCCCCACGTGACACGGCTTTTATGGGGAACGGATCATCGCCATTTACTGCCGCTGTCAGCATTGACGGGTGCCGGGTTTCTCATTTTGGCGGATTTGTTTTCCCGCACCGTCATTGAGCCTGTCGAATTGCCGATCGGCATTATGACGGCTTTGGCGGGAGCGCCTGTATTTGCCTTGATTCTGCTTCGCCAGCATCATGGAGGGAAACGCTTATGATCAGGGTGAGCAGCCTGTCCGGCGGGTACGGAGGCCGGATGATTGTGGAAGATGTCAGCTTTACCGCCGGAAAAGGTGAATTTGTCGGCATACTCGGTCCGAACGGCTCAGGAAAAACAACGCTGATGAAATTGCTGACGGGAATGCTCTCTCCGTCAAAAGGCGAGGCGCTCGTCGCAGGCAGGCCCGTCGGCGGATACAAGCCGCGGGAACTTGCGAAAATCATGGCCGTTTTGCCGCAGCATACGGAGCAAGCTTTTACATTTACCGTTAAGGAAACAGTGTCCTTCGGCAGATATCCGTATCAAAAAGGACTCTTCAGACAGATGGATCAACATGACGAAGACATTGTCCGGGAAGCGATGGAAATGACGGGCATCGACCGATATGCGCAGCAATCCGTCCGCAATCTGAGCGGAGGGGAGCGGCAGCGCGTCTATCTGGCGCAGGCGCTGGCTCAGCAGCCAGAGGTGCTGTGTCTGGATGAGCCGACGACCTTTCTTGATCTCAAATATCAGAAAGACCTGCTTGATACGGTGAAGCGGCTGACGAGAGAAAGAGGCCTGACGGTCATCAGTATTTTTCACGACCTAAACGCCGCAGGCCAATATTGTGATCAGCTTCTGATGATGAAAGACGGACGCGCTTTTCCGAAGCAGACGCCGGATCAGGCTTTGAAAAAAGAGACGATTGAAGACATTTACGGCATCACTGTCAGCGCTGTTGCCCAGCAATCGTCGCCGAAACCGCTGATCGCTTTCATGCCGGAAGGGCGGGAGGAAAGAGAGCCCGTCAGCGTTCCGTTCGCCTCTCTGATAAACAAAAGCGGAAATACCGTAACGCTTCATACAGAACGGCCGTTCAGAATGTTGTCAACCGCATCTGACGGCCCGGGCTTTTCGTGGAGCCGCCGGCTTTCCGGCTCAGCGGCCGCTGGTTTGATCTGCCGTACGTTTGATTCGGTCACAATTGCCGTGACTGCGCAGCATACCGTTTGGGTGCTGATCAGCGGATGTTTATCGGAACAGGGATTTGTAAGGCTGTTAACGGCAGCGGCTGAAGCGAGAATGCAGGCTCTTTCCGGCAGACAGGCAAAAGGCGACATTGTCATTTGTGCCTTGCAGACAGGAGAGGCGATGGACGTCCCTCACGCGGAAAGAGCCGTCAGAAGAGGAACCGCGGCATGTGTAAAAGCGGCGGAAGAAGGAGGAATACAACGATGAAGCTGTATACAAAAACCGGCGATAAAGGACAAACAAGCCTGATCGGCGGCAGAACGGATAAAGACAGTCTGCGGGTTGAAAGCTACGGGACGATCGATGAGCTGAACAGCTTTATTGGGCTTGCGCTTGCGGAGCTAGATAATTGTGAGAATTGCGGTGATGTGAAAGCCGAACTCCGAAACATTCAGCATGAGCTGTTTGACTGCGGCGGCGACTTGGCGACGGTCACTGAACATAGAAGCTATACATTAAGAGAGACATCTATTTCCGCATTGGAAGACTGCATAGACCGTTACACGGCTGAAGCGCCCCCGCTTGAGAAATTTATTCTTCCGGGCGGGCATAAGGCGGCTGCTCAGCTTCATATCGCGCGGACCGTCACAAGACGGGCTGAGCGTCTCGTCGTGAAACTGGGCAAAACAGAAGAGATAAACGATACGGTGATGCGTTACTTGAACCGCCTGTCTGATTATTTTTTCGCGGCGGCAAGAGCAGTTAACGCAAGACAGGGCGTTCAGGATATAGAGTATGAAAGAAGCGCCGCGGTATTCCGTGATGATGAATAACGTTTTGTTCAGCCGGCAGCAGCAAGCCGGCTGTTTTTTTATAGAGATATCCATCAATTGAACCTTTATTGACAGAAGGAAAATGTATCTTATGCATTATTGACTGAAAAATTAAAAAATGAGATATTAGAAGAAACATTGTAAAATAATGGGGGATTTGATAGATGGATACATATAATAAGAGCGAGAGCATCTGGAATAAAAATTTCACCCTTCTGTTTATCTCGAGGCTTGTTAAATTGTCGGGCGACGGTTTTGCCTTTAATTCCATTCTGTGGTTTTTGATTTTTGACGGGGAAGGCGCGATCGGCACGTCCCTGCTCATTGCGGTCACGTTCCTTCCGGAGGCGATGCTGGCGCCGATTACCGGGCCTTTTATGAAGCAGCATACGCTGAAGTTCTGGATGTATTTCTCCGATCTCACGCGCGCGGCGGTCGTGTTGATCATTCCGGTCTGTTACTTTAACGGTTTTTCTCCTTTATGGTTTGTCATGCTTCTCATGATTTTGCATTCAGCCACGGGAGCCGCTTATAATCCTGCATCTATCTCATTAATCCCCAATATTGTCGGAGAAAACAGCCTGCAGAAAGCGAATGCGGTCATCCAGTCATCAGGCCAGATCGTCAGACTTGCCGCCATTACGCTGAGCGGGGTGTTCTTAACATTTATCAGTCCCGCTTATTCTTTGTTTATCGCTCTTATATTCTATCTTCTATCAGGTTTTCTCGTACTCTTTATGTCATACCAAGTCCAGCATGCCAAAGAGGATACCGTCGCCGTCAGACAGCGCGGGACGTATTTCGGAAGGCTCAAACGGGGTTTCGTTCTTGTCAGGAAACACCAGATTTTATACCCGCTCGCCATCTATTGTATCTTCATGAATTTTGCGGCCGCTCCGTGGGAGGCGCTCTCTGCCGTTTATGTCGCCGAAGATTTAAACATGCCGCCGATCATCTACTCGCTTTTGAAAGCGACAGGCACGGGCGGAGCCTTTTTAATGGGTTTTATTTTGGCTAAGGTGAAGGTGAACAAATACGGTCTCCTGTTTGTGTCAGCGGGAATCATAGAAGGGGCGGCATTTTTCATCACCGGCCTCAACACTTTTCTGCCGCTCGTCTTCCTCGCCGCGTTTGCGTTCGGATCTGCCGTCAGCGCGATTAATGTGCCGGAATATACGATTATTCAGACGTCTGTGGACCATGATGATCAGCCGCAAGTCTATGCCGTCATCCATATGATCTCAAACATATCCATTCCGCTCGGCGCGGTTCTTTGCGGATACGCGGCTAACGCCTTCGGTCCCGGAAAAGTCATTGCCGCCGGCGGTCTCGTTGAAGTCCTGTCCGGTCTCGGAATATTGCTCTTTACGAAGCTGGCCAAAGCTGAACGCTCAGATCTCATCAGGGAAAAAGAAGCGAGCATCAGAATATAGATTTTTCGTGAAACGCCCTGCGCCGTCCGGTGCAGCGGCGTTTTTTTATGCGAAGGTCCGGGGGGTTATACGACTCCGGTCTGATATGAAAATCAATCTCTGACTCGTTTTGCCGGCCGCGGGATTTGTTTATAGTAAAGACAAGGAAAACGAAAGGAGGATCTGCATGAATATAAATGTAAAAACGGCAGGCGGCTTTCTGCTGATTGTGTTCGGACTTTCAGTCTTTTTCGGAGGAGGCCATTTCGCATTTATCATCCCGCTGGCGATCGGAGGCCTGATGCTTTACTGGGGAATCAAACGTTTTTCAAAAGGCCGGGCGGTATCGGGTATCATCGCGGGCTTCATCGGAGCTATGATTCTCGTCGGTTCTCTTCCATTTATCGTTGCCATCGGACTGGCCGGCGCCATGGTGTATTTCGGGTGGAAGATGATGAAGCAGGGCGGCTCAGACACCGCTTCCCGCCAGTATGAACCGGAAGCGGCATCACCGGGCTATCAATCCGGATTTGACACTGAATGGGAAGAATTTCTGAAGAAAAAATAAGGAGGAAGACAAAATGGTCTTAAAAAGAATAAGAAATATGTTCGTCGCATCTGTTAACGAAGGGCTTGATAAATTAGAAAATCCGAAAGTCATGCTGAATCAATATGTGCGTGATATGGAAAGTGACATCGCTAAGGCGAAACAAACGATTGTCAAACAGCACACGATCGTCCATCAGTTTAAGAAAAAACAGGAAGACGCCTCCGAAACGGCGGCAAAACGGAAAAACCAGGCTCAGCTTGCTTTTGACGCCGGGGAAGAGGAGCTTGCAAAAAAGGCGCTGACTGAAATGAAATACCTTGAGGGAAAAGCGGCCGAACATGAAAAAGCGTATGAGCAGGCGAAAACACAGCTGGCAGAGCTGAAAGAGCAGCTGGAAACTTTAGAAACGCGCCTTCGCGACGTAAAGGATAAAAAACAGGCGCTCATCGCCCGCGCCAACGCGGCAAAAGCGAAGGAACATATGAACGCTTCTTTCGACAAAATTGACAGTGAAAGCGCCTACAGAGAGTTTCTTCGAATGGAAAGCCGCATTGAAGAAATGGAAGTCCGCGTCAAATACGGCACTTCAGCTGAGGCGAACACAGAATACAGCCGCTCCCAATATTCAGACGAGGTGGAAGCTGAGATTGAAAAAATGCGCTCGCTTTCTCTGGAGAAAACAGAGCGTCAAAAAGCGGCTCATGAATAATGTGCACAAGGGAAGATCGGCGCGTTTACGCCTCTTCCCTATACGCACGTATCAATTCTCCGGCTTTTCCTTTATAATAAAATGAATGAAAAAGGATGGAACGTAATGAAGCGTAAGATTGCCAAAGGACTGATGGCGGCGTCCGTTCTGATCTGCTGTCTGTTTTTGGTGAAAGAAGTGTTTGCCGGGCGTTTTTTTCCGCTGTACGAAACAGAAGCAGAATCGGCAAGCATACCGCCGCGTGCCGTCAACAGCCTGTCGGTTTCATCGGAACAGACGGATGTGAAAATCATCGCGGAAGCGCGGAATGATATCGCGGCAAACATGACGGGACCGGCGGGGAAAATGTTTGTCCAAAGCAGGGGAAAGACCCTCAATCTCAAAGCGAAGGAGAAAGGGTTCCAATTTCTGAATCTCTTTCAGCGCCCTCTGCTGATTGTCCGCATTCCGTATGATTATCATCGGGACATCACCGTCCATACGTCAAACGGCAGCATTGCCGTTGACGGAAACAAGGGGCTGTCTCTTACGCACCTCAGCGTCCGTTCTGTAAGCGGGAATATGTCGCTGAAGCACGTGAAGACGGATGTGTTTGAAGCGAAGGGGCTGTCGGGCAATCTCACAGCAGCAGGCCTTGCGGCAAAAACGGGGGCTGTCCGCTTATCCTCGGGACATGTCGGGCTTCAACATGCGGCGGGCGCCCTTGACGTGCGGGTCGCTTCCGGCAGTGTCGACGCCTCGCTTGAGACGGCGGATGCTCCCGTATCCGTCAGGCTTGCGAGCGGCAGCGCAGCGATCAGCCTGCCGAAAGACGGAAGTTTTACGGTGAACGCCGAGACGGCAAGCGGAAGGATCCGGCCGTCTTATTCCTTTGAGAAGACGAGTAAGGAAGGCGGGGCATTTACCGGCATGAAAGGCAGCGGCGCCAGGCCGATTGATATAAAAGTGACGAGCGGCAATATTGCACTGCAATAGTCAAGGAAAGGAGGGGCAAGCAGCTGATGGCAAAAAAACAGATTCTCGGACTTATCATCGCCTTATTAGGCGTCAGCATGTTTTTGCGTATTATCGGCATCGGCGACTTCTTGTTTTGGCCGCTCTTTTTTCTGATCACAGGCTATATTTTTAATAAATATTCCCGCGGCTGGCTCGGCTCCGTCCTGTATATCTTCGCCGCTTTTTTATTTTTGAGGAACCTGTTCAGCGCCACCTTTAACCTGTTCGGCTATGCCTTCGCCGCCTTTCTCATATACGCGGGCTACAGGCTCCTGAAAGGAAAGCGCGTGTATGAACATAAAGAGAAGAAAATCAATCTTGAAAAAGAAGAGCAGCCAAAGCCTTCCGCCCAGACGGAAAGCAGACAGCCGGACCTCCGCAGCTTTTTTATCGGCGAGCTCCGGATGATGAAGGACCCGTTTGAGCTGAATGATTTAAATGTTTCCGGATTCATCGGCGATGTGAAAATTGATTTGTCAAAAGCGATGATTCCCGAAGGAGAAAGCACGATGACCATCAGCGGTGTCATCGGCAATGTCGATGTGTACGTCCCGCCGGATATCGAAGTGTCCGTCAGTTCATCGGCTTTTATCGGCGATATGAACCTGCTCGGCTCTAAGAAAAGCGGCATGGGCCCGAATCTTTATAAAGTATCGTCTGAGTACGGCGACTCGCCGCGGCGGATTAAAATTTCAATTTCTTTATTCATCGGCGATGTGGATGTGAAGTATTTATGAGGAAAAAATTACTCGCCAATATTCAGTGGCGCGCCATGCGGATGACTGCGGGGCTCAGTCTGCTCCTTTGTGCGGTGTTTATTACGCTGATGCTGCTGTATTACGGGCTTGACCCGATGCTGCTGTTTTCTTCCGGCTGGTTCGGTATTCCGTTTGTGGTCATCCTGCTTCTGGCGTCTCTTTCGGCCGGATTGATTTCCGGTTATGTATACGGCGGCCGCCTGAAAACAAGAATGGATACACTGATTGAAGCGGTTTTGAAATTTGAAAACGGCAATTTCGCTTATCGGGTGCCGCCGCTCGGCGATGATGAAATCGGCCTGGCGGCAGATCAGCTTAACGAAATGGCCAAGCGGGTCGAGCTCCAGGTCACATCGCTGCAAAAGCTCTCCAACGAGCGGGCGGAATGGCAGGATCAAATGAAAAAATCGGTCATCACTGAAGAACGCCAGCGGCTGGCGCGCGATTTGCACGATGCCGTCAGCCAGCAGCTCTTTGCCATTTCTATGATGACATCCGCCGTCTTAGAGCAGGTGAAAGATGCGGATGACAAAATCGTCAAACGGATTCGCATGGTTGAACATATGGCGGGGGAAGCGCAAAACGAGATGAGAGCGCTGCTATTGCATCTGCGGCCCGTCACTTTAGAAGGAAAAGGCTTAAAAGAAGGGCTGATTGAGCTGTTAAAAGAGTTCAAAGCGAAGCAGCCGCTGGATATTGAGTGGGACATCAGCGATACGGGTGTGTCAAAAGGTGTTGAAGACCATCTGTTCCGCATCGTGCAGGAGGCGCTTTCCAACGTTTTCAGACATTCAAAGGCGACCAAGGTCACCGTCAGACTCGGCGCGAAACATCAAAAGCTGCAGCTTAAAGTCATTGATAACGGGGCGGGTTTTACGATGGATCAAGTGAAAGCATCCTCATACGGGCTGCATTCCATCAAGGAAAGAGCGAGTGAAATCGGCGGCATAGCGGAAATTATCTCGGTTAAGGGAAAAGGCACACAGATCGACGTGAAAGTCCCGATTTATCAGAAAACAAAAGGAGAGAACGACAGTGATTCGAGTGTTACTGATTGATGATCATGAGATGGTCAGGATGGGTCTGGCCGCATTTTTAGAAGCACAGCCGGACATTGAAGTCGCCGGTGAAGCATCAGACGGGCAGCAGGGCGTCGATCTGGCCGCAGAGCTTTTGCCGGATGTGATTTTAATGGACCTTGTCATGGACGGCATGGACGGCATCGAAGCGACAAAACAGATCTGCGCGAAACTCAATGACCCGAAAATCATCGTGCTGACGAGCTTTATTGATGACGACAAAGTGTATCCGGTGATCGAAGCGGGAGCGCTCAGCTATTTGCTGAAAACGTCCAAGGCGGCAGAAATAGCAGAAGCCATCAGAGCGGCTGCCAAGGGTGAACCGAAGCTTGAGTCGAAAGTGGCGGGAAAAGTGCTGTCAAGGCTGCGCCATTCAGAGAATCAGCTTCCGCATGAAACGCTGACGAAAAGAGAACTGGAAATCCTCTGTCTCGTCGCGGAAGGCAAGACGAATAAAGAGATTGGTGAAGAGTTGTTCATTACGATTAAAACGGTGAAAACCCACATTACGAATATATTGTCAAAGCTTGATGTCAGTGACCGCACGCAGGCAGCCGTATATGCCCACCGCAATCATCTCGTGACATAAGAAAAGGAGAGCGGCGCCAGCACACTCTCCCGAGGGACGGGGTCATTGGGACATTCCCTTTGTTCCGAAATCCCTGATGGCGACTTTGACTTTGTATTCAATATCCGATTCACTGAAGTGATGATCCCAGTCAGAGGACATCTTTTTCCATTTATCGGGATAATGAATCCGGACTTGATCGCCTAACCCGGTAATATCCACTTTCAACTCATGCTGCATGTAATCAATGAATGCCATGACATCTGAATGAATGCTGCGTTTTACCGCGTTTTTGATTTCATTTATATAGGACTCTTTGAAGGAATCTTCTTTCGGGTTCCAATCCTCAGACAGACGGCCTTCAACAAACCGGGTAACGATAAACTTGAATTTTCCATTTTTATATTTTGTTTTCACATTATATTTGCTGGAAAATACCTCGAAGGATAAATAATGATTGTCATGCTTTGCAAACGTGACGCCTCCCTTTACCGTGCCTGTGAACAGGTTCATATTCTGGACTTGTAAAGGCGTTAAATTCGCATACCAGAATTTATTTTTAATAATGGTAGCGCCCCAGATTTCCAGTCTGCTGCCCACTTGGCGCACTTGAGGAAGGGCAAAGGTCTCGCCTTTAGCGATTTTCTCTGATATTTCCCCCAATGTCACGGGCTCCATCATCCGGATGGTGACCGAATTATTCTCCGTTAAGTCATAGATCGTATTTGACGCAGGTTCTCCCTGGTCACTGATTTTGAAAATATCTTTCGTTTTATCCGGCACCGTCATCACATTGCAGCTTCTTCTCGTACCGTTGTCTCTGATAAATTGGTTCATCAGTGCGTCAAGCGGAATGTCATCCTTTAACAGCGCTTCGGAAAACAGCATGATACGCAAGTGCTGGGAGAAAGCGGGGTGGTTTTTTAACGATGCCGTCCTTAAGGCTTGGTGAACGGTTTCCCCGGAAGTGGAAGTCACCTTTGTCGGATTGCTTGATGTCGACTGCTGGGAACTTGCTTTTTGCGGGATCAGAATCTGCTGCGTCACTTCCACGTTTTCTTCCTCGGGTTTATCGAGCCCGACGCCGATAACGAGGCTCAAGTCTTCTAAATTCCGGCTGTCCCAGCACCCGGCCAAAAGCAATGAGCAAAGCATAATTACGATGTATTTCTTCATTGCGCTTTTTTCACCTTCCTTTTTACAGCGACGACTGCAAACATCAGTAAAGGCAGCAAAAAGAAAACCAAAAAGATATAGCCGAGAATATCACTGAACAGCATCAGCTTGTTCGCATCCTTTGGCATCAATGACCCCAAGAATGTCGCAATGCCTACGAAGATGATCCCTTTTTTCTGCTTCAGTCCGAAAATTTTATTAAGACCTGATGTCGCGAAATATCCGTACGATACATAGGTAGCGAAAAATTGAATAATCCAGACAACAAGCAGAAAGGACTCGAACCTTTCAATAAAAAGCCCTTTGATTTCAAATGATTGAAAGAGCGCGATCGTAGGCCAGATCATTGTTTTGACATCCTGGGTGGTTAAGGCGCCGACGACGAGAACATAGGTAATGATGTATAAAATAATCGGGATGCCAAAGCCCATGGCCGACATGCGGAACGTGTGCTTTTTATTTTTGAGGTACTCGGGGAGAAACAGCATAATCTCAATTCCCAAAAAGGAAACTGAAACGACGGTTAAGGAGGCCATAACGGGAGAAAACCCCTGTCCGAGCACCGGCCGCAGATTGTCCAGATCAAATATTTTAAAGCTGAAAGAAAACACCACCAGCAAAATAATGATCGTAATCGTTAAATAGAAAGGAAAGAGCCTGCCGATATCGCTCATGCCGCCGATAATCAAATAAACGGAACAGGCGATAAAGATAAACAGCGTGACCGGCACGGGCGTTCTTTCCAATAAAAAGAACTTGACCATTTCCGCCATCGCCCGGGCTTCGAAACTGGCGACTCCTATAAAATAGAGACAGATCATAAGATTGACGATATTTCCCGCCCATTTGCCGAGTCCTTCATTCATATAATCAAATAATGATCCGTACTGATGCTTTTTCATAATGACCGTATTGAGATAAATCAACAAGATAAAGATGACGCCTTCCAGACATAACGCGATCCAGCCGTCCGGCGAATTCGCCCTTGATGACAGCGCCCGCGGCATGGTGAGGAGTCCCGCGCCGAGCATCGTGTTTGAAATCAATGCTGTCCCTTGATAGCTTGTAAGCTTATTGTGAGTTGTTTTCTGGCTCATTTACGTTTTTCGCCTCTTTTGGTTGATTTTTAATAGGGAGACGGAGAATAGAGTCGTTGGCGTTTTTTAAGCTGAAAAATCCATTCGGCGAGAAATACGGAGAACCGAAGCTTCGCTGTCTCGATAAATGAGTGTAGATCGCCAGCATAAATAAAATCATGCCGTACAGCCCGAAAGCTGCCGCGGTAAACATCGAAATGAAACGGAGTACACGGAATGAAAGCCCCATTCCGTACTGCGGCACCGTAAATGAAGCGAGCGCGACAATGCTGACCACGATGACCATGATGGAACTGACAATATTCGCTTCAACGGCCGCCTGACCGATGACGACTCCGCCCACCAATCCGATCGTCTGGCCGAGCGGGTTAGGAAGCCTCAAACCCGCTTCTCTCAGCAGCTCTATCGTGATTTCCATCACCATCGCTTCAATGATAGGCGGGAAGGGAACGTTTTCTCTGTTCGCCGAGATAGTGACTGCAAGCGGCGTCGGCAGAAGCCCTTGGTGAAACGAGACGAGGGCGATATAAATGGCTGAAAAAAACAGTGTGATAAAAATAGACGTAAACCGCAGCGCCCGAATGAGCGAGGCGGAAATCCACCGTTCATAATAATCGTCGGGAGACTGCATTAAAATTCCTAAAGAAGCCGGAACCACCAGCGCAAACGGCGAGTTGTCGACAAGGATGGCGACGCGGCCGTTAAACAAGGCGGAGGAGACTTTATCAGGCCGTTCCGTATTTTGTATTTGCGGAAACGGCGAATACTTATTATCCTCAATAAGCTCCTCAAGCGTACCAGAATCCTGAATGTCGTCCAGCTTCACTTCGCTGAGGCGCTTTACAACATCGCTGACGACAGACGGGGCAGCCTCATCATCTATGTACATGACAGTGGCGTATTTTAACTTGCTTTCTCCGAGCGGAACCTTTTTCGTTTTCAGCTTTGGGTGGTTCGTCCGCTGCCTGATCATGGCGACGTTCGTATCAGAATCTTCTATGAAGGCGATTTTCGGACCTCTTACGACTTTTTCGGATGTGGGTTCATTTACGCTTCTTTTTTCTCTTTTTCCCGTGGACAAAATGTATACGCTGTCAAGTCCGTTAATAAACACGGCGCATTTTCCCCGCAGAATGGAGATGACTGCTTCCTTCGATGTAAAGACGGGACGGGCGTCAATCTTATCAAGACGTTTCGCCACCGTATCCAGCGTCAGAGTGTCTTCCTCCCGAAGCAGCGTTTCAATCGCTTCTTTTATTTTGTCTTCATCGTTCATTTCACTCAGATACATATAATAAAAAACAAGCCCGTTCGGAAGCATCTTTTTGTTTTGAACCAGGTCATCATTCTGTTCTACGTGGGGAAGCACCAGTGCCAGGTTAATGTGTATGTATTCCTTGAATTCCGATTGCGCCATCGACAGTCACCCGCCTTCCAATCCTTAATTGAGGTTATCTTTTCCTGTTAAAAAAATGATATACTATGATAAAGTATTTAATGGTACAAGTTTTTTTATGAAAGCGGAGGAGAGATGTGGCACAAGTCAGACTGGCAGGAAATGCCGAAGAAATTGAACAGCTCATCAAATCATTTGAAGCGCATTACGAAGTGGCTTACACGTCGAAAGAATACCGTAAAACAAATCCGAAGTATAAATACTCAAAGGATTCGCGCGTCTATCTTGAGCTGAAATTAAAAACGGCCAAGGCCGAAAAATAAAAAGGGTTTCATCTGTTACTGGCGAATAATACTCAGGGTGAAGCAACTGTTATGGAGGGATACATAAATGGACTACAGAATTGAAAAAGACACCATGGGAGAAGTTAAAGTTCCGGCAGATAAATTTTGGGGCGCTCAGACACAGCGCAGCAAAGAGAACTTCAAAATCGGTTCAGAAAAAATGCCTCAGCGTGTTGTGAAGGCGTTTGCAATATTGAAAAGAAGCACAGCGATCGCCAACGAACGCCTCGGCAACTTAGAGTCTGAAAAAGCACAGGCGATTGCCGCTGTATGTGACGATGTTTTAAACGGCAAATACGACGATAACTTTCCGCTCGTTGTCTGGCAGACGGGAAGCGGCACGCAAAGCAACATGAACATGAATGAAGTGGTGGCCAACCGCGCGACTGCTTTATTGAAAGAAAAAAATTCCGAGCTGAAGATTCATCCGAATGATGACGTTAACCGCAGCCAAAGCTCAAACGATACATTCCCGACGGCGATGCACGTTGCGGCGGTTCTTGCTGTATATGAGCAGCTCGTTCCGGCGCTTGATCAGCTGCGCGCGACGCTTGATGAAAAAGCGAAAGCTTATCAGGATATTGTGAAAATCGGACGCACGCATTTGCAGGACGCCACTCCGCTGACGCTCGGACAGGAAATCAGCGGCTGGGTATACATGCTTGACCGTTCGAAAGAAATGATTCTTGAGTCAACGGAAAAAATCCGCGCGCTTGCCATCGGAGGCACGGCAGTCGGCACGGGAATCAACGCCCATCCGCAGTTCGGTGAATTCGTCGCGGAAGAAATCACAAAAGTAACGGGGCAGACATTCAAGAGTTCGCCTAACAAATTCCATGCGCTGACAAGCCATGATGAAATCACTCACGTTCACGGCGCGTTAAAAGCATTGGCTGCCGACCTGATGAAGATTGCCAACGATGTCAGATGGCTGGCCAGCGGCCCGCGCTGCGGAATCGGCGAAATCGTCATTCCTGAAAATGAGCCGGGAAGCTCTATCATGCCTGGCAAAGTCAACCCGACGCAAAGTGAGGCGCTGACAATGATCGCCGCGCAAGTGATGGGAAATGACGCGACAATCGGATTTGCGGCCAGCCAAGGAAACTTCGAGCTGAATGTCTTCAAACCGGTTATTATTTATAACTTCCTGCAGACCGTGCAGCTGCTCAGTGACGGAATGAATTCCTTCCATGACAAATGCGCTGTCGGTATTGAGCCGAACCAAGAGACGATTCAGGAAAATCTCTCTAACTCATTAATGCTTGTTACGGCGCTTAACCCGCACATCGGTTATGAAAACGCCGCGAAAATCGCCAAGCTTGCCCACAAAGAAGGCCTGACGCTGAAAGAAGCGGCATTACAGCTGGACCTTCTGACAGAAGAACAATTTAATGAAATGGTGCGTCCGGAAGATATGGTGCACCCGAAAGCATAAAAAGAAAGAACGGCTGCAGTCATTGCGGCCGTTCTTCTAAATAAACTGCTGTTTCAGTAAAAATCTGAGCTGTTCTGCATCTTCAGCCAGCAGGTCGGATTCCTTCAAATTCAAAATCATTCCTTTGATGATTGCCGGTTTCGGCGACTTTTTCTTCATTTCCGCTTCCAGAATATCCAAGCTCTCGGTGAATTCAGATGCTTGCGCCTTGTCCATCGTGCCGATGCGCGTGCGGAGGGTCTGCAAGATCGATTGACTTAAAGGATCGGGCTGCCCGTTATGAAGGGGCCCAAACAGTGAGCTTGCCTCATCAAGAGAAATAAACGCTTCATCATGTCTGTCCGCCATTCCGTTTACGATGTCATCAATTCTGTGAATCACGGTATTTGCCAGAAGCGAAGGCTGTACGGACCGGCCGGTCAGAATGAGATATTCAAGATACATCTGACTGATTCCTTCTATTAAAAAACAAAGCTCGGCTGTGTATGGTTCAGCTTTTTCTCCGTAAATAGCAAGAAGACTGTCGATATGAAACTGCAGGATCGACCGGCGGATTCTCTTTCCGCACTGCGCCGCTTCCTCGGTATAAGGAAGTGAACCGTCTTTCATCTGCACGGTAATAAAATCTTGATGGGCGAGAATCGATTCGTAAAACACCGCAAGCTGTTTTTGGTAAGCGGCTCTCGGACTGTCACCCTCCGTTTGGATCGTCGTGATTCGGGTAAACGTTTTATCATAGTAGTAATTCAGCATGGATAGAAGCAGTGCTTCTTTGGAAGGAAAGTAAAGATAAAAAGCGCCTTTTGAGATTTTGCATTCATCGGCGATTTCCTGAACCGATGTAGATTTGTACCCTTTTCGGGCAAACAGTTTTATTGCTGCTTCAATGATCAGCTTTTCTTTTTCCTTCAATGGTTCCACCCTTTCGGAGCCAGGAGGCTGGCTTATGCTTCTCGTGTATGACTATATGGTCATATTGATATTCCGTAAATTTAACCTGATTGTAACTTGTTTTTTTGTTTTGTTTTATTTATATTATAAAGTGAGCTGACCGAATGGTCAAAGTTCTGGCGAAAGGGTGAATCTGAAAATGAAAGAATTAGATGAAATGATCAGCCGCTTGCGAAACAGAGGAATTAAAGTCGAAAAGGTGAAATATCCGAAAAAGACAATTTGTGAAAAGAAATGGGTTCATCAATGCCAAAAACCGCTGAAAACAAACTATAGAGATTTTAACGGCTACTCCTTCACATAAAAAAAAGACTGCAATGAAACACTACAGTCTACTTTGGTATGATAATTCGGTAGATTACACCTGATTGGCCATTTTCAATTGAAATTGATGCTTTATGCAGGGTTAAAATCCGTTTTACGATGCTGAGTCCTATGCCGAACTCGCCTTTCTTCCCTTTATTAAAAGGCTCGTACAAGCTGGATAGCATCTCATCCTCAATCGGAGGCCCGTCATTTTCAACCGTCATGACAATCTGCTGCTGATTTTGGCTGATCCGAATGTGAATCGCCGTCTCTGCATAGCGGATTTGATTTTCGAGAATGTTTTCAAGAAGTTTGCTCCATTGTTCCGGATCACCGGGCATCATTAATGCATCTTCTGTTTCAACGGTCCACGATAATTCCTTCCGGGCCCATTTGAGCCGTTCAATGACTTCTTCCGTGACCTTCACAATGTCAAATGTCTCATGGTGCACCCGCTGCTTCATTAAATAATCAAGCTTCGTTAAATATAATAAATCCTTAATTTTCTTCTCAAGTTTTTCTGCTTCGCCTTCAATGACATCAATTGTGGTTTCCAGATCCCCCTTAGGAAAAATCCCGTCCTTTATTGATTGAGTATAGCCCCTTATCACCATGACAGGCGTTTTTAAATCATGAGAGATATTTTGCAGGAGCGTTCTTTCCGTTTCGTCTTTTTGCACCAGCTTGCTCCGCATGTCTTCAATGGTATGGCCTAATTTTCCGATTTCGTCTTTTCTGTCGACGATGACCGGATCATCCCAATCCTGTTTTGAAATCCGTTTGACATGCTTCTCTAAGGAAACGAGCGGGCGCGAGAGATATTTGGCAAGCCAAATCGCCGGAATCCAGCTTAACAAAATCACGCCGGCAATGATAAAGAGCAGCTGCTTGAACAGGGTGAATGCCAGATCATCACGATAAGAATCAAGGGCGTAAGACAGCATCATCGCATCCTGGCCGTTAATGGTGAGGCCTTTTTTAATGACGAAAAACACTTTTTCCCCGCTGATGTCCGCGCTGTATCGTTTCGTGACGCTGTGCTGGCGGCCCGCGAGCTTGTACACCTTATGGATAAAGGAAGAAGAAAAGTAGTTCAAGTCTTTGTCACTGGCCGATTCCTCCCGTTCAGGCAGAAGAACGTGCTGAACGGATCGGAAAGTCGTCGGAGCGGTCGCATCCTCGCTGTAATATCCACGCTCGATCGATCCGGGCAGCCGGTACTCCGTCAGTACATGCTGTTCATTTTCAATGGTCGTATACGTTTCATCCGTGAAAAAATTACGCAGCGTATTTGAGAACAGCACGAGAAGCAGAATCGAAATGGCTAAGAGGATGCCTGAGATGACCACCCATATTTGAAAAGCAAGCGGCTTATTTTTCATGACGTCATCATCCTGTAGCCGAATCCGTAAATGGTCTCAACCTTTAATCCGGGCATTTTTTTTCTCAGCCTCCGCACAAGATCATCGACCACCCGGTCAGTGCCGAAATAATCATGGCCCCATATTTTCAGCAGAATATCTTCTCTGGAAAAGGGGTGTCCTTTATGGTGAAGAAATAAAAGCAGCAGATCAAATTCCTTAGACGTCAAATTGACCAGGCTGCCGGTTTCATCATAAACCTCTCGGGCATCTTCGATCACATTGTAGGAAGAAACGGTGATACCGGTTTTCTTTGCGGCGGGCTGTTCTTTATACACGAGCTCGAGCAGCTTCTGGACCCGTATAATAAGTTCTCTCGGCAAAAAAGGCTTGGCGATATAATCATTGCTTCCAAGCTCTAACCCGAGGACTCTGTCAATATCGGCATCCCGCGCGGAAATGAAAATGACGGGCACATCGGGATCTTTTTCTTTTATTTCTTTTATCAATGTATAGCCGTCCGTATCCGGAAGCATGATGTCAAGAATCCACAAGTGGGGAGACGGCTGCATCTGCTTTCTGGCATCTTCGCCTTTTGTGAAAGATGTAATGTTCCAGCCTTCATTCTCTAAATATTTTGTGAGCAGTTCATTCAGGTTATCCTCATCTTCAACTAGATAAATGGTGTATGACAAGGCATTTCACATCCTTTCAACGTCATTATACTAGTTTTAACACACTCAAGCCGCATTTTCATAATTTCACATATTCTTTTCATTTTTATCCCACGATGTTTGTTTATGATGTGTATAAGGGAAGAAAGGAAGAAAAAAAGCGGGGAAGATAACATGTTCAAACACATTTTGTTTTGGAGCTTTGCTTTTCTCCTTATTATTGGGACAATAGAACTTGTACATGCGATGAATATGTAATCGATAGAATGAAAACATGCTGAAGGAGTGTGCGTGAATATGAACGATCATCGAGATGACGGCAGAAGCCGTGATCAGTCAGATCTTTCACATACGGAGCAAAACAGAAATGAACAGCAGCAGATCAGCCATCAGGAGCCCGAGCTGCTCGAAGGCCCCGTCTCGAAAGCGGAAAACGAGACGGCGTCGGGTACGGAATTTGAAAAAACGGCTGCCGTGAAAAAAGAAAAAAAACGGAGAGCCGCTTGGCTGAGCCCGGTTTTAGGCGGCATTATCGGCGGAGGCCTCGTGCTTGGCATTGTGCCGAACCTGCCGGGTGAGCAGCATAAGACAGAAGCCGTTTCTGATACGAAACAAGTTCAGTCTTCGAATTTTACGTCAACGCCTTTGAAAAATACCTCAAGCGTAGCGGATATGGTGGAAGATTTGGAGCCCGCGATTGTCGGAGTGTCCAACTACCAAGCTTCGCAAAGCAGCCAGTTCGGACTTGACGGCGGTTCAAGCTCTGAAACGGAAAGCGGCACGGGGTCAGGCGTCATCTTCAAAAAAGACGGCGAAAAAGCGTACATCATTACAAACAACCATGTCGTAGAAGGGGCGAACAAACTGTCGGTCACTCTTTACAATGGGAAAACCGAAACGGCAAAGCTTGTCGGAAAGGATGCCATCAGCGACTTGGCTGTATTGGAAATCAGCTCGTCCAATGTCAAAAAAGCAGCCAGCTTCGGGGATTCCTCCAAGCTCCGCATTGCCGATAAAGTGATTGCCATCGGCAACCCGCTCGGCCAGCAGTTTTCCGGGACTGTCACACAAGGTGTCATCAGCGGGCTGAACAGAACGGTAGACGCCGATACATCCCAAGGCACAGTGGAAATGAACGTGATTCAGACGGATGCGGCGATTAACCCCGGAAACAGCGGCGGCCCGTTAATCAACTCAAGCGGCCAGGTCATCGGGATCAACAGCATGAAAGTCAGTGAAAACGGCGTGGAGTCACTCGGCTTTGCCATTCCGAGCAATGATGTAGAACCGATAGTCGACCAGCTCCTTGCAAAAGGAAAAGTCGAGCGCCCGTTTTTAGGTGTGCAGATGATTGACATGTCCCAAGTGCCGGAAACCTATCAGGAAAACACGCTCGGACTGTTCGGCGACCAGCTGTCTAAGGGTGTTTACGTAAAAGAAGTGCAATCCGGCTCACCGGCTGCGAAAGCGGGCATTAAATCCAATGACGTCATTGTACAATTGAACGGCAAAGATGTCGGCAGCAGCGCCGATATCAGACAGATCTTATATAACCAGCTGAAAATCGGCGATAAAACGACTGTTCAAGTGCTCAGAAACGGAAGCAAAAAGACGCTGAACGTCACATTAACGAAACAAACCGAAAGCGCAAGCTGAACGCATAAAAAAAGCTGAACCTTCAACTGAGGTTCAGCTTTTTTCGTCATTCTCCCAAGTAGGCTGACAGCATCCACACATGCTTGTCCGCTTCTTCAACTAATCCGACAAACAGGTCGGCAGTTGACGGGTCATTTTGTTCCTCGGCGATGCCGATGACAAATTTTGATTCGCGGCTGATTTGTTTATAGTCTTGAACCAGTGATTCCACCATTTCAGAAGCCGTTTTTTCCTGGCCTTCATCCGTAATGGAAGCTTGTTCAAGGTAAGTGTGTAAAGTCGCCGCAGGCTGTCCGCCGATGGCCAGAAGTCGCTCTGCGATGGCATCCGCCGTTTCCGCCGCTTCGTTATACAGTTCTTCAAATTTTTCATGAAGCGTAAAGAAGTGAGGGCCTTTTACATACCAATGAAAGCGGTGCAGTTTAGAGTAAAGGATAAACCAGTTTGATAATTGTGTGTTCATTGATTTCTCAACAAGAGTTTCAGTTTTTTTCGCGTTTTGTGTATTCATATTCATCGTCCTCCCTGTGATCTGTTAATTTAATTATACCACGTATCAAATAAAAATCAATACTAAATTATAATAATTATAATTTAGGTTCAAGTGAACAGCTTTTTCTTTATAATCGATTCCCAGGCGGACCACGGAAAGAGTGAGCGGAAAGCCAATGTGAGCTTAACGCCCCTGCCGATCGGATACCGCAGTTTCTTCAGCCGTTTCCTTTGTGCCAATTGATAAATCAGCTCCGCTACGTCATCAGGATCGCCGCTTTTGGATGCGTTGGCTTTGAAGTAAGCTTCGATTTGCTGATAATAGCGGTAATAGGGCGAATCTTTGCCGGGTGCCGTAAGATGATTGGAGAGAGACGTCTCCCAAATAGACGTTTTATAGGAGCCCGGTTCTATTAAAGCGGCATCAATTCCTAAAGGCAGCAGTTCGAGGCGCAGGCTCTCTGTAAACCCCTCAACCGCGAATTTGGAAGAGACATACGGAGATAGAGCCGGGAAACCGGTCAGTCCGCTGATACTGCTGATATTGAAGATTTTCGCCCCGCTATGTTTTCGCATATAAGGCAGCACGGTTTTTGTGACGTGAACCAGGCCGAATACATTCGTTTCATACTGTTGTCTGTAATGTTCCATCAGCACATCTTCAATAAACCCACCGTACGCAGTGCCGGCGTTATTGACGAGCAGGTCAATCGGTCCGAAACCGCTGATGGTGTTCCCGAAGTCAGACACCGACTGCTCATTTGTCACATCTAAAGAAACGACCGTAACATGTTCGGATGCACCCGCTTGAGCGGCGGCCTCTTTCAGTATTTCAGCTTTCTCCGGCTGTCTGGCTGTTGCGATGACGTGATAAGACCGGGCGAGCTTCAGCGCTGTCAGCAGTCCGAATCCGCTCGTCGCGCCGGTTACAATGGCAATTTTTCTGTTCATCTTATAATCCTCCCCGTTTGTGCTTATCTCATAGTGTATATCATCTCGCGGAAAGAAGGAGAAATCGTTCGGAAATATGTCAGAATTGTTTTATAATGGAGTCAGCTTCGGATAGAAAGGGGTAAAGAAAAGATGGCATTAGAGGGATTGAAGGAAACATGGGATTTAAACTCCATTTTTGAGGGCGGGAGCCGGTCGGAAGAGTTTCAGCAATACATACAAGAGCTCAAAAAGCATCTAAGCGCTTTTCAACATGCGGCTGAAGCGTTTACAGTTCCGACGCATGCGGATGAAAGCCGGGAGCTGATCAATCTGATTGATAGGTTTGAACGGTCAGCGATCATGATCAGGCAGGCGGGAGCGTTCGTCGGCTGTCTTCAGGCTCAGAACACTCATGATCAGAAAGCGAATGAATGGAGGGCGCGGATCAATCAGCTGAGCAGTGATTTTAAATCCGCTCTGGTCACCCTTGACGATACACTTGCCCGGATTGACGAGCGGGTCTGGGAGGAGCTGCTGCAAAAACCGGAACTTCAGGATCTCACATATGTTTTAAATGAAAGAAGAGACCGGGTCAAAGAGAAGCTCAGCGCTTCAGAAGAAAGGCTGATTGAAGGCCTGGCCGTTGACGGCTATCACGCATGGGGCGACCTGTATAATGCGGCTGTCGGCAGAATGAAGATTCCGTTTGAGGATAAAGAGCTGTCGGTCGGCCAAGCGGAAAATATGATGGCGCACCCGGATCGCCGCATCAGACATCAAGTGTTCAAAGAGCTTAATGAAGCGTGGAAAGGAGAAGAGGAGCTTTTCGGCAGCACGCTGAATCATCTGGCCGGCTTCCGCACGGAAATCTATAAAGCGCGGGGCTGGAAAAGCGCTTTGGAAGAGCCGCTTGCGATCAATCGGATGAAAAAAGAAACGCTGGATGTGATGTGGCAGGTCATTACCGATCATAAAAAGCCTTTTGCTGAATACCTGAATCGAAAGGCGTCTCTTTTAGGGCTTGAGCGGCTGAACTGGTATGATGTGGGCGCGCCGATCGGCGAGGCTCCGAAAGAATACACATATGATGAAGCGGCCAATCTGATCGTCAGCCAATTTTCGACGTTTGGCAAAAAGCTGTCCGCATTTACGGAAAAAGCGTTCCGCGATCGGTGGATAGAAGCGGAAGACCGCAGCGGCAAACGGGTCGGCGGTTTCTGCACCAGCTTTCCCGACAGCGGAGAATCCCGGATTTTTATGACGTTTTCCGGAAGCGCTTCGAATGTATCGACGCTGGCGCATGAGCTCGGTCACGCGTTCCATCAGGAGGCTATGCTTCAAGTGCGGCAGCTGAACAGAGCCTACGCTATGAATGTCGCTGAAACAGCCTCGACCTTTGCGGAAATGATCGTCGCCGACGCCGCTTTGAAACAAGCGGGGACAAAGGATGAAAAGCTGTTCTTGCTTGAAGATAAAATTCAAAGAAGCGTAGCCATGTTTATGAATATTCATGCGAGATTTTTATTTGAAACGCGTTTTTATGAAGAGCGGAAGCAGGGCGTCGTTCCGGCTGAGAAACTGAATGAACTGATGGAAGCGGCGCAGAAAGAAGCGTTTTGCGATTCATTAGGGGAATACCACCCTCATTTCTGGGCGTCAAAACTGCATTTTCATCTTACGGGAGTGCCGTTTTACAACTTTCCGTATACGTTCGGTTATTTATTTTCGCTTGGAATATATGCAAGAGCTCTTCGGGAAAAAGCGGATTTTGAAGAAAAATATATCGCGCTTTTGTGTGACACGGCTTCGATGACTGTTGAGGATTTGGCGATGAAGCACCTTGGAGCGGATCTGACGGAACGGTCGTTTTGGGAAGACGCGGTCCGCCTTGCCGTACAGGATGTGCAGGAATTTTTAGAGCTGACTGAATGATAATCTTGAGATGAACCGGCCGGAGTGTTACCGCTCCGGTTCTTTTTTGTTTAATGAATGACAGCCGCCTCCCTTGGAAATACCTAAAAACGATCGGAATGGAATGGGAGTGAATCGCATGAAATGGTTCAGGACGGCGGGCGTTTTATGTCTTACGCTGATGCTGATTGCCGGCTGCCGATTGAATGAAGAAAAACGGGAAGCGGAACAAGACAGCACACCCGTGTCATCCGCGAAGCCGGTTCCTTACAGCAGCTTTTCCCTTCGCGTCAGCTACGGAGCCGGGGAGCATAACCGCTATGAAGGTTTGTATGAGAGAAAAGGCGGTCATGAAAAGGCGGACATCCGGGACAAGCTCTCAGGGGTTCACAGAGAGGGCGAGGAAGCGCTTGATGAAATGAAGATGATCCTTGGAGAACTTGCCGTAAACAGCCGGATGCAGGAAAGCGAGGTCGTCCGGCAGGTGCTCTCGGCTTTTAATTTGGACAGCCGCTATGACCATTTTTATCTGATACTGAAAAAGAACGATGGAGAAATGACGGAAATAAAAAAATAACCGCCGTCCGCTGCTTTTTTGCCCAAAACTAATTGATAATGATATTCAGAGTCATTAATTTCTGTTACAATATAATCATGATCTCACGTTGAATGTTTAGGCAATTTGTTTATATACATAGTGTTGGGAAACTCAAAAAAGGAGCGGTTAGCGGTATGAGTGCAATTTCTACAGAGACGCTGAGCTTAGGGTACGGAGAAACTGTTATCATTGACGAATTGGATGTCGCGATTCCAAAAGGCGAAATCACTGTATTGATCGGAAGCAACGGCTGCGGAAAATCGACGCTTTTACGTTCATTGGCCCGGCTGATGAAACCGAGGGGCGGTTCTGTGCTTTTAGAAGGAAAAGCCATCGCTAAGCTTCCGACGAAGGAAGTGGCAAGAGAGCTCGCTATTTTGCCGCAGAGTCCGTCAGCTCCCGAAGGCCTGACGGTGCATCAGCTTGTGAAGCAGGGAAGATACCCTTATCAAAGCTGGCTGAAGCAATGGTCCAAAGAGGACGAAGACGCAGTGGCAAAAGCGCTTAAAGCGACGAAGCTTGAGGAAATGGCCGACCGTCCTGTGGATTCCTTGTCAGGCGGACAGCGCCAGCGCGCATGGATTGCGATGACACTCGCTCAGGATACGGATATCATTCTGCTTGATGAGCCGACAACTTATCTCGACATGACGCATCAAATTGAAATTCTTGATTTGCTGTTTGAATTAAATGAAAAAGAAAAACGCACAATCGTCATGGTGCTGCACGACCTCAATCTGGCATGCCGTTATGCCCATTATCTGGTCGCCATTAAGGATAAACAGATTTACGCAGAGGGCCGTCCCGAAGAAGTCATCACTTGCGAGCTTGTACAGCAGGTCTTTGCGATGAACTGCCAGGTAACGCAAGATCCGCTGTTCGGCACGCCGCTTTGCATTCCGCACGGACGCGGCAGATGTATCGTGCAGGAAGCGGCCCTCACCGCCCGATTGTCATAGTCATGAAAAAGGGAAGGGAACGGTATGGAAGAGAAACTGCAGCAGCAGCTGGACGGCCTGCTTGAGAAATACACGGAACTATTGCTTGGCGAAACAAACCCGGATGTAAAGGAAGAAGTCAGGCAGTGGATTTTGTATACACATATCGCAAAAAGCATGCCTCCGCTCGTCAAACATTGGAATCAATCCTACCCGGACGCCAAAGAGGGCATCAAAGCTGCGATACAGCATATTAAACAGCTCAATGAAGCACACAGAAAAAAACAATAAAAAGCTTTCGGCATCAAAGAGAGGTGCCGGAAGCTTTTTTTGCTGAAAATGAATCAATAAAGGCGCCATTCAATTCATAGGCGAAGAACTTTAATGTAACTAATGCACCCGTTTGTTTACGTATATGTCTTCCGCTTGCTGAACCAAGAAAAAAGGACCGCCGCAGCAATCCCTTTCTCTCTTTCCTATATATCACATTTCCTTTCGGCTACGTAATAACTCTTCAAATGCTTTTATATTTGTATCAAAATTGGGCACTGTTTGGGATTCCTCGGCACATTTGACTTGTGCCACAACCAAATCATGAAAAGGTGTTGAACTGCCAGTACCTTCTGCCATTTTGGGAATAACTCCATTAATATAATCAATTTCAGTTTTACGTTTTTTCTCAAGATCCTGGAGCATACTTGCTCTTAGCAGCCTGGATGGTTCCATGGCTGACCTAAATGTTTGGATACGTTCAGGAATATCATTTTCACTTCTTAATTCCAAAGATTCTAAATCAAGGCCGCCCATTTTCGCAAATTTGACACCATTGGCGTGTCCAACCTTAATCGTCTCATCTGCGATATGGACTGCACTAACAATGCCGATTTCATGGTCAAGAATGTCTCCGTATTCTCCGTTTAATGCTGCCGATAAACCACTGAATGCATTATTGATAAGTAATTTTGACCACTTCGTTCCAACTAAATTATCGGAAATATGTGTTCCGCCGATAAGGTCTAAAACCGATTTAATACGCTGGATTCTTTCTGTTGTTTCACCATGTAATTCTCCAATTTGAAAAGCGTACTCTTTAAATTGAGTATACTCAGTTGTAAGTCTGGATACGCCCGGCTCAATAAACGTAGCACCAAATTCAACAGAACCTGCAATAACACGTTCATCACCAACGATCGAAGCAACTTTCTGTTCAGGTATACCGTTTTGCAAGGAACATACTACACTGTCATCCTTTAAAAAAGGCAGCAACTCTTTAAGAATGGAGTCATTATATAATTGTTTCGTCAGAAGTAATATTAAATCATACTTGCCTGACTTGTTTTCAGGGGTAATGGCTTTCACCTTTGCTTGAAATTCCGTTGTACCAACTACTTTAGCACCTATTTGATTTAGAGTATCTACATGTTCTTTGTACGAATCAATCAATTCGACATCCATTCCGCCAGCAGACAGATATGCTCCAACTATGGTTCCTAAAGAACCTGCTCCTAAAACTGCAATTCTCATTGTAAACGCTCCTTATTTTTCCTCTAAGTAGTTATAAACCGGCTGTGCTGCATTTAAGGTTAAATCTGTAAGGATATGAGATGCTGAAACGACTTCTAATACAGGCAAATCTGCAAGCGGTGCCAGAGCATGTTCAAATAATTGAAGCCGTGCCGGTCCAGCCCAGGCACCTTTAACTTCTATATTCGTTATTTGCGTTCGCACCAAATCACAAACCCTTAAATCACCATTGTAATCAGTAGCAATCTTAACCATAAAATTAGGTCGGCAAATTTCTCTTTTCGCTTTTTCCTTGTCCATTTCGAAATGTTTATATCCCATAGTCGCAGTTGCCACACGAAGACTGCCATAATCCAATGTGCCAACAAGAGTATCAGAGTCTATATACAGCTTAGGGGCACCCAATTTCTTTGGATATGCAGTAAGTTCCCGTCCGCTTGCAATAGCCGGGAAATTGTCAACATACATAGAATGTACATAATCTCCTTCTTCACCATTAAAGCTGACAGGGATGACTTGTCCTGCCTCTGTATAGGCGCCAAGTCCGGAAACATCGGGCATCCACATCACTTCGAATTTCACTAAAGGTTCAGTAATTTCAAGAGGTTCTGGCACTGCCGCACGTAAAGCTTTTTCATCCGTTCGGTAAATAATATTAAGATATTCCCGGTTAACAAATTTATAGGTTGGCACGGGGTAAGCAGGTGATGTTAAAGGTGTGTTTAAATTTTTAACAATGTTATTCACATCAATTTTCATAGTATGAGACCCCTTTCTTTTTCTTTTTTATGTTTTTTCAATTTAACTATGCTATTATCTTACATTCGCATTTACATTTAATCTAATACATAATAAGGTATATATATATTTATTGAAATAAATGATGGGGGTGCAGACAGGTGGAATTGCTGCAGCTAAAATACTTTCAGACAGTTGCCTATACTGAACATATTTCTAAAGCGGCAGAACAATTAAAGATTGCCCAGCCTTCTTTAAGTCTCACTATAAAAAGACTTGAGAATGAACTGGGAACAACCTTGTTTGAGAGAAAAGGCAGAAATATTAAGCTGAGTTCAGCAGGGAAAATTCTTTTAAAACATGTAAACAGGATTTTTACTGAGATTGAAAATGCACAAACAGAAATTCAATTGGAGGAACATCAAATTTCTGACACCATCAGAATATCTATTTCCAATCCAAGATTCCTTGCAGGACTGATGAGTGAATATATCAACCGCTCCCCTCAATCAAAAATTCTTCAAGCTATCGGAGTTAAAAGCGAGATCATAACAAGTTTAAAAAAAGGGGACATTGATTTAGGAATAACAGGTCATCCGATTCAAGATGAAGAGATAGAGAGTTGTGTGCTGGTAAATGAAGATATTGTTCTGGCTTTGCCCTCAAACCACCGATTTACGGGTAAAACAGAAATTTCTTTACGCCTTGTCGCCGATGAACCATTTATTACCCTTGCTAATAATGAAGAGTATAGCGGTTTTACAGCCTCGCTTTGTGAGAAAGCTGGTTTCACCCCAAATATTGCATTTGAGGCAGATTCTCATTTACTAGTCGAGATTTTAAAGCTGGATCAAGGTGTGGCGTTGCTTCCCATTTCAGTTTGCAGAACATTGGGGCTGAATTTTATAAAAGTGACTGATCACTCTGCTTCATATCCAGTCGGCTTATCTTGGATGAGACATAAGCTGTTGTCTTCTTCGGTAAGAAATTTTCGTGACTTTATTATGTCGTACTATAAAGATAACTATGAAATGTTTAAAGTTTATTAAAGGGTTTCATCATTATTTTATTGAATTTCCCCCATTTCCAATGAGGCGGAAGACTGGTCATTCCCAGATGATATAAAAAAATCCCGCGGCATCCGCGGGATTTTTCTTTGTTAAACGGCTTTCGCCTTTTCTTCTTGTTTGCCTGTCTTTTTGTTTGTCAGTTTAATTGATTTAACAAACAGCGTGAGGATCAATCCGGCAGCGATAAAGGCCAGGCCTGTGAAAAACACGCTGTGAAGCGAATCCATCAGTGACGTTTTCAAAACCGGCACGATATGGGAAGAAAATGCGGCCGGAATCTGCTTAATCGATTCCTGGCTGAACAAGGATTGAAGCAGCCCTTCAGGATTCTTGTCAATCATACCTTTAAACTGGGCGGCAAAGGCACTTGCCTGTTTCGGCAGTGAGTCTAAGTAAGGCACCAGTCTGTCGGTTAAAAGGCTTCCTGATCTGGCATTCATGATAGCGCCGAGCACCGTAATGCCGAACGTTCCCCCGATCATCCGGAAAAATTGGCTTGAAGAGGTCACAACACCCAGCTCTTCTTTTGAAAACGTTTCTTGCAGAGCGAGCGTGAGAAGCGGCATGACGAGCCCCATTCCCAGACCGATCACGGCCATATAGCATGTAGCCGCGAGCTTGCTTGTATCCAGCTGCAAAGTCGTTAATAAGAAGAAGCCGACGGCCATGATCAGCATGCCGATCATGATTTGCGGTTTAATACCGATCTTATAAACCAGCTGGCCTCCGATAATACTTGTGATAATCATAGATACCATCATCGGCGTCATAATCGTGCCGGACGCGGTGGCGCTGACTCCGATAATTCCCTGCATAAAGAAAGGAACAAACGTGACGGCGCCGAACATGCCGATACTCATGAAAAAGCCGATCAGATTCAATACGGTAAACGTTCTGTTTTTAAACAGGTACATCGGCAGAATCGGTTCTTTTGCTTTGATTTCAGCAAAAATGAATCCGACAATCCCGGCAAGTGCAAGCGCAAAGAGACCGAGAATCTGCCAAGAGCCCCATGCGTAATCCTTTCCTCCGAAGCTGAGCGCGAGGAGGAGGCTGACGATTCCGACGATCATTGTGAAAATGCCGGCGATGTCAAAGTTAATCGGCCCGGTCTGTTTTCTGCCTTGAAGTCCTCTTGCGATAAAGATGACGGCTAAAATTCCGACAGGCAGGTTGATATAGAAAACCCATTTCCAATTTAATGAGTCAACAATCCATCCTCCGATTTGCGGGCCGATCACGGAAGCAAGCCCGTAAATCGCCCCGAAAAGCCCTTGGAACTTGGCACGCTGTTTCCCTGTGAACAAATCCCCGATGACGATCATAGCCATCGGCATCATGACACCGCCGCCGATTCCCTGAAGTCCGCGGAAAATAATCAGTTCCGTCATGTTGCTGGCCATTCCGCACAGTGCGGAAGCTCCCATAAAAATCAATAAACCTGACACATAGACGACGCGGCGCCCCAATAAATCTGCAAGTTTCCCCGCAATCGGAACGATCGTCGTCGAAGTTAAAAGATATGCCGTGGTCAGCCACGTCATCATGCTTAATCCCCCGAGGTCACCCACGATTTTAGGAATCGCCGTTCCTACGATGGTGCCGTCAAGGGCTGAGAAAAACATGGCGATGATTAAGCCGGTTATTAATAATGTGCGTTTTGGATCTTTCTTTTCAATGCTCATGTTTCGGCAGCTCCTCTTTTCTATTCGTTTTCTTTTTGATCAGCCGCGTATTTCTCGGCTGCTTCAGCTACTTTGCGGATGATGTTCACGGACTGAATCAGTTCATCGTCAGTCAGAACGGACAGGTTTCGCGCCAGTATCGCTTTCCGTCCTTCCACAACATCTTCGAATTTTGTTTCGCCTTTTTTGGTGAGGCTGATGTCGATGACGCGTCTGTCCTGCTGGTTATGTTTGCGGACGATAAGTCCTTTTTGTTCGAGGCGGTCGGCCATCAGCGTCACTGCGCTCGGTTTTACCTCCATGCGTTCCGCAATTTCGGAAACTTTGCAGCTCCCGTATTTTTTCAGGCTGGCTAAAACAAATAATTGGGCAGGCGTCACCTCGTGTTTTGCCATGCTTTCCACCATTTCAGGCTGTATGTTTTGCAGCAGCGTCTGAAGAGATTTCTGGATATCAGACACATATTGATCCGCGTTTTTCATAACTCCTCCTCATCTTGTTCCTTGAGAAAATAATTAACATTAGTTAAATATAAATAAGGATTAATGATAAGTCAATCTTTTTGTGCAAAAATAAAAAAAGGATTGATGCTTGTCGAAAACATCAAATCCTTCTTCGTTTTACTGCTGGTAGGGAGACTGCTGCTGAATGGTCTGCCGGAACTTCTGATACGATTGCTGAAGCTTTTGGGTATCGGCTGCTTCAATGGAATACCAGCCATTTTGAAACATCACATCGTATAATCTTCTTTGCGCTTTTTGTGACTCATCGAAAATCGCCTGAATATCTTGATAAAGAGACTCGTGGCTGAACTCGTGCAGGGCTGTGCAATATGAAGCCGTGATGTATTTTTCCGTCGTCAGCAGCTCATTCACCAAGTCTCTGTCATTCATTTGCGCCGTATTGGGCACGGGCGTCTGCGGATTCGTGATTTTTTGATTTTGCTGTTCCATGTATTGTCCTCCTATTGCATATAGCCTGTTGTTGTCTGTCCGCCTTGATCGGGGTTCAAGCGGCCCAATATGTGCTGATAATGTTTCTGATGCATCCGGCCGATTTGATCAAGCTCTTGTTTTAACGTCTGATTCTGGCAGTGTTCCGCCATAAAATGCGCCTTTTTCATGGCAAGCAGATTCCAGTTCAGCATGTCCTCAAGATACAAATGGTCTTTCGTTGAGATGACGGCAGGCGGCAAGTTTCCGTTCTGCTCTTGGTTGTTCATATAAACGCCTCCTTCAATTCTGTTCTTTTTAGCTTTCTCTGGGACCGGAAATTCATACACGAATAAAAGAAAAAGGAGGGAGTTCATCTTTGCTGCGGAGCATATGTTTATTTTTGTCGAAAAATAAAATGCTTACAAAATTCGCCCAGGCTTACGGAATCCGCTTCGGTGCGGGAAGGTTCGTTGCAGGGGAAACACTCACGGAAGCTGTGAAAACGGTAAAGCGGCTGAACCAAAAGGGGCTGTCGGCTTCGATTGATTATCTAGGTGAATATGCGGGGTCAGAGAAGGATGCGAAAAGGACGGCGGAAGAATGTAAAAAAGCAATCAGGGCGATTGCCGAGAATCAACTGGATTGTGAGCTGTCGCTGAAATTAACATCCATCGGTCTGGATATTTCCGAGAAACTCGCGGAACAGCATGTCAGAGACATATTGACGGAGGCAAAAGAACGCGGCGTGCCTGTAACGATTGATATGGAGGACTATTCAAGATGCGGCCGTACACTTGAGCTGTATAAGCGGTGCAAACCGGATTTTCCGATGCTCGGCACCGTCATTCAGGCTTATTTGTACCGCGCAGCTGAAGACATCAGCGGTCTGATGCCATACAAGCCGCGGCTCAGGCTTGTAAAAGGCGCTTATAAAGAATCGGCGGCCGTTGCGTTCCCTGATAAAAAAGCAACCGATCTTCATTTTCAGCAGCTGATTAAACTGCAGCTTTTGAGCGGCCATGAAACGGCGGTGGCGACACATGATGATGACATCATTTCTTATACGAAAACACTCATCAGCGAGCATCAGATTCACCGGGAGCAGTTTGAATTCCAAATGCTGTACGGCATCAGAACGGAGCGCCAGAAGGAGCTTGCCGAAGAAGGATACAGGATGAGGGTGTATGTCCCGTACGGAACCGATTGGTACGGGTACCTGATGAGAAGAATTGCCGAGCGCCCGGCAAATGCGGCGTTTGTGCTGAAAGGGATCTTCAAAAAATAACGGCTGCTCCAAAAAGCAGCCGCAGCATGTTATTCCATGTTTTCTTTTTTATATTGCTGATTTTGGCTCGTCCGTTTGCCGCCGCCGTATTTTTGCTTCGGTCCCGCATTTCCTTTCATGCTGGCCGCGCTCACTGCGGCAGAAGACGGATCTTTTCTCCCTCGCACCATTCCCTTCACCTCCGGGTTTAAGTTTCCCGCCCGCGCCATGGAACATGCGGAAGCCGAAAAATTTAAAAAAATTCCATATTTGCTATTGAAGTCATCCTGAAAATCTTTTAAGATGAAAGAAGAAAAGGGTTTCATTTTTTTTGCCGAAAAAATGAATGACTATTCATTCAAAGTTCAAGGGGGATGACTCATGCACAAGTTTATAAAGAAAGCAGCCGTTCTCGGATCAGGCGTTATGGGGTCCGGAATTGCCGCGCACTTGGCTAACATCGGAATTCCCGTCCTGCTGCTTGATATTGTGCCAAACGAGCTGACAAAGGATGAGATGAAAAAAGGGCTGACATTAGAAAGCCCGGAGGTCCGCAGCAGGCTGAGCCGATCGGCCATGCAAAAGCTGCTGAAGCAAAAACCGGCGCCGCTGACTTCGGCTGCCAATCTCGACTATATAACGGCGGGGAATTTGGAAGATGACGCAGCTCAATTGAAGGATGCTGATTGGATTATTGAAGTCGTCGTCGAAAATCTTGACGTAAAAAAACAGATTTTCTCACTCGTTGATGAATACCGGAAACCGGGAAGCATCGTGTCGAGCAATACGTCCGGTATCTCCGTCACAAAAATGGCGGAAGGCCGATCTGCCGATTTTAAAGCTCATTTCTTAGGAACCCATTTCTTTAATCCGGCCCGCTACTTAAAGCTTCTGGAAATCATTCCGATTCAGGAAACAGATCCTGACGTGCTGGAGTTTATGACTTCATTTGCAGAAAACACGCTTGGGAAAGGTGTCGTCATCGCAAAAGACACGCCTAATTTTATCGCCAACCGCATCGGTACGTACGGCCTGCTGGTCACGGTAAGAGAAATGCTTTCTTCCGGCTGCCGCATCGGCGAGGTGGACACGGTGACCGGGCCTTTGATCGGCAGACCGAAAAGCGCGACCTTCAGAACCCTTGACGTTGTGGGGCTTGATACGTTCGCCCATGTGGCAAAAAATGTGTATGATAAAGCCGACGGCGCTGAAAAAGACATGTTTAAGCTTCCTGAATTTATGAATGACATGCTGAAAAACAATTGGCTGGGCAGCAAATCAGGCCAAGGTTTTTACAAAAAAGAAGGTAAAACAATATATGAACTCGATCCGCTGACCATGACATACGGTGAGCGTTCGAAAATGAAGACGCCCGCGTTAGAAGCCGCCAAACAGGCAAAGGGTGCCAAAGGCAAAATGAAAGCGCTTGTATATTCCGATGACCGCGCAGGACGCCTGCTTTGGAATATCACATCGCAAACACTTTTATACTCAGCCCGGCTTTTAGGTGAGATCGCTGATGATATCAAAGCAATTGATGACGCCATGAAATGGGGCTTCGGATGGGAGCTCGGACCGTTTGAGATGTGGGATGCCATCGGCGTCAGAAAATCAGCGGAGCGGCTCGAAGAAGAAGGCGCAGCACTCCCCGGCTGGGTGAAAGAAATGCTTGATCAGGGCCATGAAACATTTTATATGAAGGAAAACGGAACACCATTTTACTATTCAGACGGCCAATACAGGGCTGTGAAAGAAAATCCGAAACGGATCAGCCTGCAAACGTTAAAAGAAACAAAAGGCGTGATCAGTAAAAACAGCGGCGCAAGTCTGATTGATCTCGGCGATGATGTCGCGCTGCTGGAATTTCATACGAAAAGCAACGCGATCGGCTTAGACATTATTCAGATGATTGACAATGCGCTTGAGGAAACGGAGCGGAATTATAAAGGACTTGTCATCGGAAACCAAGGCAGACATTTCTGCGCGGGAGCAAACCTTGCGATGATTTTGATGGAAGCTCAGGATGATAACTTCATGGAAGTCGATTTTGTCATCCGCCGTTTTCAGCAGACGATGCTGAACATCAAATACAGCGCTAAACCCGTTGTCGCGGCGCCATTCGGGATGACACTCGGCGGCGGCACGGAAGTCTGTCTCCCGGCGGCACGCGTTCAGGCGGCGAGCGAATCGTATATGGGTCTCGTTGAAACCGGCGTCGGCCTTATTCCGGGCGGCGGAGGAAACAAAGAGCTGTACATGAATTATTTGGACGGCGGAAGTGAACTGATGGACGCGGCCATCAAAACCTTTGAAACAATCGCGCTTGCCAAAGTGTCCGGTTCGGCACACGAAGCCCGTGATATGAAGATTTTGTCCGCGGCTGACCGTATCAGCATGAATCAGGATCACCTGCTGCACGATGCGAAACAGCTGGCTGCTTCCTTATATGACAGCGGATACCGCCCGCCTGCCCGCAAAAAAGTGAAAGTCACCGGAGAAACCGGCTGTGCGGCATTACTGCTCGGAGCAGACCAAATGAGACGGTCGGGTTATTTATCCGATCACGATATGAAGATTGCGAAGAAGCTGGCCCATGTCATTGCCGGCGGAAGAGTCCCGTTTGGCACGGAGGTTTCAGAAGAATATTTACTCGAGATTGAAAGAGAAGCCTTTTTAAGCCTCGCTGGCGAGGCGAAATCACAAGCGAGAATGCAGCATATGCTCGTCAAAGGCAAACCTTTACGGAACTAGGAGGGTGTTTATGAGAGAAGCAGTCATTGTGGCCGGTGCGAGAACCCCGGTCGGTAAAGCGAAAAAAGGATCGCTTGCAGCCGTTCGTCCTGATGATTTAGGCGCGCTTTGTGTAAAAGAAACGCTGAAACGGGCAGGCGGCTATGAAGGAAATATCGATGACTTAATTATCGGCTGTGCAACACCTGAAGCCGAACAAGGATTAAATATGGCGCGGAATATCGGTGCGCTGGCGGGGCTTCCTCATACGGTGCCGGCCATTACGGTGAACCGCTACTGCTCTTCCGGACTCCAATCCATCGCTTACGGTGCTGAAAAAATCATGATCGGCGCGGGTGACACCGTCATTGCGGGCGGTGCGGAATCCATGTCGCAAGTTCCGATGATGGGGCATGTGACCCGCCCGAATATTGCTTTGGCGGAGCATGCGCCTGAGTATTACATGAGCATGGGGCACACAGCGGAGCAGGTCGCCGAAACGTACGGCGTATCCAGAGAAGACCAGGATGCATTTGCCGTCCGCAGCCATCAGAATGCCGCAAAAGCCCTTAAAGAAGGCAAATTCAATGACGAAATCGTGCCGGTTGAAGTATCGCTGACAGAAGTCGGTGATGACCATAAGCCGCGGAAAAAACAATTTACCTTTTCTCAAGATGAAGGCGTTCGTCCCGGCACATCGGCTGACGTCTTGGCGAAGCTCCGTCCGGCTTTTTCTAAAACGGGAACCGTGACGGCCGGGAACTCTTCACAAACAAGTGACGGCGCGGCGGCTGTCATGCTGATGGATCGCGAAAAAGCTTCGTCGCTCGGATTGGCGCCGCTTGTCAAATTCCGTTCCTTTGCCGTAGGCGGCGTTCCGCCTGAGGTAATGGGGATCGGTCCGATTGAAGCTATTCCGCGGGCGCTCAAGCTTGCCGGACTCGAATTACAGGATATCGGACTTTTTGAATTGAATGAGGCCTTTGCTTCACAGGCCATTCAAGTCATCAGATCGCTTGGGATAGATGAAGAAAAGGTGAACGTCAACGGAGGCGCCATCGCCCTCGGACATCCGCTCGGATGCACGGGAACGAAGCTGACCCTGTCACTCATTCATGAAATGAAACGGAGAAACGAGCAATTCGGCGTGGTGACGATGTGCATCGGAGGCGGCATGGGTGCTGCCGGCGTATTTGAGCTCATTTAAAACAAGGGGGAAACGAAGCATGAAACAGGAAACGGTGAACGTCAAAAAAGGCGGCAGCTTTCTGATTGAAGAGACGGGATATGATCAAATATTCACTCCGGAGGACTTTACAGACGAACATAAAATGATCGGCAAAACGACAGAAGACTATGTCGTAAACGATGTGCTTCCTTATATCGATGAAATTGAAAACCATCAGTTCGAGCATTCGGTCAGACTGCTGAAAAAAGCCGGAGATCTCGGCCTCCTCGGAGCAGACGTGCCTGAAGAGTACGGCGGAATCGGCCTGGATAAAATCAGTTCAGCCTTCATTACGGAAAAGTTTTCACGTGCCGGCAGCTTTTCGCTGTCTTACGGCGCTCACGTCGGTATCGGCTCATTGCCGATCGTGTTCTTCGGAACGGAAGAACAGAAAAAAAACTATTTGCCGGACTTGGCTTCAGGACAAAGAATCGCGGCATACGCCTTAACTGAGCCCGGTTCAGGTTCAGATGCCCTCGGCGCGAAAACCACGGCTGTTTTGAATGAAGCGGGCACACACTATATTCTTAACGGAGAAAAGCAATGGATTACAAACTCCGCCTTTGCAGATGTCTTTGTCGTCTACGCTAAAGTGGACGGAGATAAATTTTCCGCATTTATCGTAGAAAAGAACTATCCGGGCGTGTCAACGGGCCCGGAAGAGAAAAAAATGGGGATTAAGGGTTCATCGACAAGAACGCTGATTTTAGATCAGGCGGAAGTCCCAAAAGAAAACCTTCTCGGCGAAATCGGAAAAGGCCATGTCATCGCTTTTAATATTCTGAATATCGGGCGCTACAAGCTTGCCGTCGGCACAATCGGCGCTTCAAAACGGGTGATTGAGCTGTCTGCCGCTTATGCGAACCAGCGCCGGCAATTTAAAACGCCGATCTCAAGCTTCACGCTCACTCAGGAAAAGCTTGCGACGATGTCAGCGCGGCTTTATGCGATGGAGAGCTCTGTATACAGAACCGTGGGCTTATTCGAAGATAATATGAGCAGACTGACGGAAGCGGAGCAAAAAGACGGACGCGAAGTCGCAAAGTCAATCGCCGAGTACGCGATTGAATGCTCGCTCAACAAAATGTGCGGTTCTGAAACGCTTGATTACATTGCCGACGAAGGCGTTCAAATTCACGGCGGTTACGGATTTATGCAGGAATATGAAGTGGAGCGTGCCTATCGCGACTCAAGAATCAACAGAATTTTTGAAGGCACAAATGAAATCAACCGCCTGATCGTAACGAGCACGTTCCTGAAAAAAGCCGTAAAAGGTCAGCTGCCGCTCTTTGAAAAAGCAAAAGCGCTCCAAGAAGAACTCATGATGCTGATGCCTGAAGAGCCGGGCTCAGAACCTCTTGAACAGGAAAAATACATTGTCAGACAGGCGAAAAAGATCGCCCTCTTGACAGCGGGTCTCGCGGCGCAGAAATACGGCAAAGAGATCGAAGGCGAGCAGGAAATCATGGTAAACATTGCCGATATTGTCAGCGCGCTGTACGCTTTGGAGTCTGCCGTCCTCAGAACGGAAAAAGCAATTGCGGCGGACGGTGCCGAAAAAGCCGCGCAGAAGCTGTTATATACGGAAATCTTTGCCCAGGAAGCCCTTCAGAACATTGAAGCGCACGCCAAAGAATCACTGATCGCCATGGAGGAAGGAGACTCCCTCCGCATGATGCTTTCCGTGCTGCGCAAACTGACGCGCCTGACGCCGAAAAACCTCATTCAGAAAAAACGTGAAGCGGCAGCCGCCGTCTTCCGTGAAGAAAAATATACGGTCTGATCACATGCTGAAAGCGCTCCTTCATCAGGGGCGCTTTTTCACGAAGCAACGTTATAGGTTTTTACAAGTGATTGTGTTAAAATAACGACGATCATTTACAAGGGGTGAAGAAGATGTCGTTAAATTTTTACTGGTACCCTAAATGCGGAACGTGCCGTAATGCGAAAAAATGGCTGGAAGACCGCGGTAAGGAAATAAACGAAATACATATCGCGGAGGAAACTCCGTCGAAAGAAGAAATTAAAGACCTCTATGAAAAGAGCGGTCTTGAGCTCAAAAAGTTTTTCAACACGAGCGGAATGAAATACCGCGAGCTGAACTTAAAGGAAAAACTGTACCACATGTCAGAGGATGAACAGCTTGAACTCCTGGCATCAGACGGTATGCTCCTGAAACGCCCGATTACGACAGACGGCGAAAAAGTCACTGTCGGCTTTAAAGAAGACCAATTCGAAAAATATTGGATGTAATGCCAGGTTCAAAGAATTATGGTATCTTCTTATTATAAGAAAAAAATGGAGGGATTTAGATGAGCACACCGAAAGATATGCGTTATTCCAAAGAGCACGAATGGGTCAAAGTTGAGGACGGAAAAGCCCGCATCGGGATTACACATTTCGCGCAAGCCGAACTTGGCGACATCGTCTTTGTCGAGCTTCCGGAAGTCGGCGCCGAAATTAAAGCGGACGAGCCATTCGGCAGCGTGGAATCCGTCAAAACCGTTTCCGAACTGTACGCACCGATTAACGGAACGGTGACGGAAGTGAACGAAGACCTTGATGACAGTCCTGAATTCGTAAACGAGTCTCCGTATGAAAAAGCGTGGATGATCGTCGTGGAACCGGCTGATGCTGAAGAAATCGAAAACCTCATGACTTCCGAGCAATATGACGAAATGACACAGGAAGACTGATCGGATAGCAAACGGGCCATTTGGACATTCTATCTGTAACGGGAGGTGTCTAAAATGGCTTTTGATAAACAAAAGGTCGATGTGACGGAGAACGTTACGGGCCGCTTTCAAAACGGCCGGTTTTCCTTGTTTCATGAAAATGAAGCCATCGGCGAGATGACAGGCATGGACCAGTACGAGCTCAAACAGGGCTTTTCATTTGAAAATCAAAAATTTTATAAAACAGCCGATGTCATAAACGGCAGCGATCCGAAATATGTCGATTGCGATTATGAGAATGGCTGGTGTTAACAGTTGGCGGTGAATTTCACTGCCTTCTTTTTCAATCTGACGCTAAAACAATCGGCAGGTGACGCGCTTATGTACAATGGAGATGAAAAGGTCATTATCGTAGAAGGAAAATCTGATAAAATCAAAGTCAGCGAAGTGCTCATCGAACCCGCGGAAATCGTCTGTACAAACGGGACGATCGGCCAAACCGAACTGGAAGATTTGGCGGACCGCCTGTTTGACAGAGACGTCTATATTTTAACAGACGCAGATGACTCCGGAGAAAAATTAAGAAGACAGCTGAAACGGGAGCTTCCCGAAGCGCGCCATATTTATATAGACAGAACATACAGGCAAGTCGAGTCGTGCCCGGGCCATCATCTCGCATCTGTGCTGATCAGAGCCGGCTTTGATGCTGACACTGTATTTTTGAAAAAGAACGACCTGAGGTGGTAATCATGAAAGAACTCCAAGAAAATGAACTCGAATCGATTCAGGATGACGTTTATCTCCTGTATTTGTACACCCCGTTTTGCGGCACATGCCAGCTGGCGTCCAAAATGCTTACTGTCGTCGAAGAAATGCTGCCCGGCGCCGCCTTCTATAAAAACAACGTGAATTATTCCCCCGCATTCGCCAAAGCCTATCAGATTGAAAGCGTTCCGTGCTTTTTGCTGTTTAAAGGCGGAGAGCTTGTTGAGAAAGGATACGCCTTCCGCTCCGTTTCCTATTTATATGAGCTGATTAAACAAAAAACATCGCAAACGTTCCCGATGTGACAATATTTACAGGAAAATGTCGTGCGGTTTATAAAGGGTTCTGTCCGTTAAAAAGAGAAAGTGTATGTATGGCCATTAAAACAGGAGGTTATACGAGTGGAGAAAATAGAAGTTTCAGAGAATGACGGACAGCATCTGTTTTTGAAACCGCTATTAAACGCCTCAACGCTGCTGATTACATTCCAAGGAGAAACAGAAGCCTTAACGGTCTCAATTAACGGACAGGGAGAAATGAGAAAAACGTCGGTTTCAAAGGAAAAATCTAATTTGACCTTTTACGGAAACCAGACGGAAATCATCCATCTCCTGCATGGTGATGTCTCTTTGCAAAAGCTTATCCAAAGCGGAAAACTCAAAGTGAAAGGATCATTCAGAGCGCTGCTGAAGCTGGAGGCCATCCTCTGGCTGACAAACGGATTTTTTCAGGCGATCAGTAAACGGCCGTAACTGCCAATCTACTATGTGACAATAGCTTCCAATATTTATTTTATTGACTTTTTATCATTCGCCGTGCTATTCTACAGTAAGAATTTCCGGACGAAAATACGATATGTTTTCTCTTATCAAGAGAGGTGGAGGGAAGTGCCCTATGAAGCCCGGCAACCATCAACAATGTTGAAATGGTGCCAATTCACTCGAAGCGGTCTGCTTTGAAAGATGAGAGAAAGGCCTTTTTCAATAAGCCTTTCTGCTCATTTTTGCAGAAAGGCTTTTCTTTTGCGGAGAAACCCGGAAGATTTCTTAGAATAGTGTAAGGCGGGTGATTGCTTTGATCCATCTTCAAAATGTTTCAAAAATTTACAAAGCGAAGCATGGGGATGTCAATGCTGTCCAAGATGTCACTCTTGATATCAAAAAGGGCGAAATATTTGGAATTATAGGATATAGCGGAGCTGGTAAAAGTTCCTTAATCCGTCTCCTGAACGGCCTTGAAAAGCCGACGTCGGGAACCGTGGAAGTCGCGGGGACGGAATTAAATAAAGTAAGCAGCCGCGGACTGAGAAAAGCGCGCCAGGAAATCAGCATGATCTTCCAGCATTTTAACCTTCTGTGGTCGCGCACCGTCCGGGAGAACATTATGTTCCCGCTGGAAATCGCCGGCGTGAAAAAAAGCGAACGGGTCCGCCGCGCTGATGAATTGATTAAACTGGTCGGATTAGAGGGGAAAGAAAAATCTTATCCGTCGCAGCTGAGCGGCGGTCAAAAGCAGCGTGTCGGCATCGCCCGGGCGCTCGCCAATAATCCGAAAGTCCTTCTGTGTGATGAAGCGACATCAGCGCTCGATCCGCAGACGACCGATTCAATTTTGGATCTTTTATCCGATATAAATGACAGACTCGGTCTGACGATCGTGCTCATTACCCATGAAATGCACGTCATCCGAAAAATCTGCAACAGAGTCGCCGTCATGGAAAACGGGAAAGTCGTTGAAGAAGGCGAAGTACTCCAAGTTTTCAGAAACCCGCGCGAACCGATGACGAAGCGTTTCGTTCAGCAGGTGACAGAACCGGAGGAGACGAAAGAAACCATCCAGCATTTTCTGCAGGAAACAGCGACAGGAAAAACGATTCAGCTTTCATTTGTCGGGCAGGCCGCTGAGCAGCCCCTCATTACGGAAATGATCCGAAACTTTGATGTGGACGTCAATATTCTGCAGGGGAAAATTTCACAGACGAAGGACGGAGCCTACGGTTCTTTATTCATTCATATTGACGGTCAGGAAAAAGAAGTAGAAAACGTGATCCGGTTCATCAAAGACAAACAGGTAGAAGCAGAGGTGATCACAAATGTTTGAAAAATGGTTCCCGAACGTTGATATAACCGAGCTGTGGACGGCCACATACGAGACCCTTTATATGACGGTCATTGCTTTAGTTTTTTCATTTATCATAGGAGCGATTCTCGGTCTTCTGCTCTTTTTAACGGGCAAGGGAAGCTTATGGGAAAATAAAATCATTAACACCGTGATTGCGGCGGTCGTTAATATTTTCAGGTCTATTCCGTTTCTTATTTTAATTATTCTGCTTCTCGGTTTTACTAAGTTTTTAGTCAGATCGATTTTAGGGCCGAACGCCGCATTGCCGGCGCTGATTATCGGCTCCGCGCCGTTTTACGCCCGTCTTGCGGAAATTGCGCTGCGGGAAGTCGATAAAGGAGTCATCGAAGCTGCCAGATCAATGGGAGCAAAGACATCGACGATTATCTTCAAAGTGCTGATTCCTGAATCAATGCCTGCGTTAATTTCAGGCATCACCGTTACGGCCATCGCCCTGATCGGATCTACCGCCATTGCCGGCGCCATCGGTTCAGGCGGACTCGGAAACCTTGCATACGTAGAAGGCTACCAGTCCAATAATACGGATGTAACGTTTGTAGCGACAGTATTTATACTCATCATCGTCTTTATCATTCAGATTATCGGTGATGTGATTACAAATATAATAGACAAAAGATAAGGGAGGATTTACATTGAAAAAGATTGTATTAAGTGCGCTGCTGCTTGTGTTCGCGGGAGTTTTGGCCGCCTGCGGATCAAACGGCTCAAATAAAAAGGAAATCGTCGTCGCCGCGACAAAAACACCGCATGCTGAAATCTTAAAAGAAGCGGAACCGCTCTTGAAGGAAAAAGGCTACACATTAAAAGTAAAAGTGCTGAACGATTACAAAATGTACAACAAAGCGTTAGCTGATAATGAAGTGGATGCGAACTACTTCCAGCACGTTCCTTACCTTGAACAGGAAATGAAAGAAAATAAAGATTACAAACTCGTGAATGCCGGAGCCGTTCACCTTGAGCCATTCGGAATTTACACGAAAAAATACAAATCACTGAAAGACCTGCCTAAAGGCGCGACCATCATCATGACTAACAATGTCGCTGAACAAGGCCGTATGCTGGCGATGCTTGAAAAAGCCGGACTGATCACACTTGATCCGAAGGTAAAAACGATTGAAGCCACTACGAAAAACATTACGAAAAACCCGAAAAACCTGACATTCAAAAAAATCGCCCCTGAATTAACGGCGAAAGCATATAATGAAGAAGAAGGCGATGCAGTCTTCATTAACGTCAACTATGCGATTCAAAACAAACTGAATCCGTTAAAAGATGCGATTCAAGTGGAATCAACGAAAAACAACCCGTACGCAAACATCATCGCCGTACGCAAAGGTGACGAAAAATCAGAGAAAATCAAAGCGCTTATGGAAGTGCTTCACTCTAAGAAAATCAAAGACTTTATTGAGAAAAAATACGACGGAGCCGTGCTTCCCGTATCTGAATAAAGCGAAAACCCCGGATGAATCATCCGGGGTTTTTTTCGGGTATTAATCGGAGAACTGTCCATAATAAAAAGGAAGGTTAACGATTGGAGGGAATGGCAGTGGCTCAATACCAGGAAAACGGAAAAAGCGTGCATGACGCATTGAAACAATATAAAGAAGGTTTAGGTATATTCGAGCAAAAAATGCCGATGATGGGGCGGAAGTTTAATGAATTTACTGAACAGTGTTTCTCAGCGGATTCATTAACTGAAAAAGAGAAACAATTAATCGCTCTGGGCATCAGCATCAGCGCTCAAGATGAATTTTGCATGATTTATCATACGAAGGGCTGCCTTGACCAAGGGGCGACAGAAGAAAACATCCTTGAGGTCATCAGCGTCGCGGCGGCATTCGGGGGCGGCGCGGCTCTCAGTCAGGGAGTGACCCTCGTGCAGCAGTGTATTCAGGAATTCGGACATACGACGCATTAGAATGAGCAATCGTGTGAATACCGTTTTTCAGATAAAGCGAGTGCCGGTTTCCGGCACATTCGAAAGGATTCAGGGGCACACCCTCTTTGGCCGGAGCAGCGGATCATTGTTACAATAGAAACAAATATATGAAGGGATTGATTCATTATCTGCACCAGCCACGAGAGACTGGACCTTGACTATACGCCTGAAATGGAAAAAGCGATGCAGAAGTCACACGGCATCGGCTACGAGGAATACGGACGGCGTCTTTCAAAAAGGATGGAAGTCGAACGGCAGAGGGAGCTTGAATATCAAAAAAGCAAGTTCCTCGCAGCGCAGCTTAATGAGAAAATCGGTCAGTAAAAAAGGGTGGATTTCCGCCCTTTTTCTGTTTCAAACAGCTTTAATTACGCCTTGATCTTTGATAAACTTTAGGAATGTTCCGGGTAATATAAAAAGTTGTATTTACTTTTCATTTGTTATAAAATTAGAATGAGAATAAATTGAGAATAATGATTATATATTTTGGAGGTATAGATATGGCTGCTTCAACATTAACGATCAAGGATCTTCACGTTGAAATCGAAGGAAAAGAGATCTTAAAAGGTGTAAACCTTGAAATAAAAGGCGGCGAATTCCACGCTGTCATGGGGCCGAACGGTACCGGTAAATCCACGCTCTCAGCAGCGATTATGGGACACCCGAAATACGAAGTTACAAAAGGAAGCATCACGCTTGACGGCAAAGATGTACTGGAAATGGAAGTGGACGAGCGCGCTCAGGCGGGTCTTTTCCTTGCGATGCAGTACCCAAGCGAAATCAGCGGTGTGACAAATGCCGATTTCCTTCGCTCTGCGATTAACGCACGCCGTGAAGAAGGCGATGAAATTTCTCTTATGAAATTCATTCGCAAAATGGACGAAAACATGGAGTTCCTTGAAATGGACCCTGAAATGGCGCAGCGTTACCTGAACGAAGGTTTCTCAGGCGGGGAGAAAAAACGCAACGAAATCCTTCAGCTTATGATGATCGAGCCGAAAATCGCCATTCTTGACGAGATCGATTCAGGTCTTGATATCGATGCGCTTAAAGTCGTTTCTAAAGGAATCAACAAAATGCGCAGCGAAAACTTCGGCTGCTTAATGATCACTCACTACCAGCGCCTTCTGAACTACATCACGCCAGATGTCGTTCACGTTATGATGCAGGGACGCGTAGTGAAATCCGGCGGCGCGGAGCTTGCACAGCGCCTTGAAGCGGAAGGTTATGACTGGATTAAACAGGAACTAGGCATTGAAGACGAAACTGTAGGCCAAGAAGCGTAAGCGTTAGGGGGATAATCATGACATTGGAAACGAAACTATCCGTAGATCAGGAATATGTCAAAGGCTTTTCCGAAAAGCATCAAGAACCTGCCTGGCTGAAAAACCTGCGCTTACAGGCTCTTGAAAAAGCTGAAGATCTGCCGCTGCCTAAGCCTGATAAAACAAAAATCACAAATTGGAACTTTACAAAGTTCAACAAGCATACAGTAGAAAACGCGCCGCTTGCTTCTTTAGAAGATTTAGCTGATGAAGCAAAAGCGCTGATCGATATCGAAAACGAAGACAAAACGTTATATGTGCAGCGTGATCAAACGCCTGCTTTCCTTTCTCTTTCAAAAGAACTGAAAGACAAAGGCGTTATTTTCATGGACATCTTAACGGCTGCCCGTGAGCACAGCGACCTCGTTGAGAAATACTTCATGAAAGACGGCGTAAAGGTCGACGAGCATAAACTGACTGCGCTTCATGCGGCATTAATGAACGGCGGGGCATTCCTTTATGTTCCTAAAAACGTTCAGGTGGAGACGCCTGTTCAGGCCGTTTACGTTCATGAAAGCAATGACACGGCATTGTTCAACCACGTGCTGATCGTCGCTGAAGACCACAGCTCCGTCACTTACGTTGAGAACTACATCAGCACGGTGAATCCGAAAGAAGCGGTATTCAACATTATCAGTGAAGTGGTCACAGGTGATAATGCCAGCGTGACGTACGGCGCCGTTGACAACCTGTCAGCAGGTGTCACAACATACGTCAACCGCCGCGGAGCCGCGCGCGGACGAGACAGCAAAATCGAGTGGGCGCTCGGACTGATGAACGACGGCGACACGATTTCTGAAAACACGACAAACCTCTACGGAGACGGCACATACGGCGATACGAAAACCGTAGTTGTCGGAAGAGGAGAACAGACGGAAAACTTTACGACGCAGATCATCCACTTCGGTAAGGCTTCTGAAGGCTATATCCTGAAGCACGGAGTCATGAAAGATGCCGCATCTTCCATCTTTAACGGAATCGGCAAAATCGAGCACGGCGCGTCTAAAGCAAACGCTGAACAGGAATCCCGCGTCCTGATGCTGAGTGAAAAAGCACGCGGAGATGCAAACCCGATTCTCTTAATTGATGAAGACGATGTAACTGCAGGACATGCGGCATCTGTCGGCCGTGTGGACCCGATCCAGCTTTACTACTTAATGAGCCGCGGAATTCCGAAAGAAGAAGCGGAGCGCTTAGTCATTTACGGATTCCTTGCTCCGGTGGTAAAAGAGCTTCCGATTGAAGGAGTTAAGAAACAGCTCGTCTCCGTCATCGAAAGGAAAGTAAAATAATGAATATCACCGATATTCGTGAACAGTTCCCGATCCTTCATCAGCAAGTGAACGGACATGACCTCGTGTACCTTGACAGCGCGGCGACTTCCCAGAAGCCGCGTGCTGTCATTGAAGCAGTGGATCAGTATTACAGCAAATACAATTCCAATGTTCACAGAGGCGTTCATACTCTTGGCACGAGAGCGACAGACGGCTATGAAGGTGCGCGTGAAAAAGTCCGCAAGTTTATCAATGCGAAGTCAATGGCTGAGGTCATTTTCACAAAAGGCACGACAACTTCACTGAATATGGTAGCGCTGAGCTATGCCCGCGCCAGCTTAAAACCCGGTGATGAAGTGGTCATCACCCAAATGGAGCATCATGCGAATATCATTCCGTGGCAGCAGGCAGTAAAAGCAACCGGCGCGACTTTAAAATATATCCCGATGCAGGAAGACGGCACGCTTTCGCTGGACGACGTCCGGCAGACTGTCACAAGCCATACGAAGATCGTGGCAGTCGCTCATGTGTCAAACGTGCTCGGCACGATCAACCCGATTAAAGAGATCGCCAAAATCGCTCATGACAATGGCGCTGTCATCGTGGTGGACGGGGCGCAGAGCACACCGCACATGAAAATTGACGTTCAGGACCTGGATTGCGACTTCTTCGCGCTTTCTTCCCATAAAATGTGCGGCCCGACGGGAATCGGCGTGCTGTACGGCAAGAAAGAACTGCTTGAGAATATGGAGCCGGCCGAATTTGGCGGCGAAATGATCGACTTTGTAGGGCTTTATGAATCAACTTGGAAAGAGCTTCCGTGGAAATTTGAAGCAGGCACGCCGATTATCGCAGGCGCGATCGGATTGGGAGCCGCGATTGATTTTCTTGAAGAGATCGGACTCGACGAGATTTCCCGGCATGAGCATAAGCTTGCAGCCTATGCGCTTGACCGTTTCGAGCAGCTGGACGGCGTGACGATATACGGTCCGAAAGAGCGGGCGGGACTTGTGACATTTAATCTTGATGAGGTTCACCCTCATGATGTCGCGACTGTCCTCGATGCTGAGGGCATTGCGGTCAGAGCCGGCCATCATTGCGCCCAGCCGCTCATGAAATGGCTGGATGTATCTGCTACTGCGAGAGCGAGTTTTTATCTGTATAATACAGAGGAAGAGATCGATAAGCTCGCGGAAGCCCTCCAAAAGACAAAGGAGTACTTTACAAATGTCTTTTAATGCAAATTTAGATACATTATACAGACAAGTGATCATGGATCATTACAAAAATCCGCGCAACAAAGGGGTTTTGGATGACAGCATCGTCGTCGATATGAACAACCCGACTTGCGGCGACCGGATCAGACTGACAATGAAGCTTGACGGCGATACCGTTCAGGAAGCGAAGTTTGAAGGGGAAGGCTGTTCCATCTCCATGGCTTCAGCTTCCATGATGACGCAGGCCATTAAAGGAAAAGATATTGATACCGCCCTTTCCATGTCTAAGATTTTCTCAGACATGATGCAAGGGAAAGAGTATGACGACTCAATAGATCTCGGGGATATTGAAGCCCTTCAAGGCGTTTCGAAATTCCCGGCCCGGATTAAATGTGCCACCCTTTCATGGAAAGCACTTGAAAAAGGAGTCGCTGGCGAAAAAGGCGGCAATTAAAAGATTGGAGTGAAAATGGATGGCTAAAAAAATGCCTGAAATTGGTGAATACAAGTACGGTTTTCACGATAAGGACGTTTCCATTTTCCGTTCAGAGCGCGGATTGACAAAAGAAATCGTAGAAGAAATTTCACGCATGAAAGAAGAGCCTCAATGGATGCTTGATTTCCGCCTGAAATCTCTTGAGCATTTCTACAACATGCCGATGCCGCAGTGGGGCGGGGATTTAAACTCTTTAAACTTTGACGAAATTACGTATTACGTAAAGCCGTCTGAGCGTTCAGAGCGTTCTTGGGATGAAGTGCCTGAGGAAATTAAACAGACATTTGACAAACTCGGTATTCCTGAAGCTGAGCAAAAATACCTTGCCGGTGTTTCTGCACAGTACGAATCCGAAGTTGTGTACCACAATATGAAAGAAGATCTTGAAGCGCAAGGCATTGTCTTCAAAGACACAGACAGCGCGCTGAAAGAAAATGAAGACATTTTCCGCGAGCACTGGGCGAAAGTCATTCCGCCGACTGATAACAAGTTTGCGGCGCTGAACTCAGCTGTTTGGTCCGGCGGATCTTTCATCTACGTGCCTAAAGGCGTGAAGGTTGAAACACCGCTTCAAGCTTACTTCCGCATCAACTCTGAAAACATGGGTCAGTTCGAACGTACGCTGATCATCGTTGACGAAGAAGCAAGCGTTCATTACGTAGAGGGCTGTACGGCTCCTGTGTACACAACAAACTCGCTTCACAGCGCGGTTGTTGAAATCATCGTCAAAAAAGGCGGCTACTGCCGTTATACAACAATTCAAAACTGGGCGAACAACGTTTACAACTTAGTAACGAAACGTACGGTTTGTGAAGAAAACGCGACGATGGAATGGGTTGACGGAAACATCGGTTCTAAATTAACGATGAAATATCCGGCTGTCATTCTGAAAGGTGAAGGCGCGCGCGGCATGACGCTCTCTATCGCTCTTGCGGGCAAAGGACAGCATCAGGACGCAGGTGCGAAAATGATTCACCTTGCACCGAATACGTCATCCACAATCGTATCAAAATCGATTTCGAAACAGGGCGGAAAAGTAACATACCGCGGTATCGTCCACTTCGGACGGAAAGCGGACGGCGCCCGTTCAAACATCGAGTGTGATACGCTCATTATGGATAATAAATCAACTTCTGATACAATCCCTTACAATGAAATCCTGAACGACAACATTTCATTGGAGCACGAAGCGAAAGTATCAAAAGTTTCTGAAGAACAGCTTTTCTACTTGATGAGCCGCGGTATTTCTGAAGAAGAAGCAACAGAAATGATCGTTATGGGCTTCATCGAGCCATTCACAAAAGAACTTCCGATGGAATACGCAGTTGAAATGAACCGTTTGATCAAGTTCGAAATGGAAGGCTCCATCGGTTAATAGTAAAACCCCGCCATATGGCGGGGTTTTTTTGTTTATTGAATAGTGAAATTTCCGTATTCGCTTGACCGGACATGAATCGGCCCGTTTAAATTGTAGTTCTTCTCTTTGACAATATCGCGGAAAACGTCGACACGGGCAACCGATTCTCTCCATTCATCCTGGGTGTCCTCATCTGCCGGATTCATCAGATCGTCATAGCGTACATCCAAGAATTTATTGAGCCATTTCTTCTCGTCCGTTCCGTCTTTCGGTGACCCGCCCATTTTTTTGTTCGTGCGTTTAATCAGGGCATAAAAGGAGTCTGGATCATCACCGTCACCATGCTGAATCACCGTATCGTACATCACCGCTTTGGCCAAGGCCGTTTTCAGTCCGGCATTTTCTGAACGTTTCATCGCCGGCTGATAATACAAGCTGTCGTTTACCTTATCCTGGGCAGCGCGGAAGGCTTTATCATTGCCAAGTGAGCGCCAGGCAGAAGCGAATCCTTTCAGATTGCTGATGTCATCGCTTTCGTCCTTCGCAAGACGACGCAATTCAGGCAAATACTTTTTCAATTTGTTATTCGGCACCGCTTTCGTGTATACTTCGACTACTTCCAGCGCATCTCCGGTAGCCGTCGTAAAGCCGGCCCGCCCGCAAGTGTAACCTCTTCCGTCATCCAACGCTTCAACATATCCATATTGGATTTCCGTCTTTCCGTTTTCAAAAATGCTGGTCAGCTGTTCCGCCCGGCGCTTCTGATCCTTATTCAGCCCGGCCGCAAAAACCGTACCGCTCATCATCAGGGTAAAAAACATGGTGAAAATAAGAGATGAAACCGCCGTCTTCTTCCAAAAACCTGCTTTTTTCTTCAAACTGATTTTCATTGCCATACCCCTTTCATATGTAAGTTACGCACTCAGTATACATGAGGGGGTGATTTTTTTGTTGAAAACACACGAATTTGTCAATATTTTGAATCCTAAGCCCTATCCAGCGCTTCATAAAAAGAACGCACCACCTTCACCAGACAGACAATCCCGTTCTCGCATCATTCTTATCTGTAACATAGTCAACGCGGTGAAACCCGCATTGTACAGCCTGCTGAAAAAGGGCTTCGAGCATGTCCGGATCTTTGCAATATAACGTTACATACGAGCAATCTGCGATGAGAAGCACAAGTTTACAGGAACTATCCAAATATTCCTCATACGTATTGATTTCCGTTACCATCCCGCTCGGGAAAGCTTTCAATTCAGCAAAAATCATATAATAAGGGTTTACTTCCAGACGCTGACGGAGTTCTTGACCCTGAATGATGCGCTGATTTTGCGGAAACAGGTCTGTATCGGTGTCTTCTTTGAATTCAGTATACGCCTCTCCATCACCGATAAACCACGCATAGGAAGAGATGGGGAACGGTTGTAATATATCTGCCGCAAACCGTCCGAATTCATTTGGGATGTCAAAAGTAATGCCGCGTTTCATATGGTCGTATCTCCTTTCGGCTTTTGCTAGAATAATATGGTATACCATTTGGATAAATATTGAAAGGGGTGAGTGTTATGACAACACGATACGGCATTGATGCGCCTTATGGAGCGTTTGGATTTATCTTTCTTGCGCTCCTTTATGCCGCTGCCACGTTATGCGGTATGATTCCTCCTTACTGGGGCTGGCTGACGGGCACCTTGTTTTTATTGCTCGGTCTTTGGATACTCTTGTATTCAACGGCCATTAAACTTTTACACCGCCATCGCATTCTTGCGCTTTCCGGTTTAAAGCCGGACATGAAGGTGCTTGATATTGGGACGGGACGGGGGCTGCTAGCCATCGCCGCGGCTCAAAAAGGCGCTGACGTCTCAGCGATTGACAAATGGTCAGGCTGGGATCTGAGCGGAAACGGGAGAGACGCATTTGAAAAGAACAGACGGGCAGAAGGAGCGCCGGAAATTGATTTGTATGATGGACTCGCGCAAGACATGCCGTTTCCTGATAAAACGTTTGACCTTGTCATTTCGCATTTTGTCGTACACAACATTTCAGGCAGAAAAGAGAGGGAACGGGCGATTGCAGAAATGGTGAGGGTGCTGAAGCCTGGCGGCACATTGGCCGTGTCAGATATAAAAAATACATCACAATACAGAGAGATTCTTGAGGAAAACGGCTTTCAGACAAGAACGTATTCCTTTTATTATACGTTTCCGTTTTCGAAACTCATCATTGCTGTCAGGACTCCGGTAGGAACCGGGCGCTCCATTTGTTAAAATAAATAAGACAAAACAGATAGAAAAGGTGTTACACATGAAGTCTTATATAATTATCGGGGCCGGCATTCTCGGTGCGTCCGCGGCTTATCATCTCGCAAAGGCCGGGGCGGATGTAACGGTCATTGACCGGAAGCACCCGGGGCAGGCGACTGACGCCGCGGCGGGGATCGTCTGCCCGTGGCTGTCACAGCGCCGCAATCAGGCATGGTATGCGATCGCAAAAGGCGGAGCCCGCTATTATAACCAATTGATACAGCAGCTTGAAGCTGATGGAGAAACAGAAACCGGTTATCAAAAGGTCGGTGCTGTCAGCCTCCATACGGATGAAAAAAAACTCAGCCAAATGGAGGAAAGAGCTTATAAAAGAAGAGAGGACGCCCCTGAAATCGGTGACATTACAAGACTGACTCCGGAAGAAACGAAGGCGCTGTTCCCCGCGCTGTCGGAGGAATACGGGGCGGTTCATGTCAGCGGCGCGGCCCGGGTGAACGGGAGAGCGCTTCGTAAGGCGCTGTTAAATGCGGCCGTTAAGCACGGAGCGGCTGTTTACAATGAAGAAGCGTCAATATTGACAGAGGACGGTGCCGTCATCGGTGTGAAAACCGCAGAACGCACGCTTACTGCCGACCAGGTTCTCGTAACGGCCGGCGCTTGGGCTAGAGAGCTGCTTGAGCCGCTCGGCATCCGTTTTTCAGTATCATACCAAAAGGCGCAGATCGTTCATTTAGAGCTTCAGGGAGAGGAGACGGGCGGCTGGCCCGTCGTCATGCCCCCAAACGATCAATATATTCTCGCCTTTGACAGCGGCAGAATCATAGCGGGCGCGACTCATGAAAACGATACCGGCATGGATTTGCGGGTGACGGCCGGCGGTCTCCGCGAGATTTTTGACAAAGCATTAACTGTGGCGCCGGGGCTTTCAGACAGTACTATGATAGAGACAAGAGTCGGGTTCAGGCCGTTTACTCCCGGTTTTCTTCCGGTCATCGGCAAAGTGCCGAATATCAGCGGACTCCTCGTTGCCAACGGGCTGGGCGCCTCAGGGCTGACGAGCGGGCCGTATCTGGGGGCTGAACTGGCGAAACTCGCGCTCGGGCAGCAGACGGAAATTGATTTGAGCCTTTATGATCCGGCCGGGGCGCTTGAATAAAAAATAGCTTTTGGCGCATTCTTATGATAGGATGGAGCTTTAATGAATAAGAGGACGTGACCCATTTGATAAAAATAAACCTTCCTGCTCCTGATGTAACCATTACGGAACGGCAGCAGTCACCGTCGGAGAATGAACCGGCGATTAAAGCGATTTACGGTTTCATTGATTTTCACCAAATTCCGAGAGACAAAGGCGGCATATTTATGTTTTATAACATTCATGATGAGCTGCTGTTTGTCGGGAAAGCCCGTAAATTAAGACAAAGAATCAAAAAGCATTTTGAAGACAATGTGTCGCCTGTTAAACATCACAGGGATGAAGTGTATAAAATTGAAGTATGTGTCGTAAATGATCCGATGGAAAGGGAGATTTACGAAACGTACGCGATCAATACCCTTCAGTCGAAATACAACATTGAGAAAGTATTTTATAAATAAGAAAAACCGGAGCTTAAGGGCTCCGGTTTTCTTTATGTCTACAGTGCCAGCCACATCACGGCAATATGCACGATCAGCAGACAGTAAACGACGAGGAATAGCTGGACGACCTTTTTTCTGAATAACATGCAGATCATCATGAGCACGGGAAAAATCAGGACGCCGGCCGTTTTATTGATTGATGTATTCGGACGGTTCGACACGTCATAGTGAATGGCCATATCAGCAGGAAGAAACGGATAAAACACAATCGAAAGAATAAAGGCGAGAACCACAGCTCCCCACAGCACTTTATCATTCATCAAAAACATATGAACACTCCCTTTTTTACATATAATAGTATATTAGTCTGAAAAATCTAATTTATTAATATTTTACTTGTTGAATGGTGTATAATCATGTCAATGAAATTTCCATACGCTAGGAGGGTTTCAATTGACTGACAAGAAGCAAACCAGCATGTTTTCATTCTTTCTTTTTATCATGGCCGCCTGGATCATCGTTTTGTTTTTTACCATCATCGCGGCATTGCCAAGCTCCGCCATCCAATTAACCAAGCATCAATCCAAAACCGTTTCCATGATTTATCCGCAAAGCTGGGGATTTTTCAGTAAAGATCCGAGAGAAGACAGCTTGAACATCTATCTTCTTGATGCCGATGAGGAACTCAGATGGCCGAATAATTCTCTGAAAAATGTCATCGGTTTAAACCGCTACGGCCGGACGCAAGGGATAGAGCTCGGCCTTATGCTGGAAAAGCTGCCTTCCAAAGAGAAGTGGAACGACTTCACGACTGGCCAAGACATTAAGGATACCACATTTTTGAAAATGAAAAATGAGTCTCCCTCCCCAAGGCTGAAAGGGAAAATGATCATTACATATGAACGCATTACCCCATGGGCATGGAGCCAGCATACCGAAACGAAAAGAACCATCAAAAAATACATCGGAGTGGATGTCAATTGATTCAGGATGCAAAAAAGCAGCTCACCTTATGGATGATGAAGAATCCGCCTTGGACAAATGTGTACGGGCTTGCCAGAAGCTTAATCGCGCTCGGCACGCTGCTGACATTGCTGTTCAATCCGGCGTCTGTCTTCTTCAAAACGCAAAATCAAATGCTCAGCTTTTCCGACACGTTCAGCCTGTTTCTGCTGTTTCCCGATTTCCGTTACATTGAGATCGTCAAAGCCGTTTGTATCTGTATGTTAATCCTTGTCGTCATTGGCTGGCGGCCCCGCCTCACCGGTTTTTTTCACTGGTGGATTTCGTACAGCTTCCAAAACTCCGCCGTTACTCTTGACGGGGGAGATCAAGTGGCTGCCGTTTTTACGCTGCTGCTACTCCCGCTGACATTAACCGATCCGCGGAAATGGCACTGGTCTCCGTACGAGGCGTCTTTTGAGAAAAGACCGCTTGAGCCTTATTACCGCTCCTTATGCTGGGCGACACTGACAATCATCAGAATACAGGTCGCGATGCTGTACTTTAACTCTGTCATTGCCAAACTGATGGAAGAAGAGTGGCAGAACGGAACCGCTGTTTATTACTATTTGAACGATCCGATGCTGGGTCTGCCGGATGCGCTTCACGGTCTGTTTGACTTTATCCTGCAGTCCAAGCTTGTCATCATCCCGACGTGGGGCACGCTCATTGTGCAAACCATTATGTTCTGCGCTTTGTTCGCTCCGAAAACCTATTGGCGTTTGATATTGTTTATCTCCATTTTTATGCACGAAATCTTTGCCGTTATGCTGGGGCTTACCTCGTTTTCCATTACGGTGGCTGGTATTTTGGTCCTGTTTTTGGTGCCGGCAGAGAAAACAGTAGCTTTGAACCATTACAATCCCCTTTTTATCAGATACAATTTTCTCAATAAAAGGAAAAGGAGGAAATTATATGGTTAAAAGCAAGAAGTCCGCAGCTGCCATGATGCTGGTGTTTGTTTTAATGGTCGCATTAGTCGGCCCGCATGCCGCGGCGAAAACTGAGCCGTCGGTCTCTTATTCGGGTGAAGACATTTTTTCCGGCATCTTTTTCGGACAAGGTGAGGTCGCAAAGCTCCTTCCCGAAGTATGGGATACCAAGGCTGTCAAAAAGATTGATCAGGATGAATTAAAGCAAGTGTCCGATCAGGTGATTGCTGATATTAAAAAGTCATCGCCGGATTATTTTAAAGAGTTAAAAGCGGCGGTCTACAGTGGCGATTATGAAAAAGTGAACAGCGTCATTGATCAAGGTTCGCAGATTATGGCGAAAGTGCTGAAAGAAGAGTTTGACAAAAAGAGCATGGACAAAGGAAAATCAACGGCCATCGGCCAATGCGCAACGGCTGTATGGGTATTTTTAAACGCGGCGGCCGCCATTGAGACGATCGCTCTTGCGGTAGCGGCCATCATTTTGACAGTAGCAAGCGTTGACGAAGATTCCGACTTAGGAAAAGAGCAGCTCATCGCTAATGTCGTTGACCGCATTAACGCGCAGCACTGAGGCTGAAGAAAGAAAACGCTAAGGAGACGAACCTTAGCGTTTTTTTGATTGAAGCATCTGTTTTAAATATGCTTCTGAATCAAAGCCGAGTTCCTCGTCGGCTTCTTTTTTCAGTTCAAGCTGAAGTCGCACGTACGTGTCATATTTCGGGCTGAGCTTTTGAAGAAGATTGCTGAAAGGCGATCCCGCCTTCAGCGCGGGAAGATCAGAAGCTGATTCTCCGACCTTGATCAGGCTTTCTCGGTATTCTTCATCTGTCTGCACTCTTTTCACAAGCTGAATGATGATGTTTTTATGAGTATCCCAAGTGGCGGGGTCTCTCTCCAAAATACGCTCGATAAATTGATCATGCTGGACTTTATGCTGCTGGAGCTGAGCCGGATCTTCCTTGCCGACCAGCTGCATCATCGGGTGTGCAGCCGGAACTTCTTCCATATCATCTAATACTTTGATAAGCTCCGCCCATATCATTTTTTTCTCATCTGTATCAATAGAAAAGTCGAGGAACGGTTCAAACAGCGCGGCGATAAATTCTCCAAAATCTCCCGGGAACAGTTTTTTCAGCTGAAGTCCCATATATTTCGGTTCATCTATTTTGACCTCGCCGATATCATGCAGAATTGAATCGACATTTTCCGCATCTTCCACGCGCTTGATCAGCATTTCAGTCAGTTTCCGTTCCTGCTCAAGCTCTTCAATCTGCCGGCTGAGCTTTTGATGCTGCTGGCGCAGTATATCATGCAGACTGCTGCCCTCTAAGAGGAACGCTTTAATATCGCTTACAGACAGTGCCAGCATTCGGAGGGCGGCAATCATTTTCAGCGTATTCACGTTCTGAGCGGAATACTCACGGTATCCGTTATCAGGGTTTTTGCTGACGGTGATTAAACCTTCCTGCTCATAATATTTGATGGCTTTTTTCGTGAGTCCCGTCTGCCTGGCGGCTTCTTTTATATTCATTCTGAATCACTCCCTGTTTTTCATTCTAAACGTGTCTCTAAGGGTCAGGTCAAGAGAGGGCGGGAAATAAGAAGGTTTTATTTTATATTTTAGAAATTTCAGAAAATATGATTGACAACGCACCTTTGTTGCGATTAATATAACGTTATATAATGTTATATAACGTTATATAATAAAATACTGAGGAGTGAAGGATTTGAGTCAAACTGCCGCACAAGTGAATCACAAGGTTCAGGCTTTCTTGGATGATCTGAAAGGAAAAACGATTGATCACGTCTTTTTCGTCGCCTGCGGAGGTTCTTCAGCCATTATGTATCCGAGCAAGTACGTGTTTGACAGAGAGGCGAAAGCCATCAGCTCTGATCTCTACAGTTCAAATGAATTTATTCAGCGCAATCCGGTTCAGCTCGGAGAGAACTCTCTCGTGATTTTATGTTCTCAGTCAGGCAATACGCCGGAAACGGTGAAAGCCGCCGGTTTCGCCAGTAAAAAAGGCGCGCTTACAATTGCGATGACCTTTGAGCCTGATTCGCCGTTAGCGAAAGAAGCCGAATATGTCGCGGTGTATGACTGGGGTGAGAACGCACAGGCGATAAATACGAATTACGGAGTTCTGTATCAAATCGTGTTCGGCGCTTTACACGTGCTGGAAAACCATCCCGCGTTTGAACAGGCGATCGACGGACTCAATAAGCTCCAGACCGTATATGACAAAGCGCTTAAACAAGAAGCGGATCACGCAAAGGCATTCGCGAAAGCCCACGAAAAAGAAGATATCATTTACACGATGGCAAGCGGTGCGAACTACGGCGTCGCTTACTCCTACAGCATCTGCATTCTCATGGAAATGCAATGGATTCATTCCCACGCCATTCATGCCGGAGAATATTTTCACGGACCGTTCGAAATCATTGATGAATCCGTTCCATTTATTATCCTGCTCGGCTTAGACGAAACAAGACCCCTTGAAGAGCGGGCGCTTTCCTTCTCAAAAAGATACGGCAAAAAACTGACTGTGCTTGATGCGGCAGCATATGATTTTTCCGGAATTGACGATTCTGTAAAAGGCTACCTGGCTCCTCTCGTATTAAACCGGGTGCTCAGAAGCTATGCGGATGCGCTGGCGGAAGCAAGGAACCATCCGTTAAGCAAGCGGCGTTACATGTGGAAAGTCGAATATTAAGAACGCGCATTATATTTCACTGGACTATAATGATATATAACGTTATAGTCCGGTGACAAAGGAGGAAAAGCATCTGAAAAAGCTCATCTGCCTGTTCGTTCTGTTAGCTGTATGTCTGTCAGCCGCCGCCTGTTCAAGCCAAAGCAGTTCCTCTGACGGAAAAGTGACCCTGAAGTTTTTTCACAGGTGGCCGAAGGAGCCGGAAAAAAGCTATTTTGAAGAAGCGGTCAAAGAATTTGAAGCCGCTCATCCGGATATTCATATCCAAACGGAAGCGGTCTTAAACGATTCTTATAAAGACAAGGTGAAAGTCATGCTCGGAACAACGAGCCCCCCTGATATTTTCTTTTCATGGAGCGACCGGTTTGCTTATAAATTCATCAAAGGAAATAAAGCCCTCGATCTGTCGTCTTACTATCAGCAGGATAAAGATTGGTCCTCACAGCTTGTGCAGTCACAAATCAAACCCTTTACGCATGACGGAAAACAGTACGGTGTTCCGTGGCAAATGGACGCTAAATCATTCTTTTATAATAAGGACATTTTTAATGCATTACATTTGAAGCCCCCGGCGACATGGGATGAACTGATCACAGTCTCTGAGAAATTGAAAAAGAACGGATATATTCCGATCAGTTTCGGCACAAAAGCGCCTTGGACCATTTCTCATTATATCGGGACGCTGAACCAGCGTATGGTGGATGAAAAAACGCGGGCGAAGGATTACAGCCCGGAAACCGGGGAGTTTACGGACGAAGGCTATGTCAAAGCGCTTGAAAAGCTTCAGGAACTTCTGCCGTACTTTACAAAGCACGTGAACTCCGTTGATCACGAATACGTGCGCCAGCAGTTTACGAGCGGCAAAGCGGCGATGATTTATGCGGAAACGGCAGAAATTAAGCTCGTCGAACCGGTCAATCTGGGGTTGTTTCCTTTCCCGAAAATCAGCGGCGAAAAGGGATCTTCCCGTGCACTGACTGGATCTCCGGAAGGATTTATGATTTCCTCAAAAACGAAGCACCCGAAAGAAGCCATGGAATTTCTTCAGTTTTTAACCTCGAAAAAAATGGGAGAGAAGCTGATAAAAGACGTCGGTAAATACAGCGCGGTTCAAGGAACGGCGACAGAAAACAATTCCGCCCCGATCCAGCGCGAAGCCGTGCAGGATATCGTCCGCGCAGAAACAATGGTGCCGTGGTTTGATATGGATGTTGACGTTGAAATCGCCGATGTGTATGCGGCAGGCGTTCAGCAGATGCTCGGCGGCACAATGACACCGCGCGAGGTGATGAATTCCGTGCAGAAAGCGGCGCGTCAGGTCAAAGCGTCATCTGAATAGAACAGATTTCTTTGGAGAAAGGAGATGAGGATTTCCTTGGTCAGCCGAAACCGTTTCATTCCGTATCTGTTTCTCGCGCCCGCGCTGATTTTTCTACTGTTCGTTTACATTCCGATTATTGAGAATGTGTTTTTCAGTCTGTTTGAATGGAGCTCATTTCAACCCGAAAAGACGTTTATCGGTCTGAAAAATTATATTGACCTGTTTCACGATCCCGTGTTTTTTACAGCACTCCGCAACAATGTGCTGTATGCGGTCATATCGCTGATTTGCCAGGTTGGCGGCGGCTTAATTCTGGCGGCCGTGCTGGAGGACAAATTGTTAAGAAAATGGTCGCCTTTTTTCCGTACGGTCTTTTTTCTTCCGGTCGTCATTTCTATGACCGTCATTGCGCTGTTGTTTGATTTTATTTATAACCCGGAAATCGGGCTTTTGAATCAGCTGCTGGAAGCCGTCGGACTTGATGAACTGACCCGGGCGTGGCTGGGCGATGAAAACACCGCTATGCTGTCTGTCATTTTTGTGTCTCAATGGCAGTCTGTCGGTTACATCGCCATGCTGTACATTGTCTCGATTCAGAGCATTCCCGCTGAATTATATGAATCGGCGCAGTTGGACGGAGCCGGAAAAATCCAGCAGTTTTTTCACATTACGGTGCCGCAGACGAAAGAAATGTCGTTTGTTGCCGTGGTGATGACGCTGACCGGCGCATTTACCGTATTTAATGAACCGTATATTCTGACCGGCGGAGGGCCGGGCAATGCTTCAGAAGTGCTGAGCACATTTTTGTATAAGAGCGCTTTTACAAAGGATATGATGGGCTACGCTTCTGCGATCGCGACGGTGGTGCTTTTGCTGACGCTTGCTCTGTCGCTTATTCAGATGAAATTCTTTAAGACCGGAAAGGAGGAGTAGCCGATGCTTCCTGAAAAGACGGACTTGCGTCATGCCCGTCAGGCCGTCAGAACAGGCGGAAAACCGAGAAAATGGTATGTCGGGGAAACGTCTGTGTGGCTGTTTCTCTTTATCTACCTCATTGCCGTTGCATATCCGCTGTTATGGATGGCGGTCAGCGCCTTTAAAAGCTCGGATGAGATTTTTGAGCACAGCTGGTCGCTGCCCTCTGTCTGGCATCCCGAAAACTTCGTATCCGCATGGAACCAAGGGATTTCCGCTTATTTTATGAACAGCGTCATTGTGACCGTGCTGACTTGTCTCATCACCGTATTTGTGAGCGCCTGGGCGGCATACGGGCTGGCCCGTTTTCAATTTAAAGGAAAAGGGTTTGTGCTGATCATTTGTCTTGGCGGCTTGATGCTGACGCCACAGGTCAGTCTTGTGCCGCTGTACTCCATTATCCAGTCATTGGGACTGTACAATACGTATTGGGCATTGATTCTTCCGTACGCCGCCTACCGTATTCCGTTTACCGTGATTCTGATCCGTTCCTATTTTTTGTCGATTTCCAAAGAGCTTGAGGAAGCTGCCTATCTGGATGGATGTACAAGTTTCGGAATATTTTTCAGAATATTCTTACCTATGAGCGTGCCGATTCTGGTGACATCAGGCATTTTGACGGCTTACCATACATGGAATGAGTTTATGTTTGCGATTATTTTTATCGATGATGAAAATTTACGGACGATTCCGGCCGGGCTGATGCAGTTCAGAGATGCGTTGCAGACGGATTGGGGCGTGCTGCTGGCCGGGCTGACGATTTCTGCTGCTCCGATCATCGCGCTGTTTTTATTAATGCAGAGATATTTTATCCGCGGCATTGCAGCGGGAAGCGTGAAAGGATAAGGAGGATGAAAAGATGAAACTGATAGCGGCCGGAGATAATGTAGTAGATTATTATCAGGATCAGGAGACGTTTTACCCGGGCGGAAATGCGTTAAATGTAGCCGTGCTTGCCCGGCGCTTAGGCCACGAAACTTCTTATATCGGGATTCTCGGCAGTGATGAAGCGGCGGATCACGTATTGAATGTGCTGAAACTGGAAAAGGTGAATGCCGATCTGATCCGCCGGGCATACGGAGAAAACGGGATGGCGGTCGTCACGCTTGATGAAAGAGGGGACAGGATATTTGCCGGATCAAATAAAGGCGGCGTGCAATCGCGTCTGACGCTCGCTTTTCAGGAGAATGACATCTCATTTATCGCAGGACATGATCTGCTGCATACGAGCGTATACAGCAGGATAGAACGTGACCTCCCGATGCTGAGCGGCCATGTGCCGATTTCCTTTGACTTCTCTGTAAAACGTGACGAAGCCTATTTAGAAGCGGTCTGCCCCTACGTGACGTATGCGTTTTTTTCCGGGAGTGATTTGAGTGAAAGTGAATGTATGCGGCTTGCCGAAAAAGCCCGCGGTTTCGGAGCGAAAATCGTTTGTCTGACAAGGGGAGAATATGGCGCGGTGTTATCGGATGGGGAACGCGTCTATCATCAGCCGGTGGTAAGAGCTGATATAATAGATACATTGGGCGCGGGTGATTCTTTTATCGCCGGGTTTCTTACCGATTTCTTCGAGCATCAGGATATTCGGCGAGCGCTTACTGCGGCCGCCGGGACGGCTGCCAAAACATGCGGAGGGTTCGGAGCGTTCGGTTACGGGCATCCCTACAGGCCGGGCGGCGGGAAAAGCAGTGAAAAAACGAGAATACGATAAGCATTGTCTCGTTTTTTATACTTGTTACGCATAGGGACTGTTAATGGTAAACGTGACGCGGTCGGTATGCATTAAAAACAGCGAGCTGTATATCGGCTGGTCTTTTGACATAAAAGCGGTTTTGTCAATTTCAAAAAGCGCATCCCCGATATCACAAGCCAGATAGCGGCTTTCTTCCTGCTTGGCGTATACGACATTTAACAGCTTCGTATTATGGGTGGGCACCACCTGATAGTGCTGTTTCAAAATGTCATGCATCGACACGCCGCCTTTAATATGCTTGCCGATGTCGGGAAATAAACTGAGCGGATAGTGGGCGATTTCGAATGAGAGCGGCTGGTCGTCGTGAAATAAAATGCGTTTTAATTCAAGAACGGGACTTTCGGAAGCGACGCGAAGTTTTTGGGCGATGGATTTAGGCGCTTCAATGATTTCATGGGAAAGGATCTGGTGTTTCGGTTTTTTCCCCGTTGATTCCATAAATTCAGAGTAGCCGTTGACCGCGATGAGCTCCCGCTTCAGTTTAGGGCTTTTAACGAAAGTTCCCTTTCCCTGCTGCCGGACGAGCCAGCCTTCTTCCACAAGATCAAGGATGGCCTTCCTGACCGTTATGCGGCTGACGTTGTACGTTTCGCACAGCTCATTTTCAGTCGGCAGTTTTACGGACGGCGAATAAACGCCCTTCTTGATATCGTCCGCGATAATTTGTTTCAGCTGAATATATAAAGGTTTCGAGCTCCCGTTATTTAACAATGGGACGGACCTCCTTTGTCAAGTAGTAGTACTATTATATGTATTATGACGTTATAATACAAATTTGCTTTTCATTTATGAATCTGTCAGAAACCCCGAACATTTTTAACATAACAGAAAGATGTGGCGGTTTCCAGTATTGGAGGAGGTTTCGAATGGCATCATTAACATTTGACCATATCAAAAAAACATACGGCGCCCAATCGGCGGCAGTGAAGGATTTTCACTTAGATGTAAAAGATGAGGAGCTGCTGGTGCTAGTCGGTCCCTCCGGCTGCGGCAAATCTACGACACTCAGAATGATTGCCGGACTGGAGAGCATTTCTGAGGGGAAGCTTTATATCGATGGAGACGCGGTAAACGATCTGCCCCCGAAGGATCGTGATATCGCGATGGTTTTTCAGAATTACGCGCTGTATCCCCACATGACGGTGTTTGACAATATGGCGTTCGGTTTGAAGCTCAAAAAGCTGCCGAAAAAAGAAATCGCGGAGCGAGTCCGGACGGCCGCTGATATTTTGGAAATCGGGCATCTGCTCAAGCGGAAACCGAAGGCTCTTTCAGGCGGACAGCGGCAGCGGGTTGCGCTCGGCCGGTCGATCGTGCGGGAGCCGAAAGTGTTTCTGATGGACGAGCCGCTTTCCAACTTAGATGCGAAATTGCGAGTGACGATGCGCGCCGAAATCAGCAAACTCCATCAGCGTTTGAAAGCGACCATCGTTTATGTGACGCATGATCAGACGGAAGCGATGACAATGGGCGACCGGATTGTCGTGATGAATGAAGGAGATATTCAGCAGGCCGCAAGCCCCCATGAGATTTATCATCATCCGGCGAATATGTTTGTGGCGGGTTTTATCGGTTCTCCGAGTATGAATTTTATAAAAGGCGTCATTGAAGAAAGTCACGAGCAATGGTATTTTGCCGGTTCGTCCGTTCGTCTGCCCATTCCGAAAGAAAAAGCGGCCGTTCTTGTGCAGAAAGGATACAGCGGTAAGGAGATGATTGCGGGGCTGCGTCCGGAGCATTTGACGCTTGCCGGACAATCAGAGCACCCGCCTGAAGCGGCGTGCCGCGCTGTGGCGGAAGTATGTGAGAACTTAGGCGCGGAGATGTACGTTCATGCGGTGAGCGGAGATGACCGCATGACGATCCGTCTTGACGGCGCCTCACAGGTGAAACCCGGCGATGCCATTCTGCTTGCGGTCAATATGAACCGGGCCGTCTTTTTTGATGCCGACACTGAAAACGCCGTATATTGAAAAAGGGAGCCTGATGATCGGGGCTCCCTTATCACTTTTTATGATACGATTACCAGATTTCGTCCGCCCATTCCGGATGGTCGATAAACGGATTGCGGTTATGCTGATAGTCTTCGTAAATGATTTCGTTCCGCCGTTTTTCCTTACTGTCGACGGGGTCTTGTTGATTCCATTTGAGCAAAACGGACAGTTTTCCCATGTAAGGAGCTGAGCCGTTTCCGGTTTTATCATTCAGCTCAAGGTCGGGATACCCGTCGTCTCCTTCATAACGCACCGCCATGTAAAACAGCATGCGGGCGACGTCTCCTTTAACCTCATCGTGCGGCTCCCAGGAATCACCGTCGTAATAATTGCCCGGCGCTTTCGGGTATTCTGAGCCGCCGTTATCAAAATCCATATTTCCTCTGGCACTGTTCACCTGGACGTCTGCAGGGCGCAGATGATGAATGTCCGTCCCGGGGCCGGCAGCTGTTCCGAAGTTTCCGTGTGACTTTGCCCACACGTGTTCGCGGTTCCAGTCCCCGACGCTGCCGCCGTTTTTACTTTTGGCCCGTGATTCCTGGGTGTAGAGCAAGATGACATTGTTCGGATTTGCCGGATCTTCGTCAGTTTCCTTCAATGCATTCCATACTTGGCTGTAAGACAGCTTTGTATGTCCGCTGATGATGCGGTGCAGGGCGCTCTTTAAGGCTGTTCCGCTTTTTCCGGAAGCTTCTTTGTAATATGTGTCCGTATCCGCAGACGGAGTGATGACAGCTGAGGCAGTTTGCGGAAAAAGAGTTGTGCCGCCGGCAGTTGAAACCGCCATCCGGCTGTACAGATTCGTGTCAGCCGGCGCGCCCGCAGAGGCTGACGGCGCGGCCCATCCAAAAATGAAAAACAGGCAGACAATCGGCAGAAACCAAAGTTTTTTTGTCATGAATTGCCCTCCTTTACCTCTATTATCCAAAAAATAAATCTAATATTCTATCTTTTTTGAAAAATAGTTCCTTCGGCTTATTGGTCAAAGTATCCGGAAAATCATTGATTTTTTGGAAGATATGATAATGAACTCGTTATGCGCTCCTTCTATAATGAAGATCATCTTGTCAGTTTTTCAGTTTAAAAGGAGGGCGTGTATGGAACATCAGCAGCTTTCGGCGGCGAATATCGGGATTTCCGATGACATACAATGGCTGTCTCAATTCGGCGCTTCCGCTTCCGGCGGAGTGACGAGGCTTTTATATACGAAAGAATGGATGGACGCCCAGTTTGCCGTCAAAAAGAAAATGGAGGCGTTCGGGCTGGAAACGGCATTTGACGATGTCGGTAACGTGTTCGGCCGGCTGAACGGCACAGAATCGCCTGATGAGGTGATTCTGACCGGGTCGCATATTGACACCGTTATTGACGGCGGAAAATATGACGGTGCGTTCGGCGTGCTGGCGGGCATGCTGGCGATCCGGCACTTGCATGAGACGTGCGGGCGTCCGAAAAAAACGCTGGAGGCTGTGTCGCTCTGTGAAGAGGAAGGGAGCCGTTTTCCCATCACCTATTGGGGCTCAGGCAATATCACCGGTGCTTTCTCGCTTTCAGATGCGGAAACGCCGACAGACGCGTCCGGCATTTCTCTGAGAGAAGCCATGCGGCAGAACGGCTTCGGTGCAGGCCGTTATCCAGCGCCGCTGCGCACTGATATTAGTGCCTTTCTGGAAATTCATATTGAACAGGGGCAAACGCTTGAACGATCAGGAAAGGATATCGGGATTGTCACCGAGATTGCCGGACAGAGACGCTATACCGTTACGCTTGACGGTGAATGCAACCATGCCGGCACCACTTCAATGAAATGGCGGAAAGACCCGCTCGCAGCGGGAAGCAGCATCATCCACGAACTGATGCTTTCAGCGGAAAGGCAGCCGGAAGAGCTCCGTCTGACGTGCGGGAAAATGACGGTTGAACCGAATATGGCGAATGTCATTCCGGGCCGTATCCAGTTTTCCGTTGATATTCGCCACCGGCAGGAAGACGTGCTGGCAGCCTTCCATCAGAAACTGGTATCGATTGTTGAATACATCAGCCGCGGCAAAGGAGTCAGACCCTTTATTGATGAATATATGAGGATAGAGCCGGTTCAAATGGATCAGACACTGACACGAACCGCAGCAGAGGCTGCAAAAGAGCAGGGGGCGGACCCGGAGGAAATTGTAAGCGGAGCGGGACATGACGCCCAGATGCTCGGCAGAACCTTTCCGGCCTGCATGCTGTTTGTGCCGAGCCGTGGCGGGATCAGCCACTCGCCGCTTGAATTCACACCCGCACATCAGCTTGAAACCGGCGTCCTTACGCTGGCGAATGTATTACATAAACTTGCCTATTAACGTAAAGGGGGAATCGGCGTGCCGACCAGAAAAGAATTGTGCATTCCGCAAAGAACGATTATGACACCGGGACCGACAGAAGCTGAACCGAGGGTGCTGAGGGCGATGGGCGCTCCGATCATCGGCCAGTTTGACCCGGCATTTACCGGCATTATGAACGAAACGATGCAAATGCTCCGTGAATTGTTTCAAACGGAAAACCGCTGGGCCTATCCGATTGACGGCACATCAAGAGCGGGGATTGAGGCTGTTCTCGCAAGTGTGATAGAACCGGGCGACAGCGTGCTCGTTCCGATATACGGACGCTTCGGATACCTGCTGACTGAAATCGCCGAGCGATACGGAGCGGACGTTCATACGATCGAGTGTGAATGGGGAACGGTCTTCCGGCCTGAAGAGGTTATCAGCGAGATGAAAAAGATTTCCCCGAAAATCGTCGCTATGGTGCACGGAGAAACATCAACGGGACGGATTCACCCGCTGCAAGAAATCGGGGAAGCGTGCCGCGCCCAAGACGCACTCTTTATCGTGGATGCCGTGGCCACGATCGGAGGCTGCGCCGTAAAAACGGATGAGTGGAAGATTGACGCAGTCATCGGGGGAACGCAAAAATGCCTATCGGTCCCTTCCGGAATGGCGCCGATTACTTATAATGACAGGACGGCCGCTGTCATTGCCGCGCGTAAAAAGGTAGAACGGGGCATTGCGACGGCGGCTGACGGTAACATGCTGTCCGGTCATGGCCCGGTTACGAGCAACTATTTTGATCTGAGCCAGCTCGAAGATTATTGGAGTGAAAGAAGGCTGAATCACCATACAGAAGCGACAACAATGCTTTATGCGCTGCGGGAGGGTGTGCGCCTTGTCCTGGAAGAAGGACTTGAAGAACGGTTCCGCAGACATCGGCGTCACGAAAAAGCGCTTACGGCGGGACTTGCAGCGATGGGCCTTGATTTATTCGGCGATCCGGAGGCGAAGCTGCCTGTCGTCACATGTGTGCAGATTCCGCCGGAAGCAGACGGCGAATCGATCAGAAGGATGCTTTTGTCTCAATTCGGAATTGAAATCGCCAGCTCGTTCGGTCCGCTGCAGGGGAAAATTTGGCGAATCGGAACGATGGGCTACAGCTGCAGAAAGGAAAATGTGCTGTTTGTGCTGGCCGGACTTGAAGCGGTTCTGATCAGACACGGAGTTGCCGTTAAAGCCGGGGAAGCGCTGCAGGCGGCCCTTAACATATATGATCTGCCGGCTGAAACCGGTGTGCTGTCATGAGACTTGAAAACGAGATTGAAATCATCTGGACTTTTTTCCCTTTTGCCCGTTATACTGAATGGTATAAAAAATGACAAATATGGAATGATCATCTGTTTGTCTGGGGAGAAGGTAAGAAATCATGGCGTACATAGGCCGATTGTCAATTTTAATGCTGAATATGTTTATTGCGATGCTTGGAATCGGATTGATTATTCCGATTATGCCCACCTATATTACCGAATTCGGCGCGACGGGGAGCACGATGGGTCTGCTTGTTGCGGCGGCGGGGCTTACACAGCTTTTATTTGCGCCTATTGCCGGGGAAATAACCGACAAATACGGAAGGCGGAAACTGATTATTTTCGGCATCGCCGCCTTTGCCGTGTCACAATTGATCTTCGCCTTTGCCGGAAGCCTGTGGCAATTGTTCGCATCCCGCCTTTTGGGCGGAATGGGCGCGGCGTTTTTAATGCCGTCAATGTTCGCTTACATTGCGGATATTACGACCGAAGAAGAACGCGGGAAAGGAATGGGGCTGTTCAGCGCGGCGATGACGCTCGGTGTTGTCATCGGGCCCGGTGTCGGAGGCTATTTGGTTCATTACGGCATGTCTGTGCCGTTCATCGTGTCTGCAAGTCTTGCCTGCTTTTCAAGTGTGCTTTCATTTTTCTTTCTGCCCGAAACGCTGGGACGTGAAAAGCAGCTGGAAGCCCGGGCAAAAACGGAAAAACGTGAGCATCTGTTTAAGCAAATGTCACGCGCGCTCAAATCGCCGTTCGCGTTTATGCTGATTCTGGTTTTTGTGCTGAACTTCGGAATTATGAACTTTGAATCCGTTTTCGGCCTTTACGTTGACCATAAACACGGATTTAAAGCGTCTGATATTGCCTTTATTATTACGGCTGCGGGTCTCATCGGCGTGTTTGTGCAGGCGGTCGGCGTCAGTTATCTCGTCCGCAAGTTCGGGGAAAAACGCGTCATTAACGTGACGTTGATCGGGGCTGCTGCAGGACTTGTGTGGTGCCGGTTTGCGGGTTCATATTGGGCCGTTTTTGCCGCGGCAATCTTTTTCCTGACGCTGACATCGCTGCTCCGGCCGGCCGTTAACACGATGCTGTCGAAGCTCGCCGGTGACCAGCAGGGGTTTGCCGGAGGGATGAACACCTCATTCATCAGCTTAGCGAATATCGCCGGACCGTCAGCCGCCGGTTTTCTCTTTGACGTAAATATGGAATTTCCGTATATGCTGGGAGCTGCCATTCTCGCCATCAGTTTTCTGGCCGCGCTTGGCTGGGGCAAAAAGACACAAACCCGGCCGTTCACGCAGCAAGGATAAGAATCAAAAGCCTCCGGGGATCCGGAGGCTTTTTGCTGATTGTCGTTTATTCTTTAGCTGTCTGCATCTCTGCAATTGCAGAGATGCGCATAGAGGGAAAATCATATCGAACCAGTTGTTCCGTATGCTCAAGCATGGCGCGAATGGAAACCGGAACAGGTGTAGATAAAGTAAAACCAGTTTTATCGCTTGACGAGTCTGACGAATTTGATCTGCCGGAAGTTGATCAAAAAAGAAGGCATTCAGGCGGGAATAACATAGATCGGCGTAAATGAAGAAAGGGAAAAAGCAGCGGTGTTGGTATTTGCTGTTTCGTATGCAGAGTGAGAACAGTCTGCCTAAACGGGTCATTGGGATAATAAGAACCGTTCACCGGGTGTAGGGGTTGATTGGTGACAACAAGGAGAGGTTAGCTTATAAAACCTCTCACGGAAGATGTTGTGATGGCTCCCCTGCACGGATTTTGCAGGCTAAAACCCGCAATTAGGCCAACACACAATTATGCAAGAGACAATCATCTAAAAAGGGTGTCGGTAAGTACAATATGGTGTACGGAAAAGGAGTTGAAAATGTTGTATTATTACCCGTCATTCCATTTGTATCAGCGGCAAGAATTTAATTATTATCCATGGGCCTATCAATTGACTCATTCAGGGAGCTCCCCCTATGTTTCCGCGCGCCCTCCTTTTTATAATTCTCCATGTTACAGAGAGTGCATAAGAAGCGGAGCGGATAGTTATTTCTGCTGCTATATCTGCGGTTTCTGTTAAAAAGAAAGACTTATAGAAGTAAGTGATTTTTCCAGGATGACAGTGAGACCATCATCCAGACAGCCATTAGCCAACACACGAAGCTTCATTACGATTCACGGAGGGGAACCGTCCCCTTCTATTTCGGAAATTTTATAAAATCCCCTTGCATGGCCTGTCAGAAGCGGTATTTGGTCTAGACGTGTTCGACTGTTGGTGTTGACGAAGAATTCAAGATACCAGGAAGCAGCGAAACCTGTATGTATCAGCGAGACACAAAGCTTTCCGCCGCTGAGCGGGTTAATTGTAGCTGGGTGCTATCGCATGAGGTAGATAATGAAATTCTCGGCCTAACTAAAGAAATAAAAGAGCAGATTAGGTATTGGAAAAATCCAGATAAATGTTATATTTTTGATATAAGGAGGGAAATATGGACCAATTTATATCAACAATTATATTCACGATTCCTGGTTTAATTTGTTACTATTGGTTACAGCTGTTTGGGTTGACTCCAAATCAAAAGCACAATCCTTTTGAAATGTTAGGTATAAGTGTGTTGTTATGGATTCCTGTCTCAGGATTGAGTCTGATCACATACAATATATTAGTTCTTATAATGAATAGCTTATTAAACTATTATTCGACTAAGACTAACGGAATAACTGAACACTTTAAAGGTGATTATATAGGTGATCTAACAACCCTGAATAGTCACTTAACCAGCTTTTCATTTATAGCAGTATTTTTTGTATTCAGCCTTATCTTTAGTTACTGTGTAGCAAGAATTTATACTAAACTATATTTAAAATTGGTTATAGGAGCTGTTAATAAGGTTCGTAGAAAAAGAGGCTTAAACGGGCTTTCCAAATACCAAACAGTTTGGGAAGAAATTTTTGTGTCACAGGGGCAGAATGTAGTTGAACTTTCTAAGATTGACAATGAGGATAAAAAAATAATTGGAGATATAGAAAAAGTGTCCAGGCCGCTAGAGCCTGAACGAAACTTTGTTTTACGAGATATAACTTATTTTACCGAACTCGTAAAAAAGTACAATTTAAAAATTGAAAAGAGTTATATAGATGTTAAGGCAGGTATAAAAATAGGCGTTTTTAAAAAATCTGAAATTAAAAAAGCACAAATTATTGATAATGAATCAGATAACCCTATTGAGGATTGAATTATTTGCCTTTTCGTATTCTTGAGGATGGAACATCTACAGAAAACCGGTCTCTTTTTTCAACTTTCGGAACTGGTACCTCACTTGTAGGTCGAGGTCTAGGTACTCGGGATGGTGTAGAGTCTACTGAATTATTTTTCCGTGAATAATCAGAACCTTTGTTAGTATTACTCATTAATTTTATCACCTCCTTTTCTGATTAGACCAAAAATTAGATAAATCTGTCAAGATCAAGGCGTGAGACACAATAATGTGTCTCTTTTTATATTTTGAAAGGGGGTGAACAATATGCCAAGAGGTCAACAAGCTTGTCAGCTGATGAAAAAGAAGAGATTCGAAGAGAAGCCTTAGCAAACATGGAATAAAATAGTATAATAACCTCATTACTTTTGGGAATGAGGTTATTATATGAATTGGTTGGAATTTTTCTCGTCCATATTAAACTCTTGGTCAGTTGCAATAGTAATTGTTGTGGCTATACTGAAAAAACCAATTAGTAGTTTAATCAATAGAATTGGCAATCTCACAAATCTGAAATATAAAGATTTAGATTTAAGCTTTGGAGATAAGGTTAGTGAGATAAAATCTGAACTAGAATTTGGTAAAGTAATTGAGCAAACAGAGAAAAAGGATGAGGTAGGTCAAGAAAAGCAATTATTCATTGATGAAGTTATGCGTTTAGCTAAGGTTTCACCACAAGAGGCAATTTATAAAATGTGGCTGGAACTTGAAAAAGAGCTTAGATATATGTTGGTGAGAGTTAATGCTCCTAATATAGGTGCAGCAGAAGAAATTGTGATATTTCTTCAGCAAGAGAATTATATTTCAACTAGAACAGGAAACATCATATTTTCATTACTGAATTTGAGAAATGCAGTTGCCAGGGACTATCCAGAAGCAAAGGATATTAAATACAGTGACGCAGTTGAATATTTTAAAATAATTGAAGAACTAATAGCTCAATTTAAAGAAATTTCAAGTGAATATTATGCTTATACCCCTTCTGTTTGATAGGGGTTTTTATTTTGAAAGGAGGTGAACACATGCGAAGAGAATTGATAAACGCAAAAATCACACATGTTTCTTATGTAGACAAGGCTGCTCATCAAAAGCAGCTTCTTTTTTATGAAATCAAAAAAGCAGCCTGACTTTCACAAGGAAGTAAAGATCCTTGCGAAAGAAGCAGACGCACAAAAACTTGTTTACGGTATCGTTTATGAGCCGGACACAGTGGATGCTCACAAGGATTTCATGACATCTGCAGAAATTGAGAAGGCCGCTCACGGCTTCCTGAAAGATGCCCGTGAAATTGATAAGCAGCATGACTTTCAAGGCGGTGTCGGTGAAGTTGTTGAATCTTATGTCGCCCCTGCTGATTTTGAAATGAACGGTGAAACCATCATAAAGGATACTAGGTGCTTGTGGCAAAGGCTTCCGAGGCAGTTTGGGATGAAATTAAAAAGGGCGAGATTACCGGTTGCATCCTGAATATCGAAAAAGCCTGATGACATCACTGGAAGCAGATTTTGATGGCAGCATTTTTTGAGGATTTAGCTGAATGAATCCCCCTTAAATAGGATGCGGGAGAACACCCGCATCCCTATCTCTAACGATTTCTTAAACGATCAGCCGCTGCATTCTCAGCGCGAGCCGCAGGCGCATCGTCGTCTCCGGATCTTTTAAGCTTTTGCCGAGCAGTTCCTCGCATTTTTCTAAACGATAGATCACCGTATTTCGATGGACGTACAGGCGCTTAGCCGTTTCTGAAATCTGGCAGTGGGTCTCCAGGTAAACAGACAGCGTATGAAGCAGGCTCTGGTCCTCCTTTTGCCGGTCGGCCAGGCTTTGGAGGGTGGCTTCGTAAAACTTCTTCACATCTTCCGCGGGAAGCAGGCGGAGCAGCTCCGGCACGTCTTTGGCATGATAGATTTGAATAAACTCCGCGCTTCTGGACAAGTGCCCGGATGAAATGGCGTCTGAAGCTTCAGTAAAAGCGTCAGGGACGTCGATCAGCTTTTGGCATATGTTTGAGATGCCGAAGGAGACAGTCCGTTTAAACTGCGTCCGGACCTGCTTTTGAAACTGCTCCAAAAAGCTGATGACAGACGCGTGCATTTCATTCCAGCTGTCTGTCGCTTCAATTAAAAGAATACCGACATTTCCTTTAATAAAGAGATGAGGGGGAAACGGAAAGGATGACAGCTCCCCTTCAAGCAGATCAAATACATGATCGGAAACGAGCTGATTTTCGGTAAAGCTGATTGTTTTCTCATTTCGGTCAAGCTTTCCGCAAATGCACATGTATTTCTGATCCCAGCGGAGCCGGAATTCCTTGGCGCGGCTTTTGATTTCTTCATGGCCGGTAAACGAGCGGTCGATGAAATTGCTGAAAAATTCATTGCGCGCCCGTCTGCCGAATTGTTTGACGGCATTTTCTTTCAGCAGTTCAAAGGAAATGACGTTGGCCGCCTGTTCAATTGTCAAAATCATGCCTTTATCAGCGGTCTGCACCAGCTCCGGAATCACCAGATAACCGCAGTTTTTTTCAACATTCAGAATCGGCAGGACAGAATACGCCTTTCTGTCGGACAGCATGGAAAAGCAGGTGAAATAAGGCCCGGAAAGGGAATAACAGATGTTTTTCAATACAGACGTGTCAATGGGTATGCGGTGGGACGATGATAAGAGTTTTGTATGCTGATCCAAAAGCAGCACGGGAAGCCGGAGAATGTCTGAGAGTTTCTTAAGCAGGGATTGCAGTCCCTTGCCGCTCATGATGTGGTTTGTGAATTTTTTATGGGCGTAAATGGCCTGCTGCAGCTCATTTGAACGCATATCAAGAATATGGCTCAGAGTGGCGTTGACGATATCTCCGAGCCTGATGTCTTCCGGCAGCTCAATAATCGGAAATTCATACCGGTCGGCAAGCTCCGCGGCATCTTTCGGAATGACATTAAGATAACGTTTCGTTTTGATCCCCAGTCCCGCGCAGCCCCGTTTTGCCATGAGGCGGATCAAATCTTTCAACAGCTGCGGGCGGTCCTTCAAGTGGTAAGCCGTCGTGACGAGCAATTCGTTTTTATGTAAAAAATCAGCGATGTCCGGCGCATCCATCATGTTGACGTGCTGCACCTCCCTCCAGCCGCCGGATCTGCCTGCGATTATTGCGGCCCGCTCATAAGCGGGAATCTTCATCACATCATAAATGTTCATCAGTCAATCTCCTTTCAGGTTCTAAAGACAACCATTGGTTAATATGAATAAAAATCATCAAAAATTATAGCGGTTTTGCTGATGTATTACGATCATAGTAGCAGTAAACTGACAATCATAGACGCATGTTGTGATAAAAACTGACAGAAAATCGTCATCCTTACAGGGAGGAAGATAAAATGGCCTATGACGTAATTGTAAAGGGTGCGAAAGCTGTGCGAAAAGGCGGAACAGAGCAGGCCGATATCGCCGTCAAGGACGGGAAAATTGCCTTGATCGGGCCCGGCATTGACGAAAACGCGGAACAAGTGGTGCAGGCTGACGGCATGTATGTGTTTCCGGGCGCGGTCGATTGTCACGTGCATTTCAATGAACCCGGCCGCGAAGAATGGGAAGGCATTGAAACCGGCTCAAATATGCTGGCTGCCGGCGGCTGTACGTCTTATTTTGATATGCCGCTTAACTGCATCCCTTCGACGGTAACTGCTGAAAACCTGCTGGCAAAGGCGGAAATCGCCAAACGGAAGTCAGCGGTTGATTTTGCGCTTTGGGGCGGTTTGATGCCCGGATATACCGAACATATCCGGCCGATGGCAGAAGCGGGGGCAATCGGGTTTAAAGCGTTTCTGTCTAAATCGGGAACGGATGAATTTCAATCAGCCGATGAACGGACTCTTTTAAAGGGAATGAAGGAAATCGCGGCGTGCGGCAAGATTTTGGCCCTGCACGCAGAAAGCGACGCCCTCACACGATTCCTTGAAGCCGAGTACGCGCTCCAAGGGAAAATTGATGCACGCGCTTACGCTTCCTCCCGTCCGGAAGAAGCCGAATGCGAGGCTGTGCAGCGGGCGATTGAATATGCGAGAGCGACGGGATGCGCGCTTCATTTTGTACATATCAGCACGAAACGGGCCGTGCTCTCTATTCAGCAGGCGAAAAAAGACGGGTTGGATGTCACCGTTGAAACGTGTCCGCACTACTTATTATTCAGCTTTGAAGACTTCCTCAAAAAAGGGGCGGCCGCCAAATGCGCTCCGCCGCTCCGCTCAGAGGCTGATAAAGAGGAATTGATCGGAGTTTTGGCTGAGGGCCTGATTGATATGGTGTCTTCGGATCATTCTCCCTGTCATCCGTCTTTGAAACGCGAGGATAATATGTTTCTGTCGTGGGGCGGGATCAGCGGAGGCCAATTTACGCTTCTCGGCATGATTCAATTAGCGATCGATCATGGGATTCCGTTTGAACATGTGGCCCGATGGACGGCCGAAGCACCTGCCGAGCGCTTCGGTTTAACGAATAAAGGACGGCTTGAAGAAGGATTTGACGCTGATTTTGCCATTGTCCGGCCGGAACCTTTTACCGTCACAAAAGAAACGATGTTTTCCAAACATAAGCAAAGCCTGTATGAAGGCCGCACCTTTCCATACCGAATTGCTGCGACCTACAGCAAGGGGCGCTGTGTGTATCAGGATGGCGTGGGTAAGCAGAGCGGGGCTTTCGGAACATTCCTGAAGCCTTCTGAAATAAAAGAGCCGATTCTCTGAGGAGAATCGGCTTTTTTTGTCGTTTGGAAAGCGGGTCTCGTGGTATCTTTTTATAAAAAGGAGTAAAACACATTGTATAATCAAATCTTGAACATATTAACGGCATCCTGGTCGCGCAAGACCAGTACAAAATGGACGGAAGATTGCCCGGCCAAAGGCCAGTGCGGCGTAACGGCTTTAGTCATCCAAGATGTTTACGGCGGTGACATTCTCAAAACAAAAACCGGCACAAGCTGGCATTTTTATAACCGAATAGACGGGGAGATATATGATTTCACGAGCGGTCAGTTTTCAGAGCCGATCGTCTATCAGCACATTCTTTCTTCCAGAGATGAGGCATTTTCGGACACCAATGAACATCAGTACCGGTTCCTGAAAAGTGCATTCAGAAAAAACATGGAAACAGAAAGAGAAAAACACCTGTGATAAACTAGAGTGAGAGGTGAAGGATTGTGATTTATATCGGACTGACGGGGTGGGGGGATCATGACAGCATCTATCCGCCGAAAACAGCGGGCCCGCAAAAACTGCAGGTGTATTCCTCCCATTTTCCCATCGTCGAGCTGGACGCGAGCTTTTACGCGATACAGCCCGCCCGTAATAATGAAAGATGGGTCAAAGAGACGCCGGAATCTTTTCAATTTGTCATTAAGGCATATCAAGGAATGACGGGCCATCAGCGCGGCGATATTCCCTTTGAATCGAAGGAAGAAATGTTTGAGGCGTTTAAGCTGTCATTATCGCCGTATATAGAGCATGGAAAGCTTGCCATGGTGCTGTTCCAATTCCCGCCGTGGTTTGACTGCAAGAAAGAAAACGTCGCATATTTAAGATGGTGCAGGCAGCAGATGGGCGATATTCCGTGCGCGCTTGAATTCCGCAACCGGTCTTGGTTTTCCCCGCCATTTTATGAACAGACGCTTTCCTTTATGAAGGAGGAAGGCTGGATTCACAGCATATGTGACGAGCCGCAAATCGGCGAGGGCAGCATTCCGACCGTCCTGAAAGCAACGGATGAAGAAAAAACGCTTGTCCGTTTTCACGGGCGGAACAAGCAGGGCTGGATCAAACCAGACGGCGGACAAAACTGGCGTGAGGTCAGATATTTATACCGCTATAACAAACAGGAGCTCAAAGATTGGAAAAACAATCTTCAGGAGCTGAAAAAGCAGTCGCGCAATCTGTATGTGCTCTTCAACAATAACTCAGGCGGAGACGCCGCCGATAACGGGCTTGAGATGCTTGAAATGTTAGATATCTCATATACCGGGCTTGCTCCGAAACAGCTCGACCTATTCAGCTAGAAAAGAGGTTTCAAGACACATGTCTTATCTTATATTGATCATATTAGGATTTATCGCGGGAACGGTCGGCAGCCTGATCGGGCTTGGGGGAGGAATTATCATCGTGCCGGCGATGCTCTATTTAAGCACGATGACTCCGTTTTTCCATGACGTAACACCGCAGACTGCCATCGGCACGTCCCTTTTGGTGATTATTTTTACGGGACTGTCATCAACTCTGGCCTATATGAAATATAAAACCGTTGACTACAAAAGCGGACTGATCTTTTTTATCGGTTCCGGCCCGGGAAGCATCATCGGCGCGTATTTGTCTAAACTTTTTAATGCGCATACGTTTTCCGTCTGGTTCGGACTTTTTATGATTTTGATTTCCATTACATTAATGCTGAAGGCGAAAGCAAAACCGGTCAATAAAGCGCATAAAGGCATGATCCGGACATATGAGGATGAATCAGGTGAGCTTTATACATATTCGTACCGTATTTTCACCGGTATCGTGATTGCCTTTTTCGTCGGTTTATTGGGCGGTCTTTTCGGCATTGGCGGCGGCTCTCTTATGGTTCCGGCCATGATGCTGTTATTTTTGTTCCCGCCGAAAGTGGCTGTGGCGACGTCAATGCTCATTATTTTCTTATCCTCCGTGACGGGTTCCGTGTCACATATCGCAGAGGGCCATGTCAATTGGCTGTATGCGCTGTGCCTCGTTCCGGGCGCGTGGTTCGGCGGCAAAATGGGCGCGTGGGTCAATAAGCGGGTGCAGACGAAAACGATCGTGCTTTTCATGCGGGTCGTCTTGATTTTGATCGGCTGTGAATTGATTTATCAAGGGATATTCAGCTAAAAGGTAGGAGAGATGGTATGTTAGAGAAGCTCCGTTTATATCATACGAATGATTTGCACAGCCATTTCGAAAATTGGCCGAAAATCGTACATTATATTGAGCAGAAGAGAAGTGAGCATGAAAAGGACGGGGAGGAAACACTCGTATTCGACATCGGCGATCATATGGACCGATTCCAAATGATAACGGAAGCGACCTTCGGCAAAGCAAATGTCGACTTGTTAAACCGGCTTGAGATCGATGCGGCTGCCGTCGGGAATAATGAAGGAATTACGCTGCCTCACGATGAGCTGGCGGATTTATATACCCATGCCGCGTTTCCCGTCATTGTGTCCAACCTGTTTGACGCGGACGGACAGCGGCCGGAATGGGCCGAGCCCTACGTGATCAAAACGCTGAAAAACGGGATGACCGCCGGTATACTCGGCGTCACGGTGCCGTATTATCCCGTCTATCAAAAACTCGGCTGGACGGTGACGGATGCGGAAAAAAGCATTCAAGAATCACTTGACGATATCAAGGGCAAAGCGGACATCATCATTCTGCTTTCTCATTTAGGCCTGATCGATGACCGGGCCGCAGCGGAAAAATTTCCAGACATCGATGTCATTCTTGAATCACATACGCACCACCTTCTTGAGGACGGACAGGACATAAACGGCGTATTGCTTGCATGTGCGGAGAAATACGGGAACTATGTCGGCTGTGTCGAGCTGACGATAGAAAGTGAATCACGAACCATTGTCAGCAAACAGGCATCTGTACAGAAAATGGCTGATTGGCAAGGGGAATCTGAAGATACGGCGGCTTTTCTGAAAGAGAAAGAACGGGAAGCGGAAAACCTGCTCTCCGTACAAGTCGCCAATCTGAATGAAGAAGCCGGCGTGAAGTGGTTTGAGGAATCGCCGCTCCCGCTTCTATTAGCCGAAGCGCTGAAAAGCTGGTGCGGCTGTGAAGTCAGCATGGTGAATTCAGGCGTCATTTTGGGGCCTTTACAGAAGGGGCCTGTCACAAAGCTTGACCTGCACCGTATCTGCCCTCATCCGATCAATCCGGTGGCCGTTCGTCTTTCAGGAAGGGAACTCCAGGAAACAATCAGCCAGGCCGCCTCGGAACAAATGGAGCAGCTGCGGATAAAAGGCCTCGGCTTCCGCGGGGAAGTGATGGGCAGGATGGTATATGCCGGAGCGGAGGCAGAGGCCGGCATTCTTGAAGACGGTGTGACGCATCTCCTCAATGTGAAAGTGAACGGAGAAGAGATTGATCCGGAGCGGATATACTCGGTTGCCGTTCTCGACATGTTTACACTCGGAAAGCTGTTCCCTTACATCCGCGATTCAAAAGAAAAGCAATACTTTATGCCGGAGTTTTTAAGAGATCTGCTCGCCTGGAAGCTCGCGCGGCAGCGGTAATGTCGTATAGCTGCCCGCCGTTCCATCTCATCCGAGTAAAGGTAAGCGGGACTTTTTAAGAGTGAAAATAAAATACTATGTCCCCTCTTACAAGCATACATTGTGATATGTAAGGGGGGATTTTTCTTGCCTAGATACCGGAGCGCTCTTCGCAAGAGAGGGCCTTTGCCTTTTCGATATGTGCTTCTTCTGTCGTTTGCTTTTTTTATCATATCAACAGTCATCAGCCTCTGGATGATCAACTCCTCAATCAAACCGGTGCTGATGAACATCGGAGAAATGGAAACTAAACGGGTGGCGACAGAGGTCATTACGGAATCCATTGAGGAATACATGTCTCACAGCGACAATGTGAAAGATATGGTCGATATGAAAACGGATGAAAACGGAAAAGTCACAACGATGGATTTTAATACACAAATGGTCAACAGCATGAAGGCGAAAGTGACAAAGCAGCTTCAGGCTCATCTGAAGGAAGCGGAGTCGAACAATAAGCAGCATGAAACAGAAAAAGGCGCGAAAACGGCCGATGAAATTATGATCGATATTCCCTTAGGGCAGGTCACGGGAAACAGCATTCTCGGAAATCTCGGGCCGAAAATCCCCGTGCGCTTTAACTTGATCGGCGATGCGTTAACTGATGTGAAAACAAAAATAAAGCCGTACGGCATTAACAATGCCCTGATTGATATCAGTATTTTCGTGGAGATTAAAGTGAAGGTCATTATTCCGTTTGCCAGTAAGACTTCAGTCGTGACAAATAATATTCCGGTCTCCATTAAAGCGATTCAAGGAGAGGTGCCGCAGTTTTATAACGGAAGCGGCGGGTCAGGTGTGACGCCTTCCGTCCAGCTGCCGAATGAAAAACAGAAGAAAGATAAATAAAAACACACAGCCGCAATCTTTCCTGGCGGCTGTGTGTTTACTTTTTCCTGCGGATTTCTTTTCGTTCCCATGCCCTTAAATGGGGATACGGATCAAAAGACCATTCCGATCTGCCGTTATCTTTATACATCCCGTAGTGAAGATGCGGCGGAAATTTTCCCGCGGTGCCCGGCGGTCCGTATCCGGAACTGCCGACAGAGCCGATCACTTCACCGGGTTTGACGATCTGGCCTTTATGCACACCTTTTGCAAAGCCGTTCAGGTGAGCGAAGTAGTGATACGTGTTATTGATATCCCTGATGCCGATTCTCCAGCCGCCGAAACGGTTCCAGCCCTTCATTTCAACAATACCGTAGCAGGTCGATCTGACGGGGAGCCCGTAATGAGCGAACAGATCCGTTCCTTCGTGAATCCGGCGCCCGCCGAAACCCCGGGCGGCGCCCCACGTGCTGCGGTAGCTGTAATCCGTCTTCACGGGAAGCGGAAAGGCGTGCTCTCCGAGATCAAGGCGGCCGAACGTTTTAAACAGTGTCATGAATTCGGTGATAATGCCGACCGTCTGATCACGGCGGTAATAATTCCAGAGGCCGATGCGGATATGGTCAAGATCCGTTCCGAATCCCGCTAAATACTGTGCAAATGTATAAAGGATATCCTCATCATTGCTGACCTCGGCTTTTCCGTCGCCGTCGCCGTCCAGGCCGATCCCGTCAAATACTTTAATGCTGAGAGGCGCATCGTCCTTAGGATTTGGATTTTCAGGGCCGCTCCACAAATGATCCGGAATATAAATGCTGATGATTCCTGCTTTTTCCGGCAGATCCTTTCGGTTCGAGCGGACATTTTCTTCATATTGATCAACCGCCGCAAGCACATACCAAGGAATCTGCGTGACTGCTTCGGCTTTGCGGTACAACTGCATCCGTTCGCCGTAAACAGGAGCCGATTGTTCTTTCCCGCTTGCAGCCGGACAGAAAACTGATAAAAGGAGAAGAGCAGATAACAGAACTTTCACAACATGATCTCCTTTCAGGATTGAATACACATAGTTTGCGGCAACAATCCGAGAAAATGTAAGTAATTCTCTTCCCTTGTCGAGAAATTTTTCCTATGTTAAAGTGACTATTGAATAGAAATCCGCAAGTTTTATATCCATCGTGAAATAGAAATTTTTCGCACACGAACATGAATAAAGGGATAATGGAGATGATGGGGAAATGGCAAAGAAAGACGAGCATCTGAGAAAGCCGGAATGGCTCAAAATAAAGCTGAACACGAATGAAAACTATACGGGCCTGAAAAAATTAATGCGTGAAAATAATCTGCATACCGTATGTGAAGAAGCAAAATGCCCGAACATCCATGAATGCTGGGCTGTCAGACGTACGGCGACGTTCATGATTCTCGGTTCCGTCTGTACGAGAGCATGCCGCTTCTGCGCTGTAAAAACGGGACTGCCGACTGAGCTGGATCTGCAGGAACCGGAACGCGTAGCTGATTCCGTCGCGCTGATGAATTTAAAACACGCCGTCATCACGGCCGTAGCGCGTGATGATCAGAAAGACGGCGGAGCAGGCGTCTTTGCGGAAACGGTCCGGGCGATCCGCAGAAAAAGCCCGTTCACGACAATTGAAGTGCTGCCATCCGATATGGGCGGAAATTACGACAACCTGAAAACATTAATGGATACCCGTCCTGATATTCTGAACCACAACATTGAAACCGTCCGCCGCCTGACACCGAGAGTCCGGGCCCGCGCAACATATGACCGTTCTTTGGAATTCTTGCGCCGTGCGAAAGAAATGCAGCCTGACATCCCGACGAAATCAAGCATTATGATCGGTCTCGGCGAAACGAAGGAAGAAATTATTGAAGTGATGGACGACCTGCTTGCGAACAATGTCGACATCATGGCGATCGGCCAATACCTGCAGCCGTCGAAAAAACATTTAAAAGTCCAAAAATATTATCATCCGGACGAATTTGCCGAACTGAAAGAAATCGCGATGCAAAAAGGCTTCAGCCACTGTGAAGCAGGCCCGCTTGTCCGTTCTTCCTACCATGCGGATGAACAAGTGAACGAAGCGTCTAAAAAACGTCAGGCCCAAGCATAAGATAAGCCGAAAAAACCCAAAACGCCGCAGGTTTTGGGTTTTTTGTGATGGAGCCGTTTTTGCAGGGAAAAAGTCATTCTTGAATAAGGATCGTCTGAACCGCTACACTGGATATAAAGAGGAAAAATTCTCCGTCCGTCCAAACCGTCTCATTTTGCAATTGATGGACAGAAGTCAATGAATTATGATAGTAAAGAGTGATAAAAGAGGTGAAGACATGATTCTTATTCAAAATGCCGAGTTTGAACTCGTACACGATTTTAAAAACGGCTTTAATGAAGAAGCGTTCAAAGCCCGCTATTCGGACATATTAAATAAATATGATTACATTGTGGGAGACTGGGGATACAGTCAGCTGCGGCTCAAAGGCTTCTTTGATGACCAGAATCAAAAAGCAACCTTTGAAACGAAAATCAGCACATTGGACGAATACATTTACGAATACTGCAATTTCGGCTGCGCGTATTTTGTTTTAAAACGAATCAGAAAATAATTGATGCAGAAGGGGATGCTGTCACGTGTATTTTGTTGACAGAAATAATATCGAACAAACACTCCGTTTTTTTGAGACCCAGCTGGCGCTGTTTGACAGCACGCCTGCATGGCAGAGCGAAATCGAAAAAAGGGCGCTTGAGCGGATCAGCCATCTTATGATCGAATGCATTCTCGATGTCGGAAATGATATGATTGACGGCTTTATCATGCGCGATCCGGGCAGTTATGACGACATCATGGATATTCTGACGGATGAAAAGGTGGTAGCTGAGGATGAAGGGAATAAGCTGAAGCAGCTGATCTCTTCCAGAAAGCAGCTTGTCCAGGAATATCAGCATGCCGATCATCAGGAGCTGTTTACGCTGATCACGTCAAACAGAGATGTGCTGAAAGCCTTTCCGGCCCGTGTAAGAACCTACCTGGAAACAGAATTAGGGCCTGTTTCCGCATTTAAATAACAACGAGTGAGAAAATCCACAGGAGTGTTGAGTATGAAAGATTATAAAGGATATTTGATAGATTTGGACGGCACAATGTACAACGGGACGGAAAAAATCGAAGAAGCGTGTGAATTCGTGAGAACGCTTAAAGCGCGCGGCATTCCGTATTTATTCGTAACGAACAATTCTTCCCGGACGCCGAAGCAGGTGGCGGACAAGCTGATGAGCTTTGACATTCCTGCATCTGAAGAGCAGGTCTTCACGACGAGCATGGCTACTGCGCAGCATATCGCCCAGCAGAAAAAAGACGCGTCGGTGTATGTGATCGGCGAAGAAGGCATCCGCCAGGCCATTGAAGAAAACGGGCTGAGCTTCGGGGAAGAAAACGCGGACTTTGTCGTTGTGGGAATCGACCGCGGCATTACATATGAAAAGTTGGCAACGGGATGCCTTGCGATCAGAAACGGCGCCCGGTTCATTTCAACAAACGGCGACGTCGCCATTCCGACTGAAAGAGGGCTTTTACCAGGGAACGGTTCGCTTACATCCGTTTTGACGGTGTCAACGGGCGTTGAGCCTGTCTTTATCGGCAAGCCTGAATCCATTATTATGGAACAGGCGATGCGTGTGCTCGGAACGGATATTTCCGAAACACTCATGGTCGGCGATAACTATGCAACGGATATTATGGCCGGCATCAATGCTGGAATGGATACGCTGCTGGTTCACACCGGAGTGACAAAGCGTGAACATATGGCCGGTTATGACCAAAAACCGACATATGCGATTGACTCTTTAACCGAATGGATTGAACATCTATAAAAAAAGGGACGGCCATGACGGCCGTCCTTATTCTGTATTTCTGGCGCTGTGAGCAAGCCGGCTTGAAGCCGCTGCTGCGATTGCGCCGACGATATCATCAAGAAACGTATGGCATTCGCCCGTAGATTTATCATTTAACCGCCCAAGAATGCCGGGTTTTTCTTTGTCAATGTAGCCGTAATTCGTAAAGCCGATCGAGCCGTATATATTCACGATAGAGAAGGCGAGCACCTCGTCAACCCCATACAGGCTTTCATCAATCGTCAGAATGGTCTGAAGCGGTTCAGACAGCTTTTTTTGTTCGGCGAGCACATCTAATTCTATTCCCGTTAAAATGGCGTTTTGCACCTCGCGTTTTGCGATGACACGGTCCACATTGAGCCTGCATACCTCCATCGTCAAATCAGGATGATATTTTTTTTGAAGGAAATACACCAGCTCGGCGATATCGTCCGTCTCAACCCCCCGTTCTTTTAAACGCGCCCTGGCGACAGCTTCCACCTGATTCAGTTGTTCCTTTTCTGACATTTGCTTCACCCAATCTTTTTTTACTAGTTTATACAACATCCTTCCGATGTGTACGATGTTTCTCCACTTGATTCAAAGGATTACAATATGTATTCATAATTCCGCCGGCGTATGACTACGATGTGAATAGCTCTAATTTTTCAGGCAGGTGATTATGATGAAAAGCATCATTAAAGAAAAGTACGGCATCCACGTCAGACAGCTTTCCGTTTATCAGAAATACCAATGCTTCCAGACGCCTAATTCCTTCTTTCTTATAATTCCCGTTTCCGGGTTTTCGCAATCAGAGCTGACGGAGCTTTACTACATGAGTCAGTATTTACAAGAACAAAGTGACCCATACGTTTCAGTGTTTATCTTTACGAAGGAAGGAGAACTGACCTTTGAGGACGAAGGCAAAACGTATGCGCTCTTAAAAGCGCCGATTCCCGTCTCAAACCGGTCTTTTTCTGTCGGAGGGGAGCTTGCCGAATTTCACAGAAAAGGGCGGGGTTTCCCGTACGAAGTGAAAGAAGCGGGCAGGATCGGCCAATGGAAGGACTTATGGGGAAAACGGGTGGATCAGCTGGAATCATTCTGGATGCAGAAAATTCATATGTCTCCGCTTGAACCGTTCGAAAAGAAAATGATCGAAGCATTTCCTTATTATTCAGGCTTAGCGGAAAACGCCATTCAATATTTAGTGGATACGGAGCTGGATGACAATCCCGGCGCAGAAGACTCGGGGACAATCTGCCATCAGCGGATGGAACGGGATACCTGGTCGGAGGAATCATTGATCCGCATTCCGGGCGATTGGGTATTCGACCATGCCGCCCGTGATATTGCGGAATATATGCGCAGCACATATTTGTATCATCGTGACGACCTGCTCAAAGATGGGTTTTTGTTTCTGCAGGAATATGAGCAAGTTACGCCGTTATCCTCCTTTTCCAAGCGCCTGTTTTACAGCCGCCTGCTGTTTCCGCTCCATTTCTTCGAGACGGTGGAGAGCTATTACATTTCTCATGATTCTGAAAAACAGTTTTACGAAGAGCAGCTTGACTACATTCTTGCCGACTGCACCCGCTATGAACAGTTTTTACAGACATGTCACAACATGATGAATGTCAGGTCGGCGCAGGTTTTTGTCCCGCCTGTGGCTTGGCTCGGAAAAGGAATCAGTTCGTAAGAAAATATAACGTAAAAATATTTAGAAAATAGGGAATCTTGTCATATCAGTGTGTTAAGCGTTTTCATATCCGTAGAAACAATATTCAGCCGCTTGTCAAAACAAATGCGGGCTTATATAATATTTGTAACTTAAATGTCTGTGAAGGGTTAACAATTGTCCTTTTCTAGTGGACAAAAGGAAGAAAGGTGGAGTTTCTCTTTGGAAGCGATTCGTATTGGACTGTTAGGACTGGGAACCGTGGGAAGCGGTGTCGTCAAAATTATACAAGATCATCAGGATAAGCTTATGCACCAGGTCGGCTGTCCGGTGACGATCAAAAAAGTGCTAGTTAAAGATATTGATAAAAAACGAGACGCAGACCTGCCGAAAGAAGTGCTGACGACAGAAGTCTATGATGTAATCGATGACCCTGAGGTCGACGTGATTATTGAAGTCATCGGCGGTGTCGAACAGACGAAGCAATATCTTCTTGACGCCTTGAAAGCGAAAAAACATGTTGTGACCGCAAATAAAGATCTGATCGCCGTATATGGCTCAGAGCTTTTAGCCGCCGCAAAGGAAAATGGCTGTGACTTGTATTATGAAGCGAGTGTCGCCGGCGGAATCCCGATTTTACGCACGCTCGAAGAAGGCCTTTCCTCTGACCGGATCACAAAAATGATGGGAATCGTCAACGGAACGACGAACTTCATCTTAACGAAAATGATTAAAGAAAAAAGCCCGTATGAAGAAGTGCTGAAGGAAGCGCAGGATCTCGGATTCGCGGAAGCGGACCCGACCGCCGATGTAGAAGGGCTCGATGCCGCGCGCAAGATGGCGATTTTAGCCCGTCTCGGCTTCTCTATGGACGTTGATCTGGACGATGTCAAAGTAAAAGGAATTTCCCGGATTACGGATGAAGACATCAGCTTCAGCAAACGGCTCGGCTATACGATGAAGCTGATCGGCATCGCCCAGCGTGATGACAATAAAATCGAAGTCAGCGTTCAGCCGACACTGCTCCCGGATCATCATCCGCTCTCTGCCGTGCATAACGAGTTTAATGCCGTTTACGTGTACGGAGAAGCCGTAGGCGAAACGATGTTTTACGGCCCCGGAGCCGGAAGCATGCCGACTGCGACATCAGTCGTTTCCGATCTGGTCGCGGTCATGAAAAACATGCGTCTCGGCGTAAACGGAAACAGCTTTGTCGCCCCGCAGTTTGAAAGAAATCTGAAGCAGCCGTCTGATATCTACGCCCAGCAGTTTTTAAGAATTCATGTCAAAGACCAGGTGGGCTCTTTTTCAAAAATCACATCGGCCTTCTCAGAGCGCGGCGTCAGCTTTGAAAAAATTCTGCAGCTGCCGATCAAAGGACATGACGATCTCGCGGAAATCGTCATCGTCACGCATCATACATCGGAAGAAGATTTCAGTGACATTCTGCAAAACTTAAATGATCTAGAAGTTGTACAAGAAGTAAAAAGCACATATCGTGTAGAAGGGAACGGTTGGAGCTAATGTGGAAAGGACTCATCCATCAATATAAAGAATTTCTGCCGGTGACGGATCGGACGCCGGCCCTGACATTGCATGAAGGCAATACGCCGCTGATTCACCTCCCGAAGCTTTCTGAAAAGCTCGGAATTGAACTGCATGTGAAAACAGAAGGCGTTAATCCGACGGGATCTTTTAAAGACCGCGGCATGGTCATGGCGGTCGCCAAAGCGAAAGAAGAAGGCAATGATACCATCATGTGCGCCTCAACAGGCAACACATCCGCTGCGGCTGCCGCATACGCGGCGAGAGCCGGCATGAAATGCATCGTCATCATCCCGGACGGGAAAATCGCCTTCGGAAAGCTTGCGCAGGCCGTCATGTACGGTGCGGAAATCATCGCGATTGACGGAAACTTTGACGACGCGCTGGCCATCGTCCGGTCGATTTGTGAAAAATCACCGATTGCATTAGTGAATTCAGTAAACCCTTACCGGATTGAAGGGCAAAAAACAGCGGCCTTTGAAGTATGCGAACAGCTCGGCGAAGCGCCGGACATTCTGGCGATCCCGGTAGGAAATGCCGGGAATATCACGGCCTACTGGAAAGGGTTCAAAGAATATCATGAGAAAAACGGCACCGGACTTCCGAAGATGCGCGGTTTTGAAGCGGAAGGTTCTGCGGCTATCGTTCGCGGTGAGGTCATTAAAAATCCAGAAACCGTTGCGACGGCAATCCGAATCGGGAATCCCGCCAGCTGGGACAAAGCCGTGCTCGCTGCGGAAGAATCAGCCGGAAAAATTGATGAAGTCACAGATGGAGAAATCCTTCACGCTTATCAGCTGATTGCCCGTGAAGAAGGCGTATTTGCCGAGCCGGGCTCCTGTGCATCCATCGCCGGCGTTTTGAAACAGGTGAAATCCGGTGAAATTCCAAAAGGAAGCAAGGTTGTCGCAGTTTTGACCGGAAACGGCCTGAAAGATCCGAATACGGCTGTGGACGTATCTGACATAAAACCGATCACGCTGCCGACAGATGAGGACAGTATTCTGGAATACTTAAATGGAGCGGCGCGTGTATGAATGAGGCGGAGATGCTGTTTTCCATTACGGTTCCGGGAAGCACCGCCAACTTAGGACCTGGGTTTGATTCCATCGGAATGGCGCTCAGCAGATACTTGAAGCTTTCGGTTTTCCGAAACGATGAATGGCAGTTCTCGGCGGAAACCGAAACTGTCGCGGGCATCCCTCAAGGAACGGACAACCTCATCTACCAAGTCGCCAAACGGACGGCTGACCGCTATCAAAAAGAGCTGCCGCCCGCCCATGTCAAAGTATGGAGTGACATCCCCCTTGCACGGGGTCTCGGAAGCAGCGCGGCCGCTATCGTCGCCGCCATTGAGCTTGCGGATGAGTTATGCGGCCTGCAGCTGTCGGAAAGCGACAAGCTGCACTTAGCGAGTCTTGAAGAGGGGCACCCTGATAATGCCGCTGCTTCCCTTGCAGGAGGGCTTGTGATCGGCCTTCACGAAGAAGATGAAACACATATCGTGCGTGTTGCCGAAGCGGATATCGACGTTGTGGCAGTCATTCCGTTTTACGAAGTTCTGACCAGGGACGCAAGAGACGTGCTCCCGAAAGAGCTGCCGTACCGACGCGCCGTTAAAGCAAGCGCCGTCAGCAACCTTCTCGTTGCTGCGATCATGTCAAATGACTGGGCGCTCGCCGGGAAAATGATGAGAAAAGACATCCTCCATCAGCCGTACCGCGCCATGCTTGTTCCTGAGCTTTCAAAGGTGGAACATGCGGCCGAAATGAAAGGCGCTTACGGAACGGCGCTGAGCGGAGCGGGACCGACGATTCTTGTCCTGATTGAAAAAGGAAAGGGAGAAGAGCTGAGAAAACAGCTTTCTGAGCATTTCCCCCACTGTGAGATTGCGGCGCTTACCGTCCCGTCAGAAGGAAGCGTAATTGAACGGAATCCTTTAGAGCAGGTGAAAAGTGTATAATGATAAAAAAGCGTTCTTCCCATCAGAGAAGGACGCTTTCTTTTTCTGGAGAAGGATTTTTATTTAGGGAAGCGAAATAAAAAAGAAAAGGAGGAGAAACGATTTGAAAAAACTCATAACCGAGGAGGACATTGCGACTCTCGTATCCGTGACAGACCCGCAATATGCCCCTGACGGCAGAAGAGCCGCTTACGTCCGGACAACAGTCAATCATAAGCGTGATGCCTATTCCTCAGCCATTATGGTATATGACACAGAATCCGGCATCTCAAACCCGTGGACTTTCGGGGACAACAGAAATACAAGTCCGCGGTGGTCGCCTGACGGACGGCGCCTCGCCTTTGTTTCTGACAGGGGGAACGGCATCCCTCAGCTGTACATCATCGACGCTGCCGGCGGAGAGGCGGAGCAGGCGGCCGATATTCCTTGGGGCGTATCAGATCCGATATGGGCGCCCGACGGCAGATCCGTGCTTGTGTCCGTCAGTCTGACATCAGCGGAGCGCGCCGATGAGAAAGAAAAAAAGAAGCATGACGAGTATGAGCCGGTTGACATTCAGTCATTAACATATAAACGTGACGGGAAAGGCCTGCTGAACGGAAGCTGGGCCCAGCTTGTGCTGATTCATCTTGAAACGGGGGAGGTTCAGCAGCTGACGGATCATGAAGCGGATCATTATGACGCGGCCTTTTCACCGGATGGCAGGCAGCTTGCGTTTACCGCCAATTTATACGAGCCGGGTGACGCCGGAAAGCCGAGCGATGTCTATCTGATGAATCTGGCGGACGGAAGCCTGAAGCAGATTACGCCGCACCGCGGTTCTTTCGGTTCCTGCGTGTTTTCACCGGACGGTTCTTATATCGCGATGCTGGGCCATGAAAATGAATTTCGCAATGCGACTTTAGAAAAAGCGTGGCTGTACGACGTGAAAACTGAGCGGCTGTCCTGCCTGACCGACATGCTGGATGTTCATTTGAGCGATGCGCTGATTGCGGATTCAATCATAGGAGGAGTGACGCCCCGGCCGGTATGGACATACGACGGGCAGGGTTTTTACGTTCTCGGGAGCGAGCAGGGAAGCACCGGTATTTATTATATCTCGATTGACGGCCTCGTATATCCGATCCGATTAGAAGAAGAGTATGTGAACGGTTTTGCTTTTCATCCTGATCAGAAAAGCTGTATCGCAGTCATTGCCAAACCCGCACAGCCTTCCGAGCTTTACAGCATTTCACTTGAAGATGGGGAAGAGAAGCAATTGACATTCGACAATGATCGGTTTATTGAGGAGCGTATCATATCCGTGCCGGAAAAGCTGCAATATGAAACAAAGGACGGGCTGACGGTAAACGGCTGGTTTTTAAAGCCCGCCGTTTTTGAAGAAGATCAAACTTATCCCCTCATTCTATACATACACGGCGGGCCTCACATGATGTATGGCCATACGTATTTTCACGAATTCCAAGTGCTGGCCGCACAAGGATATGCTGTCGTGTATGTCAACCCAAGAGGAAGCCATGGCTACGGGCAGGATTTTGTCAATCGTGTCAGGGGTGATTACGGAGGCGGAGATTACCGTGATGTCATGCAGGCGGTGGATGAAGCCATTCAGGCGTATCCGTTTATTGACAGTGGCCGTCTCGGTGTGACGGGCGGAAGCTACGGAGGGTTTATGACGAATTGGATTGTCGGGCAGACAGACCGTTTTAAAGCAGCCGTCACGCAGCGCTCCATTTCAAATTGGTTCAGCTTCCACGGTGTCAGCGATATCGGTTTCTTTTTTACCGACTGGCAGCTCGGGCATGATTTGTTTGAGGAAGCGGATAAGCTTTGGGATCGTTCTCCTGTAAAATATGCGTCCCGCGTTTCGACGCCGCTTTTGATTCTGCACGGTGAGCGAGATGACCGCTGTCCGATAGAGCAGGCCGAGCAGCTCTTTACCGCGTTGAAGAAACTGAACAAAACGACGTCGTTCATCCGGTTTCCGAAAGCCACGCATGAGCTGTCGAGAAGCGGCCATCCGGAACAGCGGATGAAACGCATCCGTTATATTTGTTCATGGTTTGATGACTATTTGTAAAAAATAAAAAACCAGGCTGTCATGCAGCCTGGTTTTACGATTAAAATACTTGTTCTACTTCAACGACACCCGGTACTTCTTCAAGAAGGGCGCGTTCGATTCCGGCTTTCAGCGTAATCGTTGAACTTGGGCAGCTGCCGCATGCGCCAAGGAGGCGAAGCTTTACGATGCCTTCGTCTACGTCAACAAGCTCACAGTCACCGCCGTCACGAAGCAGAAACGGACGTAATTTATCCAATACTTCCTGTACTTGCTCTTTCATTTCAACCTCAGTCATGAGATTCGCTCCTTTCATATACATAAAACCATTATATTCACAGTAACGGTAAAAATCTAATGTTTGGTTTGCAAAGCTGCTTTCCCCATTATAGCATATTTAAACTTGAACATAAAAACCGTTTTTTATACAAAAGCTGCCTCGTCCTTTGTATACTGGTGTAAAGGGGATGATATACATGACAAAGCCGGTTACGCTCAGTGTTTACGGCGCTGAAACGCTTTGCGCAAGCTGCGTGAATATGCCGAGCGCCAAAGATACGTTTGAATGGCTGGAGGCGGCGCTGAAACGGAAATATCCGGAGCAGCCTTTTAGCATGCGGTATATTGATATCGACGCACCGCCTCAGCAAAAGGAGACAGAAGAGCTTGCGGAGCGCATCAGAAACGATGAATTCTTCTATCCGCTTGTGCTGGTGGAGGATGTCATTGTGGGGGAAGGGAATCCGCATTTAAAAGATATATATGAAGAAATGGAAAAGCGCGGCTATGTTGCGGGCTCTTAAAAATGGCCGCTGATCGCAATCAGCGGCTATTTTCTTATCAGCCGTTATGATGCTTGTACATCCATAAAAGGCCTGATTTTAATAAACGGGGCACACGCCCGATGAGCGGACGGTCGTTGACAAGACCGAAGCCCGCTTTTTTTCCGAGTGAACCGAGAACGCCTTTCAGCTTAAATTGCGGCATTGTTTCCGGCAGCTCTTCATTGTTCCAGCGTTTCAGGAGGATCTGCACAATTTGTTCCGCTTGCGCTTCAGCCAGCTGGGCGCTCGGCGCATGCGGCAGGCTCGCGCAATCACCGACGACGTAAACATGCTCATCGCCCGGAAGGTTGTGATGCGGTGTTAAAACGATGCGGCCTTGCGGGTCTTTTTCAGCGTCCAGTTCTCTGACGGCTTTATTCGGCTGAATTCCCGCCGTCCACACGATGGCATCGGCCGGTATTCCTTCATCATGATTATAAACGATGCCGTCTTCCACTTTTGTAATATTCGCATTATTGATAATGGTGACGCCGTGTTCTTCAAACCATTTCTGAACGTACTTGCTGAGTCTTTTCGGAAAGCTTGATAAAATCAGGTCGCCCCGGTCAAATAACATAATCTTCAGATCGTCACGGCTCTCTCTTAATTCACTGGCAAGCTCCACGCCGCTTAATCCCGCTCCGACGATAGCGACAGATGCATTGGCGCCGAGGTTGTTCAGCTTTTGATAGGCTTCGCGTGACTGATCAATGGTCTGAATGCTGTAAGTATGTTCCGGCGCGCCGGGCACGTTATGATACTTATCCTCGCAGCCCAGTCCGATCACCGCGTCATCGTAAGAAATCGGTTCGCGGTCATGAAACAGAACCTGTTTGTTTTTCGTGTCGACGGAAGCCACCTCACCGTATTGAACATCCAGATTCGGATGCTCAGGAAAAGACACCCTGATATGATGATCAGAAATCGTGCCGGCGGCAAGCGCATAATATTCTGTTTTTAAGCAGTGATACGGGTTTCTGTCAATCAGCGTGATGGATATATCTGACGGAAGCTGGTTCGGCAGTAAGCGGTGCAGCACCCGCATGTTTCCGTAACCCCCGCCGATCAAGACCAATTTTTTCATAATGATTCCCCTTTTGCCCGAAAAATATGGTAGTCAATGTTGTTACAAAATAACGAACTATGTAAAATAACATCTAGAATTATATCGAATTTGATCTAAAACCACAATAATAGTTTTAAAATAACCTACAAATTGACCAGAAAACACGTAATAGTAAAACCTTTAACCTGAATTAATATGTTACGATAACATTGAGCGTGAAACCGGATCTTTGACGAATAGAGGAAATTCCGTTAGGATAAGGTACATATGTGAGGTGAAACCGCATGAATCCGATGATTGAATTCTGTGTCAGCAATTTAGCGCGCGGTTCCCAGGAAGCACTTGAGATCTTAGAGAAGGATCCGAACTTGGACGTGCTTGAATATGGCTGTTTAAGCTATTGCGGGAAATGCATGGAGTCCCTGTTCGCCCTGGTCAACGGCGAAGTGGTCACGGGAGGCACGCCTGCTGAACTGGTTGACAACATATATACATTCATAGAAGAAAATCCGATGTTTTAATCAGAGGCTCCGAACGGGGTCTCTTTTTTATTGCGCCCCGGGTTTTGGCAAAATAAAAAATTTGTAGACAGCAAAAATAAATATTGTTATCTTAATAAAGACTTTTTTTAAATAAAATTTTAGAGGTGGATTCATTGAATATCGTTTGGGGGCTGCTCGGGGCAGTTGCTATATTAGCCATTGCTTTTTTGTTATCAGAGAAGAAAAGCAAAATTAACCTGCGAACCGTCATTGTCGGTTTATGTTTACAAATGGCCTTCGGATTCATCGTATTAAAGTGGGACGCCGGCCGGGCCGTATTTTTATGGTTCTCAAGCCGTGTGCAGCTTCTCATTGATTATGCGAACGAAGGCATCAGCTTTATTTTTGGCCCGCTGTTAAAAGTGGGCAGCAGCCCGGCTTTTGCGCTGAGCGTTCTGCCGGTCATTATCTTTTTCTCAGCGCTGATTGCCGTTTTGTATCACTTGAAAATCATGCAGCTCATCTTTCGCGTCATCGGAGGCGGACTGTCAAAACTTCTTGGGACAAGCAGAACGGAATCGCTTGCGGCGGCTGCGAATATTTTTGTCGGACAGTCTGAATCACCGCTTGCCATTAAACCGCTGATTGCGGGATTGACCCGTTCCGAGCTGTTTACGATTATGACGAGCGGCCTTTCGGCTGTAGCGGGTTCGACGCTTTTCGGTTACGCCCTGTTAGGCATTCCGATCGAATACTTGCTGGCGGCCAGCTTTATGGCGGCTCCCGCCGGTCTCGTGTTCGGAAAAATTTTAATACCTGAAACGGAAAAAACGCAGACGATAAAAGGCGATTTTAATATGGACGAAGAAGGCGAAGGCGCCGCTAACGTGATTGATGCAGCGGCAAAAGGCGCGTCCACTGGCCTTCAGATTGCTTTAAATGTCGGCGCCATGCTGCTTGCGTTTGTCGCGCTCATCGCCGTAGTGAACGGAATTCTCGGCGGAATCGGCGGCTGGTTCGGTTTCAAACATATTACATTAGAATCCATTCTCGGTTACGTGTTTTCGCCGATCGCATTTGTAATCGGCGTTCCTTGGCATGAAGCGCTCGGAGCGGGAAGCTATATCGGACAGAAACTTGTGCTGAATGAGTTTGTCGCTTATTCAAACTTCGGTCCGCATATTGCGGACTTTTCTAAAAAAACGTCTACGATTATCAGCTTTGCGCTGTGCGGATTTGCCAACTTCTCTTCGATTGCGATTATGCTCGGCACACTGGGCGGTTTGGCCCCAAGCCGCCGTTCGGACATTGCGCGCCTCGGATTAAGAGCGGTTATTGCGGGAACACTCGCAAACCTTCTCAGCGCGGCGATTGCCGGCATGTTTATTTAGTAAACGATAAAAGCTCCCTGCATATGCAGGGAGCTTTTATGTATGAAAAACGGGGGATATTTGTATTGTGTCCGAGCAGAAGAGCTTTTATACTAAGTAAAAGAAAAAAAGTTGGAGGCCGATATGAATTCATTCCGTTTTACCAAGATGCACGGTCTTGGAAACAGTTATATATATGTAAATCAATTTGAAGAACAGCTGCCGGAAGAACGGCTGGCTGAGATTGCCGTTAAAGTGTCCAGCATTCACACGGGCATCGGCTCTGACGGAATGATCCTCATCTGTCCGTCAGAAAAAGCGCCCGTCAAAATGCGGATTTTTAATAATGACGGCTCAGAAGGGAAAAATTGCGGCAACGGCCTTCGCTGTGTGGCAAAGTACGCATACGAACATAAGCTGACAGAAGAAACGTCCTTTTTCATTGAGACGCTTTCAGGTCTTGTGAAAGCAGACATTACAGAGGGCAACGGGATTGTGCGTGAAGTCGCCGTTGATATGGGCGAACCGCGGCTCACCAAAAAAGAGCTGCCGATGCTCGGCAATGAAGATGAACGGACGATCGATGAAACCTTTGTTTTTGGAGAAACGGAGCTTTCCGGAACAGCCGTATCAATGGGAAACCCCCATATTGTTTTTCCGGTTGCGGATATCAATCAAGCGCCTCTTACAACGCTCGGTCCCGTCATTGAAAAAGACCCGAGATTTCCGGAAGGCGTCAATGTCGAATTTGTGGAAACCGTCAGCGCCGATGAACTTCATTTCCGCGTATGGGAACGCGGCTCCGGCATTACACAGGCTTGCGGAACAGGCGCCTGTGCGGCGGCTGTCGCATCCGTATTGAACGGTGTTTCTGAACGAAACCGGGATATCACTGTTCATTTAGCGGGAGGCGACCTTGTGATTAATTGGCAGGATAACGGGCATGTGCTGATGACGGGACCCGCCGAAACCGTATGCAGCGGCGTCTTTTATTTGTAAACAGCTCGTTTGAGAAATACTCTCCTCAAGGTTTATAATAGATACTAGCATCGTTTTTAAAAAAGGAGGTCTACCTATGATTGTTCCAGTAACCATCACTGAAGCAGCGGCTTTGCATATAAAAGATATGATGAAAGAGCATGAAGAAGAAAACGCGTTTCTCCGTGTGGGCGTAAAAGGCGGCGGCTGTAGCGGCCTGTCTTACGGAATGGGATTTGAGCACGAAAAAGGCGAAAAAGACAGTATGTTTGAACAGCACGGAATCACCGTTTTGGTCGACAGCGAAAGCCTTGATATTATGACCGGCACGATCATTGACTTCAAACAGTCCATGATGGGCGGCGGTTTCACTATTGACAACCCGAATGCCATCGCTTCCTGCGGCTGCGGATCTTCTTTCCGCACGGCCAAAAACGCCGGTACGCCGGAAGAGTGCTAAGGGTCAACCCGCTATTCTTAGGATGAAAAAATATGACGTCTTTCTTTTCGATGGCGCTTCCACCATTGTTAAGAAAGGCGTTTATCTGTTTAATAAAAATAAAACCCGCTCAACAGAAGCGGGTTTTCCTTTTTCAAAGAGGTTATTCAATTGTATGTTTCATCGCATTGTACATATTTGCCGTATGTTCATCGGCTTTATCCCGTGGCATGCGCAGCCGTTCGACTGAAGAACCATACCCGATTTCTTGTTTGCCCTCTTTCAGTCCTTTAAAAATCCCATCAGCGAATTCATCCAGCGGTTCTCCTTGAGTATGCAGCCCTGCTCCGCCTAAATCTGTATTCACCGCCGGAGGCGCAACTTCAATCATTTCTACAGATGAATCAGAAAGCTGATGTCTCAAACTCATTGTAAATGAATGAAGCGCCGCTTTCGTTGCTGAATAGATCGGTGCAATGGCAAGCGGTGTAAAAGCCAATCCCGAAGAGATGTTAATGACAGCCGCATCTTCTTTTCCGGCAAAAAACGGAGCGAACAGCATAGACAGGTGGAAGGGAGCTTCAATGTTCGTTGTGATTTCTTTATTGAAATAGTCCCAATTGTCTTTCGCATCCGCTTTCAGCACATGAAAACGTTGTTGAATCCCCGCGTTGTTGACTAACACATTCACTTCCGGATAGTTCTCTGTCACCCAATCAAACAGTGATATACGTTCAGATGGAATGCTCAAATCACTGACATATGTAATAAGATCCGGGAATGTTTCCTTTGCTTTTTGAAGAGCGTGCTCACGCCGTCCGGTCACGATGACTTTATTTCCCGCTTTTAAAAACCGTTCTGCGAAAGCCAATCCTATTCCGGCATTTCCGCCTGTAATCAGTATTGTGTTTCCCGTCAGTTTCATATTATCTCCTCTTTTCCGATTGTTTTTACATTTCTTTGTCAACATTTCAGCTTTGATCCAATCAATATATTCATCCCGCAAATAGGCATGAAATAAGACAGCAGTGATTCTGTAAAATTGATTTTTAGATCATCGGGAAACCCGCCAAAGCTATTCTTTCCTTGTCACAATATGATGATACGGCTTAAAGCACGGTTTAAGTCAACAAAAGAACCTTGTGATTCCGTTTCGGTTACTCACATCAGACATAGGCACGAAAGGAAAGGTGAATGTGAAGTCTTGGAATTTTCTTGATGCGATAAAGCGTACCGTATAACATGGGTGAGAGACAATTAAAAAACGTTTCTGATCAAAACAAAAGGACGGCGATGCATGTGCAGGAAGGAAACAGCATTGATATCAGGCCGCTCAGCCTGAATGATGCAGAGCAGGAGCTGGTTTTGCAGACGGAAAACCGCATGTTTTTTGAACGGTTTGCCATGTCGAGACAAGAGGATTTTTATACGCTGGAAGGCCGGAAAAAACGAATTGAACAATCACTGAAGAATGCGGAAAATGAAACAGAATACAGCTTCGGCATTTTTCTTCAGGATCAGACCCTGATTGGCACGATCAGCCTTTTTCAGGTGGTTCGGGGTTCTCTCCAAAGCGCTTTCATCGGTTACTTTTTAGATGGTGAACATAACGGAAAAGGCTATGCGACGAAGGCTGTCAAGCTGGCAGTCGATTATGCATTCAATGAGCTGAAATTGCATCGGATAGAAGCCGGAGTCATGCCGCACAATAAGGCGTCAATCCGGGTGCTCGAAAAAGCTGGCTTTCATAAAGAAGGCATTGCGAGAAAAAATGTAAAAATAAATGGAAAATGGGAAGATCATCAGGTGCTGGCGATCATACATCCGGAGGATACATGACGATATCCTCCTTTTTTACACCCTGCGTCTCTTTCGACAGGTTCTTCCTAAAACTTCAAATCAACGGTTCAAATCATACTATTTGCAAATTCGAAAAAAAATAAAGGGTACATAGCATCAAAAACTATGAAAGATGTGCTCTTTGTCAACACGTTCTAAAGTCATATTTTTCGAAAGGATATTGATTTTTTGATAGGATTAAACTAAATTGTAAAAGTATAGAATAGTTAATTTATTTTGTAAGAAAAGGATGATAATATGATAGGTCAATTGAGCAATAAAAAAATATTTTTAAGTTCTTTTTTCATCATTTTGATCTGTTCATTACTCTTCCAATTCAGTATTTCAGATAAAGTTCTGCAGTCGTATTATTCTTCCGTCGGAGAAAGTACCTATGATATCGGGGAGAAAAGTGTTCGTACGATTGTCATGTTTCTGCAAGGGTTTATGATCTTCACAACTTTTGTGGAAATTCTGATAGGCGGATTTCTGTTATTCGTTGCCGCTTTTATTCTCGGTACAAAAAAACCGAAAAAAATATATTTGCTTCTATATACACTGACTTCTTTAATCTCGGCATTTAAAATGTTGATTCTTTCAGTTGTTAATTACTTAACGGCTGATTCCTCGCTTATATATTCTGCCGGCGGCACCAGCTTGAGTCTGCAGCTGCTGGACCCATTTCTGCTCATATCAATCGCGGCTCTTTATGCTGCCGCAGGAAAACTGACCGATCTCAGTAAAGGCAAGAGAATCATTTTGACTGGATGTTTTGTTTTACTAAAACTCTTTACTATTTTCTTAAACTATTTTATGGCGGATAAAATTTAGCTCGGGAGAGAGTCAATTAAGCTGAATTTTATTATAAATTAAAAAAACAGAGTAGGGAGATGTTATGATGAACTTAGTAAAATCTAATAAAAAGTCTTTCATTTTGTTTGGCGCGGCTCTTGCTGCAGCAACATTGGTTTATGCACTATTATTAACGGGAACTGAATTAAACGTGGCGGCGGCTCATGCATTCTCAGCCAATGCTGAATTAGCTTCAACTCTCGGCATCTCTACAGCAGCAGCTAAAAAAGCAATTGATATTATTGATGCGGCATCAACAATTGCTTCTATCATTTCTCTTATCGGTATCGTTACAGGCGCAGGCGCGATTTCTTATGCAATCGTTGCAACAGCAAAAACAATGATTAAGAAATACGGCAAAAAATACGCAGCTGCTTGGTAAAATCGATCAATAAATAATTGCTCTTTTTGTACAAGCTGCAAAAAGAGCCTCTCTCCCAAATACATATGTAAGGATTGAAAGTATGATAGTCAAACAAATTGCGGCTCTTATCAAATATAATACCCTGTCATCGTTTCGAAAAAGAAAGGAAGATTGGGGCATTCCTCAACTCAACAGCAAACTGCTGTCTGCCATTATTATTTCTCTGTTATGTTTATATCTCGTTTTCCTGGGATGCGGTGTTGTATTCGGAACAAAACTGATTCAGCTGCCCCTCAGCGCATGGGGGCAATTTGTTTTAATCGCCGTTTCACTTGAGCAGCTTTTTTGGGCTGCCGGCTTCTTTAAAGAACATCACAATGCCTTTCTGCTGGATACGCGTAAGGTCATTCATCAATTAAAAAAGGTGCGTTTTTTACAGCTGTTTTCTGTTTTTGCCGGCCAGGCGATCAAAAAAACCATTTTCGTATGGTATCTTTTTGTTTTTCCGGTCTTTTTATTTTTATCAAGCGCAGGCATGACCGGGTCTGCGGCGATCATCGTATTTTTCTTGGGCTTCGTTTATTTTCTTCTCAATTTATTTTTATCTATGCTGTTTTCTTATGTTGTTTATCTTCTTACAAATATGTGGAGCAAATTGTTTTACTTGAAAATCATGAAAGGCATTTTATTCAGCGTCAGCCTGCTGGTTCCGCTTGCAGTTGGGTATGCCGTTTATCTTCTCGTGTTTGGGGAGTATACCGCAAAGGATCTTTCAAGCTTTACGGAGTCACCGGCTTTCCGGAACATCCTCATGAATACGCCGTATGTATGGTTAGCATTCCGCTCACATTCCGTGCTCGTTTTCGCTGCGGTGTTTGCGGCCGCCGTCCTTTTAACGGCGGGGATGTTTAAACTGTGGTCGGCCACCCTGAAGAAAATGGACCTTATTCCATATATGTTTTTGACAAACGCAGATTTTGCGCCAAAGCTGAAATTATATAGAAATAACAAAATATTTCATGCCGTTTTTCAAAAGGATCTGCTGTTCTTATCGAGAATTGATGGGTTTTTTATCAGGAACTTCGGCAGTATGCTGTATTTGTTCATGCTGTTTTTAGGTTTTTGTATTCCGCTTTTATCGCATCACTTTATCGGGTATTCGGCAGCCGCCATCGTGTCTGCGGCGGTTATCATTGCGAACTTTTCGTATCAGCTCGTCGGAGATGCGCTCAAAACAGTATTGTCAGTTGACGGCGAAATAAAAAACCAGCATTTGTTTCACCGGAATATTAAACATGCGTGGCAGCTGGTATTTCCGAAAGTATGTATTTATAATCTCGCCGCTCTTATCTATTCGTTCATCATCACCATTTTGATTACGGTGTTTTTTCCGTCTTCCGCGGCACTGACGATTTACTTGTTTATTGTGTTTTTATGTTCGGGTTTTTTATACAGTCTTGTCCAGATTTCAAGCACCGCCTTGTATCCTAAGAAAAACTGGGAGCATCTGTACGAAATTGGAGAAGCGGGGAAAGCAAAGACATATAACAACTTATACAGTTCTTTCATTTTCATTGTGTCGCTTCAAATCGCTGCGATCACGTCGTATTTTATCTATAAAAAGCCGGAACTTGAAACGATGCTTATTCATTCGGCATCAGGTATTTTTGTCCTGTTCACACTATTAAACTATGGAGTCATGTTTCTGTTTCTTCGCAGAATCAATATGGCGGAAAGGTTTGCGAACAATGATTAAATTAGTGAATATACAAAAAAACTATAGTGAAAAACAGGTGTTGAAAGATATTTCGTTTGAGGTGAAAAAAGGCTCAATCTATGCTTTGCTGGGGACTAATGGAGTCGGGAAAACAACGACTTTGAAAATCATTTCGGGCCTGCTTAAACCGACTTCAGGCCGCGTCATGATTGACGGCAAGGAACTGGATTCAGAAGAGAGGGGGCAAATATCGGCTGATATCGGTTTTGTGCCCGACCATGCTTTTTTATATGATTACTTAACGGGAGTCGAATACTTGCGTTTTACAGCGGAGATGTTTCAAGTGCCGTCTCAGCGGACAAATGATTATATAAAGAATATGTTAGAGACGCTGCAGCTTGCTCAAGACGGAAATCAGCTGATTAAAACATATTCACATGGAATGAAACAAAAATTATCAATTGCCGCCGCGCTCATTCATCAGCCAAAGATATTAATTCTTGACGAGCCGCTGACGGGCATTGATTTAATCAGCGGTAAAACGATACGGACGTTATTAAAGGAGTACGTCAAGCAGGGAAATACGGTCCTGTTATCGACTCACCTGCTGGAGCTGGCGCATTCGCTGTGCGATACGATCGGTATTATACATGAAGGCGTTTTTGCGGCGGAGTATCAGTCATCCGAGCATTCATTAGAAGAGATTGAAGAATTGGCTGAGAGTATCTATACATGATGAACCGCATGTTGCCGGCAATCAGAACATCCGCCATTCCGTTAACCGCGTCATTGCTGTTTTTTTCAGGCGGTGTGATCGCTGCGTTTTTTTCCGATCACTTTGTTTCAACCGCGTCTTACAACGGCTCATCAGGCGCGGTTGAACTGCTGAAAAACAATGCAATCGCTTGTCTGTTTTTAGCCGCGGGTTTTTTTACCTTTGGGTTGACCTCAATCTTTTATTTATTCACAAACGGGTTTATTTTAAGCGGCTCTATTATAGAAAATCTGCATAGCGGGGTTCCTTTTTATCAGATTTTTTTACTGCTAATTCCTCATGGTATATTTGAAGTTCCCGCGTTATTATTAAGTGGCGCCATTGGTTTTAAGGGCGTTGAATTGGTCATCAGGCTGTGTTTTTCTAAGGAAAAAAAGATAATGGTTTCAATGTTCAGGCATATTGGAATATTGGTGCTGCTTATTATTTGTCTGCTGATCGCCGCTGCCGTTATTGAAGCTTACATCACACCAATTTTTAAGTAAAAGGGGCAGAAATCATATGAGAAGTAAATTATCATTAATCGGTGTGCCGATTGTTATGATTATCGGTTATATCATTTCTTTATCCTTTGAGTGGCTGTTTCCTGTTCTTACTTTTGGGGTGGCAGGACTATATCTCTTTATATTTGCTCCGGTGCAAAATAAATTCATTCGTTACATCTTTTTGTTTATTTTTGTGATTAATCTGTTAGCCAGTGCGGCTCTTTATTTCGGTATTTAATAAAAAAATGACATTCAATATGAATGTCATTTTTTTTTATCTTCGAGCGGCTCTGCTGCATGTTAAAATCTGTCGCCGTTGAAAATAGAGTTTTTTACGATTACATAGTCGACATTACGGATGGCTTCGAGTGTATTGCCGCCGGCGTAAGAGATGGAAGATTGCAGATCCTGCTCCATTTCAACCAGCGTGTCCTGCAAAGACCCTTTATGTTCGACATGCATTTTTTTGCCCTCGACGTTTTTCTTTTCGCCTTTTTGAAATTCAGAAGCGGAGCCGAAATATTCTTTGTACAGCTTGCCGTCGATTTCGATCGTTTGGCCCGGTGATTCTTCGTGGCCGGCGAATAATGATCCGATCATGACCATAGATGCGCCGAAACGGATGGATTTCGCGATATCGCCGTGCGTGCGGATGCCGCCGTCGGCTATGATCGGTTTGCTCGCCGCTTTTGCGCACCAGCGAAGCGCGGCTAATTGCCATCCGCCGGTTCCGAAGCCGGTTTTAATCTTTGTGATGCAGACTTTCCCGGGGCCGATTCCCACTTTTGTCGCGTCGGCGCCCGCGCGTTCCAGCTCCCTTACGGCTTCAGGCGTCCCGACATTCCCTGCGATGACAAAGCTTTCCGGGACATGTTCTTTAATAAATTGAATCATGCTGATCACGGCATTGGAATGGCCGTGCGCGATATCAATGGTAATATAATCCGGCACAAGCTCCTGTGCTTTCAGCTCCCGGATGAATTCATAATCATTTTCCTTCACGCCGACACTGATGGAAGAAATCAGTCCGCGCGCTTTCATATCCCGGACAAAAGCCAGGCGTTTTTCCGGCTCGAAGCGGTGCATGATATAAAAATACCCGTTTTCCGCGAGCCAGGCCGCGATGTTTTCATCTATAATTGTCTGCATGTTGGCCGGCACAACCGGAAGTTTAAACGTGTGTCCGCCCAATGTAACTGATGTATCACATTCAGATCGGCTGTCCACAATGCATTTTGCAGGAATCAGCTGAATATCTTCGTAATCAAATACATTTTCCATATATAACACCCCTAAAAGCGAATAATATAATTAAATAAAATTAAAATGTTCGTCTTTTTATAATGTACTTTGTTTTGTCAGGAATGTCAAATGATTTCATGCTGCCTCATATCCGGTCAGCTTGTCATCCATTTGCAGTTTGGTTATCATAGTAGTATTGGGTGTTGTAAGATTTGTTACGATAGATAGATTTGCAGAAGAAGGGAGGGGCCGGTGTGGAACACAAACAGCCCGGGCACAGCCCGAAAGCCCAGAAAATTCAGGACCGGATTATTTTAGGCACGATTTGGGCCGTGTCGGCGCTTGTCATTGCGCTTGTTGTCGGAACCGTCATGAATTATATTTGGATGTTTAAATAAAAAAGAGTCTGTGCCGGTATGACACAGACTCTTTTTTATTATTTTTCAAACATGCTTGTAGAATGCAGAGGCTGGACGCGCGCTTTCGGGTCCATGTAAGCCTTCGCGTTGTTCACGGCTGTCGGAGCTTCGCCGAAACCGCTGGCGATCAGCTTGACCTTGCCTTCATATGTGCAGATATCTCCGGCGGCAAAGAAGCCTTCGATATTCGTTTCCATTGTGCTTTTGACGACGATGGAATTTTTCTCGATTTCAAGGCCCCAGTTTTTAATCGGGCCGAGAGAAGAAACAAAGCCGTAGTTTACGATCAGGTCATCAATTTCAATGATTTCTATACGGTCGCCTTTCACTTCTTCGAGAACGAGCTGTTCGATCCGGTCTTCACCGACAAGTTCAGCGGGAACAAACGGTGTCAGCACGTTGACTTTAGAATTATGCAGGTTTTCGACACTGTGCTCATGCGCGCGGAATTTATCACGGCGGTGGATGATGCTGACTTCTTTGGCGATCGGCTCAAGCATGAGCGCCCAGTCAACCGCGGAATCGCCGCCGCCCAGAACGGCAACGCGTCTGCCTGCGAATTGATTGAGGTCGTCAATGAAGTAGTGCAGGTTTTTGCCCTCATATTGTTCCGCTGATTCCAGCTCAAGCTTTCTCGGCTTAAACGCGCCGTTTCCCGCGGTGATAATAACCGTTTTTGAATAATGTGTTTCTGAATTCGTGACAAGCTTAAACACACCGTCCGCCTGTTTTTCAACAGATTCAACGGCCTGCTCTAAGCAGATGGTCTGATCGAACTTTGCCATTTGCTCTTTTAAGTTGTTCACAAGTTCCTGGGCGCGGATTTTCGGGAATCCGGCTACATCATAAATATATTTTTCAGGGTACAGCGCGCTGAGCTGGCCGCCAAGCTGAGGCAGGCTCTCGATGATTTTGACGCTCGCCTGTCTCATTCCCCCGTAAAAAGCGGTAAACAGGCCGACCGGGCCGCCGCCGATGACCGTAATATCATAAACCTTTGAATCCTCTTGCATACCAAATTGCCTCCTAATTGAAAATTGTTATTAATTATAACATACAATTTAAAAGGATGACGAGTGCCGAAAACCGCCCGGCCGCTTCATTCTTGAAAAAAATTGCGGCCGCCGCTAATATGGGGACAAATTCCAATCTGTTTTTTCCTGAATGTTTTCTGATTCTTCCGGATAGTATGGTGATATGCAGACATGTGCGGTTTTCTAAAAAATTTTATATTTCATTTCATAAAATCCCGCCAATAAGCTGAAGCTAATACAAATGTTGATTTGATTATGCGTCTAACAGCAAAAAAAAGAAGGTGGATGTGATGGCATTGAATAAACCCAAAATCGTGGTTTTAGGTGCAGGTTATGGTGGATTAATGACAGTAACAAGGCTTCCGAAGCATATCGGGGCAAATGACGCTGACATTACTTTGGTCAATAAACACAATTATCATTATGAAACGACATGGATGCATGAAGCGAGCGCAGGAACACTGCATCATGACCGCTGCAGATATCAAATAAAAGATGTAATCAATGAATCACGGGTCAAATTTGTGCAGGATACCGTAAAAGCGATAGATGTGCAAAATAAAAAGGTGACGCTTTCACAAGGGGACATCCCTTATGATTATCTCGTCATCGGGCTTGGTGCCGTCCCTGAAACATTCGGGATTAAAGGCTTAAAAGAATTCGCTTTTCCGATCGCGAATATTAATACGTCGCGCCAGCTGAAAGACCATATTGAGCTCCAATTTGCGACATACAATACGGAGGCCGAAAAACGCCCTGACCGCTTAACCATCGTTGTCGGCGGAGCGGGCTTTACGGGAATTGAATTTCTCGGTGAGCTTGCGAACCGCAAGCCGGAGTTATGCAGATATTATGATATAGATGAAAGTCTCGTCCGGATCGTCTGTGTCGAGGCAGCCCCGACGGTTTTGCCGGGATTTGATCCGGAGCTTGTCGATTACGCCGTTCAATACCTTGAGAGCAAAGGCGTTGAATTTAAAATCGGCACCGCGGTTCAAGAATGCCGCGCAGACGGTGTCACAGTCGGCAAGAAAGATGAAGAGCCGGAAGAAATCAAATCGCAGACCGTTGTCTGGGCGGCGGGCGTGCGCGGACATCCGATCGTGGAGGAAGCGGGTTTTGAAAATATGCGCGGCCGTGTCAAGGTCAACCCTGATCTTCGGGCGCCGGGACATGATGACGTTTTTATACTCGGCGACAGCTCGCTCTTTATCAATGAAGAGACGGAACGGCCGTACCCGCCGACTGCTCAGATCGCGATGCAGCAAGGAGAAACGGTCGCCAAAAATCTGGGCGGTTTGATTAAAGGAGGCCAGCTTGAAGAGTTCAAGCCTGACATTAAAGGAACCGTCGCCTCCCTCGGTGAGCATAACGCCGTCGGAGTCGTATACGGCAGGAAGCTCAAAGGCATGCCGGCGTCCTTTATGAAAAAGGTCATTGACAACCGATCGCTCTTTATGATCGGCGGGCTGGGCCTGACGCTGAAAAAAGGGAAGTTTAAATTCTTCTGAAAACCCGCGGCCGCGGGTTTTCTCTTCTTTTAAAAAAGAGCGCTATAAAAAGCATGTAAAAGAAAAAAATGAATGTTTCCGCTTACATGAGTTGTTTTGTTACATATTCTGACTTGGTGCTTGACAAGTAAATATGATATATTATCAGAAAATTAAGAAAAAGGGTGATCCGCATGAAAACGACAGCAAAAAGCACGGCGGCGTGTCCGTTCTGCTCAGGTAAAGGGTATTTTCAATTGCTTCTTGGCGGCTCCGAAACATGTCCCTCCTGCCAGGGAAGCGGCAAAGAGAGACGATGATTTTTCCAGACGTTGACTTTTTTACCGCCCCCGAGGTACACTGAAAGTGCTGTAGGGGGTGGATGTTTGTGATTAGTTTGCCGGTTGTCCTGATCTCAATCGTACTATTTTTTGTACTGTTTTTCGGCATAGGCTTTCTGTTGAACATGCTGCTTAGAATGTCGTGGATTATGGCTGTTGTCTATCCGATTGTATGCCTTTTCATTATCAGCAATCAAAAGATGATCAGTTACGTGCAGGCGCCGGGGGAATCCTTTCAAAGCCTGTTTCAGCGTATCATGTCATTAGCGGTTGCGGATGTCGTGATTTTGGCGGGCGGACTGGCGGGAGCCATCACGTCAGGCATTGCCATAAAGGCGCTCAGAAAAAGAGGATATCAAATGTTTTAAGCCGCTTTCTTATTTGAGAAAGCTTTTTTTGTGTCGCGGCGCTTTTTGTATAGCACCTCACCGAGTTGGGAACAATGACTCGGAGGAGAGTGATTTCAGATTGACGATAATCAGACGCGTATTCATGATCGTACTTTTTTTGGGTGCATGCCATGCGACATACTTTTCCATAACCGGTGTTGAAGCAAAGGATCTGACAAACTGGATGACCGAGCATCGCGGCGCCGTTTTGAAAAACATGGGCACTCCGTTTCAATCCTTACAGAATCAGCCGGAAAAGAAGGCATCAGGCAGGATAAAACCGCTGGAAGAAGCTTTTGACTGGGAACGCTATCCCTCACATAAGGTGACGGCCACCGGTTATACCGCCGGAGCGGAATCTACCGGAAAATCTCCGGGTCATCCGCAGTACGGAATTACATATTCAGGCGTGAAGGTCAAACGCGATTTATATTCAACTGTTGCGGCCGATCCGTCTGTTTTCCCGATCGGGACGATTCTGTTTATACCGAATTACGGTTACGGGGTTGTCGCCGATACCGGCTCAAAAATTAAAGGCAGCCGCCTTGACCTCTACTTTGACACCGTCAAGGACGTCTATAACAATTGGGGCAAAAAAACACTTGAGGTCTACATGATTAAAAAAGGGAACGGCACAGTGACCGAGGACGAACTTGTAAAGCTGAACGAAACAAAGTCGATGCAAGTGTTCAGAAATCAATACAAAACGGTAAAAGAATAAAAACGCTTCAGCATCCGCTGAAGCGTTTTTTACATAAAGAGATAATCTAAAATCAATGTCAGCACAATACCGGTGACGCCGCCGAAGAACACTTCAATCGGCTGATGGCCGAGCAGTTCTTTCAGTTTCTTCTGTTTTTCCTTCTCTTCCGCTTTCTGAAAGTCCTTCGCTTCGCTGACAAACCGATTAAAGTCGATGACCAGTTTATTAATGACCGTCGCCTGTTCACCCGCATGCCGCCTGACACCTGTAGCGTCGAACATCGTAATGACGGCGAAAATCGCGGCGACTGCAAACAGGGACGAGTCCAGCCCCTGTTGCAAAGCGACTCCGGTTGACAGCGCAGTGACGGCGGCGGAATGGGAGCTCGGCATGCCGCCGGTGCTCGTCACAAGAGACCAGTCAAGTTTTTTGGATACGATAAATTGAATAGGCACTTTTACAACTTGGGCAAAAATAATGGCGGCAAAACTCGCCAGTAAAGGAAAATTCATAAGTACATCCATATGCGACATCCTTTCTGTATCTGCTGATTCCAATCGTATCGAAAAACTGCAGAAAACGCCCTTAGTTTGGTAAAATAAAATCAATGAAAAATGTTTTTTCATTATACCACTTTACATAACAAATACCCACATAAGGAGTGTGTACTCATGTTTTATGCATCTGATCAACTGCGGCATCCCGAAACACTGGTCATCGGTCTTTTTCAAAAAAGCACGCTGAACGGATTTACGAAGGAATTGGATGATAAATTGGACGGTCATCTGACCCAGCTGTTAAAGGATGGTGATGTGTCCGCCAAACGCAATCGTGTATCAAAAGTATACCCTCCGGCTCCGACCGGTATTAAACGTATTTATTTTATCGGCCTGGGAAGAGAAGCGGATTATTCGTTTGAAGATACGAAAGAATGCTTTGCACGAGTATTTCAGCAGATTCATCAAGATAAAAAACAGGAAGTATCTGTTTTGCTCGATACATTCGTCTCCGGTGAAGTGCCTGCCGCCGATGCCGCTCATGCGCTTTCAGAAAGCTGTCTGCTTGCGGTTTACGAAGTGCAGGATTATAAACATAAATCGAATGAGCCGGATCAGGAACTGAAATCAGTCTGCGCCGTGACCGAAGAAGACCTGAGGGAAGTGCAGGCCGGCCTGAACGTCGGCGCGGCATACGGCCAAGGGACGAATTCAGCCCGCACGCTTGTAAATATGCCGGGTAATATGCTGACGGCCACCGATTTGGCGTCATATGCCGCTGAGCTGGCGGCAAAATACGATTTTGAGTGTGAAATTTTAGAAAAAGATGAAATGGAAGAGCTCGGCATGGGCGGGCTGCTTGCAGTTAACAAGGGCTCATCCGAACCGCCGAAAATGATCGTTCTGAAGTATCAGGGCAAAGATCAGTGGGAAGACGTCATCGGCCTGGTCGGTAAAGGAATTACCTTTGATACGGGCGGATATTCAATTAAGCCGAAAACCGGCATCGTCGGCATGAAAAGCGATATGGGAGGAGCCGCTTCGGTATTGGGCGCGATGGAGATTATCGGCGAACTGCGGCCTGAACAAAACGTGCTCGCTGTCATACCGTCTACGGACAACATGATTTCGTCCGATGCGATGAAGCCGGATGATGTCATCGTTTCGCTCAGCGGAAAAACCATTGAGATTCTGAACACCGATGCGGAAGGGCGTCTCGTGCTTGCCGACGGCATCACATACGCCAAGCAGCACGGAGCCTCTGTCCTCGTAGACGTCGCAACGTTAACGGGCGGTGTCATTGTCGCCTTAGGAAACGAAATGACGGGCGCCATGACCAATCACGCCGCGTTTTATGAACAGGTGGCGGAATCGGCGAAAGAATCCGGCGAGCCGATCTGGCAGCTTCCGATTACAGAAAAGGATAAAAAACGGGTGAGAAACAGTCAGATGGCTGATTTGAACAATTCTCCGGGAAGAGAAGGCCACGCGATTATGGCGGGGGCATTCATTGGTGAATTCGCGGAAAACACGCCGTGGGTTCATCTCGATATTGCGGGAACCGCGACGGCGAATAAAGCGACATGCTTCGGCCCTGCCGGCGCAACAGGCGTCATGGCAAGGACGTTGGCTGTTTTGACTGAGCGCTTTACGCCCGAAAGATAACAGCATCCCGCTGCCTTGATGCAGCGGGTTTTTTGATTTCCAAAATCTTTAGTTGACTAAAGCGCAGAATATATGTTAACTTTAATTATCTACTACATTAGCAAACTAAAGGATTTTTGGAGGGACTCATCAATGAATGCTGTTGTTGTCGCAGTATTGCTTATGCTCGTCTTAAGCCTGCTGCGTGTCAATATTATTATAGCTTTAATGATCGGCGCGCTTGCCGGCGGGCTGACCGGCGGCTTAGGCCTCGGAGAGACGGTGAAGGCTTTTACGGACGGTCTCGGCGGAAATGCCACCGTCGCGGTCAGCTACGCGCTGCTCGGAGCATTTGCCGCGGCGCTGACAAAGACGGGGCTTCCCGATGCAATGGTGGAAGCGTCTGTCAAACTAATCGGAAAAAAGGAAGATTCGCGGAAAAAAGCACTGTCAAAAGTGTTAATCGTACTGATTATTTTAATCATATCCTGTTTCTCGCAAAACGTGGTGCCCGTTCACATTGCGTTTATTCCTGTATTGATTCCGCCGCTTTTAAAAATATTTAACGAACTTGAAATGGACCGCAGACTGATCGCGTGTGTGATGACATTCGGACTGACTGCGCCGTATATCGTTCTGCCTGTCGGTTTCGGACAGATTTTCCAGGGGATGCTGAGAGATAATATGGCGTCAGCCGGTTTAAAGGTGCCGCTCAGTGATATCCCGTTTGCTTTAATCATCCCGACGGCCGGGATGGCGGTCGGTTTAATTTTAGCCGTCATCGTCTTCCGGAAACCGAAGAAATATGAGACGAAGGAGATTGCCGGACTATCGTCTTCTCCTTATACGAAAAAAAGCATTGCCATCGCCCTGATCTCCATTGCCGTGTCGCTTGCCGTTCAGCTTTATCTGTCCCAGGTGCTCGGAGTGGAAGGTATGATCATGGGCGCGCTTGCCGGCTTGTTTACGCTGTTTATCAGCGGAGTTATGAAACGCAATGAAGCGGATAAGCTGATCACGGACGGCATGATTCTGATGGCTTTTATCGGGTTTGTCATGCTTGTTGCGGCCGGTTTTTCAAATGTATTGAATAAAACGGGCGATGTGGCTTCCTTGGTCAAAGCGTCAACAGGATGGATCGGCCACAGCCAATCAGTAGGCGCGCTCCTGATGCTGATCGTCGGTTTATTAATCACGATGGGAATCGGGTCATCATTTGCAACCGTACCCGTCATTACGACCATATTCGTTCCGCTGTGCGCTCAGCTCGGATTCAGCCCGATGGCGACGGTCGCGATAATCGGAGCGGCTGCGGCTGTCGGTGATGCGGGTTCTCCTGCAAGTGACAGTACGCTCGGGCCGACATCAGGCCTCAGCGCCGACGGCCAGCACCACCACATTTGGGATACGTGCGTACCGACATTTATTTTCTATAACATTCCGCTTGTGATATTCGGCTGGATTGCCGCACTTGTTCTGTAAAAAAAGGCTCCCGGAAAGGGGAGCCTTTTTTTATGCTGAGAACATCTTACGCCGGATTTCTGCTGAACCCCGTCGCTTTATGAATAGACCTGTAAACGGCAGGCGCGATTGATGCCAATAACAATGCTAAAATGATATCTTTTATGAAAAACCATATCATGTAAAACCAGGCCATTCCGTAGCTGATCGGAGCATGAAGCCATAATTTCAGCGCAATATACGTATAGGTCGTGCCAATGATATAAATGACGGCGGTACCGATCAAAGAGGCCCATGCATAATGCAGGCGGCCGGGTTTTTTTGTTTTTTCCAGCAGCCATCCGGCTGCAAATGCCGCCGGGATGTAAGCGAGAATAAATCCGCCGCTCTTTCCGATAAACGGCGCAAAGCCTGCTGAGAATTGGGCGAAAACAGGCGCCCCCGCGAGTCCGGCCAATGCGTATACCGTCATTGCGATGGCTGCCCGTCTGGCGCCGAGAAGCATCGCGGCTAACAGACAAAAGAAAGGCTGCAGCGATAACGGAATTCCCGCAACTTGCAAAAAAGGAGCCATTGATGTAATGTTGGCGCCGACGGCCATCAGTGCGGCAAACATGCCGATAAGCGCCATATCGCCCGCGCGAAGGTTGCGTTGTTTCATTTGTTTTTCCCCCTTACACTTGTACCAGATTAGCGTAATCGAAGGGTGATTGATTGTCAACAAAGATTTAATATAGGTTTACTAAATGGAGGGAGCCATATGTTTTTCGGGAAAACGAAACAAACAAAACATTCGGAACGGATTCCGCCAAACCAAAATGTCACAACGAAGTTTCCCGTGCTTCACGCCGGAAATGTTCCTTATTATGAAGATATGTCAAAATGGAACCTGCAGGTGTACGGGCTTGTTGACCGTCCTATGCTGTTAAGCTTTGAAGATATCAAAGCCTTTCCTGAAGCCGAAGTGAAAAATGATATTCATTGCGTCACGGGCTGGTCCCGTCTTGATAATATCTGGCAGGGCATACGCGCCAAAGACATCGCTGAGAAAGCGGGCGTGCACAAAGAAGCCGGTTTCGTCATTTTGCACGCTGAAGAGGGCTGGACGGCCAATCTGCCGCTTTCTGATTTTACGCGGGAGACATCCCTGCTGGCATATGCGCATAACGGCGAGCCGTTAACGCCAGAGCACGGCTATCCGCTCAGAGGCGTTTTCCCCCACCTTTATTTTTGGAAAAGCGCCAAATGGCTGCGCGGCATTCAGTTCACAAAGGAAAACCACCCCGGCTTTTGGGAGAAAAACGGCTACCATATGAGGGGAGACCCATGGAAGAATGAGCGCTTTACATGGGATTAAGCCCGTATCACTATATAGTTCTTAGGTACCTTATTGAAATAAGGTGCTTTTTTTATATCAAAAATCCATTGACTTTGTTTGGCAAAAAACCTATTATTTGAGGTGTCTTTTGATATTGAAAATCATTATCAATAAGCATAGATAAAGCAATTGCCGCAAAGGGGATGAACATATAATGGACGGAAAACAAATAAAGCGGGGTTTCACGCCGGCCGGCCGATACGCGGTTCCGGGCACAGAAGTAAGAGAAATGCGCTCTAAAGGAGGCCGTACGTATCGTATCTTTGTCTCTTTTCCTCAGGAAGAGCCGCCTGCATCCGGCTTCCCCGTCATATACCTGCTCGATGCGAATTCTGTGTTCGGCACAATGACCGAAGCTTTGCGGGTGCAAAGCCGACGGCCTGAAAAAACAGGCGTTGTTCCGGCGGTGATTGTCGGAATCGGCTACCCGACAGATCAGCCGTTTTCCGCCGAACGCCACAGTGATTTTACGATGCCGCTTTCTGAATCAGAACTGCCGGTGCATCCGCGCGGCGCGGCATGGCCCGAACAGGGAGGGGCGGAAGCATTTCTGGAGTTTATAGAAGAAGAAGTAAAGCCCGCGATGGAGCGGGATTATCCGATCGACAGAGGCAGGCAGACAATTTTCGGCCATTCGCTGGGCGGTCTTTTTGTGCTGCAAGTGCTTTTGACGAGGCCGGACATGTTTCAGACCTATGTTGCCGGGAGTCCGTCAATTCACTGGAACAAGCGTTTTATTCAGGAAAAAGCGGAACGTTTGTCAGACCGGCTCTCTGCGGAAAATCTTCAAGTCAGCGTATTGCTGGCTGCGGGAGAAATTGAAAAAACACATAAAAGCAGAATCCCGCAGCACGCAGAGACGCTGTACTCTTTATTATCGGGATTTGAAGATGATGGAGTCCGTGCTGAATACAGCGAGTTTGAAGGAGAGGGCCATATTTCTGTCCTGCCCGTTTTAATCAGCAGAGCCCTGCGTTTCTGCCTGAATCCGGGAGGGCCGCATACCCCGTATTCTCCCGCATGAGAAAAAACAGGCCCTTCGAACTAAATGCGGCTGATTCTAATTTTCTAATTGACTGCGTGTTTTGATTTGGATATGATTGTCTTGAATCATAAGTGATAATGATAATCATTATCAATATAGAAAGGGAATGATAATATGGACGCATTGGGAATGAAAGGGAAAACGGCCGTTGTCACCGGCGCCGCTCAAGGCATCGGAGAAGCAACAGCGCTTGCCCTTGCTGAACAAGGCGTAAATGTGGCAGCTATAGATACAAATGAAGACCTGCTTCTCAGGCTTACTGACAGACTCCGGCAAAAAGGCGTGCAGGCGCAGGGTTTTGCCGCAGATGTATCTGACAGTGCGGCTGTCAATAATATCATCGCCGCCGTTGAACGCGACATGGGGCCTATTGAAATATTGGCGAACGTTGCGGGCGTGCTGCGGCCGGGTCCGGTGCAATCTCTCAGTGATGAAGATTGGGATCAAACATTTTCTGTTAATACGACCGGCGTATTTCATGTGTCACGGGCTGTAAGCCGGTACATGATTGAGCGGAAAAAGGGCGCCATCGTTACGGTCGGTTCGAATGCAGCCGGCGTTCCGCGTGCTTCCATGGCGGCTTATGCGGCGTCAAAAGCGGCTGCCGCCATGTTTACGAAATGCCTCGGACTGGAGCTTGCGGCCCATCATATCCGCTGCAACATCGTATCTCCGGGTTCAACGGAAACCGACATGCAGCGGGCGCTGTGGCAGTACGAGAACGGAGCCCGGGACGTCATCAGAGGTTCGCTTGATACATATAAAACGGGAATTCCGCTTCAAAAGCTGGCGAAGCCTTCTGATATTGCAAATGCCGTTTTGTTTCTGGCTTCTGAACAGGCAAACCATATTACGATGCATGATTTATGCGTTGATGGCGGCGCTACTTTAGGCGTTTGATTTAACGAGAAGGAGGGACAAACATGACAAATCAACATGTATTGACGGAAGTGTCTGCAAAAGAGGTGCTGGACGCTTACAAGCCCGGGGCGTTCTTTTTAGCTTCCCCGAAAGGTACGATGCTTGCGGAAGGAATGTTTGCGGAAGTGCCTGATACAGACACGGAAAATCAGCTGGATTCACTGCCTGAACGCGTGAGACAGACGCTTCTTGAGGCAAAGAAAGCCGGCATCAAACATCCGATTGCGGCCGGCGCCATTCCTTTTGACGGCAGAAAAGCTTCCCGGCTTTTTGTACCGAAGAATGTCCATACGGCAGGCCCGCTTTCGTTTGCGGAATCTTCCGCAGAAAAGCCGCAATCCAATACATATGACATCCGTCCCATTCCGGAGCCTGAGGGCTTTATGAGCGGTGTGGAACAAGGCGTATTCAACATTACGGACGGTCCGCTCAGCAAAATCGTGCTGTCAAGGACGCTTCATCTGACCGCTGAAAAGAATATCGACATTCCTCAGGCCGTCAAGCATTTGGCGCAGCACAACCCGCGCGGCTATACATTCGCTGCGGATGTGACGGGAACGTCAGAAACAAGAAAAACGCTTTTCGGCGCAAGTCCTGAACTGCTGCTGTCCAAAAACGGAACATCGATTCTGTCCAATCCGCTGGCAGGTTCCAGACCACGCAGCACAGATCCCGCCGAGGATCAGAGAAGAGCGGAAGAACTGCTGCAATCAGCAAAAGATCTGCATGAACATGCCGTAGTTGTGGCCGCCGTGGCCGCCGCCCTTAAACCGTTCTGCCGTGTGCTTGATGTGCCGGAAAAACCGTCACTCATTAAAACTGAGGCGATGTGGCACCTGTCCACCGAGGTAAAGGGAGAGCTGCGTGATCCGTCAACGACATCACTTGAGCTGGCCATCGCCCTGCATCCGACACCCGCGGTATGCGGAACACCGACAGATGCGGCGAGAGAAGCGATTCAGGATATTGAGCCGTTTGACCGCAATTTCTACACGGGAATGGCGGGCTGGTGTGATGCTGAGGGTGACGGAGAATGGATTATCGCACTTCGCTGCGCCGAAGCGGAAACAAGGTCTCTCCGGCTCTTTGCGGGTGCTGGAATTGTCGCCGGATCAAAGCCGGAGGATGAACTGGACGAGACATCGGCGAAATTCCGCACCATGCTCCGGGCGATGGGACTTTACCAAGATGAGTTGTAAAAAAGGAGGGAACGGATCGTGCTGACTGGATTTACGCCATGGCCGGAAGAATGGGCTGACAAATACCGAAAAGACGGCTGCTGGAAGGGTGAGACGTTCGGAGGAATGCTGAAAGAGCGCGCGGCTTTATACGGAAATCAAACTGCCGTGACGTGTAAAGATGTACATTGGACCTACAAAGAATTAGATGAAAAGGCCGATCGTTTAGCGGCGGGGCTGCATGAGCTCGGAATTCAAAAGGAAGACCGCGTTGTCGTTCAGCTGCCGAATATCGCTGAGTTTTTTGAAGTGATTTTCGCGCTGTTCCGCCTCGGAGCACTGCCCGTTTTCGCGCTGCCTTCTCATAGAAGCAGTGAGATTACGTATTTCTGCGAGTTTGCAGAGGCGAAAGCATACATCATTCCTGATATGCATTCAGGTTTTGATTACAGAGCGCTTGCCAGACAGGTGAAAGACAAACTTCCGGATTTGGCGCATGTTATTGTAGCCGGCGAAGCTGAAGAGTTTCAGGAACTGAGCAGCCTGCATAGAGAGCCTGTTCAGCTTGAAGATGTAAGCCCGGCGGAAGTCGCCTTTTTACAGCTTTCAGGAGGCAGTACGGGGCTGTCCAAGCTGATTCCGCGAACACACGACGATTACATATACAGTTTGCGCATCAGCGCGGAAATATGCGGCTTGGATCATCACAGCGTTTATTTGGCCGCTCTGCCGACAGCGCATAATTATCCGCTCAGCTCGCCAGGTGTGCTGGGAACTTTATATGCCGGGGGCCGGGTTGTTCTGTCACCGACGCCGAGTCCGGATGACTGCTTCCCGTTAATTGAAAAAGAACGTGTCACGATTACAGCGCTCGTCCCGCCGCTTGCGATGGTGTGGATGGACGCATCCGGTTCGCGAAGTGATGATTTATCAAGCCTTCAAGTGCTGCAGGTAGGAGGCGCCAAATTCAGCGCTGAGGCGGCCCGCCGCGTAAAGAGCGCTTTCGGATGCACCCTTCAGCAGGTTTTCGGAATGGCGGAAGGATTGGTGAATTATACGAGACTGGATGATCCTGAAGAGATCATTGTCAATACGCAAGGCAGACCGATGTCACCTTTTGATGAGGTGAGGGTTTTAGACGATGACGGGCGGGATGTAGCCCCCGGTGAAGCGGGACATTTGTTTACACGCGGCCCTTACACGATTCGCGGATATTATAAAGCGCCTGAACATAATGAAAGATCATTCACAGCCGACGGATTTTATCAGACCGGCGATATCGTCAAACTGACGGCGGACGGCTATATCATCGTCGAAGGACGTGCGAAAGATCAAATCAACCGGGGCGGTGAAAAAATAGCCACTGAGGAGGTGGAAAATCACCTTCTTGCGCATCCTGCCGTTCATGATGCGGCTATGGTTTCAATGCCGGATGATTTTCTCGGGGAGCGATCCTGTGTGTTCGTCATCCCGAAAGGAGAAGCGCCGAAACCGGGAGAGCTGAAAGCATTTTTACGGGAGCGCGGACTGGCGGCATATAAAATCCCCGACCGGATTGAATTTATCGCTTCTTTCCCGAAAACTGGCGTCGGCAAGGTCAGTAAAAAGGATCTTCGCGAAACGATCGCCCAAAAAGTAAAGCCGGCTGAAATCAAACAATCTTAAAAAAGGAAGTGTTTACATTGGCTATACCGTCTATTCCCGCATATGCGCTGCCGACAGCGTCAGATATGCCTGAAAATAAAGTATCGTGGACGCTGAATCCGAAACGCGCGGTGCTTCTGATCCATGACATGCAGAATTATTTCGTCGATGCTTTTGCGAAAGGTGTCGCTCCGATCACAGAGGTGTCTCAGAATATCAAAAAAATAAAAGAGCAATGCAAAGCACTCGGCATTCCGGTGGTGTATACCGCGCAGCCGGGCAGCCAAGACCCGGCGGACCGCGCGCTGCTGACGGATTTTTGGGGGCCGGGGCTAAAAAGCGGGCCTTATGAAGAAAAGGTCATTCCGGAGCTTGCCCCGGATGATCAGGACATTGTCCTCACAAAGTGGAGATACAGCGCGTTTAAACGGACGAATCTCCTTGAGATCATGCGTGAAAGCGGCAGAGACCAGCTCATGATTACGGGAATTTATGCACACATCGGCTGCCTCGTCACAGCATGTGAAGCATTTATGGATGATATCCAAAGCTTCTTTATCGGAGATGCCGTTGCTGATTTTTCTTCAGAAAAACATAAGATGGCCATCGAATATGCGTCTCAGCGCTGCGCTTACACAGCTTTGACAAACGAAGTGCTGGAGCTGCTGGACGGCGCGCCGGTTTCTGAAGGAGAAGAGAAGGTTTCCGCCGTATTGACAAAAGACCGGGTGCGGGAACAAATTGCGGCGATTCTTCAAGAATCACCGTCTGATATTCCGGATCATGAAGACCTGCTGAACAGAGGTCTTGACTCCGTCAGAATCATGAGTCTTGTCGAACAATGGCGCCGTGACGGAGCCGAAGTGACGTTTGTGGAACTGGCGGAGAACCCGACGCTGGAAGAGTGGTGGAGACTTCTTTCTTCCCGATCTCAAAAAGTCTTGCCGAACGCAGATTATTTATAAAGGGGAGAGAATAGAATGCATGATACACAACAGCTGCCTCTGACAGGCGCACAGGCCGGTATCTGGTTTGCGCAGCAGCTTGATCCTGATAATCCGATTTACAATACAGGCGAGTACGTTGAGATAAACGGCGCGATCGATGTGAACATATTTAAAACCGCTCTCGAACGCGTGCTGACGGAAGCCGCGTCATTACACGCCCGCTTCGAAGAGGGAGCAGACGGGCCGAAGCAGATCATCAATCCTCCATTTGAGGCTGCGATCGATGTCATAGATGTGAGTTCAGAAGCTGATCCGAAGCAGGCCGCACTCAGACTCATGCAGACAGATTTGGCTGAGCCCGTTGATATGGTGGCCGGGCCTTTGTTCCGCGACATTTTATTTCAGGCGGGACCGGAACGCTTTTTCTGGTATCAGCGCATTCACCACATTGCGATAGACGGCTACGGTTTTTCACTGCTGGCACGGCGCACGGCGCAAATGTACACCGCAATACGGGAAGGACGTCCGGATAACGGGCGCTCCTTCGGCTCTTTGGAGGAGCTGATAAAAGAAGAACAAGAATACCGCGCGTCTGATCAATTCCTGAAAGATCGGGAATTTTGGATGGAGAAATTTGCGGATGAACCTGATGTCGTCAGTTTGGCGGAAAGAGCGCCGCGAACGTCAACAAGTTTTCGGAGAAGTACGGCTTATCTTTCTGAAACGGCTTTACAGCATGTAAAAGCGATTCCGAACTGGCATGAAGCCGTCACTGCCGCAGCGGCGGTATATGTCCACCGGATGACAAACGCAGGGGATATCGTGCTCGGTTTGCCGATGATGGGGCGGATCGGCTCGATTTCACTGAATATTCCGAGTATGGTCATGAATCTTCTGCCTTTACGGCTTTCTCTCCGCCCGGATATGAATTTTCATGAGGCCGTCAGCCAAGTGGCAAAAGAAATCCGAAACATCCGGCGCCATCAGAAATACCGCCATGAAGACATGCGCCGCGACCTTAAATTGCTCGGAGAAAATCGCAGGCTGTTCGGCCCGCAAGTCAATGTGATGCCGTTTGACTACGCGCTTGATTTCGCCGGAGCGCGGGGAAGCGTCCATAATTTGTCAGCAGGGCCCGTTGATGATTTGTCAATTAACGTTTACGACAGAGCGGACGGAAGCGGAATGCGTGTGGACTTTGATGCGAATCCGGAAGTGTACAGCGCCGAAGATATTGAAAACCATCAAAAACGCTTCCTGCTTCTGTTGGAATCCGCTGTGAAAGACCAGACACAAAAAATCGGCACACTCAACCTTCTGCTTGAAAGTGAACGTCTCCGCGTACTGGAAAGCTGGAATGACACGCGCAAGGCCGAGAAGCAGAAAAGTCTGCCGGAGCTGTTCTACGAACAGGCCGTGAAAACACCGGACCGGCCGGCAATCATCACCGAAAACGAAGAGCTCAGCTATGCCGAATTGAACAAGCGCGCGAACCAGCTTGCCGGCATGCTAAAGGAAAAGGGGCTGGGACCGGAACAATTTGCCGCTTTGCTGCTTCCGCGGTCACAGGAGTTGGCCGTGAGCATGCTGGCCGTTTTGAAAACGGGAGCCGCATACCTGCCGCTTGATCCTGATTTTCCTTCTGAGCGGATCACATACATGCTCAAAGATGCACAGCCTGCCTGCCTGATTACAACGATGGAATTATCCGGACGCTTGCCGGAAGACAGTGATGCAAAAAGGATCATTCTCGATGACCCGGATACGGTAAAAACCGTTGCCGCTCAAAATGCTGACTGTCCCGCTCAGGCGGAATGTTCGCCTTTGCACCCCGCTTATATCATCTATACATCGGGTTCAACGGGCAAACCGAAAGGCGTAGTCGTGACATTAAAAAGCGTAAGCAATTTCCTCTTATCCATGCGGGAAATGTTCCCGCTCGGCGAACAAGACCGCCTGCTTGCCGTTACGACAGCGGCGTTTGATATTTCCGGACTTGAGCTCTTCCTTCCGCTCATCAGCGGGGCGGGGTGCGTCATCGCACGTAAAGAGACGATTCAGGAACCGCGGGCGCTTGCGCACATGATTCACTCATACGGTATTTCAATCATGCAGGCAACACCGACATTGTGGCATTCATTAGTCACCAATGAACCGGATTCGCTCCGGGCGCTGCAGGTGCTTGTCGGAGGTGAGGCGCTTCCGAAGGCGCTTATGCATGCTCTGCTTGAATCAGGCTGTACGGTGACGAATCTGTACGGGCCGACTGAAACAACAATCTGGTCGGCCGCACAGCCGCTTGCAAAAGGCCATACAGGGGCGCCTCCGATCGGAAAGCCGATTTGGAACACGCGGGTATACGTGCTGGACGCCGCATTGCAGCCCGTCCCGCCGGGAATTGCGGGCGAGCTTTATATAGCGGGCGAGGGGCTTGCCAGAGGTTATTATAACCGTCCTGATTTAACAGCTGAAAGATTCATTGCCGATCCGTACGGGTCCGCGGGCGCGAGGATGTACCGGACGGGAGATCTCGTGCGCTGGCGTGAGGACGGCTCGCTTGATTATATCAGCAGAGCCGATCACCAAATTAAAATCCGCGGGTTCCGGATAGAATTAGGAGAAATTGAGTCAGTGCTGTCGAAATATCCGGGTATTTCGCAGGCCGCCGTCATTGTCCGTGAAGACCAGCCGGGAGATAAGCGGCTGGCGGCTTATGCTGTCGCGGATCAGCCCCTTGATATCGGCGGACTTCGTGCATATATGGCCGAAAGCCTGCCGGATTATATGGTGCCGGGCGCGTTTGTACAGCTGAAAGAATTGCCGCTGACGCCGAATAAGAAGCTCGATCGCAGCGCTCTGCCTGCACCTGATTTTTCCGCTGTCCTGTCTGACAGAGGGCCGCGGACACCGCAGGAAGAAATATTATGCGATCTGTTTGCCGAGGTTCTCGGTCTCGCGCGGGTCGGAATTGATGACGGGTTCTTTGAATTGGGCGGACATTCGCTCTTAGCCGGACGCCTGATGAGCCGGGTTCGGGAGACAATGGGCGCAGAGCTTGGCATCGGCCGTCTGTTTGATACGCCGACCGTTGCCGGGCTCGCCGCACAGCTTGACACCGCAAAGAGCGCGCGGCCTAAGCTCAAGCCGTTTGACCGGCCGGAGCACATCCCGCTGTCATTTGCGCAGCAGCGTCTATGGTTTCTCTACTGTCTTGAAGGGCCAAGCCCGACTTACAACATTCCGGTGATTGTCCGCATGTCAGGCAAGCTTGACCAATCAGCGCTGAAACACGCCTTTTACGATGTTGTCAGCCGTCATGAAAGCCTGCGCACCATTTTTCCGGAAAATAAGGGATCATCGCATCAGCTCATTTTATCTGCTGAAGAAGCCCGCCCTGTGTTTACAGTGACGCGTGCAGACAAAAACGAGCTCCAAGACATGCTTGCCGCTGCGGCACGATATCGGTTTGATCTCACTAAAGAACCGGCCGTCCGGGCTGAGCTGTTTGATCTTGGTGACGGCGAGTATACGCTGATGATTCTCCTGCATCACATCGCAGGTGATGGCTGGTCCTTGAATCCGCTCATGCGTGACTTATCCATAGCCTATATCACCCGGCAAACAGGTGAAAAAGCAGAATGGGCGCCGCTGGCGGTTCAATATGCGGATTATGCGCTTTGGCAGCAGCAGCTTTTAGGCAGCGCGTCTGATTCTGAGAGCTTAATTGCGCGCCAGCTGGATTTCTGGAAGAAAACGCTTGAAAATGTACCGGATCAGCTGGAGCTGCCGTCTGATTTTCCGCGTCCCGCTGAATCAAGCTACAGGGGCGGCGTCATTCCGGTCAACATCGGCCAAGAGCTTCATGCCCGTCTTCTCTCACTTGCCAGAAAGCAGCGCGTAAGCCTGTTTATGGTGATTCAATCAGGGCTTTCTGCGTTACTGACCCGGCTCGGTGCAGGGACCGATATTCCGATCGGCAGTCCGATAGCCGGCCGCAGTGATGACGCATTGGGAGACCTTGTGGGTATGTTCATTAATACACTCGTGCTGAGAACCGATACCTCTGGCGATCCGAGCTTTTGTGAGCTCCTTGAAAGGGTCAGAGAAATGAATCTCGCAGCATATGAACATCAGGATGTGCCGTTTGAACGTCTCGTGGAAGAATTGAATCCGAGTCGTTCCCGATCAAGACATCCGCTGTTCCAAGTGATGCTCGCATTCCAAAATACGCCTGACCCTGTACTCAGTCTTCCTGATATGGAAACAAGCCTGCAAATCAGCAGTGTCGGATCGTCCAAATTTGATTTGACGCTGGAATTGGCGGAACAGCGCCATGACGACGGCACGCCTGCCGGTATTGAAGGCCTGCTGGAGTTCAGTACGGACTTATTCAGAAAAGAAACGGCTGAAGCACTTGCCGGACGCCTGCTTCTTCTGCTCGAAGATGCTGCATCACATCCGGAAAAACCGATCGGAAGCTTAACCATTCTTTCTGATGAAGAGCGCCGGAAGCTTTTGCCGGTTAAACAGGCAAAACAGCATATTCAGCCTCGGCAGACACTGCCTGAACTGTTTGAAATACAGGCCGCCGCAAAATCGGATGAAACTGCGGCAGTATTTGAAGAGAGCGGTCTCAGTTATAAAGAGCTGAATGAAAAAGCCAATCAGCTCGCGCACATGATGATTGCCCGCGGCGTCGGCCCGGAGCAGTTTGTCGCACTGGCGCTGCCGCGTTCTTTAGATATGATTGTCGGGCTGTTAGCCGTCCTGAAGACGGGGGCAGCGTATTTGCCGCTTGATCCTGATTATCCCGCGGACCGCATTGCTTTTATGTTACATGATGCCAAGCCTGTATTTATGCTCACCAACCGTGAAGGCGCAAGTAAGCTCTCTATCGAAAGCGGCATGCCGCCCTTCATCTTGGATGATCCGCAGAACAAGGAAACACTTCGGCAATATGCCGTCACGAACCCTGAGAATGCCGACCGTATTCGTCCGCTGTCACCGCTTCACCCGGCCTATGTCATTTACACGTCGGGATCAACAGGTGTGCCGAAAGGTGTCATCATTCCGCACAGCAATGTTATCCGGCTGTTTGAGTCGACGCGGCATTGGTATCACTTTCATTCTGATGATGTATGGACGATGTTTCACTCCTACGCTTTCGATTTCTCTGTCTGGGAAATGTGGGGGCCGCTGCTTCACGGCGGACGTCTCGTCGTCGTGCCGCATGACATCAGCAGATCGCCGGAAGCGTTTTTACATCTTCTCGTGAAAGAGCGGGTGACCGTGCTTAACCAAACGCCGTCAGCGTTTTACCAGCTGATGCATGCGGAAAAAGAACACAAAGAGCTGGGGCGTCAGCTCGCACTCAGATATATCATCTTCGGCGGCGAGGCGCTTGAGCTGAGCCGGCTTGAGGATTGGTACAGCCGCCACGCGGACAATCAGCCGGTGCTCGTGAATATGTACGGCATTACGGAAACGACGGTGCACGTCAGTTACCTTGAATTAGACAAAAACATTGCCGAGCTGAGAGCAAACAGCCTCATCGGCTGCGGCATTCCTGATCTGAACGTATATGTGCTTGATGACCGGCTGGAGCCTGTGCCCCCGGGCATCACTGGCGAAATGTATGTGGCCGGAGGAGGCGTGGCACGCGGCTACTTAGGGCGGCAAAGCCTGACCGCCGAACGCTTTGTGGCTGATCCGTACGGCCCGCCGGGAACGAGAATGTACCGGACGGGGGATTTAGCCCGTGTGCGGACAGACGGTTCTCTTGATTATATGGGCAGGGCGGACCACCAGATTAAAATCCGCGGCTTCCGGATTGAATTGGGAGAAATCGAAGCGGTTCTCGTCAAACATCCGGATGTCGAGGATGCCGCCGTAGTCGTCCGTGAAGACCGGCCGGGAGATAAACGGCTGGCCGCCTACCTTGTCCGATCTGCCGGCAGCACCTTGGACACGGGGGACATGCGCCGGTTTGCCGAAGAAAGCCTTCCGGATTACATGGTTCCGTCAGCTTTTGTCCAAATGAATGAACTGCCGCTGACACCGAATGGAAAGCTTGACCGAAAAGCGCTCCCTGCGCCTGACTTCCAAACGGAGGTCACCGGCCGGGGACCGAGAACGCCGCAGGAAGAAATGCTGTGTGAGCTGTTCGCAGAGGTGCTTCATCTGCCGCGTGTCGGTATTGATGACAGATTTTTTGATTTAGGCGGCCATTCTTTGCTTGCGGTTCATTTAATGAGCCGTATTCGGGAAGCGATGGGAGCCGAGCTCAGTATCGGAACACTATTTGAAGCTCCTACGGTGGCAAGCCTTGCTGAAAGACTTGAGTCAGGAACGGGCGCAAGCGCGCTTGATGTTCTTCTTCCGCTCAGAACGGCAGGAGAAGAAACACCGTTGTTCTGTGTCCATCCGGCCGGCGGTCTCAGCTGGTGTTATGCCGGGCTGATGTCTTCTTTAGAGGCTGATTATCCGATATACGGCTTACAGGCGAGAGGCATCGGAAAAAAAGAACCGCTTCCGCAAAGCTTAGATGACATGGCGGCGGATTATATTGAAAAAATCCGCACCGTGCAGCCGAAAGGGCCGTACCGTCTGCTCGGCTGGTCTCTTGGAGGGAATGTCATTCAGGCCATGGCGACACAATTACAGAGCCGGGGTGAAGAGGTTTCGCTTTTGGTGATGCTTGACGCGTATCCGAATCATTTTCTGCCGATAAAAAATGCGCCTGATGACGAGGAAGCCGTCATTGCGCTGCTTGCCCTGGGAGGGTACGACCCGGACAGCCTCGGGGATCAGCCGCTTGATTTTGACACCGCGCTGACCATTCTCCGCCGTGAGGGAAGCGCATTAGCCAGTCTGGACGAGTCAGTGATGATGAATCTGAAAGACACGTACATTAATTCTGTCGGGCTGTTAGGAACATACAAGCCGAAGCCGTTCCACGGAGATGTGCTGTTCTTCAGATCCACGATTATTCCGGAGTGGTTTGACCCGATTGAGCCGGATACTTGGAAACCGTATATTACGGGGAAAATCGAGCGGTATGACTTAGACTGCCGCCATAAAGATATGTGCCAGCCGGGCCCGCTTGCCGACATTGGCGCGATTCTGGCAGAGAAATTAAACGGACGGCGTACAGTCCGGTAAAGAAAGGAAAGAGATGATATGACAAATCCATTTGAACGGGAAGACGGCTCATACCACGTGCTCGTCAATGCTGAAGGCCAGTACTCACTGTGGCCGGCCTATCTGGATGTGCCGGACGGCTGGGAAACCCGCCTCACGAATGAAACCCGCCCCGTTTGTCTCGAATATATTGAAACAAACTGGCGTGATATGAGGCCGGAAAGCCTGAAACAGGGCGAAACCGCTAAAATGTAATAAGAAAAGCCTGCCGTTATTTCGGCAGGCTTTTTATGCGGACATCAGCCGTTAAGCTGTGTATGATCACAAAATGTATAAGGGTGGCCTTCTTCATCCGTGCACCATGACTGAGACAGAAAAGCCAAAAAGACCGCGGCCCACTGGTCTGCAAACTGGATTAAAATACCGCCGTCGTGCCACGTTCCGTTATCCTTCTTCCAGCGTGTATCAATTGGGTTTCCCTGATTCATATGAATATTATGCATGCCGTTTGTCGGCTTGAACCCGAAAATCTTATCAGCGCCCGGCTCCGGCCCGAATTTAGAGCCGTAAATATATACGGTGGCTTTTTCTGATTTGGCTTTTTGCATGTACGTCTCAATAAAGTCATTTAAGTCATTATCCGGACCGGTGACTTCATGCGGGAGGGGCACCATGTTCCGGGGATCAAACAATCCGCCGCGGACATAATCCAGCGCCAGCTCACGGCTGGTTTCATCAATTGGGGTATATCCATACGGAATGTTGGGCAGCAGGGTGATCGCGCTTGCGTCAAAATGATCGCGTGCCGCATAAAGAACCTCTGATTCTTTTGAACTTGACATGACATTGATTGCACAGCGATAGCGCGTATCAGGCTCGCCTAGCACCTCGACTTGAAAATGCGGAGAATCATCATCTGTTTCCCTTTTCATATCTGACACAGTGCCTTTTAATACACCATAGTGCTGAACAGCCATATGAAAATCCTCCTTTTTCTTTCGGGATATGAATTGATATTCGAGACAGGGGGCCGGTTTTCCTTTTATGAGAAAGAAAAAAGGACAGCCCGCTGATCAGGCTGTCCTCTTCATATCTATTAAGCTTTTGCAGCCGAACCTTGCATTGCTTTTTCAGCAGGCACGTAGTCATAGCCTAAGTCTTTGGCTACCGCTTCATACGTGACATGTCCGTTAGCCGTATTTAAGCCCGCTTTAAGCGCAGGGCTGTCTGCAATGGCTTGTGCCGCGCCTTTATTGGCGATTTGAAGCGCGTAAGGAACGGTTACATTCGTTAATGCGAGCGTAGACGTACGCGGTACGGCGCCCGGCATATTGGCGACAGCGTAGTGAACGACGCCGTGTTTTTCGTAAGTCGGATTATCGTGGGTTGTAATATGATCAACGGTTTCCACAATGCCGCCCTGATCGATGGCAACATCAACAATGACGGAACCCGGTTTCATTTGTTTAACCATTTCTTCCGTAACGAGAGTCGGCGCTTTGGCTCCCGGGATGAGCACGGCGCAGATTAGAAGATCCGCTTCCGCGACGGAATCCGCGATATTTACAGGGTTTGACATCAAGGTTTTAATCTGATGCCCGAAAATATCATCAAGCTGACGCAGGCGGTCTGCGTTCAAATCGATCATTGTCACATCGGCACCGAGTCCGACAGCCATTTTCGCGGCATTTGTTCCGACGCCGCCCCCTCCGATGATCGTGACTTTTCCGCGGGATACACCCGGTACGCCGGCTAATAAAATTCCTTTTCCGCCCTTTGGTTTTTCAAGAAACTGAGCTCCGATTTGCGCGGCCATTCTGCCGGCCACTTCGGACATCGGCGTAAGCAGCGGAAGGGAACGTCCGTCCGTTACCGTTTCGTACGCGATAGCTGTCACGCCTTTTTCTGTAAGCGCTTTAGCTAATTCCGGCTCTGCAGCTAAATGAAGGTAAGTGAATAAGACCAGACCTTGACGGAAATACGCATACTCTTCAGCCAGCGGTTCTTTTACCTTCATGACCATTTCCGCATCCCATACTTGCTTTCTGTCCTCCAGAATTTCCGCCCCTGCTGATACATAATCTTCATTTGTAAAGCCGCTTCCGAGTCCCGCTCCGGATTCCACAAGAACCCGATGGCCGTTTCCGATAAGCTGTGAAACGCCTCCAGGTGTTAATGCCACTCGATTTTCATTGTTTTTGATTTCCTTTGGAACCCCGATAATCATGTCTGTTTCCCCCAATGTTTGTGTGATGCTTCAAGTGTAGCGCGATTTTTGCGAAAATTCTTTGTTTGAAACAGAAAATAAAAAAACACGGATTTGTGAAATTTCACGAACCCATGCTGCGAAGTTTGATATCAAGGTAAATCGTAAACTTTTCATTCACATTTTTTAAGTCGATTTCTGCGATCTGGCTGATTCTTTTCAGCCTGTAATTCAATGTATTGACATGGATGTTAAGCGCTTTAGCGGCGGTGTTGACGTTGCTGTCGGCATCAATAAAATGTTCGAGCGTTTTTACCATATCGGCTTGGTGCTCCCTGTCATACTGCTCAAGCTTTGAGAGGGAATAGTTCATATAGCCGCTGTGCTTGCGTTTTTCATCCAACACATCCAGGTACTGATAAATGCCGAGTTCCGAGAAGCTGAAAAGGTGTTTGGTTTCTCTCACAAACCGCTCTTTCGCTTTTAATACGGAAAGCGCTTCCTGATAGGAGCGGTAAACATAAGAAATCGATTCGTAAATACCGCCGACCGCAATCGACGCATCCTCAATTTTATATCGTTCCTTCAGCTGTTTTTGAATATGAAGGGCGAAGTGCTTTAAATCTTTAAAAGGCTGATCGGTTTTCGGCGCGGCTAATAAGATTAATTCATTTGAATCGACAGTCGCCAGCATGACATGAATCTGCTGTGTCGTTTCCTGCAAATATTGCAGCTGCTGTTCCGTCTTTTCAGTCAGCTCATCATGTAAACGGATGATCATGACGCTGAACACGGACGGCAGCGCCATTCCGAGCTTATGAAACCCTTCGGCCATCTCGGCTTCCTGATAAATATGGCCGGTCAGCATTTTCCAAAAAAACTCCTGGCCCCGCTCTTCGATTTTCGTTTTGCGGATCTGCAGGTGCAAAAGTTTGTTCCGCACCGCTTTGGCTGCCAGCTGAAGTGTCTTCAGGTCCTCGTCATTGAGCTTTTTTTTGATCTCAAGCGCCCAAATAAATCCGAGAACCTGACTGTTTTTCCAGATGGAAATCGCCACGCGGTTGCTTAGTCCCACCTCGTCAATTTCTTTCACTTTGATCGGCTGGTCCGTTTTTAAAAGAGCCGGAATGGTTCCGTCTTTCCAGAGTTTGTTGATGACTTTCTCCGGCACCCTCCGCCCGATAATCGTCGACGTCCGGGCCGGATCTGTACAATCGCTGTGCGTGCTGTATGCAAGCAGTTTATGATTAACGTCTTCTATTGTAATGGGGCATTGAAGAACTTCACTGATATGGTCGGCAACATCTTCAAGCCTGTCGAAACTGTACTTAAATGGATCCTTTGGATTGGTCATCTGTATCCCTACTTTTTCATAGCTTCATATCTTGATCTTACCATCTTGCTTTTCAGACTGAAAGGCATCTTTGCAGGGAAATGGACTAGGACAATAAGATCATTCGATGAAAACGAAAATAATAAGAAAATCATACTACTACATTTACAAAATGTGTAAATATACCGAAAAATCCAATATATCATAAGACTCATTTTGTAAAATTAAAACAGATTTGTTTGACTGTACCGAATGGTTGTTTTTATAATAATGACGTTCAAAAAATAAGTGAATTAGCCCATATTTAGGCTGATGACACAGGAGGGTATAAGGAATATGTCTGGATTAATTCGTGTCACACCCGAAGAGCTAAGAGCGATGGCTAAGCAATATGGCGTTGAAAGTCAGGAAGTCATGAATCAGGTTGACCGCCTGAACCGCATGATTTCTGATTTGAAAAGCATGTGGGAAGGTGCTTCAAGTGAAGCATTTGCAGATCAATATGAGCAGCTGAAACCTTCATTTATTAAAATGTCTGAATTGCTTCAAGATGTGAATCATCAGCTCGATCAAACGGCAAATACGCTTGAGTCTACTGACCAAGATATCGCTAACCAAATTCGCGGATAATAAGATGAATGAAGAAACGGAGCGCCTGATTCAATCAAGAAGACGGCGCTCTTTCTATGTAAGGGTGATATGAATATGTATATCGATATTACAATAGATTTAACACATTATAACGGCAGCGTCTTCGATCTCAGATTGTCAGATTACCATTCTGTGAAAAAAGTCATCGATATTGCCCGGCAGGCTCAGCATGTATCCGTTCCGCCGCGTGAAGGCTATTGGATCAGAGTGGTCAATAAAGAAGCGGTTTTTTCCGGAGAACAAAAGCTATCTGACTGCGGCATTACGAACGGAGACCGCCTTGAAATTTTATGAAAGGACATGGTGGAATGACAGATCATAACAGATCTTATTTAGAAACAGAATTAGACGCCGTCCGGGAAGAAACCGAATCAGGCTTCACGTTCACCTTCCAGCGGGAAAAAATCAAGCTTCTTGACGGGCTGGAAGCAAACGTGATTAAAGATGCTGATCCTTTTTTTCAAAAAGAGGTCTCAGTTTCAGAAGACGAAGTAACCATCACAATTAAACCTCCTTCTTCTTATCAGGCTTTCCGCTATATAAAAGGAAAAGATAAAAAAAGCAGGTGGCAATTTGCCTACCGTCTCGTCCAAGCCGTGAAACAGCATAAGCTGAAACGTCTCAATCTGATTGCCGCCCCTGAAAATATCGTGTTTGATAAAGCGCTGACGCCTTACTTTCTTCATTACGGCGTAAAGGAGAGCCTTCCGCCTTATGAGGAAGATAGAGAAAGGGTGTTAAAAGAGCTTAAAGCCTGTGCGGCGCTTGCAGCTGACGGGGCGTACACCTTCGATGAATATTTGAAGTACAAGGAGACGCTTCACTTCTCTCCTGAGGTGAAAAGCGTGCTAGAGGCGGAGACGATTGAAGAACTGGAAGAAACCATTCAAACCGCAATTCATTCCCTCGAAGAAAGGGACAAGACATACATAAAACTGCCGAAAAAGAAATGGAAAATCCAAAGATACGCCGGTCTGGCGCTTGCCGTCCTCCTTGTGCCGACACTTCTTTACTCCTTATACGTTCTGTTTTTCGCCCAGCCAAAGCAAGAGGCAATTACAGAAAGCAACCGCTATTTTTTAAATCAGCAGTACAGCAAAGTCATTGACACACTCGCTAAATACGATGCGGAAAGCCTCCCGGAATCTGTCCAGTACGAGCTTGCTTCCTCTTATGTGGCAGTTGAAAATCTGAGGGAAGAGCAGCGGAAAAACATCGGGAATCTGGTGACGCTGCAATCAGACCCGAAGCACTTCCTTTATTGGATTGATATCGGCAGAGGGGAAAATGAAGAAGCCATCAAAATCGGCCGCAATCTTGAGTACAACCCGTACATCTGGCTCGGACTTACAAAATATAAACAGCAATTATTAGCGGATGACAGTATGAAAGACGACGAAAAGCAGAAAGAACTGGACGCCGTGGAAAGCGAGCTTGCGAAGGCGAAAAAAGAGGCGGAGGAGCAGCATAAAGATGCGGAGGAAAACGGTGACACCGCCGAAGCTTCCGCCGGACAGGATGAAAGCAAACAAGACAAAGCGAAAGATAACAAAGAGAACGACAAGAAAGATGAGAAAAAAGATGAAAAAAAATAACAGCACACATCAAATGGCCGCAGGTAACGATCAGGCTGTCAGGAGGTTCGCCATATGAGTCTGTTATGGGTCTTTTACCGAGAGCACGTACAAAAGATTCAGCTGTCTGAACTCCCGCCGTCTCAGCCGATTACGATCGGTCCGGATATGAAAGATACAATCACGGTCGGCACACTTCCGTTACGGCAAAACGCCGCAACCCTTTATCGAAAAGAAACAGATCGTTATGATGTTTTCCTGGGAAATAACTGTGCCGGCGAATTGACAATAGGAAATGAAATGCCCTGCCGGATTGAAGAAGAGACGATGCGGCTTCTGCTCACCCCTGACAAAGAAGAATCCTCCGTTTATTTTATCGGCGGGAAGGATGAGATCGTTTTCTCATCAGAAACAGAGGAAGCGGATATATACAAAGAGCCGTCCTCCGCTCAAACAGGGGCTTTTTATCTGCGAAAGTCGGGAGGATGCTGGTCTGTCGTCCCTGATGGCCAGGGCGTTTATGTGAACGGAAAGCTTGCAGAAGCTCCCGAAAGGCTCCGGACGGGAGATGAGCTGCTGTGGAATTTTCTGCGTGTGAGGCTGATGGAGGACGACCTTTTAGAAGTCGTTCATCACGAAAAGCTTCAAACCGGTTTAACCAAAACGGTAAAACCAAGCACCGAAACGAAAAAGAAATACCCGCTATATCGAAGAACGCCGCGCATGGTCTACGATCTTCCAGAAGACCGCGTTTCATTCAGCTTTCCCTCGCAGGAAAGCGAACAGAATAACCGGGGGCTGTGGCTCGTCATTCTGCCTCCTTTGGTCATGCTGATTGTAATGGGGGTTGTCGCCATTATACAGCCGAGGGGCATATTCATCCTAGTCTCTTTGGCGATGTTTATGATGACTCTCATTACCTCCACCGTGCAGTATTTCCGTGAAAAAAACCAGCGGAAAAAACGGGAGGAGAAGCGGGAGCGTGTGTACAAGCAGTATTTAGAAAACAAACGGAAAGAGCTTCAGGCGCTGTCGGAAAAACAGCTGCAAGTGCTGACGCATCATTTTCCCCCGTTTGAAAAAATGAAATATTTAACCTCTGAAATCAGCGGCCGCATTTGGGAGAAATCGCTGGAAAGCAGGGATTTTCTGATGCTTCGGCTCGGAACGGGCACGGTCCCGGCAAGCTACGAGATTTCAATGAGCGGCGGAGACCTGGCGAACCGTGATGTAGATGACTTGATGGAGCAGTCGCAGCACATGCAGCGTGTGTATAAAGATATCCGTCATGCGCCCGTGACCGTTGATTTACAAGAAGGGCCGATGGGGCTTGTCGGGAAACCTCAGATCGTCAAAAATGAAATTCACCAGCTGATCGGCCAGCTCGCGTTCTTCAACAGCTACCATGACCTGCGATTTGTCTTTATCTTTCATGAGGACGAATATAAGGAATGGGAATGGATGAAGTGGCTGCCGCAATTTCAGCTGCCTCATATGTATGCGAAAGGATTTATTTACAATGAACAGACCCGCGATCAATTGTTATCGTCCATTTATGAGCTGCTGCGGGAGCGGGATTTGGAAGAAGATAAAGAAAAAAAGATCTTCCAGCCGCATTTTGTCTTTGTCATCACAAATCAGCAGCTGATCGCAGAGCACGTCATTTTAGAATACATCGAAGGCCGGCATGAGCATCTCGGCATCTCGGCAATCATCGCCGCGGAAACGAAGGAAAGCCTGGCAGAAAACATTCACACCCTCGTCCGCTACATTAATGAAGATGAGGGAGACATTCTCATTCAGCAGAAAAAAGCGGTGCAGATCCCGTTTAAGCTGGACAGGCACGAACGGAAAAACAACGAGCGGTTTTCCCGGACGCTTCGGACATTGCACCATCAGGTCGGAATGACGAATTCCATTCCTGAAACGGTCTCATTTCTGGAGCTGTTTCATGCGAAGGAAGTAAAAGAAATCGGCATCAGGCAGAAGTGGGAGACAAGTGAGTCTGCAAAATCGCTGGCTGTTCCGATCGGCTATAAAGGAAAAGACGACATCGTCTATTTAAACCTGCATGAAAAAGCGCACGGGCCGCACGGATTGCTGGCGGGAACGACCGGCTCCGGGAAAAGTGAATTTCTGCAAACGTACATCTTGTCATTGGCAGTTCACTTTCACCCGCATGAAGCGGCGTTTTTGCTGATTGACTATAAGGGCGGAGGAATGGCGCAGCCGTTCCGCAAAATGCCGCACCTTCTCGGGACCATCACGAATATTGAAGGAAGCAGAAACTTCAGTATCAGGGCGCTTGCATCCATTAAAAGCGAGCTGAAAAAACGGCAGCGGCTGTTCGATCAATATCGCGTCAATCACATCAATGACTATACAAAGCTGTATAAACAGGGAGAAACGGATATTCCGATGCCGCACCTGTTTTTGATTTCAGATGAATTCGCCGAGCTGAAAAGCGAAGAGCCTGACTTTATCAGGGAGCTTGTCAGCGCGGCCCGCATCGGACGGAGCCTTGGTGTGCATTTAATTCTCGCCACGCAAAAGCCGGGCGGCATCATTGACGACCAAATATGGAGCAACTCACGCTTTAAGGTCGCGCTGAAAGTGCAGGATGCAAGTGACAGTAAAGAAATCCTGAAAAACAGTGATGCGGCGAATATTACGGTCACCGGACGCGGCTACTTGCAAGTCGGAAATAACGAAGTGTATGAGCAGTTCCAGTCTGCCTGGAGCGGCGCCCCTTACATGGAAGATGTATACGGCACCGAGGATGACATTGCCATCGTTACCGACACCGGCTTAATTCCGCTGTCTGAGGTGGACGCGGATGATGCGGCGAAAAAAGACGCCCCGGCAGAAATAGAAGCCGTAGTCGAAGAAATCGAGCGGATTCAAAATGAAATGGGCATTGAAAAGCTGCCGAGCCCGTGGCTTCCGCCGCTTGCCGAACGTATCCCGCGCACGCTTTACCCCGCGCAGGAAAAAGACCGCTTCTTCATCGCCTGCGTGGATGAGCCTGATCAGCAAAGACAGGCGCCTCTCGCTTATACGATGATGGATGACGGCAACATCGGCATTTTCGGCTCATCCGGCTACGGCAAGTCAGTGGCTGCCATCACCTTCCTGATGAACTTCGCGGAAGGATACACGCCGGAAGAGCTTCATATGTACATCTTTGATTTCGGAAACGGTACGCTTTTGCCATTGGCAAAGCTTCCGCACACCGCAGACTATTTCTTAATGGATCAAATGAGAAAGATCGAAAAATTCATGATCCGCATCAAGGAAGAAATCGAGCGGCGGAAACGGCTGTTCAGAGAAAAAGAAGTCAGCCATATCAAAATGTACAATTCGCTCAGTGAAGAAGAGCTGCCGTTTATATTTATCACAATTGACAATTTCGACATCGTAAAAGATGAAATGCATGAATTAGAAACGGAATTTATCCAGATTTCACGCGACGGGCAAAGCTTAGGCATTTACTTCCTGCTGACCGCAACGAGGGTGAACGCCGTCCGCCAGTCGCTGTTAAACAACATAAAAACGAAAGTCGTCCATTATTTAATGGATCAGTCAGAAGGATACTCCATTTACGGGCGTCCGCCGTTCAGTCTCGAACCGATCCCGGGCCGCGTCATGATCCAAAAAGAAGAACTGTATTTCGCGCAAATGTTTCTTCCGGCTGAAGCGGAAAATGACCTCGAGATGTTCCAGGCGCTGAAAGATGATGTCAAAGCTTTAGCTGAGCGCCACGCCGGAACAGCCGGCCCAGACCCGATTCCGATGCTTCCGGATAGGCTGACGGCCGGCGAATTTTCACTCCGTCTCGGCCCGGATCAAGAACCGTTCCGCATTCCTGTCGGGCTTCATGAGGAAAAGGTCAGCCCTGTGTACTTTGATCTGGGTAAAAATAAACATTGTCTTATTTTGGGCCAGACACAGCGTGGAAAAACAAACATCCTGAAAGTGATGCTGAATCACCTGCTGCGTGAAGGTACGGAACGGGTCGGGCTGTTTGACTCGATTGACCGCGGACTGTCGCAGTATGCGCAGGAAACAAAGGTCAGCTATCTGGATACAAAAGAAGACGTCCGGCAGTGGATCGAAACGGCAGAAGCCATTTTCACGGAGCGCGAAGCTCAGTATGCGCAGGCCGTCAAAAATGGCGATGTGCACAAACTCAGTTTCTCTCCGGTTGTGTTAATGGCCGACGGCATTACAAGATTTCAGCAGACGATCGACACCGCCATTCAGGACAAGCTGGCGATGTTTATGAAATCGTACGCGCATGTGGGCTTCAGTTTTATCCCGGCGGGCAATCACAGCGAATTCTCAAAAGGCTATGATTCCTTAACGACGGAAATGAAACAGATCCGCCACGCGATGCTGCTTGTGAAAAAATCCGAACAAAATGTCATTCCGCTGCCTTACCAAAGGCAGGAACCGGATATTCAGCCGGGCTTCGGCTATTTGGTTGAAAACGGGAAGGAGCAAAAAATCCAAATACCTTTATGTTCAGCGGAAAGGGAGGCCGTCAGATGACTGAACAACGAAAAAGCCTGATCAAATTAATAGCCGCGGTCGTCATCATTCTGCTGCTGCCGGTGCTGTTTTTCCGGTTTATCGGCGATGACCCGGGAAAACAAAAAATCAACGCCACCCGCCAAATCGCAGTCGTGAATGAAGACATGGGCTTACAAACAGATGAAAATGAGGAAGAGGAATCCGTCCATTTCGGCAAAGAAGTAGCGGCCGCTCTCGGCGGCCGTCCGGATTATTCATGGACGGTTGTCAACAGGAGCGCGGCTGAAAACGGTCTGGCGGCTAAGAAGTATGACGCCGTCGTTTACATTCCATCCGATTTTTCAAAAGATATCTTAAGCTATGACAAGGAGCGTCCGCAAAAAGCCACGCTGACATTCAATATTCAAAGCAACCTGAACGCCGTCAACAAAGAAAAGGTGCAGCGTGAGCTAGAAGACGCCCAAAAATCAATGAATAAAAAAATGTCGGCATTATATTGGAATTTCGTCTCACAAAAAGTGAACAACGTCCGAGGCGATTTTGACAAGATCGTCAATAAAGAATCAGAGTTTCAAAACGTCATGTACAATTTTTACAAGCCGAGCTCCAATGACTTGGCAGGTGAAATCAAGCGGCAAAAAGACCTGATTGACGAACTGAAAAAATCAATGAATGAAGCGCAGGGCGCGGCAAAAGAAAAATTGACCTCGGCAGATGAAGCCAAAACCACGCTCAAAGACTTTGCCGATACGGTCGAGCGCTATAAACAATATCAAGAAAATCAGAAAAAACTGCTGATGGCCGCGCAGGAACAAAATCAAAAGCAAATCACAACCGGACTGAATGCCATTAAAGCACAGCAGGCCGCCAACCAGTTCAGCACGATGATGAGCGGGCTGTCTTCAGACATAAACCGGGCGCAGACACAGCTTGACCAGACGGGATCGGCTCTTTTTGCCGCCCAACAGGTGAGAGAAGCGCAGGTTCCTGATCAGGAACGCGGGATGGCGAATATTCAATCCAATTTACTGGACAATTATTTGACTCAATATAAAGCTCAAGCAAGATTTGAAACACTGAACAGCATCCAAACCCTTATGAAAAGGGATCGGCAGGCATTAACCGTTCCGGAAAAGGACCCGGGGGATGACGGCTCGGATGAACCGAAAGAAGAAGAAAAACCGGAAGAAGAAAAACCCGGCGATTTGAAAATTGACCTTGACGATCAGCGTGACGAATTAAAGCGCATCTCCGCTGAAATCAATCACATTTCTGACGGATTAAAGGAACCGGAAAAAGAAAATCCGGCCCCTGAAAAACCGGGCCAAGGTGATGACGGTGAAAACTCCGGCGATACCGATCCGAATAACGGAACGAATCCCGGAGAAGACGGAAAAACGGAAGACGGCACAAAAGATCAGCAGCCTGCTTCCGATAACACAGGTGATCAGGAGCCAAAAACCGTCCAGACCGCCACTGCCGCTAAAAACGTCACTCCGCCTGCTGATGAGCCGGCGGACGATCCGAACGATTCTGAAGGAGACGGCGGCACGGACATATCTGAGGCAAAAGAAAGGCTGAACCAAGCCGCAGAGCGGATTCAGCAAATTGAGAAAGAGCTGGAAGAAAAACAGCAAACTCATAATGAAGAACTGAAAAAACGTCTCGATGCTCTTGATGAAGAAATCCAAGGCCTTCAAGACCAGATTGATGACGTCAAAAAACGTGCAAAGAAAAAGCTAGAAGAATTGGAAGAAAAGAGAAAACAGGACTTCAATACCATTTACAGAATGATTGTAAGAACAGAACAGAACATTTTGAACTACCCGTCATTGGATAGCGGCCGCAAATCTGCTCTTGAACAGATATTTGCCGCTGACATTAATACAAAAAAGATATCAGATTTAATGAGTTACTATAATGATTTATCTCTGTATGAGGCGACACTCTATCACTCTCTTGACGCGGGCTCGCTGCCTGATGTGAAAAACAGGGTGCTGAAAGCCCAGCAAGGCGAAGTTCAAACCGTTCTCGCCATCAAACCGGTGGAAACGGCAAGCTGGGAAAACCTTAAAAATAACAAGATGCAGACAGATGAAGACATCAGCAATTTCATTAAAGGCATGACCGAATTCTCGGATAACTACAGTACCTATATCAGAGATGAACAAGCCGGAGTGCTCGATGAGCTCGCCAGCATTTCAGACAGCGCGGCGAAAGCATCCGATCAGCTGGCTGAAGGCGCTGTGCAGGAAGCGGCCGCATTCAGCGGAGACGGATTAACCGGAACGATGGCGCTCGGCGCTCAGGATACCGTCGGCCGCGAAGTCCTGCAAATGTCTGACACGATGGGCCATCTGTCAGAACGCCAGTCCGGCATCATCAGCTATACCGACAATATGCAGCAAAGCGTAAATGACGTCCAGCAAAAAGCGGACACCTTAAACAGCAACTGGGGCAAAAACGTCGATTCCACGAAATTGATCAGAAATGACGTGTACGGCATTTTAGGGAACGCGCTCGTTGACGGACAGGAAAACGGCTACGTTTACGATTATCTCGCCAACCCGCTTAAAATCAGCGGAGAGGTGCCGGAAGATCGGGTTCAGAATGTTCCGCCGGTCGTCATTTTGGTAATCGTTCTGATCAGCAGTCTTCTGATCGGCTATTTCAGCTCGTATTATCAGCAGGCGCCGCTTCTTGTCAAAGGCGCGCTCTTTGGGATTTTAAACATTATGGTCGGATTGATGATCAGTCTGTTCGGTCTGAATATCTACTCGCTTCCGGACGATCAGACGATTAAATGGTCAGTCTTTACGATTCTCTTGCTTGCGGCGAGTTCTGCTTTTATCCGGGCAGCCTTTGTCTTCAGCTCGATTACCGGATGGATTGCATCATCCGCGCTCATTCTCTTTTATGTGGCGCCTTTGATCGACCTGATTATGCCGAACTTCACCTTTGACAGTCCGGTTTCGAAAGTCTATATCGATATTCAATACGGAACGGGCCATCTGTTTGCGATGGGGGTAACGGTTCTTGCGATCATTACGCTGATTGCGGCGGCGCTTCCGCTCGTCATTCGGCTGTTTGCGGAAAAAACGGAGGAAAGTGATCAGTCTTATGAGGCGTAACACAATCATGGAAAAAGGATTGCTGCTGTTTGCTCTCTCCTTTTTCCTTTTCCTTCCCCAAGCCGCAGCCGCGAATGAGGAAAATACTGATGTCAAGCCGAATGAATATGAAAAGAAAGACATTGAAATTCGTACGGATTACCTGCACGACGATGCCTACTCCGAGGAAAAAACGGCGCTTCCGAAAGAACAGAAGGATATTACCTTTGATCAGCCGGCCGAAAACCCGGATGACAAACTGATATCAAATTTGTTTACATCGTCAGACACGGAGCCGAATACGATCAAAGCGCAATCGAAAAAACTGGGTATCACATTTGCCGAGCCTGCGGTGAGGCGTACCTCGGCAGATATGGAAACGGAAGAGAAAAAGACTTCTTATCTGCTTCCTGTCATTTATGCCGTCTTGATCCTCCTCGGGATTGCGGCGATGATCTATCTGATCCCGAAAGTCACGGCGCAGGAAAAGGCAAAGCGGTAAACGAATCGCTTGTGTTTGCGGGAAGACAGCCCGTAAAATAAGAAAAAAAGGAGGAGTTTCATGCAGTTTTTTCTTATAACAGGCGCGTCAAAAGGCTTGGGCCGGGCGCTTACGGAACAGGCGCTTCAAGAAGGAGCCGAAGTCGCCGCGCTTTCAAGAACGATAAGCGGGGAAAAGCGCGAGGGGCTGACAGAATACAGTGTTGATTTAACCGATCTGGCAGATACCGGGCGGCAGATGAAGGCGATTCTTGATCAAGCAGAGGAGAAGGGGTACTCCGCTGTCACACTGATCAACAATGCCGGAATGGTGGAACCGATCAAGCGGGCGAAAGAGGCTTCCGCCGAAGAATTGAACCGTCATTACACCCTTAATCTGACGGCGCCCGTTTTGCTCAGCCAAATGTTCACAAAGCGTTTCGAAGCGTTCAGCGGCAGCAAAACAATTGTCAACATCACATCGGGCGCAGCGAAAAATCCTTATAAAGGCTGGAGCGCGTATTGCAGCTCAAAAGCGGGGCTTGATATGTTTACGAGAACATTCGGGTTTGAACAGGAAGATGAAGAACTGCCGGTCCGCATGATCTCATTCTCGCCGGGAGTGATGGATACAGACATGCAGGCTGTCATCCGTTCTTCGTCAAAAGAAGATTTTCATGACATCGAACGGTTCCGCAATCTGAAAGAAACGAAAAACCTCAGAAGTCCTGAATACATCGCCGGCGTCATTCACTCACTGGTCGCGGGCGAGCCGGAAAACGGACGGATATACGATATCAAAGAATTTTTGTAGAGCAGCGTTCACGCTGCTCTTTTTTGTTTGTACAATCACTTCGGGGTCCGGCGGCATATGATGAATGAAACAACGTATAAGGGGTATAAGAAATGTATCAGATGAATTGAGTTTCTTCTCGATTTATGTTAGGATTCTAAAAATATATGAAGGAGGGGTTTCCATGAGAAATGTAACGTTAATGGATGTCTTCACCCATCCAATCGCACAAAAGTATTTACAGCGTTCCGGTGTCGCCCATGCGATTGCCTGCGCGTTTCATGCATACCGTCTTGCCGTAAAAGCAGGTGTCAGCCCGGATCTTGCGGCGAAAGCGGCTTTACTGCATGACGTCGGCCATTATGAATGGTACACAGACGGCAAATGGGATTATGAAAAGTACAGAAGAAACGATATCCATGCCATTAAAGGCGCGGAACGGGCGCATAAGCTGCTCATCCGGCTCGGTGAAGAACCGAAAGCGGCGAAGGACATTGCGCTGGCGATTCTGCTTCACACCGATTCCTATCTGCCTGAAGGCGAACTGGACAAGAATACGCTCCAGCAAATCGTGAAACAAGCAGATGAACTCGATGAAGAACCCGGCGGGCATCACCATTACCGCCAAATGGATCACACGGCCGCGCTCAAACAAATCCAAAAGCTTGATCAGTTAATTGACCAAGCCCAATATCCCATAAGAAGCTCAGTCTAGGCCACTCATGCGGCCTTTTCCGCTTACATAACTCCGCATGCTCACTAACACCTTTTCCGCTCCGATAGACGTACTGTGTCAAAGCCTTTGTCCGCTGCATATGCTGAAGGAAAACATAGTAAAGGGGATCAGCGAAAATGGCCCATCAAGGAAGCCCGCAAATCGTCTCGTTAGTGGATCCTTACGTTTATCAGACCATCCATAAGCTTATCGGCTCAAGGTTTATCATTCAAACCGTCAGACGCATTATCAGAGGACGGCTGATTGATGCCACTCCAGATCACATCGCCATTGAAGAAACGCATGACCGTGTATTTTATATCAGAAACCGTCATGTAGTTTCCGTCATGCCTGATTATACCGAACGCGTGTAACAGCACGAATAAGGCGCAAACCGGAGGCGGCCCTATAGAACCCCGGTGCGTCTTCTTTTTGAGATACATAGATGCACGGCGGCTTTTTTTGGTACAATCACAGTACAAGTTCACATGACAATAGGAGGAAACCGCTTGTTGAAATCAAAGGTCCATTTTTGGACGCTGCAAATTTTGCTCGTTTTGCTCATTATTTACGTATCAACGAAAGTCTCGTTTATTTTTCAGCCGTTTTTCGGTTTTATCACCACTCTGTTTTTTCCGATTTTGATTTCGGGCATTTTGTTTTTCATTTTTAATCCGATCGTGCGCCTGCTTGAGAAAAAAATCCCCCGGACATTGGCGATCCTGCTCATTTATCTCGTTTTCATCGGCCTGATTGCCTTTATGTTCACCGCCATCGGACCGATTGTGGCTTCCCAGGTCACGGGGCTGATTAACAATTTCCCTGATTACATTCATCAGATTCAAGTCTTGACGGCGCAATTATCCCATTCCAAATGGTTTACGTGGATGATGACGCAGGATTATGTGTCGATAGAAAAAATCCAGCAGTCTCTGACGGGATTTTTACAAAGACTTCCGCAAAATATTACGGCAAGCCTGTCGGCCGTGTTCGGCGTCGTTACGAATATCACGCTTGTCGTGATCACCGTTCCGTTCATTTTGTTTTATATGCTGAAGGACGGCCGGCGGTTTCCGCTCTTGGCAGTCAAAATCCTGCCTTCTTCCTATCGGGCGGAAGGTCGGAAAATATTTAATGACTTATATGTCACATTGGCCGCCTATTTCCAAGGCCAGCTGCTGATTTGTCTCTTTGTCGGAACGGCATGCTTTATCGGATATTGGATCATCGGCCTGCAGTATGCGTTAATTCTCGGGATGGTGATCGCCGTCACCAATATCATTCCGTACCTGGGACCGTTTCTCGGGGCGGCGCCCGCGGTGATTATCGCGTTTATGGATTCGCCGGCTAAGGCGCTGTTTGCCGTTATTGTTGTCGTTGTCGTCCAGCAGCTTGACGGGAACCTGCTTTCTCCGCTTGTCATCGGGAAACGGCTCAATACCCACCCGCTCACCATTATTCTTCTGCTTATCGGAGCGGGCAGTTTCGGCGGCATTCTCGCAATGATTCTGGCCGTGCCGGTTTACGCGGTTTTAAAAGCTTTTGTCTTAAATATCGTCCGGCTTATCAAACTTCGTCAGCGGTCAAAGATTGAAGACAGCCGCAAGCCGAAATAAAAACGGGCACAACTCCCGATGCAGCGCATAAAATGCTGTAAAGAAAAGCGGAGGTGTGGGTATGCCTGCAATTGTGGGACCGATTTATATTATGAGTTTAGCCGGAGACGCTGCGGCGAGCTTCGGTGACGTGTTTGCCATTTCTCCCAAAGCCGTTGACCACTCAGGCGCGGGGGCAGGGGCGTTTCATTCCGGAGATTTTGTCAAAGTCACTAATAAATTCAGCAAAACGCGCTTTGAAGACATCGATGTGTTTGACGAACCTGATTGGTTTAACGCGTGACAGCCTCCTTTTAGGAGGCTGTCGCTTTTTTGTAGTATAATAGAATCAGTCTTTATAAAAGGGGAATTTTTTATGAAAATCAGAAAAGCGAATATTACCGTGCAGTCCGGAATGATCGGTGATGTATATCTGCATGAAAATAAAAAAGAACAGCATACCCTTGTAGCCGTTCCGGAACTTGAGTGGAGCACGATCATTTCCTATGAGGAAGAGAAAAAGGCGCTGGCGCAGCGGCTTTTACAATCATTCAGCAAGCTGATTGAAGAAGAGCCCGCGGGAGAGCTCGCCGGCAAGATCTCCCATTGGGTGGCTGAAATGTAACGAAGCGGTTTACCGCGTCCCGTCCGGGGAGATAATTGTAAAACAAGCTGAGGAGGGACAGGCCGATGAGCGACAAAACGGTTGACCTTTATTTACAGCAGGGGATGTACGGCCCTCTGCAGACGAAACCGGATGAACGCCATTTATTTTTAGGCTCGCTCCGTGAAAGAGTCATCATTGCCCTGACGAAGGGGCAGGTGCTGCAAAAGCAGCCGTATGAAGAAGTGAAACAGGCGCTGAAAAGCCGAAAAGACGCGGTGCTCTATATAAACGGAAGGCTCCCGTATCATGCTTATTCACCATATATGAAGCTTGCCGCACTTGCCGGTGTCCGAAGCTCCGTCATTTCGGACCTTCAATTCGAAACGCCGCTCGGCCTGGTTTTTGCCGCCGATTATGCCGTGAACCTTGACGGCATTTACGTTCAGGATGGCATTTTTCAGCGCTCACTCCTGAAATCTTAAAAGGGCAAAACACCGTTTGTTATTTTACAATGCCAATTCACTTACAAGTGGAGATAGGATATAATGGTTTTCATATGAATGGCGGGGAGGCCGGCTATGAAAAAAGCATTTATATGCATTGATTATACGAATGATTTTGCAGCTGAGAACGGGGCATTAACCTGCGGAGAACCCGCGAGACAGATTGAAGATACGATTGTCAGTTTGACGCAAGCATTTATAGAAAACGGTGATTACGTTGTCTTTGCGGTAGATTCGCATGATGCAGACGATGACTTTCATCCCGAGACACGCCTGTTTCCTCCGCATAATATCAACGGCACGGAGGGCAAAGAGCTGTACGGAAGGCTATCGCCTCTTTATGAGAAACATAAACACGCAAAAAACGTAAATTATATGGAAAAAACGAGATATTCTGCTTTTGCGGGAACGGATTTAGAGCTGAAACTGCGGGAACGGCAGATCACTGAGCTGCATCTTGCGGGCCTGTGCACGGACATCTGCGTTCTTCACACGGCGGTTGACGCCTACAACAAGGGCTTTCAGATCGTCATTCATCAAAACGCTGTGGCCAGCTTTAATCCGGAAGGGCATGAATGGGCCCTGTCCCATTTTAAGAACAGCATCGGAGCGCAAGTGGCAGAGTAAGGAAGGGGAAAATAATTTTGGTGGAGCATGGTTTTAAAGACGACAGTTTGTCTTTACATACAGATCTTTATCAAATTAATATGGCCGAAACGTACTGGAGAGACGGCATTCATGAGAAAAAAGCGATTTTTGAGCTTTTTTTCAGAAAGCTTCCCTTTGAAAACGGCTATGCGGTATTTGCGGGCTTAGAAAAAGCAATCGAATACTTGGAGAACTTCAAATTTACCGACAGCGATCTGAATTATTTAAAAACGGAATTGCACTATGCTGATGATTTCATTGATTATTTACGGGATCTTTCTTTTACCGGATCTCTTTACAGCATGAAAGAAGGCGAGCTCGTTTTTAACAACGAACCGATTATGCGGGTCGAAGCGCCCCTGATCGAAGCCCAGCTGATTGAGACGGCTCTGCTTAACATTGTGAATTACCAAACATTAATCGCCACGAAAGCGGCCCGCATTAAAGGCGTTGTCGGTGACGAAGACGCCCTCGAATTCGGAACGCGGCGCGCCCATGAAATGGATGCGGCTATGTGGGGAGCGAGAGCGGCTCTGATCGGCGGCTTCAGCGCGACGAGTAATGTAAGAGCCGGAAAGCGTTTTAATATACCCGTATCCGGCACGCACGCTCATGCGCTCGTACAAGCGTACCGCGATGAATATACGGCATTTAAGAAATATGCGGAGACCCACAAAGACTGCGTGTTTCTCGTAGATACGTACGATACGATCCGTTCGGGTATGCCGAATGCGATTAAAGTAGCAAAGGAATTCGGCGATCGGATCAACTTCATCGGCATCCGCCTGGACAGCGGGGACTTGGCGTACCTGTCAAAAAAAGCGCGTGAAATGCTTGATGAAGCGGGTTTCACAGACGCAAAGGTCATTGCTTCAAGCGATCTTGACGAGCACACGATATTAAACCTGAAATCGCAAGGAGCGAAAATCGATACGTGGGGCATCGGCACGAAGCTGATTACCGCATACGATCAGCCGGCTCTCGGCGCGGTTTACAAGCTTGTCGCCATTGAAGAGGACGGCAAACTGACCGACACCATTAAAATTTCGTCAAACCCTGAAAAAGTGACAACGCCGGGAAGAAAGAGAGTATACCGGATTATCAACAAGCTGAATCACCACTCGGAAGGTGATTATATCGCGCTTTATGACGAGCGGGTAAATGATCAGAAACGCTTAAAAATGTTCCATCCCGTCCACACGTTCGTCAGCAAATTCGTCACTGACTTCTATGCGAAAGACTTGCATGAGCCGATCTTTGAAAACGGCGTTTTATGCTATGATAATCCCGAAATTACCGACATCCAGCAATACGTGCAGGATAACCTCAAACTTCTGTGGGAGGAATACAAACGGATCAGCAAGCCGGAAGAATATCCGGTCGATTTAAGCGAAGACTGCTGGAGCAACAAGATGCAGCGGATTCATGAAATCAAAAGCGAGCTGAAACGGGAACTTGAATAGAAGACAAAGCGGCCTTTCCTTTCTCTGGAAAGGCCTTTTTGTTGTGATAATATTTTTCACATTTAGACAAATTTCAACAAGTTATTTGATATACTTATGTTCGAAGGCCGCATCTAAGGGGGTAAATGAATGAAGGTGTTTGTTGCGAGACAGCCTATCTTCAACAGAAACGAACAGGTTGTTGCTTATGAACTTCTTTACCGGGAGAGCGAAGAGAACCGTTATTCGGCCGCTGACGGAGATAAAGCTACGACGGATCTCATTATTAACAGCTTTATCAACATCGGAATCGAAAAGCTGACTGAGGGGAAACGCTGCTTTGTGAATTTTACAGAAAGCCTGATGTTTTCAGATCTCCCTACCTCCTTTGATCCTGACCAGCTTATTATCGAAATTCTTGAGGACATACCGATCACTCCGGCACTCATCTCAAGATGCAGACAGCTGAAGAAATTAGGATATACATTAGCACTTGATGATTTTTACGCCATCAATCCGGAAAATGAAGAGTTAGTGGAACAGCTGATGAAATATATTGATATTTTAAAAATCGACTTTTTGCAATCCTCGCGTCTGGAGCGCAAAAAAATCATTCAGACGTACAGCTGTAAAAGTCTGATTTATTTAGCGGAGAAAGTGGAGACGAGAAAAGATTATAAACAGGCGGCCATAGACGGCTTTCACCTGTTTCAAGGATATTTTTTCAGTGAACCGCGTGTCATCAGCGGAAATGATCTGACGTTTCATTTTCATTCTTACTACCAGCTTTTAAGCGAATTAAACAATGACCAGCCCAATATACAGCGCGTGACGGAATACATAGAGCGGGACGTCAGCTTATCGTATCAGATTCTGCGTTTTTTAAACGGATCGCAAACAAGGCTGAAAAAAAAGATAGACAGCATCCAGCAGGCCATCATGATGCTCGGGCTGAATGAGATTAAGCGCTTGATTTACATTCTTTCATTCAGAGATTTAACGGCGAAAAGCCACTCAAGCCAAAAAGAAATCATTAAGATTTCCTTAATCAGGGCCAAGCTGTGCGAACTGCTGGCGAAAAGAACCGGAAGGCCCCAGCCCTCTTCTTACATGCTGATCGGCATGTTTTCGCTCATCGATACGCTTCTCCACAGGGAGCTGGAGGATATCATCAAAGAACTGCCTTTAATCGATGAAGTCGGACAGGCGCTGCTCGGTTATGAAAACGATTATTATAAGATGCTCGCGCTTGTCAAAGCCATTGAATGCAACAACTGGGACTGTGATGAGTGGGGAAAAGAACTGAACAAAGAAGAAGCGTATGAATGTTACCTACAGGCGATCGAATGGTGCCGGCAGCTGATCGTGGATTGAGCCGCTTTAAGCCGACCACCTGAGGGCGATGATAAACCGGCTTTGCTCTCTGACCAGACTGACACGGATGCCGTCGGGATTATACGTCACGTCAAAGTCATTTTTGATGCCGGTCTGCTTAATGAGCCGCTTGACCGCTGCGGTGTCAGATGATTGCGCTGCGGTGAGGATGCGGCGCGCAAGCTCTTTTGACGCCGACAGCCGCGCAAGGAGCAGGCGCGCATCCTCCAGCATGCCCGCAGCTTCTTTTGCGGACGCTGTCAAAATATCTGCGTGAACCGGGGGACTGGGCGCAGGATGCCGGTATGGCGCGGTGAAAACAGGGCAGCATGGATACACATAATGCATACGGCGGCCTCCTTCCTGAGAAAACATTCGTTATACATGAGTATAGGCGGCGTGATAACGAGTTATGACAAGCAAAAAGACCACAATGCGGGGGTTGCGGTCTTTTCGGTGTTTGTCGGTGGTTATGCGACGCTGTTCGCCCATTCTGTTTTGAAATTGCGACGTCAGGGACTATAGTCCTTGCCGGTTTGTCGGAAAACCGTTGAAAAAACAGCAGAACCGCCAGATTGGTCTGCTTCATCCTAAACGTCTGCCTTTCTGGTAGTTATATAGTCCTGTTCGCTAAATGCTCTGTTCGGGACTATGGGATTACCCTGGTTTGCGGTGTCACGCAGATACTTTTACACATACTTTTCGGTGAAAAATCCCGCAAAAACGTTTACACTATTAGTAACAGATCAAATACCTAGGACTCGTTCACCATACACAATTCATTGATCTTTCAAAAAAAGGAGTGTGGAAACGGTGGAAAACAAATTAGAAGAAGTAAAGCAATTATTATTCCGACTTGAAAATGATATCAGAGAAACAACCGACTCATTACGAAACATTAACAAAAGCATTGATCAGCTCGATAAATTCTCATATGCAATGAAAATTTCTTAAAAAGACTTGGAAACAAGTCTTTTTTTTGTGCATTTTTTATCCATTTCATGGATAAAGTATTATACGATTGTTAAAAAACGAAAAACCTGCTGTCTTTCATCACCTGCATTTAGTAAAATAGAATGGGAGGGTGAAGACAATTATTGAGCAAATGTGTTTAGATGCCAAAACGATTAAAGAGAAAATGAAGGAAATTGTGGAGCACAATATATGCAATACTAACTTGAAAATGTACCTTCTAAAATTTATTGCATCAAAAGATTCATTTGGATTTGCTGAATTGGCATATCAACATTACAAAGCGTTCAATGGCAGAGACACAGAGGCGATTTTAAAGTTAGCCGTAGGCATAGAATTATTAGTCCTGTCATACGACATTTATGATGATTTAGAAGATAATGATAATCTGAAAATGGAATGGATGAAAACAGGTCTCCCCATTACGCTGAATACTGTAACGGCCCTCTATACATTAAGTATACAGGTTATGAATCAGATTAGTGAAAATCCGTATTTTCTTAAGCAAATATTAAACTTTGCTTTGAATTCAATTGAGGGCCAGCAAGATGATATTTTGAATGCACCGCAAACTGAAGAAGAGTGTTTGAAAATGATTAAGAATAAATCTGGCTCTTTAACTGCATTGCCTTGCGTTATGGGCGCGATGCTGGCTACAGGAAAGTTAAATCCAATCGTTCAATCATATTCATATGAACTCGGAATAATATCCCAGATTGATAATGATTATCAAGGTTTGTTTTACTTGAATAATGATTTTGTTCAACGCAAAAATACACTTGCTTATTTATACTTAAAAAAGAAATTCAATAAAGCTTCTGAAGAAATCTTACAATGGTATGAAAACCCAGAGTTATTCAAAACCTTAAAGACCCGAGACATAAAAAAGAAATTAATTGAAGCAGGTGTAACCCAATACTTATTGGTTTTGAAACATTTGTCGTTAAAAAAAATAAAAAGTAAGATATTTGAATTGGAGATAGAGAGAAATAAAACGGAAACTTTATTAAATGCGATTGTTAATTTAGAGGAGGATGAAAAATAATGCAGGAAATTGTAGGATACTTAACCAAAAATCCAGAAGTTTTAAATAAAGTGATTGAAGGCAATGCTAGTCTGATTGGAGTTAGCCAGGATCAAACAGATTGTGTTATAAATGCGTTTAAGGGTATAGATGTTATTTCTTTCGGCGGTGATTGGAAATATTGAGGATGATATAAATGAAGTCCAAGTACAATAAGGTTTCAGTTGTCTTAATTCTGCTTACATTGGTATATGTCATTTATCTGACTTATATAAGCACAAATAATCTTTTAGTCGGCGCCACAATTTCTGAAAATAAACAGGGCGAAATTAAAATAAAAGATGTAGAAGATTTTACAATGGCATATTACGCCGGAGTGCAAAAGGGAGATATAGTAAAGAATATTAACCACCAAAATGTAAAGTCAATTAATATTCAAATGAATAAGCTGAAAAATGTAAACTCGATGGTCGTTGATAGAAACGGTCATGATATTGAGATTAAGCTCAATTTATTTAATGATAGGAACTTCAGTACTTACTTAATACCGATAATTTTTTATGTAGTATGTTTATTTTGCTGTTTCTTCATCATTAAAATAAATGAAGAAAAAAACTTGAAATCTGCTTTGGTGCTAATTGTATTTCTTTTGTCTGCTTCAATTGCATATATTAGTGCTGGAGGATCGGCAAAAGGCGATTTGCTTAGCAGATGTATCATGTTGTTAACATTAATAACTGTACCTTTAAATTATCTTCTGTTTCTTTATCATTACTTTAAAGAATTAGGTACAGTGCTTTTCAGCAAAAAAGTTTTCGTTTTGTATTTATTTCCAACTATAAATATATTATTTGAATTATTTCGGTCGCGATTATCTTTTGGTGATTTTATTCCAAAATTTAATTTGATTTCGTTTTTTCTTCTTTTTTTGATTGTAGCATATTACTTTATTGTTATTTTGAGAAGAAACAAAGATACTGATCAGGCACATATTATAAAGGTGCTTGTAGTTATAAATATATTGGCATTTTCGCCTTTTTTATGTCTGTATCTTATACCGTATGTATTTTTTAATGATTATTATGTCTCTTCTTTCTTAACAGCATCATTTATGCTGCTAATACCTTTTTCACTTGTATATCAATTCATGTCGAATAAAATATATAACGTTGATTTTATCTTAAGTAAGTTAAAATATTATGGCTTTTTAGCGTTAACCCCAACTATAATTCTGGTTACGACAATAGAGTTATTACGTGAGCCGGAAGAAAATTTTTACAATCTCAAACTGACATTTTTAATTTATATTTTAATGTTAGCTGTTTTTTATTATAAAGAAATACTCGATTTCCGGTTTAAATTAAAAAGGGTCTCTGAAAGATTCAATTACCAAGACAGTATTTATAAGTTTACCCAATTAATCAGAAACTCGTCTTCTTTAAATCAGGTTTTTGGAGAATTAAAAACCACCATTCTCGAAGTAACTCTTACAAGTAAAGTGTATATATTTGAAGTTACGTATGATGGGAATGTAAAGGCATTTGACGAAAGAGATTCAAGTTTGATAGATGATTATCAAGTGCTTTTAAATAGTGTTACTGTTGAGATAGGAAAAATAACGGAGTTTAATCAAGGTTTCGCAATGAAAGTAGGAGAACGGGGAGATAGATCATTCGTTGTTCTCTGTTTGTCTAAGATGAATACGCCCCGTTTGTCACGTGAAGAAATTTCTTGGTTAAAAACATTATCTTTTTACGTTAATGTTTCAATAGAAAACGTGATGAAAATCGAAGAACTTATGAATCATCTCGAAGATTTAAAGAAACAAGAGACAAACCCGGTCTGGCTCAAAAAGCTGATGTTTACGATCGAGGAAAAGCAGCGGTCGGATTTGGCCCGTGATCTGCATGATTCAGTGCTGCAGGACTTGATTTCTTTGAAGCGCCAGTGTGAGCTGTTTCTGGCCGATTTTAAGAAAGAGGAGCCTTGCCAGTTAGAGGTGCAGGACAAGCTTCATCAGATGAATGAGCAGATGTCGGATGTCATTTTGATGACCCGGGAGACGTGCCATGAGCTTCGGCCTCAGCTGCTGTATGATTTGGGTCTGGTCAAGGCGGTATCCAAGCTTGCCGCACAGCAGCAGGAGCGTGCGCCGTTTCATATCCGTCTGAATACGGGCCGGTTTACGGCGGCGCTGGATTTGGATACGCAGCTGAATTTGTACCGCATCATTCAGGAATTTCTTTCGAACGCCATGAAGCATTCACAGGCGAATGAGGTGCTGATTATGCTGATCAGCATTCAAAATAAAGTGATTCTGCATTATGAAGACGACGGTGTCGGCTGCAATCAGGAAGAAGGCGGCGGGCAGTCGATGAGCATGGGTCTTTCGGGTATTAAGGAGCGCGTCCGTGCGCTTGACGGACGGATGAAAATCGACACAAGTGAAGGAAACGGTTTTAAAGCGGATATTGAAATGGAATTGTAACCAATTTATCACCAAATCGACTTGGCAGAAGCCAAGTCTTTTTAATAAAATGGAAATGAGTGAGTAAAAGGGAGGAAACCATGAAAAAGATACTAGTGATTGATGATCATCCGGCTGTCATGGAGGGCACCAAGACGATTCTGGAAACGGACACGAATCTTTCTGTCGATTGCCTCAGTCCTGATGCCAGTGAACAATTTGTTCTCCGGCATGATTTTTCAGCTTACGATCTCATATTAATGGATTTAAATCTGGGTGATGACATCAGCGGCATAGAGCTTTCCAAGAAAATCTTAAAAGAGAATCCTCTCTGTAAAATCATTGTCTACACAGGCTATGAGGTTGAAGATTATTTTGAAGAATCCATCCGCGCGGGCCTGCATGGCGCCATCAGCAAAACCGAATCTAAAGAGAAAATCATGCAATACATATATCACGTGCTCAACGGACAGATTTTAGTTGATTTCTCCTATTTCAAACAGCTGATGACCCAGCAAAAAACAAAAACGTCTTCTTCCCCTCAAAGTGAGCAGGATCGGTTAACCCCGAGAGAGCGCCATATTCTCCAAGAGGTCGAAAAAGGTTTGACCAATCAGGAAATCGCAGATGCGCTTCACTTAAGCAAGCGGTCGATTGAATACAGCCTGACATCCATTTTTAACAAGCTGAATGTCGGCTCCCGCACTGAAGCGGTGCTGATCGCCAAGTCAGATAACGTACTATAAATCTTGAAGGGAGAATGACCTATGAATCTGAACAATACATTGCTCGGCGCACTCGGTATTGAAATCACTGAAAACACGCCGGAGAGATGCGTGGCGGTGATGCCGGTGGATAAGAGAACGGTGCAGCCTTTCGGATATCTGCACGGGGGCGCGTCAGCAGCGCTGGCGGAGACTGTTGCAAGTGTCGGGGCCCAGCATTTTATTGACCGGTCGAAACAGGCGTGTGTCGGGCTTGAGATTAATGCCAATCATTTAAAATCCGTGAAAGAGGGCGGGACGGTTACGGCAATAGCGGAACCCGTTCACACGGGCAGAGCAACCATTGTGTACGGGATTAACATTTTCGATGAAAGGGAAAGGCTGATCTGTGTTTCCCGCTGTACGCTGGCTGTTATAACAAAATAAACAAACAGCCGGAACCCTGAATCGTCCGGCTGTTTGTTTTTACAAATATGAATCTTCTTTTCGTTTGATCACAAAGTTTCTGATCCCTTTGTAATCATCCTGAACGCTTCTTTTATCAAGCGCCGCTCCCGAATTGTACGCGGCCCTGCATATGAGGTGCGCTCCGACCGGCGCCGTCAGCAGGATAAAAATGATGCCGAGCAGTATTTTTACAGAAATTTCTCCGGTCAGCATCCACAAGTAGCCTAACACCCCGAGCAATATCAAATTAACCCCTAGTGTCGAGCCTTTTGAAGAGGCGTGTGCGCGTGTATACACGTCAGGAAGCCTGAGTGTGCCGATAGACGCGACCAGGCAGATCAGCGCCCCCATCAGAATACAAACGGCGACGGCCCATTTAACGATTTCGATCATTTTCGATAATCTCTCCTTTCTCTAAAAACTTAGCAAAGGCAATCGTGCCGATAAACGATAAAATGCCGAGCAGCAGAATGATGTCCAAAAAGGCCGATGTGTTTAAGAGAATGGATACAAGCGCGGTCATGGCAATCAGATTAATGCCGATTCCATCAAGCGCGACAACCCGGTCCGGTACCGTAGGCCCTTTTATGACGCGAATGACGTACAGAAGAGTCGAAACCGCCATAATGCCGAGTGATAATTGCAGAATAAACGTAAACATCAGCGGCTCACCTCCTGAATGGCTTTCTCAAAAGAGACGCGGATGTCATGAATCGCTTTCTCCGCATCTTCAATGTCCATGGCGTGTATATAGAGAATCGACCGGTCATCGGAGATATCCATCACGAGCGTACCCGGTGTTAAAGTGATTAACAGCGAGAGCAGCGTGATCTCCCAATCCTCCGTCAATTCCGTCTTAAACGCGAAAATGCCCGGACGGATGTTCAGTTTCGGAGATATAACGGTTTTCAGCACGCTGACATTGGCCAGATATAATTCCTTTATAAAGATCAGCATCAGTCTGATGACCGACCATATTTTCCAAATGTAAAACGGCCGCGAGAAGAAGCGCCGGAAAAAAAACAGCGCCACCAAGCCCGCGATAAATCCGGTCATAAAACCTCCGGCGCTGAGGCTGTTTGTGAGAAACATCCAGCAAACAGCGAGAAGAACATTTAATAATAGTTGAAAAGCCATGCCATCTACTCCTTCAAAACAGCTTCAATGTATTTTTCCGGATTCAGCAGATTCTCAGCCGTCTGATTGACATACGGTGAAACCCATTCGGTTCCGAGCCCGAACAGAAGCGACAAAAGGAGAAAAGCGGCTGCCGGATAAAGAAGTCCTTTTGCGGACCGTCCGCCTGCGCCGGGGATTTCTTTTTCTTCCCCCCAAAAAGCCGTCGTAAAAACCTTCAGCACGGAATAGAGCACAAGCAGGCTGGATAAGAGAATCAATACGGAAAACAATGTTTCCCCCTTATCGAACCCGCCTTCCGCGATCTTCAGCTTGCCCACAAATCCGCTGAACGGCGGGATGCCGGCCAAAGATATGGCTGAAATAAAGAACATCCATCCTAAAACGGGATAACGGGTGATCAGTCCGCCCATTTTATGCAGGCTGGCAGTGCCTGTCAATGCGATAAGCGTGCCGGCAAGCATAAACAGCGCTCCTTTAATCAGCATATCGTGAATCAAGTAATAAACCGCTCCTTGAATGGAGGCCGGCGTGTTCATGGCAATGCCGAACAAAATCACGCCGACGGCTGTAATAATATTGTAGATGACGATTTTCATGACATCCGAAAAGGCGATAGATCCGATTACGCCGAATAGCACCGTCAGCATCGCAAGCCACATCATCAATTGGTGGGTAAAGCCCGTATCGTGAATAAAGATCAGGGTGAATACTCTTAAAATGGCATACAGGCCGACTTTCGTCAAAAGAGACCCGAATAAGGCCGAAATCGCAGCCGGCGGGGCGTAATAAGAGCCCGGCATCCAGAAATACAGCGGGAATATCCCGCCCTTTAAACCGAATACGACGAGAAATAAGACGCCGATGACGGTGATCAGCCCGGTCTGGCCCGATTCGCTTATTTTTACGCTTAGATCAGCCATATTCAGCGTGCCCGTCACCGCATATAAGTAACCGACGCCGATGACAAAAAACGCGGATGACACAATGTTAAACACGATATACTTCAATGATTCTCTTAATTGAATTTTCGTTCCGCCAAGCACGATCAGCATGTAGGACGCGATAAGCAGAAGCTCAAAAAAGACGTACATGTTGAACAGGTCACCCGTCAAAAACGCTCCGCTTACGCCGGCCAGAAGAAACTGCACCCCTGAATAATAGAAAGCGCGCTCCCTTTTTTCTCCGATGGAGCGGAAGGAGTACAGGGTGACGAGCAGCCCGATTATGGCGGTTGTCAAAACAAGCAGTGCGGCGAGCTGATCCGCGGCGAGCACAATGCCGTACGGCGCTTTCCATCCGCCGAGTGTCAGCGTCTGAATCCCGTGTGTGAAAACCGTCTGAACGAGAGCGGCGCTGATGACGATGGAGACACAGGAAGCGGCAGTGCTGAATATCCGCATCAGCATCACGCGCCTGTTCATAAAAATCAGCAGCACTGCGGCAAGCAGCGGCACCAGAATAGGCAATATCACAAAGTTATTCATGTTGATCATTTCCCCTCATTCGATCCATATCGTCCGATTTCAGTTCCTGATAGGCGCGAAACGCCATCACAAGCAAAAAGGACGTGACGCCGAACGAAATAACGATCGCCGTCAGTATGAGTGCCTGCGGCAGCGGATCGACAAACGACGTGCTTTTTCCGCCCAGTATGGGAGGAGCGCCTTTTTTCAGTCCGCCCATGGTCAGAAGCAGCAAATGGACGCCGTGGCTTAAAAGCGCGGTGCCGATAATCACGCGCAGCAGACTTTTAGAAAGCAGCAGGTAGGTTGCCGCCATAAACAAAATACCGGCAATGACAGACATTAAGATTTCCATTATTCTTCCTCTCCAATCGTTTGAATAATGGTCATCGTCACGCCGACAACAACGAGATACACACCTAAATCAAACAAAGTGGCCGTCGCAAGCTCCGTATTCCCAAGCACCGGGAGATGAAAATGGCCGAATGTATGGGTGAGAAAGGGTGCTCCGAATAAGAACGAACCTGCACCCGTTGCAATCGCGATAAGCAGACCCGCGCCCGCCACATAAATAAAATTGACGGGCAAAATCGATTTGACGGTTTTTAAATCAAAGGCCAAAAGCAACAGCACGATGGCCGAAGACGTAATCAGTCCGCCGACAAATCCTCCGCCGGGAGCGTTATGCCCCGATAAAAATAAATAGAAAGAGAAAAGCAGAATGATAAAAGATACAAGCTTCGTTGCCGTCTGAAGGATGATGTCGTTTGTTTTTTGCTGTCTCAACGCTCTTCTCCCTCCTCTTTTACTTTCGTTCTGATCATGCCGTAAATACCGAGTGCGGCAATCGACAGCACCGTGATTTCAAACATCGTATCAAATCCCCTGAAATCAACGAGGATGACGTTGACGATATTGTTTCCTCCCCCGAGCTTATGGCTGTAAGCGGTGAAAAAGGAGGAGATGCTGTCTTTTGTTTTTTCGCTGGAAGACGCGATTCCGAGCATTGTCACGATGACGCCGACACCGAGAGAAATGATAAAATTCGTCATCCGGAATGTTCTTGTCTTCTTTTTCCGCCGCATTTTCGGCAGATGGTAAAAACAAAGAAGAAACAAGGCGACGGATATCGTCTCAATGACGAGTTGCGTGAGCGCCAGATCGGGCGCTCTGAAAATCACGAAAAACAGCGCGAGTGTGTACCCGACAACACCGAGTGAGATAATGGCCGTCAGCCGCGATTTGGCGAACACAGTCGCAACTGTTGCGCTCACCATAACGAGGGACAGCACGATCTCATAAAGGCCGATCTCAGCCATTCCTTTCGCTGTCATGGAAAAGCCGCCTTTCATGACGATTGCCGTTCCGATGAGAATGATAAACGCCGCAAAAATATACAGCAGATAATCCCGTAAAAATCCGGTCATATAAGATGACGTCAGCTGGTAAGACCTTTTTTCCATACTGCCCCTCACCGCATCGTAGAGCCGGTTCAGCGTCAGTTTTTTCGGAAACAGACCATACAGCCGCTCCCATTTAGACAGCGTTACGTAACCGATCGTGCCGACAATGATGATACCGAGGGTCATCATTAGCTCAGCCGTCACCCCGTGCCACTGGGAAATATGGACATGGAATGTATCTCCGCCGGTTAACAGAGCCGGATAAATGGAGTTCATCGCCGGTTCAATCAGGCTGTAAGACAAAACGTTCGGTGCAAAAAACAGACTGACGGCGCAAGCGGCAAGAATGACCGGCGAAATCAGCATGCCGAGCGGTGCTTCATGCGGCGTCTTTTCAAGCTGATCAGGTTTGCGCGCGCCGCTGAACGTTCTGAAAAACAGCTTCATGCTGTAGATGAAAGTGAAGACGCTCCCGATCCATGCGAGAACGGGGAACAGCACGCCCCACGTATCCAGGCTGAAAATATCTGCATGAGCAATCCGCAGCATACTTGTAAAGAACATCTCTTTACTTAAAAAGCCGTTAAACGGAGGGAGGCCCGCCATGGAAAACGTTCCGATCAGTGAAACGGTGAACGTTACTGGCATAAGCGCCATCAGGCCGCCGAGCCTGCGGATGTCCCGTGTTCCCGTTTCATGGTCGATAATGCCGACCGCCATAAATAAACTTCCTTTAAAAGTAGCATGGTTAATTAAGTGAAACACAGCCGCGGTGACAGCCGCCGTAAAATACTCTGAATGCTGGTAATGAAGCGCGGCGGCTCCTGCGCCGAGCATCGATACAATCATACCGAGCTGACTGACTGTGGAAAATGCCAGAATCGCTTTTAAATCGGTTTGTTTAATCGCATTGAAGGAAGCCCATACCATCGTGATCAAACCGACTGAGGCAACCGTCCAAAACCAGACGGGTGAAAATGCAAAAACCGGACTGAATCTGGCAATCACATAAATGCCCGCTTTCACCATTGTAGCCGAGTGCAGATAGGCGCTGACAGGAGTCGGCGCCTCCATGGCATCAGGCAGCCAGATATAAAACGGAAACTGCGCTGATTTCGTAAAGGCTCCCAATAACAGGAGAACCATCGCCGGAATAAAGAACGGATGGCCTGCGATAATATGCACCTGGTTGACCATTTCCCTGATACTGAAAGAATCCGTCATCAGATACAGCAGGATAAAGCCGCCGAGCATGCACAGCCCGCCGCCGACGGTAATCAGCAGTGACTTTTCCGCCCCGTAGCGTGATTTCTTCCGCTTATGCCAATACCCGATTAATAAGAAGGATGACAGGCTTGTCAGCTCCCAGAACATATAAAGAACGATAACGTTATCGACGAGCACAACGCCGAGCATCGCGCCCATAAACATCAGCAGGTACACATAAAAGGGGCCGAGCTTTTCTTTGTCCTTCGATAAGTAAAAAATACTGTAAAGCGTCACCAAAGAGCCGATGCCCGTAATCAATAAAGCGAATAGCAGCCCGAGTCCGTCAATATAAACGGTATAGTTAATACCGAGTGACGGAATCCATTCGGCCGCATACCGGACGGTTTCTCCGGCCATTGTGACAGGGAGCTTGCTGATAAAGTAAACAAACAGCACAATGGGCAGTATCAGCACAAACCAGCCTGTATGGACTTGTTTTACCCGTTTATAAAGAAAGGGAACGATAAATGCAAATAAAAAAGGCGCCAAAATCGCGAAATGTAACAGCTGCAACAGAAGACCTCCTTTGCTTGTTTTTTCATCAAGCAACTGCTTTATGTAAGAGTGAATCAATCAATTCACGGTCATAGGACCCAGTACAAATTATATCGCACTTTTTTTTACCCTGCTACGGCATAATGTATTCCTTTCTGTGATTTTGTGGTCTTTTGAACCTAAAATAAATTTATCAAATATCCTGATCTTTGTATATACATTTATCTTTCAGATCAAGCTTTTAAAAAAGGAGCTGATCAGATGAAGAGAAAAGCGGCGGCCTGTATTGGAATATTTTGTTCTATTATCGCAGGAACATTCATAGCAGATGATTTCTGCAAAGAGCGGCAGCAGGCGGAGGCAGATGAATGGGAACGTTTTTTTCTCGGTGCGGAATACGCGGAAGACAAGCTGAGTGCGGCTGAATCAATGCAAACACCGTTTCAGCCGCGTGAGTATATCAGAATCGTATATAGATGAAAAGAGTTCCGGCACCAGGGTGCGGAACTCTTTTTTGTGGCAATCAGCGTTTTCCTTTAATGTAAGGGATGCCGTTGGCCTTAGGCGCATCCGCGCGGCCGATGAAGCCGGCAAGCGCGAGAATGGTCAGAATGTAAGGAGCCATCAGCATGTATACATTCGGAATGTCTTTGAACAGGGGCAAAAGCGAGCCGATAATGCTCAAACTCTGTGCGAACCCGAAGAACAGCGCAGCCCCGAGCGCGCCGATCGGATGCCATTTGCCGAAAACCAGTGCGGCAAGAGCGATAAAGCCTTGCCCGGAAATGGTGGAGTGCGTGAAATCAAGCGCGATCGTGGAAGCATACACACCGCCGCCGAGCCCGCCGAACAGTCCGCTGATCATGACGCCGATATAGCGCATGCCGAACACGTTGATTCCCATCGTATCGGCCGCCATCGGATGTTCCCCGACAGAACGGATGCGGAGGCCGAACGGCGTTTTGAATAAAATAAACCAGGAAACAAAGGCCAGTACGATGGCTAAAATCGATGTATAATATACGTCGGAAAAGAAAATCTTTCCTAAAACCGGAATATCGCTTAACCCGGGAATGTTCGTTTTGTAAAAGGGCTCCGGGATTTTATCAGTCTGCGCCTTTCCGTAGATCAGCTTGACGATAAACAGTGTCGCTCCTAACGCGAGCATATTGATCGCCACACCGGTTACCGTCTGATCGGCGCGGAAAGAAACCGCGGCGGCCGCGTGGATCAGTGAGAACAGTCCGCCGGCAATCATAGCCGCAGCCAGAGCGAGCCACGGAGCGGCGGCGCCAAGCTCGCGTCCGAAAAATAAGTTAAACATGACGCTTGTAAAGGCGCCGATAATCATCAGTCCTTCAAGACCGATGTTGACAACCCCAGATCTTTCAGAAAACACGCCGCCGAGAGCGGTTAAAATAAGCGGAGCCGCATATACGAGTGTTGCCGGGACAATAATGGATAAAATCTGCAGGAAGTCCACTTACTTCGCCCCCTTTTTCTTCAATTTATCAAGGATGAGACGGATGGCGTAGCTTGATGCCACAAACAAAATAATAATGGCGATGACGATGTCAACAACTTCAGAAGGCACGCCGGATTCAATCGGCATATTTAATGCCCCGATTTTAAGGCCGCCGAGAAGACATGCCGCCAGAACAACGCCGATTGCCGTGCTGCCGCCGAGAAGCGCAACCGCAATGCCGTCGAAGCCGACGCCGGTAAAGGCGCCCTTAACCGCCGCGTATTGAAAGGTTCCGAGTCCTTCCATCGCGCCGGCAAGCCCTGCGAAGGCGCCGGAAATCATCATGGCGTACATCATATTTTTTCTGACGCTCATTCCGGCGTATTGTGCGGCGTGCTGGTTAAAGCCGACAGCCCGGAATTCAAATCCGCTTTTTGTTTTATGAATGATAAACCACATGAGGACTGCCGCAAACAGAGCGATTAGAATGCCCCAGTGAAGGCGGGAGTAATCTGTCAGCTGTTCTAAAAACGGCGAGCGGAGCGACGCGCTTTCATGAATTTTGTCTGTTTTGTCCCGGTGGTCCGTCATGACATCGGAAATGAGATAATTGGTTAAATGAAGAGCGATATAATTCATCATGATCGTGACAATCACTTCGTGGACAAAAAAACGGGCTTTTAAAAATCCGGGAATCAGACCCCAAATGCCGCCCGCAGCCGCGGCCGCCAATAACGAAAGCGGAAGGTGGATGTAAGCGGGGGCGTCAAAGGAAGCGCCGACCCACACCGCGGCGGTCCAGCCGACAAGGAGCTGTCCTTCAACCCCGATATTAAACAGGCCGGTCCGAAATGCGAATGCCACGGCCAATCCGGACAAAATATATGGCGTAATCTGCCGGATCGATTCCCCGATGTAATACACTTCACCGAAAATGCCGCTCCAAAGAGCCGAATACCCGCTTACGACATTGTAGCCGCTTGCGAGCATGATGACCGCACCCGCAGCTAACCCAAGGATGATCGCAATCAGCGGCACAGCCAGATGAGAAAGTCGATTAATCATGTGTTTTCCCCGCCTCCATTTGCTTACTTCCCGCCATTAAAAGCCCGAGCTCCTGCTCGTTTGTTTCAAGCGGATTGACGTTTGCGATGATGCTGCCTTCAAAGATGACGGCGATGCGATCGCTGAGATTCATTATTTCATCAAGTTCAAAAGATAACAGAAGCACCGCTTTACCGGCGTCACGCTGCTCAATGAGCTTTTTATGGACGAATTCAATCGCGCCGACATCGAGTCCCCGCGTCGGCTGGGCCGCAATTAAAAGATCAGGATTTCTGTCCACTTCCCGGCCGATAATGGCCTTTTGCTGATTCCCTCCGGAGAGAGCGCGCGCAGGCGTATATTCATCAGGTGTCTTGACATCGTATTCTTCAATCAGGCTTCGCGCTTTGTCATAAATCGTGTGTTTATTTAATATGCCGAAAGAAGAGTAGGGCTTTTGGTAATAACTTTGCAGCACGATATTTTCTCCGATCGGAAAATCAAGGACGAGCCCGTGTTTATGCCTGTCCTGCGGAATATGCCCGATGCCGGCTTCAGTGACTTTCCTGGGCGGCATGTTTTGCAGCTGTTTGCCGTTTAACGTGATCGTGCCGGCATTTGTTTTTCTGAGACCTGTAATGGCTTCAATTAATTCAGACTGGCCGTTTCCGTCAACGCCCGCAATGCCGACGATTTCACCGGCTCTGACAGAGAGGGAGAGCTGCTTGACCGCCTCAACGCCGCGTGCGTCTTTAATCGTTACATCAGAAAGCGAAAGCACTTCTTGTTTCGGATCGGCCGGCTTTTTATCCGTCTTGAATGACACTTCGCGTCCGACCATAAGGCTTGCCAGTTCATCTTGATCCGTATGTGCGACATCGAGTGTTGTAATGCCTTTTCCTTTCCGGATGATGGTGACACGGTCGCAGACTTCCATAATCTCTTTTAATTTGTGGGTGATGAGGATAATTGATTTTCCTTCATTGACAAGATTTTTCATAATCTGAATCAGTTCTTGAATTTCGTGCGGAGTCAGCACCGCGGTCGGCTCGTCAAAAATGAGAATGTCGGCGCCCCGGTAGAGGGTCTTTAATATTTCCGCCCGCTGCTGCATACCGACGGAAATATCGGCAACTTTGGCTTCAGGATCAATGTGCAGGCCGTAACGGTCGGAAATATCGCGCACGTCCCGGTCGGCGCGCTGTCTGTCAATTCGGCCGAATGTTTTCGGCTCTTTTCCGAGAATGATATTTTCTGAGACGGTAAAGGTGTCCACAAGCATAAAATGCTGGTGCACCATCCCGATGCCGAGATCGTTGGCTTTGTTCGGGCTGTTGATGTGAACGCGTTCGCCCCGCACCCGGATCTCGCCTTTTTCCGGCTGATACAGACCGAATAAAACGTTCATGAGTGTCGATTTTCCGGCGCCATTTTCACCGAGAAGGGCGTGTATTTCGCCTTTTTTCACTTGAAGCGTGACGTCATCATTGGCGACGATTCCGGGAAATTCCTTGCGTATATTCAGCATTTCAATGATATAATCCACCGATTTGACGCTCCTTTTCAGAGATACTTTGATGAGAAAGAGCTTGGCAAAAGAAAAGCTGCAAGAGATGCAGCTTTTCCTTCACCGCTCTTTTCATAAAAGAGAGGGGATAAGCACGGAAGTCTCCTTATCCCCTGGTTCTTACTCAGCCTTGAAGGATTTCAATTCTTTTTCAGTTGAAGGGATCTCGAGTCCGTCCGCGATTTTCTTCTTCCAATCGTCTGTTGCTTTGATGACATCGTCAGAAAGGTTCTCCTTGTGATCCGAGATGCCGACTGCATCTTGCGCCAAACCGTATGTTAATGTTTTGCCGCCCGGGAATTTCCCGTCACTCGCTTTTTTAGTTAAGTCCTCTACGGCTGTATCCACTTTTTTCACCATTGATGTCAGAGTGACATTGTCTTTTGTGCCTTTGACTTGACCTTCCGCGTACTGGTCTTTATCAACACCGATAACCCATACGTTCCGCTTCGGATCTTCTTTTTTCAGATTTTTCGCTTCTGTGAAGACGCCCGTTCCCGTTGCGCCGGCCGCGTGATAAATGACGTCAACGCCTGATTTGTACATGCTTTCAGCTGTCGCCTTACCGACATCGGCTTTGTCAAATCCGCCCGCATATTTCACTTCGACGGTCGCTTTCGGATTTGCGGCTTGTACACCCGCGCGGAATCCGATTTCGAATTTTTTGATCAATTCAGACTCCATTCCGCCAACGAATCCGACTTTTCCCGTTTTGCTCGATAGCGCAGCGGCCGCTCCCACGAGGAATGAACCTTCCTGCTCCTTAAATGTAAGGCTCGCCACGTTGTCTTTTTTGACAACGGCGTCAATGATCGCAAAATTTGTGTCTTTGCGCTGATCGGCGATTTCGCTGATGGAATCCTGCATCAGATACCCGACGCCGTAAATCAGGTCAAAGTGCTCCCGCGCTAATTTATTTAAGTTCGTTGTATAATCTGCATCTGATTTTGATTGAAGATAGTCAAAACCGCTTTTGCCTTTTGTAAGCCCGTTGTCTTTTCCGAATGCCTGGATGCCTTCCCAGGCGGACTGGTTAAATGATTTGTCATCGACACCGCCGATATCCGTTACCATGCCGACGGTAAAGTTTTTGCTGCCGGAGCCGTTTGCTTTGTCACTTGAACCGCATGCGCTTAATATGGTTCCGGCCGCCGCGATGAGCGCCATCGCCATTCCGATTTTGCGTTTTTTCAAAGATATAACCCCCCTGTAAAATATGGCTGTGCTGTTCAATTCAGACTTGATTCCCCGTACCGGATGCAGAATCGAAAAAACTTTCTGATAATAGTGATGAGACGTCTCTCTTTTTCCCGCCTTGAGCGGCTGTCTCTTCCGAGTTCGGGACTTATGACTTATCTGAAAAGATCTGCTAACCAATCATAATTTATCATTTTACCCGCCATAAATAAATAGAAATTTGCTTATTTTTAAAAAATATCAATTTTATGAATCGGCTTCCTCATCTGGTTAAAACAGAGGAGAATCAGCCGGGTCATTATCCTTATATAGCATATCAAAAAGGAATCTCAAGCCTTTTGTCACGGGATATGACAGTAAAAAAGCACCGTTCACAGCGGAACGGCGCTTTTTGACATTATAAATATTGTTTGATGCTGCTGACATTGCCTGTGTTGATATGGTATTGAAAGACGGGCCTTCCGATTGTGCCGTACGCCATCTCTACATTCAGCACTTGAATGTCTTCCAGAAATTTAAGGTACTTCCGGATGGAGACTTGCGAGATTTCAGTATGCTTGGCGAGATCTTCCGTAGTAAAAGAACTGTCGCCGAAAGACTCAATGCTCGCCCAGATGAGTTTAAGCGTGCTTTTTGTCAATCCCTTCGGAAGGTGAACCTTTTCCGCCGCTTCTTTCTTTTGAAAAAGCTCGGCATCCAATTCTTTCTGTGTCATGCTTCTGTGTGATTGATAAACTTTCTGTTTGCGTCTGTAGTCGGAAAGAGCGGTTTGAAAGCGGTCAAATTCAAATGGTTTGATTAAATAATCGACGGCGCCGTATCGAAGCGTTTTTTTGATGACGTCCAGCTCGCTAGCGGCCGAAATGACGATGACATCAACCGATTCATTCTGCTTGCGGATTTCCGTTAAAAGCTCAAGCCCGTTTTTTCCCGGCATGTAAATGTCAAGAAGGATGAGATCGATATGATGCTCGCTCAGCACGTGCAGCGCGCTTTGAAAGGATGATGCGATCCCTTTCAGCTGAAATCCTTCAATCTGGCTGAGATAGCGTTTATTTAATTCACCCACCATGGGGTCGTCTTCAACTATGAGTACATTAATCATCATTTTCCTCCTTCGGTTCATACGGAATGCGAAGACTGAAAGTCGTTCCTTCATTCTTTTCACTTGTCACAATCATATGGCCTTTTAAATTTTCTGTTGCCTGCTGGGTGAAATAGAGGCCGAACCCCCGGTTTGTCCCTTTCGTGGAATAACCTTGTTCAAAAATACGGGCTTGGTCTGCCGCAGACATTCCGGCTCCCGTATCCGTAATCTCTATATCAAGCTGGCGATCCTGAAACCGCATCGAGCACGTAATGTTTTTTTTCGGCATCTGCGCCACCGCGTCGAGCGCGTTGTTTAACAGATTTCCGATAATCGTAATGAGCTCATGGATGACGGCCGGATCTGCCGCATTCGGGATCAGGCTGCCGAGCTGAATGTCCAGATCAGCGCCCTGTTCGCGTATGTAGCTTTGTTTTCCTAGAAGAAACCCTGCGAGAACCGGACTTTTGACATCGCTTATAATCTCGCTTGTTTCCGTCTTCTGCTGAATGGCAATGTCTTTAATATAAGTGCCGAGATCATCGTATTCTTTTAACTGGACAAGCCCTAAAATGACATGAAGCTTATTCATGAATTCATGAGACTGGGCTCTTAATGCGTTTGCATACATTTTAACACCGGACAGCTGTTCTGCTAAATGTTTGACCTCCGTTTTGTCCCTGAACGTGGCGATCGCTCCGACGGTTTGTCCTTTCAGATGAATCGGAACCTCATTAAAGACCAGCTCAAGTCCGTTAATGCGGATATCCCTGTCCTGAAGCGGTTTTTTCGTTTCAATCACCTGTTTCAGCCGGCTTTTCGGGAGAATATCGTTCACATCTTGATCGACCGGATTAGTCGGAATACCCATTTTAATAAAAAGCCGTTTCGCCTCCGCATTGGCGAGCTTTATTTTTCCCCGCGCGTCAACCGCCAGAATGCCTTCCTTCGTTGATTCGAGCATGGCGCTCCGCTCTTCCAGGAGGGTGGCGATTTCATAAGGCTCAAGGCCGTACATAATGTTTTTGACGGTGCGGGCGACAATGACGGCTCCGATGACGCCGACAAAAATACTTACGCAGATGATGAAATAAAGCGGTCTCAAACTGTGGCTGACGACATCCTGTATTTTGTTAAGCGAAATTCCGACCGAAACGACGCCCACTTGTTTTTTATCTTTTCCATAGATGGGTACGAAGGCTCTCATGGATTTTCCGAGAGTTCCCGCTGATGTGCTCGTTTTGATATGGCCGTGCATCGCCGGCTGTTCGTCTCCGCCGGTGAATTTCTTCCCGATTTTATTTGCGTCGGGGTGGGTGAGGCGGATGCTGTTCATATCCATCACCACGACAAATTCGGTTCCTGTCGTATGCTGGACATCCAGTGTATAATTTCGGAGCTCTTTCAGCCCTTTTCTTGTTTGCAATGCCTGCGCGACACTCGGTGTTTCCGCGACCAGCTTTGCGGTGCGCAGCGCGGTTGTCCGTTCTTCTTCTTTCACGCGGTCAGCTGTTTGGACGCTGATCGTGAAAAAGGTGATACAAAGTGCGATAAGGACGACAATACAGACGAATATCGTTAATCGGGTTTGCAATTTTAATGTTTTTTTCATAACAGCCTTCCTTACGTTTATCATTCCCGCGTTCTACTTTACTCCGAAAAAGCCGGTTTGTGAAGATCAGGCCCTTATTTCGTAAAAGTGAGGAAAAATGGAATTTTTTATCTTGTCAATGTGTTTTAAGTCCTCCATAATAAGTGAGGTAGATTACAGAAAGGGACTTTTTATATGAAAAATACTTATTGGACGGGTTATTTTCCGCTCGTTGCGATTCTGCTTTTTAGTTCGTCATTATCCATTTCTACCTCGCTTTATGTCATGAAGATACTTCAGACGCTCGGCATGTATCAGGGGATGCTGGATTATTTCTCTGAGAAAGGGATCAGACTGGCGCTTTTTGCAGCGTTCGCCCTTGTGTATTTTATGCTTTTTTCGGCTTTGAAGCTGATTGCAAACACAGTGACAGAGCTGTCTCTTTTGTTTTTCACAAATGACCCTGAGGGGGACAATCTGAAAAAAATCAGATTAGGCTCTTTAATTTATGTAGGCGGAGGAATTCTTTCCTTTGCGCTCGTGCAGAATGGTTTTTGGATTGCGGCGTTATTTGCCGTTGTTACGCTCGTTTATTTGATTTTCATGGTGTACAGAATCTATTCGACACTCTCTATCGTTTCGCTGATCGGTTTTATATTGCTTGAGATTCTGTTTTGGTTTACTTTTGTTATCGGTATTTTGTACATCTTTATCAAGCTTTATAATAGCATAATGGCTAGCTTACCTGTGTAAGCTAGCCATTTTTGTTAAGACAGAAATCTATTTTTGATCTCAGGGGAGGGGAGCATGCATGCTTCCCTTTTTCCGAACCATTTGTAACGGCGCCGAGCGATGAAAGAATAGGCTCTGTCCCTGAGGGGGCGGGGCACTGCGAAAAAAACCGCTGACAGCCGCCAGGCTCCGCGGAGATGACGGGAAACCTTTAACACGGCTGCGGATTTTTTGTATATCCGCCCGTTCTCGATAAAAATCATGCTGTCAAATTGTTCTGTCGGAAGTCCTTCTGATGCCAAAAGCTCCCGGGCGGTATCTGATTGCAATGATGCAAATGAGATTTTGCCGGCCGGATCGCGTTTAATGATGAATTGAACGGCGCCGTTGCATAAGTTGCAGACGCCGTCAAACAAAAGTACGCGGTCCGGAAGCTGAGCTGGTTTCAAAGCGGATCCCCTCCGTTATCTTTAATAAGCTGCCTGCAGCGTGTTTTTCCAGATCGAAAGCTGAGGGCTTGCGTCATGAAGATATTCGACGCTTGACGGTGTATCCTTGCCGACCCATACCCCCATCGTATAAGCGTCCGTCAGACCGACAAACCACATATCGTGATAGTCATTTGACGTTCCTGATTTTCCGCCGACGTACGGAGCTTTAAAGTTCGCTTTTTTTCCTGTTCCGCTTTTGACGACGGCTTTCATCATTTCTTTGATCTGCATGTTAGTCCGCACGCTGAATACCTGCGTCGGCTCATCTTTCCATTTTAATATCGTTTTTCCTTTTAAATCAGTCACTTTTGTAATCGCGTGACTCGGCGTATAAACGCCGTTATTGCCGAACGTGGTGTACGCATTGGTCATTTCAAGCGGCGTCATGCCGTTTGTAAAACCGCCAAGCGCCGCAGGCAGACGGTAATCCGCGCTGACCAGCTTCGCGAAATGAAACGGTTCAAGGTAGCTGAACGCCTTATTGACGCCGACGCGGTCCATGATTCTGATGGCCGGTGTGTTGTACGAGTATTTAAACGCCGTTTCCAGTGTGACCGTACCGTACGTGCGGTTATTGTAGTTCTGCGGGCAGTAATCCGCGCTGCAGAATTTGCTTGCGTCAATCTTGCTGTGTGGCGTTGCGCCGGTTTTTTCAATGTAAGGTCCGTAATCAAGCAGCGGCTTAATGGAAGAACCGGGCTGTCTGTATGCTTGATAGGCGCGGTTGAAATCATATTTATGATAATCTTTCCCGCCTGAAAGCGCGATAATCTGATGTGTCTGATGATTAATCACGGCCGCTCCGCCCTGGACGCCTGCATACGGCAGATTTTGATTCACTTGGGCGACGACCTGGTTTTGCATATACGGATTCAGCGCCGTATAAATCTTCACGCCGTCTTTTAACAATGTGCTGACTCTGTCGGAAAGCTCACTCTGTATTTTTTGTTTCGCCTTTCCGGAAGCTTTTTCAAGACGTTTGTCATAGCCTTCGGATGATGAAACAAGCTGTGTGAATTCATCATTTACATAGGAAACATAGTCAGGATATTTATTTGTTTTTTCGTTTATATCAAGCTTGATCTTTTCCTTTTCAGCTTTTTTCAGCTGTTTCCCGGATATAACGCCTGCTTTTTTTAATCCGTTAAGCAATCTGACTTGTCGTTTTTTCGTATAATCAAAATGCTTGAGAGGATCATATAATGTAGGGTTATTAGGGATGGCGCAGATAAAGGCCATTTCTCCCAAAGTGAGAGATTTCAGCGGCTTGCTGAAATAAAATTGTGCCGCCGAACCGACACCGTATACGCCGTTATTAAAATAAATCGTATTTAAGTAGCCTTCTAAAATCTCATCTTTGCTGTATTTTTTCTCAAGCTGATAGGAATAGGCCAGCTCCGTCAGTTTTCGGCTGAAGGTGCGTTCATGGCTTAAATACACATTCCTTGCCAGCTGCTGGGTGATGGTGCTGGCGCCCTGATCAATTTTATGATCTTTGAAATTGGAGGCGGCCGCCCTGACCATCCCCATAAAGTCAAATCCTTTATGCTCATAAAAATGACGGTCTTCAGAGGTTAAAAACAGTTGTTTTACCTCATTCGGTATTTTATTAAAGGGCACGATCACGCGGTTCTCATGATCGCTGACAATCTCAGAAACAAGGCTTCCGTCCCTGTCATACATGTAACTGTTTTGAACCAGGTTGATCGCTTTTAAATCAATATGTTTATCGAGCACCTGATCAAAAGGCTTGATTTGTTTTACCTCTTTGCCGGAAGCAATAACTGTAAATGCACACAACGGGATAATGCCGAGCAGCAAAATCCATCCGATTATTTTACGTACCATGGTCACTCTCTTTTCTCCTGATTTCTAGCCATATCGTATCATTCTTTTAAGAATACGAGAAGGTTAAATTTAGAAGAAATCGTGATCGCTGCCGGTCAGCCCGCATTTGACGCTGTATCCTTTTGCAGATGTCCCGCCATCCATAAAAGCCCCGCGCCTATTAAAAAGAGAAAGGCGGTGACGTAGAAAGCAGCCGAAATGGAAAAACCGCTCGAGACCGCACCTCCGAGCAGAGGGCCGAGCACATTTCCGAGAAAACGAAAGCTGACGTTATAGCCGAGCACCTCTCCCTGGATGCTGCCCGGCGCCCTGACGCGGATCGCGGCCGTAATGCAGGGGAGCGTGCCGCCCATGACCATGCCGAACAGAAATCTGAAGACTAACAGAATGGAGAGGGAGGAGGCGAGCGCCTGCGGAATGAAAAACACCGCTGAGGCAATCAAAAGCACGATTAAGATCCGGCTGTGGCCGAAGCGGTCGCCGAAGTCCCCCCATTTCCGGGCAAGCAATAAGCTTCCGAGTCCGGTCGCTGAAAACGCCATTCCGGAGAAAAAAGCTAAATTAACAGGTCCGTGCAGCTCATTGACATATAAAGCGAGCAGCGGCTGAATACTGAAATTGCCGGTCTGCACGATCATAGTAAGCACCATCATCGCCCAAAGCGCGGGCTGGTGAAAAATATAGGAGAGCACCTGTTTTCTGGAATAGGTTTTCCGCTTGTTTTGTTTCTCGCCGAGCGGCTGCTCATTCACCTGAAATAAAACGAGAAGCACAGATGCGAAAATAACAAAAGACGTAATAAAAAACGTGTACGTAAACCCGAAGCTGTCAGCGAGCAGCCCGCCCAGCATCGGTCCGAATAAAGTGCCTGACACCTGACCCATCTGCAGTGTGCCGAGCGTCTTCCCGGCAGTCTCTTTCGGCGTCTGCGCCGAAATCATGGCAAGCGATGTCGGAACAAAGCCTGTTACAAGACCCATAAGCAGCCGCAGGACAAACAGCTGATAAACGGATGTCACAAACCCCATCAATAAAATGCTGACGGCAATGCCGGTTCCTGTAATCAAGAGAATTTTTTTGTAGCCGCGCTTATCGCCGAATCTGCCCCAAAACGGGGAAATCACAAACGCCATTAAAAACGTGACGCCGAACACATACCCGCTCCATCTCTGCACATACCCGCCCGAATGGGGGCTGATCGTTTCGATATATAACGAAAGAAACGGAACAATCATGGTCATGCTGGCGGAAATAAAGAAATTTGTAATCCAAATGACGACGAAGTTCTTCTTACGGACAGAAATAACATCACCTTCTTTACTTTTCGTGTGTCTAATCATAAGTATATAGGAATGAATCCGGTATTTGTATTTTCGATGCGGATATAGGAAAATTCATTATTTTTAGAAAATGAAGAAAGTTTCAGAGGGGAAACTGATATACTATCATAAAATATCATTTTTGATCGGAGGAAAGGCAGGTGTAAAAAAAGTGGATCAGCGCAGTCTGCTCATTATTGATTTTGAATTTACAATGCCTGACGGAAAATACAGCCCGCAAAATTTCTTTCCCGAAATTATTGAAGCGGGAATTGTCAAGACGGTGAATGATGAAGTGACTGAAACGTTTTCGAGTTATATCAAACCGAAAAAATTTCCGAAGCTGACGAAACGATGCAAAACCTTTCTGAACATCACCCAAAAAGACGTGGACGGCGGAATCACGTTTAATGAATTCATCCGCAAATTAAATGAGCTTGATCCTGATAAAAACTGCACGATCGTCACCTGGGGCAATATGGATATGAAAGTGTTAAAGCAAAATTGCATGTTTAACCACATCCCTTTTCCGTTCAAAGGAGAACTTCGGGATCTGTCCCTTGAATACAAAAACTTCTTCGGCGACAGAACATTGACCGGCCTTTGGAAAGCGGCAGAAGAGTATGGCGATAAAGGGACGGGCACGCATCATAAAGCACTGGATGATGCGCGGACGACATACAAATTATTCAAGCTTGTCGAGCGGGATAAACAATATCTTGAAAAACCGAAACCTCCCACGATCGGTGATCGCGTCGATCTGACTGAACTGTTTCGCCGGGCCACATAAAAAAACCCAATCATGCCGACTGGGTCAAGTTCTTTTAAAATAATCGCGCTCTAACGCGGCCAAGTTGTCGAGCGAACGTTCCGCCCATTCTGAGCCGTCCGCTGTAAGCTGATCTTTCAGCCGGGCAGACGCCGCTTGTAAGGAAGCCGTATAATCAGGCACCTCGCCATCAAACGGTTTGACCATCTGATGCGGTATGTTTGTCTGTTCCCCGAATGCAAGCGCTCTTCTTTCATGAAAAAACGGAACATCCGCCTGCTTCGGATGATGAAGATCTCCTTGAGCGGGATGCGTCAGAACGGCTTTAATTTTCACTAAATAGTGATTGGGCCTGACGTCTGTCACTTCCCCTATGTATGCTCCTGTTTTATAAAACCCTTTTACGATTGTGCCGATTTCAAACGTATTCATAGCGTTCACCTCTCTCTAGTTATTCTATAAAAGATCAACGCGGTTGGCTAGTGAACAGCTACCGGAAGCCTGACTGAGGCCGTTGTGCCCGAGTGCTCGCCGCTGGTGAAATAGACGGAGCCTTCATGATGCTGAATAATCGAGAATGTCACGGTAAGCCCGAGCCCGGTGCCGTTCGTTTTCAGCGTATAATACGGTTTGCCGAGTTTCTGCAGTTCTTCATCGGACATGCCGATTCCGTTATCCGTAATCTGAATGAGAATCATCTCTTCCTGTTTTTGGACGGAGACCTCGATTCGGCCGTTTTCAGAGGGCACGGCTTCAATACTGTTTTTAATCAGATTAATGAAGGCCTGTTTCAGTTTTTTTACATCGCCGAACACATATAAATCAGGCTCGCTTCGAACCGTAACGGTCACCGATTTAAAATGGGCATAAGACTCCATTAAGGAACCTGTTTCCTTTACGAGCAGAGAAATATCAAACTTTTCTTTTTCATAGTCGTCCTGCTTCGCCATATCGAGATAATTCGTAATGATCGTCTGAGCCCGGTCAAGTTCGGAAAGCACAAGTTTCTGATATCCGGAGTTGGATTTGTCCTGAAGCTGCTCGCCGCTGAACAGCAGCTGCACAAAACCTCTGACGACCGTAAGCGGATTGCGGACTTCATGGGCGACGCTTGCCGCAAGCTCGCTGACGACGGCCATTTTTTCTGAGTGAATCAGCCTTGCCCGCATGGATGCATTCTCATCAATGATCTCAATCAAATAAATGCACAGCAAAAGGGCGCTGACTTGAAAAAAAACAGATACTGCCGCCTCATAATAAACGGAAGATGGATTTTGAAAATTGAAAATATTGGTCGCGGAATAGATGAAGACAGATGCGGTTAATAAGGCGGTTTCAGTGCAGCCGATGAGAAGAGCGAAAAACAGTTTCTTCCGCTTTGAAAAAAAAGGCCATTTCGTTTGGAGCTGGATAGGGATGATGATTAAAAAAGGAATTAAGGATAAGAAAAAAAGAGCGGAAGGTTCAAACCATATGAGCTGAAAAAAAACGGATGCCGCCCCTGCGGCAAGTCCTGCGGCGGTACCGGAATAAAGCAGGCAGACGATAATGGGAATCAGCTGCAAACCGTAACGGACGGAATGAAGCTCCTCGATGGGAAAAGCCGTACATAATAAGGAAGATGACGCTGCAAATACGGCGACCAGCAGGCGGTTCGCTCTCGGCACAAGCAAATCAGGCTTGCTGAGCCAGAAGACTTGATAAAGAAAAATAGGGAATAGAATAAAAGAGAAGTGAAGCAGGTAATCCTTTACAATCTCCATTTATGCGAAATCCTTTCCTATGTAAATATGAATCTATTATAACATCTTTACCGGAAAAAAAAGTATATATTTATCTAAAGCGAACGCCCTTATCTCATCTGATAAAGGCGTTACTTTCCGCTGCTAAGCGAGCGCTGCTTTCATTCTCTCAAGCCCTTCTTTTACGGCGGCGGCTGAACAGCCGACATTAAGTCTCATAAATCCTTCGCCGCCCGGTCCGTATTTTGTTCCCGGCTCTAATATGATTTTCCCTTTTTTGAGCATTCTTTCTTTGAGCTCGGCATCCGAAAATCCGTATTCGCTGAAATCCATCCAGATCAAATAGGAAGCGTCAGGCTTCATCATACGGACTTTCGGCAATTCTTTTCTTAAAAAGTCCTCAGCCAATTTCATATTTCCTTCAATGTAAGAAATCAGCGCGTCAAGCCAAGGGCCTCCCTTTATATAGGCCGCTTCGATTGCTGCAACCGCAAATGTGTTGAGGCTGGAAATCCCGTTCTGATGCAATGCGGCGGAGAATTTCGCCCTCTTATACCGATCGGGAATGATAATGGCGGATGCCTGAATGCCGGCAATATTAAACGTCTTGCTCGGCGCGACACAAGTAACGGAAATCCGCGCAAACTCCTCAGACAGAGAAGCGAAAGGCGTATGCGGCTTTCCGTACAGCATCAAGTCGGAATGTATCTCGTCAGAAACGACGGTGACGTTATGAGCGGCGCACAGCGATCCGAGCTTCATAAGCTCATCCCGGCTCCACGCTCTGCCGGACGGATTGTGGGGATTACAAAGAATCATCAGTTTGACCTCAGAATCGTTCAGCTTTTTCTCAAGATCCTCAAAATCCATGCAGTAGACGCCGTTTTCTTCCCGTAATGGGTTATGTAAAACCTGCCGTTTGTTTTCCTTGATCATCTGATAAAAAGGCGTATACACCGGTGATTGAATCAACACCGGATCGCCCGGTTCGGTAAAGGCTTGTACGGCCATGCTGATTGCCGTGACAACACCGGGACTGAACGCGATGCTTGCGGGATCGGGCCGGTAGCCGTGCCGCGTCTCAAGCCATGAAGCGACGGCTTCTCTTGTGTTTTCGTCAGGAGACGTATAACCGAATATGCCGTGGTCAAGGCGGGCTTTTAAGGCGTCAGTGACCGCTTCGGGAGCGCGGAAATCCATATCGGCAACCCACATCGGAAGCGCATCCGATACGCCGAATAACGCTTCCGCCTTGTCCCATTTCACCGATTGTGTGCCAAGACGGTTTTCTCGAAGATCAAAGTTCATGTATGTCACTCCTGTAGTATCATTATTTTGCACAGCGTATCTATGATAAAATAGAATTGCAAACTTTATTATAAGCGGTGATGAAAATGGAAGAAAGCCAAGCGGTCATGGAAATGATGAAAATCATTGCCAAGTGGGACCCGTTTAAATATGGAGAAGATTTTTATGAGACAGAAGCTGTCGACATCGTTCAGGCCGTCTACAGTGAAGACCGTGCCGACAAGCTGGCAGCAGCCATTCAGGATATCTTTGAAGCTTCATTTGAGCAAAAGCTTCCGATCGAAGGCTGCCATAAGGCTGCCGAGCAGCTTCTGTTCATAAAAGAAAGCAGCTCCTGCACTCCTTAAAAACCGGCGGTTCCGCCGGTTTTTTTATTGAATAAATTCAAAAATCCGCTCCGAAACAAACTCCGGGCGCTCTTCGGGTACGAGGTGCCCCGTATCCTTGAGTGAATAAAGAATGGAATCCGGCAGGTCGTCATGAAGCCGTTTTCCGACTGAGACCGGAACGACCCGATCTTCTTCTCCCCAGATTAAAAGAGCGGGGTTTTGCACTTTCTTCAAATCCTCGGGCTTTAAATCGCCCTCCCTGTGTCTGATAAACCTTGTCATCGCTTTGAAAATCTGGCGGTCTGTAAATGGTTTTTCGTAACCGTCAATCATTTCCTGATCGATAAGCGTCCGGTCGTGAACGACATTTAACAGGTTGTTCAGCACGCCGTCTTTTGAAAGCCAATACTTAAGATACAGGTCAAAACAAGGCAGATGCGTCCCGAATATAATCGACGGGTGCGAGCGCTTTAAATACCCCGAGCTGCACAGCAGGACGATTTTAGAAAAAAGCTCGGGTCTGAGAAGAGACGCGGATAAGGAAATCTGGCCGCCCATTGAATGGCCGATGAGTGAGGCCCGGCTGATACCGAGCTTTTCCAGAAGTCCGATCAGAAGCTTGGCGAGGTTTGCGTAAGTATATACGAAAGTCCGTGACTTTTCCGATTGCCCGAAAGGAGGCAGGTCAACGGCGATAATATCATAATGGTTTCTGAGCAGCGGGATCAGTTTTCTGAAGCTGAATGCCGAAGATAAAAAACCGTGTACGCAGACGAGTGTCTGTCTGCCGGGATTTTCATAATGCTCGTAATACAGCTCAACTCCGTCTATCGCGGCCCGTTTAATCGGTGAAACAGCTTCCATGAGAGCCTTCGCGTCCTTTCTTTGTTGTAATGTAAAGGCTTTTTTGATTGTCAGATTTTAGCTCTGGTTTCTTTCGGGTTTTTCTTAGCATTTGTCGAAAATCGTGATATAATGTCATGAAGATTTTTGATAATGCAAAGGTGTGAAACGTATGAAGCTGACCGAAAAAGAAACAGAAATATTAGAAATTTTAGACGAAAACAGCCGCATTGATGCGGAAACGATTGCGAAAATGGCAAACATTCCCGCTGAAGAAGTTAAAAGCATCATTGAAAAGCTTGAAAAGGAAAAAGTCATCATTGATTATGCGGCCATGATCGACTGGCGCAAAGTCGACGGTTTGGAAGGCGTCACGGCGATGATTGACGTAAAAGTCACTCCGAAACGAAATGTCGGCTTTGATGAAGTCGCTGAGCGGATATACAGATTCCAGGAAGTTGAATCAGTGTACCTGATGTCAGGGGTGTATGACTTATCCGTCGTTATTCGCGGCAACACGATGTCAGACGTGGCAAGCTTCGTGTCTGAAAAATTGTCCACCCTTGAGTCTGTCGTTTCCACGACAACGCACTTCATCCTGAAAAAATATAAGCATGACGGCAAAGTCTTTGAAAGCGGAGACGATGACAAAAGAATCGTGGTGTCTCCGTAAATGGAAACGAAGACTTCTTATTTATCTGACTACGTGCAGCAGATTAAACCGTCAGGCATCCGCAAGTTCTTTGATCTGGCCGCTACGATGGAAGGCGTCATTTCACTGGGAGTGGGAGAGCCTGACTTTGTGACGGCCTGGAACGTGAGGGAAGCGAGTATTCTTTCTTTAGAACAGGGTTATACGGCTTATACGGCAAATGCGGGTCTTTATGAACTGAGAGAAGAAATCAGCCGCTACTTAGATCAGCGGTTCGGCCTGAGTTATTCGCCTGACAGTGAACTGATCGTTACTGTAGGGGCAAGCCAGGCGCTTGATCTCGCTGTCCGCGCCATTATGAATCCTGGAGAGGAAATGTTAATTCCCGAACCGTGTTTTGTCGCATATGAATCACTCGTGACCCTGACGGGGGCGAAGCCGGTGCCGATTCAGACTGTCGCTGCAAAAGGTTTCAAAGCATCAGCCGCCGATTTTGAAGCGGCCCTGACGGACAAAACAAAAGCGCTGCTTCTATGCTCGCCGTCAAATCCGACAGGTTCTGTCTATTCGAAAGAAGAGCTTGAATCCATCGCTGCTTTCGCTGAAAAACACGACTTGATCGTGCTTGCCGATGAAATTTATGCCGAGCTGACGTATGATGAGCCATTCACGAGCATGGGGGCCATCCGCGGCATGAAGGAACGCACGGTTCTCATTTCCGGCTTCTCCAAAGCATTTGCCATGACGGGATGGAGACTCGGATTTACGGCGGCGCCTCCCGTAATCAGGGATGCCATGCTTAAAATTCATCAGCACGCGATGATGTGCGCGCCTTCCATGGCACAATACGCGGCGCTTGAAGGGCTGAAAAACGGCCAGGAAGATGTCGAAAGAATGAAGAAAAGCTATCGGAGACGCCGAAACCTGATTGTGGAAACATTGAACGAAATCGGACTCGGCTGCCACCACCCCGGCGGAGCATTTTACGCCTTTCCTTCCATTCAGTCGACCGGCATGAGTTCAGAAGAATTCGCGGAACAGCTGCTCATTGAAGAAAAAGTAGCCGTCGTTCCGGGGAATGTGTTCGGCCCGAGCGGCGAAGGCTACATCAGATGTTCCTATGCGACATCCATTGAGCAGATTCAGGAAGCGCTCGTCAGAATCAAACGGTTTGTTGAAAAAAGGGCATAAAAAAAGACACGAACCCGGTTCGCATCCAAATAAAAGGGGGGGAATACTAGAAAGCCTTCGTAATCATAGTATACCCCCATTTTTCTGTGCTTAAACATGATCATGTAAAAAAGTTCTCTTTGCGAAAAACAAACTTGTATGATATAATTTTAAATTGCGTATAATCTGTATTTAATTTAACTTAGGAGTTGTTATGAATGGCAGCAAAATTTGAAGTGGGCAGTGTTTACACTGGTAAAGTAACAGGATTACAAGCGTATGGTGCGTTTGTTGCATTAGATGAAGAAACTCAAGGACTTGTTCACATTTCTGAAGTCACTCACGGTTTCGTAAAAGACATTAACGAGCACCTTTCAATCGGTGACGAAGTACAAGTAAAAGTACTTGCGGTTGACGAAGAAAAAGGCAAAATCAGCCTTTCTATCCGTGCGACTCAAGCGGCGCCTGAAAGAAAAGAAAGCAAACCAAGAAAACCGAAAGCGGCTCAAGCTTCTGAAGAAACATCTGCTCCGCAAGGTTTCAACACATTGAAAGATAAGCTTGAAGAGTGGATTGAACAGTCCAACCGCAAAGACCTTATCAAAAAATAATCCATCAAAAAAAGCACCGGATATGTATGTTCGGTGCTTTTTTTATGTTTGTTTATCTGACTTCCGGATTTGCCGCTTCCTCGCGGGATGTTTCTTCGTTCGGCTTAAACAGCAGGCCGAGGTTGATCAGACCGGCGATGCCGACAAGACCGTAAATAATCCGCGACAGAGCTGATCCTTGGCCGCCGAAGATGGCTGCTACTAAATCAAATTGGAAAAATCCGATCAGTCCCCAGTTAATAGCGCCGATAATCGTTAATACGAGACAGATACGCTGAATAACACTCATGTAAACAACCTCCTCTATGAATTCGTGAAACAGTTATAGATTGTGACAAAGCAAAGAATCTATGCATACTACATTCTCCGCTGTGTAAATCACACACTGTCTCAAGCTGTACAAGTGCCTTTCCCGCGAAGCCGCTGTCTGTAAACCGTGTGATGTGCCGTCAAAAAAGCGGATTGCTTTACATTGAATGTCATCTTTCTGCATAATATAAATCCAAAGGAGGAGATGTCATGCAAAACTTTACATATTGGAATCCGACCAAATTGATTTTCGGAAAGGGAGAGGTCGAAAAACTTCCTGAAGAAATCAAGCCGTACGGAAAGAACGTACTGCTCGTATACGGGGGCGGCAGCATTAAGCGCAGCGGTCTTTATGATCAAGTAACCGAACTGCTGAAAAAAGCAGGAGTTACCGTACATGAATTGGCAGGCGTAGAGCCGAATCCGCGTGTCTCAACGGTGAACAAAGGTGTTGCGCTCTGTAAAGAAAACAGCATCGATTTCTTATTGGCCGTCGGCGGCGGAAGTGTCATTGACTGCACGAAAGCCATTGCGGCGGGCGCTAAATATGACGGCGACGCGTGGGATATCGTCACGAAAAAACACCAGCCGAAAGAAGCGCTGCCGTTCGGAACAGTGCTGACCCTTGCGGCAACCGGTTCAGAGATGAACTCCGGATCAGTCATCACAAACTGGGAGACACAAGAGAAATACGGATGGGGGAGCCCGCTCGTTTACCCTAAATTCTCTATTCTCGATCCGGTAAACACATTTACCGTTCCGAAAGACCACACCATTTACGGCATGGTCGATATGATGAGCCATGTGTTTGAACAATATTTCCACCACACGTCAAACACGCCGTATCAGGACCGCATGTGTGAATCGCTTCTGCGCACGGTGATTGAAACAGCGCCGAAGCTGATCAATGATCTGGAGAACTACGAGCTTCGTGAGACGATTTTATATACAGGCACGATCGCATTAAACGGAATGCTGTCAATGGGCGCAAGAGGGGATTGGGCCACACACAACATCGAGCATGCGGTATCAGCGGTTTACGATATACCGCACGCCGGAGGTTTAGCGATTCTGTTCCCGAACTGGATGAGACATGTGCTCAAAGAAAATCCGGCCCGCTTTAAACAGCTTGCCGTCCGTGTCTTTGATATTGACGAGACAGGCAAATCAGATGAAGAGATCGCACTTGAAGGAATCAGCAAGCTGTCTGATTTCTGGACGAGCCTCGGCGCTCCGAACAGACTCGCTGATTATGATATTTCTGATGAGAAGCTGGATACGATTGCAGATAAAGCGATGGCAAACGGAGCATTCGGACAGTTCAAGTCACTGCAGAAAGAAGACGTGCTTGCGATACTGAAAGCATCATTGTAATAACATAAGGGGGGCGGCCGGATTGGCAGCTCCTTTTTTTCTGTGTTATAGTAATTCCCTTACGATTTTTTTGGAGGTCATGATAAATGGAGAACTTTACGTACTACAATCCGACGAAACTGATTTTCGGAAAAGGTCAAATCGACCAATTGAAAAAAGAGCTGAAGCAATACGGGAAAAACGTGCTGCTTGTATACGGAGGCGGCAGCATTAAGCGAAACGGCCTGTATGACCAAGTAACAGGCATCTTAAAAGAAGAAGGCGCAACCGTTCATGAGCTTGCGGGTGTAGAACCGAACCCGCGTCTGGAAACGGTAAATAAAGGAATTGAGCTGTGCAGACAGCATGAGATTGATTTCCTTCTCGCAGTCGGCGGCGGAAGTGTCATTGACTGTACAAAAGCGATTGCGGCCGGTGCGAAATATGACGGCGACGCATGGGACATTTACAGCAAAAAAGTAACGGCGCAGGACGCGCTCCCGTTCGGCACGGTGCTGACGCTTGCGGCGACAGGCTCTGAAATGAACCCTGATTCCGTTATCACAAATTGGGAAACAAACGAAAAATTCGTATGGGGCAGCAATGTCACTCATCCGCGTTTCTCCATTTTAGATCCTGAGAATACTTTCAGCGTTCCGGAAAACCAAACCGTATACGGCATGGTGGATATGATGAGCCACGTATTTGAACAATACTTCCACAATGTTGAAAACACGCCGCTTCAGGACAGAATGTGTTTTGCGGTCCTTCAGACGGTAATTGAAACAGCGCCGAAACTTTTGGAAGACCTTGAGAACTATAAGCACCGTGAAACGATTTTATACGCGGGTACGATCGCATTAAACGGCACGCTGCAAATGGGCTATTTCGGCGATTGGGCTTCCCATACGATGGAGCACGCCGTATCAGCGGTTTATGACATCCCTCACGCGGGAGGACTTGCGATTCTGTTCCCGAACTGGATGAGATACACGCTTGATACAAATGTAGACCGTTTTAAAAACCTGATGCTCAACATGTTTGACATTGATACTGAAGGCAAAACGGATAAAGAAATTGCGCTTGAAGGGATCGATAAATTGTCCGCGTTCTGGACAAGCCTCGGCGCACCGTCCCGCCTTGCGGATTATGACATTGGTGAAGACAAGCTTGAGCTGATCGCAGACATCGCCGCAAAAGAAATGGAATACGGCGGATTCGGCAATTTCCAAAAACTGAACAAAGATGACGTACTTGCCATCTTAAAGGCGTCACTGTAAGATACATTCCCGGCCGGGGTGAAGATGAAATAGATTTTCAAGCTGCAGATGCAACCGTTTTGGGAGTCCCTCTTTCCAGATTTTCATTAGTGCATCAAGAGCAAGTGAAACACCCCTTGCCATGAGACAACTATGGGAATCTCACATGCTGCGGTTTTGACTCCCTGTTTCTGTACATTTAGCAGAAAAGGATCAATTAACTTTGCGATTGCCGATCATCTATTTACACAAAATCTAAATCATGAAGATGAAGAGCCTTGCTATACTTCGAATTTAAAAAAGGAGCGCTGATTCAATCAGCGCTCCTTTTATGCATTTTGTGTACTAAGGTCCCGCTGAGCCCCCATATAGCTTCCCATTAAGTTTTGATAACCGGGAAGATGACTGGAGATTAATGCGCCAAAACCTTCAACATCGTTGCGCCAATCACGCTGAAGCTCGCATGCTACGCTGAACCAGTTCATAAGCTGCGCGCCGCCATGAGCCATACGCGTTAATGATGCATCTGCTACTTGCTTATTAAACGTCCCCGAAGCATCTGTCACAACAAACACTTCGTAGCCTGCTTTAATGGCAGAAAGCGCAGGAAAAGCAACGCAGACGTCTGTTACGACCCCCGCAATAATCAGCTGTTTTTTGCCGGTCGCTTCAATGGCTTTAACAAAATCTTCATTGTCCCATGCATTAATTTGTCCGGGACGGGCTATTTTTGGCGCATCAGGAAAGAGATCAACGAGTTCTTGCATGAGCGGTCCGTTGGGTCCATTTTCAAAACTCGTTGTTAAAATAACCGGTAAATCAAAGAATTTAGCCGTATCACCGAGAGCCAATACATTGTTTTTAAATTCATCAACGCCATAGTCACGCACGAGACCGGAAATAAGGCCGGTTTGATGGTCAACTAAAAGCACGGCAGCATCATCTTTTGAAAGACGGGAATAAAGATCAGACATTTTATAATCCTCCTTGAATTAAGGCAAGTAAGTTTGTGAATTGAAAACGGTAAATCTATTCATATGCTGTGTAGATAGAAAGTTATTTCTGAGGTGACTTTTCGTGAGGGTGATGATCCTTTAATTAATCTGGAACGGGAACCGGAGCATGATCAATCCAATGGATGAACTGTTGTAAATAGCGTTGAAGATAACGTTTTGTTTGTTCATCCGTAAGTATGTTTTGAGCGGAATCAATTTTCTCATGGACTTGCGAAATCAGCATTTTTTGAAATGGCAAAACATTGACTTGCATAGCTTCGAGTACTTCTCTCAATTGCGTTTGACCAAAGGCAGTGCCGAACCCTCCGGGGGGTTGCTCCGATTAAGCCAACCGGTTTTCTGTTTAAAACAGAAGAGGTCCGCGGTCTCGATGCCCAGTCCAATGCATTTTTTAATACCCCCGGAATTCCGGAATTGTACTCTGGACTTACAATAATGACGCCGTCAACGTCTTGTATATCAGCTCTAAAGGATGTTACGGAGTCTGGTGCTCCGGCAATTTCTAAATCTTCGTTAAAAAAAGGAAGACTGTCTATTTCAACCCAGCGAAATTGAGCCGCATTATCGAAGTCAATCAATGATTGAGCAATTGCTCGATTATACGAGTTTTTTCGTAAACTTCCACAAATAAGACCAATGGTTTTAGTCATAAAATCACCTCCCGGTATAAAATCACTTTCATCTTAACACGGTACCCCAAATATAGACACTATTTTTAAAAATGGACATTTATTACTTAATTTGCCTGTGCGGCAGCCTCTCAAGAGGAGTACTATATAAAAAGAACCGGCCCACCGGGATTGGCGATGGATGTCATCCTGCTCCAAAGTAAAGGTGATACGTTCCTGGATCACCAACATTCGATTTGTTATCCCTCTCACGATTATTACAAATATAACCATATCGAATCCGGGATATTGTATAAAAAATGAACGCATCTTTAGCGCAAATCCCGTATTCATCTGGCCTTCTTCATGACTTGATTTAGCGGGTGAGTTCATATAAAGTGAAAGAGAAAACAATTCACCGTGATGGAGGGACAAGCAAATGACGCATGTACGCTTTGATTACTCAAGAGCGTTACCTTTTTTCAATGAACATGAACTTACATACGCACGTGATTTCGTAAAAACGGCACACCATAATATCCATGAAAAAACAGGCGCCGGAAGCGACTTTTTAGGATGGGTGGACCTCCCTGAAAACTACGATAAAGAAGAATTCGCGCGCATTAAAAAAAGCGCTGAAAAAATCAAATCAGATTCAGACGTGCTTCTCGTCGTGGGTATCGGCGGTTCATACTTAGGCGCCCGCGCGGCGATTGAAGCGCTCAATCATTCTTTCTATAATGTTCTGCCGAAAGACAAGCGCAAAAACCCTCAAGTTATCTTTATCGGCAACAATATCAGCTCAACTTATATGAAAGATGTTATGGATCTTTTGGAAGACGCTGATTTCTCTATCAATGTCATTTCTAAATCAGGCACGACGACGGAACCTGCAATCGCTTTCCGGATTTTCCGCAAACTTCTTGAAGAAAAATACGGAAAAGAAGAAGCGAAAGCGCGGATTTACGCGACGACAGATAAAGAGCGCGGCGCTTTAAAAACGCTTTCTAATGAAGAAGGCTTCGAATCATTCGTTATACCTGATGATGTCGGCGGACGTTTCTCCGTTCTGACTGCGGTAGGTCTTCTGCCGATTGCGGTAAGCGGGGCTGATATCGATGAAATGATGAAAGGCGCTCTTGATGCAAGCAAAGACTTTTCCAGCTCGGAATTAGAAGAGAACGCGGCTTACCAATACGCCGTCGTCCGCAACGTTCTGTATAATAAAGGAAGAACTATTGAAATGCTCATCAACTATGAGCCTGCGCTGCAATACTTTGCGGAATGGTGGAAGCAGCTCTTCGGCGAAAGTGAAGGAAAAGATGAAAAAGGCATCTATCCTTCTTCCGCTAACTTCTCAACAGACCTTCACTCTCTCGGTCAATACGTGCAGGAAGGCAGACGCGATCTGTTTGAAACTGTATTAAACGTTGAAAAACCGAAGCATGAGCTGACAATTGAAGAAGCGGAAACTGATCTCGACGGCTTAAATTACTTAGCCGGCAAAACGGTCGATTTCGTCAACAAAAAAGCGTTCGAAGGCACGATGCTTGCCCATACAGACGGAAAAGTGCCGAACTTAATTGTCAACATTCCGGAGCTTAATGCATATACATTTGGATATCTCGTCTATTTCTTTGAAAAAGCGGTGGCGATGAGCGGTTATCTGCTCGGAGTCAACCCGTTTGATCAGCCGGGTGTTGAAGCCTATAAGGTGAATATGTTCGCGCTTCTCGGCAAACCGGGCTTTGAAGAGAAAAAAGCAGAGCTTGAAAAACGTCTTGAAAAATAAAAAGAAGGGCTGGCCCTCAGCATGACGGGTCAGCCTTTTTTAAACCGTGAAAGGTGTGATGATGAATTGATGCGGCTCTTATGTAAGCATGCCGTCATTTCCGTCTGTTCCGCCACTATTGTTTATTCGGCACTAAAACTGTCTCCTGAATCCCTCTTACAAACCATCCTGTTTTTCGCCCTCCCTCTCGGCTTGTTTACGGACATGGTCCGGCTGAAACTGAAGATTGGCCGGATGCAGTCGCTGATCACGAAGTGCTGTCTCTATGCCGCCGTTTTCTATATGTCAACGGAAGCCGTTCTCTCCGCAATTGTGACGTATGTTCTGATTGAATGCGCCGTTACCTCTTTCCAGCGTCTGTCTGCCGCTCCCTATTCTTCCCGGACACCGTATGAAGATGCCGCAGAGCGGGGACGCTAAAGACAAAAAGGAGCATATGCACATGATCAGCATACCATCTTCACTTGAGGGGCAATCTTTTTTACTCCGCGAATTGGAACAGGTGCTGAAACCGATCGGTTATACCATCGGAGGCGGCTGGGAGTATGACCGCGGGTTCTTTGATTACAAAATTTCTGATCAGGACGGCTATTTATTTCTCCGCATCCCTGTTGAAGCAAATAAGGGACACCTGGATGAACGGGGGGCCGCCGTTACAATCGGCACACCCTTTTTGCTGAGGCACGTCTATCAGCAGGAAACGGATGATCACGCAGGCGGCGGTGTTTTTGAGTCATTATTCAACCAATTCTCCGAGCCGAAACGGCGGGATGCGGCGATTGACCGCTCATATACAGATATCGGCATCTCGCTTGTGAAAGAGCTGGAAGACGTCCTGTTGCATTAAAGAGCCAAAAACAGATCAGTATCGAGCACCTGGTATGACAGGGGAGGGGTCAGCATCGGCCCCTCTTCTTTTTGTATGCCGATGATCGTGGTATTCCGTTTGAGATAATAGAGCGCACAGTCATGATAAGATGAACCCTTTAATTCCTCGGGGACGGGAATGATGCGCACCTTTTTCTCCAGCGTCAGATCTGACAGCGTTTGCGGTTTGGCAAGCTGCAGCTTGACTCGGTAATGCTCAAACATCACCCGGCTCGACAGCCGTGATGTGCACAGAATCTTATTGGCTCCTGCGCGCTCGGCGTTTTTGACATACCGTTCCGTTAAAATTTCTACGATACAATAAATGGACGGATGCAGCCCTTTGATGGCGAGAAGCGTTAATACCGACAGCATATCAGCTTCGGATTCATTTTTCTGCTGATCCGCTGTCAAAATGACGGTATCGGCTTCCGTAATATTCGCTTTATTAAGCGTGCTGTCATCAGCGGCATGTCCGCGGATGAAATGGACGTTTTCAATAAGCGGCCCTTCCCTTAATGAATCATCAATCAGGACGACAGTTTTTGACGGTGCGATGTGCTGCAGTTCTTTCAGCAGCATATGCGATTTTTCATTCCATCCGATAAGAATGACGTGCCCCTTGCCTTTAAAGGCGACCTTCCCTTCGACATAGCGATGCTGTTTGCTGAATACGGCTGAAGAAAGCGTGGCGAAATAGGCGGTCACAAAACTCGCTCCGCTTAATACAAGCACCATACCGGCAATCTGCCCGAGCGGCGTCTGGGGAACGTAATCGCCGTAGCCGACTGTGGCCACCGTAATCACCGCCCACCAAACCCCTTCAAACACAGACGTGAATTGCTTCGGTTCGAGCATGTAAATGAGTTGGCCGAACAATAAAATCAAGGCGATAATGATCAGCCCGATCCGAACATATAACGGCCATCTCAGCCAGGAAATAAATAAACGGTTTGATTTCATTCGTCCGGCTCTTCTTTCGACAGAGAGATGGATAAAATCTGCTTAATAATGGTGTTTAGTTTTTCGTCCAGCTGTTCCTGGCCGTATGAGTCACGCGCATGTCTGATTAAATCGGCCGTCTCATCTTCAAACTGAATGAGAGGTTCATCGTTTTCCGCTTCATTATAGAGCTGGATGAAGGCGTCAAGCCCTTCGTTCATTCTGTCTATCGCATTGCTCAGCTGTTCTTTCTCGCCATTTGTCACTTTCATGTCGATCACACCTGTATCTTTTTTTATACAGTATGTCCCAGTTCGTTTGATGTCTTTCAAAAATCACCGAAAACATATTCACCCTTATTTTTTCATATGATAAAGAAAGCGGACCGAAAAAGGGTGAGTCAAATGACAGTCATTCAAAAACTGCTGGCGGCGCTGGCCGGAGCGCAGCTGCTCGCTTCGGCGGCCGTATTGCTTATTTTCGATTTGAATGGATACAATCACATGTCCGGCGGATTCTCATGGCTTGTTTTTGCAAAGGAGACCGCAGGCACGTTTCCGTTTTACATCGGATTGGCCGGGTGTATCCTCATCATGCTCGGAGGATTGATTCCTGTCAGAAAAAAGAAGCGGATTTCTGTACAGGAAAGCGGACAATCATTAAAATAATATATAAGCAGATCGTACGATATAAGAGAAAAAGGAAGAGGATAATATGCTGTTTATCTTTTTAACAATTGCTGCATTGGGATTGTCGTTTTGGGCACAATTTAAAGTGAAAAGCAATTTTCAGAAATACTCAGACGTGGAAGCTTCCAGTCAGCAGACGGGGGCGGAAACGGCAAGACGGATTCTTGATATTAACGGTTTATATGATGTGCCGGTAGAACCGGTAAGAGGCACTTTAACAGACCATTACGACCCGACGGAGCGGGTGGTGCGTTTATCTGAGCCGGTATATTACGGCCGCTCCATTTCCGCCATTTCCGTCGCTTCCCATGAAGTCGGACATGCTTTGCAGCATCAGGAATCATACGGCGCGCTTGTGCTGAGGCACAAAATTTTTCCGGTCGTCAATTTTGCCTCCGGGGTTGCCCCTCTGCTTTTCTTGGGCGGGATGCTCCTGGGCAGCTTGAACTTAATCGGACTCGGCATTATTTTGTTTTCGGCCGCTGTTTTTTTCCAGCTTGTCACACTGCCTGTCGAGTTTAATGCCAGCGCGAGGGCGAAGCGGATTATCGTGTCGGAAGGATTCATTCGCAACAGTGAAGAACACGGCGTGAATAAAGTGCTGAACGCCGCCGCGCTGACGTATGTGGCTGCGGCGCTCGTTTCATTATTCGAGCTGCTTCGTTTTGTGATGATTTTCTTAAATGGTCGTGATGAGAATTAACACGAAGGAGGTGGCCCCTTACCGTTTGCGGTAGGGGTTTTTTTGCTTATATTAAAACTGATTCTCATTATGTTGTTAATCGGATTAACGGCCATCTTTGTCGCTGCGGAATTTGCGATTGTCAAAATCCGCGGTTCAAAAATTGCGGAACTGGTTGAAACCGGAGACAGCCGGGCGCTCGCGGCGCACAGGGTGATTTCAAATCTCGATGAATATTTATCAGCGTGCCAGCTCGGCATTACGATTACGGCGCTCGGACTCGGCTGGCTCGGTGAACCGACGATTCAGCGGCTTCTTCATCCTGTTTTCAGCCTGATCGGAATGCCGTCATCTATTACGCACGTCGTCACGTTTATTGCGGCGTTTATCGCCGTCACGTATCTGCACGTCGTCATCGGAGAGCTTGCGCCTAAAACGATATCCATTCAAAAAGCCGAAGCCGTCAGTCTGTGGACGGCGAAACCGCTCATTCTGTTTTATAAAGTGATGTATCCGTTTATTAAGCTGTTAAACGGATCAGCCGGGTTTTTAGTCAAGCTGTTCGGTTTTCATTCGGTGAAAGAACATGAGGTCGTGGTCAGTGAAGAGGAATTGCGGCTGATTTTGTCCGAAAGCTATAAAAAAGGTCAAATCAATCAATCTGAATTCCGTTACGTCAATAAAATATTTGAATTCGATAACCGGGTCGCCAGAGAAATCATGGTGCCGCGCACCGAAATCGCCGCCATCTCGCTTGAACAGTCAGTTGATGAAGCCATACATTTGATCATCAACGAACGGTATACGCGATATCCGGTTATTAAGGAAGACAAAGATCACATTCTCGGCATTATTAACAATAAGGATTTATTTAAAGCGTATTTTCTCGGCCGCTCCATTGAATTAAAAGAAATTATGCGTCCGGTCATCAGAGTCATTGAAAGCATCCCCGTTCAGGAGCTTTTGATCCGGATGCAGAAGGAGCGGATTCATATGGCGATTCTCGTTGACGAATACGGCGGCACGGCGGGGCTTGTGACCGTCGAAGACATATTGGAGGAAATCGTCGGGGAAATCCGTGATGAATATGACCAGGATGAAATGCCCCACATCGTCAAAAAAGGCGAACACCACTATGTGATGGACGGCAAGGCGCTCATAGAAGAGGTGAATGATCTCCTTGATATCGCCATCGAAAATGAAGACATTGACACGATTGCCGGCTGGCTCTTAACACAAAAAATGGAGCTGAAAAATGGTGATGTGTTTCATGCCGAAGGGTGTGAATTTAAGGTGCTGGAAGCGGAAGACCATCATATCCGCTTCGTTGAAATTAAAAAAACTGATTTCTGAGCCTCCTGCTTTTGCAATGAGGCTTTTTTTATGGAAAAAATGCTTCTTCGTCCCGCTCCTTCATATGCTGTAAAGAAAGGAGTGTCGGTATGAAAACGGATTGGTGGAAAACGGCGGCCGTCTATCAAATTTATCCCCGAAGCTTTATGGATTCGAACGGGGACGGAATCGGCGACATGAACGGCATCAGAGCAAAGCTTCATTACATAAAAGAGTTGGGGGCGGATGTGATCTGGCTTTGTCCCGTTTTTGACTCGCCGGGCGCGGACAACGGCTACGATATTCGGAATTATAAACAAATTGCCGGCGAATTCGGGACGATGGAGGATTTTGACCGGCTCCTTGCGGATGTCCATGCGCTCGGCATGAAGCTGATTATAGACCTCGTCATCAACCATACAAGCGATGAGCACCCTTGGTTTATCGAATCACGCTCAGCGAAAGATTCCGAAAAACGGGACTGGTACATCTGGAGAGACGGAAAAAACGGCAAAGAGCCGAACAATTGGGAAAGCATTTTCGGCGGATCAGCGTGGGAATATGATCAAGAGACCGGCCAGTATTACCTGCACCTCTTTGACAAAAAACAGCCTGATTTAAATTGGGAAAACGAAGCGATGAGGCAGTCCGTTTATGAAATGGTCCGCTGGTGGCTTGATAAAGGCATAGACGGCTTCCGGGTGGATGCCATTTCTCACATTAAGAAAAAAGAAGGGCTCCCTGACATGCCGAATCCGGACGGTCTCCCGTACGTCCCGTCTTTCCCGTATCATATGAACGGGGAAGGCATAATGGATCTCTTAAAAGAGCTGAAACGGGAAACATTTTCGCGCTATCCGATCATGACGGTCGGCGAGGCGAACGGAGTGGCGGCTTGGGAGGCGGCTGATTGGGCCGGTGAAGAAAACGGCGTCTTTCAAATGATTTTTCAATTTGAACATCTCGGCCTCTGGGATACCGAAGATGATCAAAGCATCTCCATTCCGGCGCTTAAGCGCGTCTTGTCCGGCTGGCAGAACAGTCTTGAAGGAAAGGGCTGGAACGCGTTGTTTATGGAGAACCACGATCAGCCCCGTTCCGTCTCGGTATGGGGTGACGAACGGTTTTTGACAGAAAGCGCCAAGGCACTCGCCGCGATGTATATGCTGATGAAAGGCACGCCGTTTATTTACCAGGGGCAGGAGCTCGGAATGACCAATGTTTCGTTCCCATCCATTGAAGATTATGATGATGCCGCAATGAAATATTTGTATGAAAAAGAGACGTCCCGCGGCGTTCCGCATGAAAAAGTGATGAAGATCATCTGGAAGAAGGGCCGGGATAATTCACGGACACCGATGCAATGGAGCGATGAGGCGAACGGCGGGTTTTCTGATGCTTCTCCGTGGCTCGGAGTGAATCCGAACCACACATGGCTGAATGCTGCATCACAAATGCAGGATGAAACATCCGTATACCATTTCTACAAACGGCTGCTCGCCCTCAGGAAAGAATACAGCGTATTGATCAGCGGCACATACGAATTGCTGCTTCCGAATGACCGGCAGATTTATGCCTATCTAAGAAAAAACGGAACAACAACCGCCCTGATCATCACAAATCTGTCTCGAACCCCCGCTTTATACAGACATCCCGGTTATCCGCTTGACTCCGATTCTCTCGTGCTTGCAAACGCGGAAACAGAAGCGCACCGCCATGTGACATCCTTTCTTTTAAAGCCTTATGAGGCCCGCGTATATATATGGTGAAAAACTTCAGTCCCGAGGCTGAAGTTTTTTGTGATCTGCGTTTATCATCGCGATCCGACAGGAAAAGACAATTACAGAAACGAATATGGGAAAGGAAGAGAAAAAGAAAGGAGGCATTTATATGCTGAAAAAATTGCAGATTCAAACAAACAGACGGGATGAAATGATCGACATCACACATGAAGCTGAAGCGTTTCTCCGCGAAACAGGCGTGAAAAACGGTTTGGCGCTCATATACTGTCCCCATACAACCGCCGGCATTACCATAAATGAAAATGCCGACCCGGATGTGAAGAGGGATATGCTCAGAAGGTTTGATGAAATGTATCCGTGGGAGCACGAACTGGACCGGCATATGGAGGGAAATACGGCGGCACATATGAAAGCGAGTACAACCGGCGCCTCCCAGCATGTCATCATAGAAGACGGGCGCCTGATACTCGGAACATGGCAGGGCGTTTATTTTTGCGAATTTGACGGTCCGCGAAACAGAACATGTTATATCAAAATACAGGCTGAACCGGAGGAAAACACAAATGAGTGAGTGGATGAGTGCATTATCATTAACAAAGCCCGTCATTCAGGCGCCGATGGCCGGCGGGCTGGTCACGCCGCGTCTGGCTTCGGCGGTATCAAATGAAGGGGCGCTCGGAAGCCTTGCTTCAGGATACGTCAGCCCGCAAGCGCTTGAAAAACAGCTTATCGAGATGAAAGAGCTGACGGACCGCTCCTTTCAAGTAAATCTTTTCGTCCCGGAAGAAAGGCAGATGCCTGAGGCGGAACTGGTTGAAAAATGGAAAGCCCGCATTCCGAGGGCAAAAGACGCCAAGCCGTTCTCTGATCTGAAAGAAGAATGGAATGATTTTGAGGAAAAAGCGGAGCTTCTGATCCGTTACGGAGTCAAAGCGTGTTCATTCACCTTCGGCCTGCCGCCGGAAGAAACGGCGGAAAAGCTGAAGAAAAGCGGTTGTTTCCTTTTCGGCACGGCGACAACGCCGGAGGAAGCGAAGGCTTTTGAAGAACGGGGGATGGACGCCGTTATCCTTCAGGGAATAGAAGCCGGCGGACATCGCGGGTCGTTTCTGCCGGTTAAAGGAGAACCGGCTCTCGGCCTTATGGCGCTGATTCCGCAGGCTAAAGACGCGCTGAATATCCCGGTGATTGCGGCAGGCGGCATTTTTGACCGCCGCGGCGTGCAGGCGGCCCGATGTTTGGGTGCGGACGGCGTTCAAGTAGGAACACCGTTTCTCCTTTGTGAAGAAAGCAGCGCCTCACCGGCATATCAAAAAGCCATTACCGAATCAAAAGGAGCCGACACGCGGCTGACCACCCTGTTTTCGGGAAAACAGGCGCGGGGAATCGTGAATCAGTTCATGAAAACATATGAGGCTGACGAGGGAAATACGCTGCCTTATCCGCTGCATAATACGCTGACAAAGCCGATGCGCGGGCACGCGGCTCAATCAGGAGACGCGGAGTATATGTCTTTATGGGCCGGCCAGTCCGCCGCGAAACTTGAAGGGCCGACAGACGTGAAAACCGTTTTGGACGGATTGTGCGAATCATAATCCATAAATCGTGAGGTGATGGATGATGAAGATTCTTCAAATGTCCTACGAAAAAAGAGGGACTATTGAGTTTGTTTTTGAAGATTTTCCGCATTCCAAAGTCACCATGGCGCCGATTAAAGGGTATTACTTTGTCCGCGCCATTAAATGGAGCCGACGGGACAGAGCCGTCACCCGCCATGATTTAGAGAAGTTTGAATGGGCTGCAAACCAAGCGCTCGGCACGACGGCTTTTTACCGGAAAAGAAAAGCATTCCGCATCCCATCGTCACAATGACAGACGATGGGATTGTTTTAATGCATGATCTGATAAAGCGCGGGTGCATCAAGCCTTGTTGCCTGGTTAAGCAGATAAGCCGGCTGCACGGCATTTTTTTTTCTTAAAGAATTCAATCTCTGGATGATTTGTTCAGCGGTCAGAATCCCGAGACCGTGGGCGAAATATTGATCATTCCCCATCACAATGACATTCTCTCCCCGCCACTGAGCCTTTGCAGGATTAAAATCAGGATTTTTAAAATATAAACAATCTCCCCGTAAAAAGTGGCTGCCGGTTTCCGTGTAGATCGGCAGATGCTCATAGTGCCAGTCATACAAAGTGATATCCCGGAAACGCCGGTTAAACCGTTCTTCACCGATTGTCTTTAAGACGGCCAGATAATAAATTACAACAATGGCGGTAGCGCATTCAAATGCGTAAAACGCCCCGTTTTCAATAATGTCCCGAATCGCTTTTGAAGCGGGGATTCTGTACTTCAGCTCCAAGGCTCCTTCCGGCGTCACTCTCCAATAAGCCGTATTTCCGTATGTTTTGGCGAAAGTTGCAAATTTCACACCTGATCCGTGCAGTTCTCTTGCGGCTTCCACAATATGGCGGCGCAGCCGCACCTCGAACATCAGTTCAGCAATCGACCCGTAATCGAATTGTACGGGAGAATTGAGCAGTTCATTTATATACGGAACAAGGCTTTCTTCCGTCTGCCAGTTCGCGATGTCCTGAGGCCGAAGCACTTGGCCGGATATGATAATCATCTTCGCGCCCCCTATCTTTTTTTATAAGATATGCAGGAAGCTTGGGCAATGAAAATCAAGTCGTAAAAAAGGAGGGAATGTTAACAAAATGTGAAGACTGAGCCGATATATAAGGTATCACACTTGAGGGAGCAGCTTAATATGAAAAAATTCATCAATTGGTGCACAAAGGCATCGATTTCACGTAAATTAATCATTTCATTTATCGTGATCTTAATCATACCGATTCTCGTGTTAGAATTCAGTTCATACCATACGGCGAGCAATTCGCTGGATGATCAGATTTCAGGCAACGCGAAAAATAACATTGAATCTTTTAACACAACCATTACAAATGATATCGGCGCAAAAGCAAAGGCGATTGAATTTTTCAGTGAAACGTTAAAAGGGTCATCCTTCTCAAAGAAAAACATGTCTGCTCTTGAAGAAAAGTTCGGGCAATACACGTCTATTCATAAGGACGTAGCCCGCATTTACGGAGGAACGGAAGACGGCAGCTACGCACAGGCGCCGAAGGAGAATACTCCGGCCGATTACGATCCGAGAACACGCACTTGGTATAAAGACGCTGTGAAGGCTGGCGGCACGCTCGTTGTCACCGACCCTTACACCGCGGCAAGCGACGGCAGCATGGTCGTCACCGTGGCAAAGCAGATGCAGGACGGAACAGGCGTAGTGGCCATGGATATTACGATTGACCAGCTGCTGAAGCAGATGCAGGGAATCAAAATCGGACAAAAAGGATTCGTGTTTATCACGTCCAAAAATAAAACCTATGTCGCGCATAAAGACCACAAACCGGGTGATAAAGTTTCAACCCCGTGGCTGAATGAGGTATACAGCAAAGACAGCGGCATTATTTCATACAAGCTCGATGATCAAAATAAAAAAATGGCGTTTACGACAAATAAACTGACCGGATGGAAAATAGAAGGGAGCATGGAGCTCAACGAAATTAAAGACGCCTCACAACCGGTGCTGACGATGGGAATGATCGTCCTTGCAGCATCCATTATTATCGGGGGAATTTTAATTCTGTTCATTGTCAGATCCATTACGTCACCGCTGAAACGGCTTGTCCGCTCTTCTAAACAAATCAGCGGTGGAGACTTGACCGAGACCATTGATATCCGCTCGAAAGATGAATTGGGCGAACTCGGTGCGAGCTTTAATGAAATGGGAGAATCTCTGCGCGGACTGATCAGCGCGATCCAAAACTCTGTCGACAACGTGGCCGCGTCATCGGAAGAGCTGACCGCTTCAGCTTCGCAGACAAGCAAAGCGACGGAACATATTACAATGGCGATTGAGCAGTTTTCAAACGGAAACGAAGAGCAAAGCGAAAAAGTCGATTCAAGCTCAGCTAAGCTGAATCATATAAATGACGGACTCGCCGCCGTTTCCCACACGTCATCATCCATTACGGAAGCATCTAAACAATCGAAGGAAGCTGCCGGCACCGGGGAAGAATATGTGCAGCAAACCGTCGGGCAGATGAATCTCATCAATCAATCGGTCCAGCAGGCGGAAGCGGTTGTAAAAGGCCTTGAGGCCAAATCAAAAGACATCACTCATATTTTAAGAGTCATCAACGGTATTGCCGATCAGACAAACCTGCTTGCGTTAAATGCAGCCATTGAAGCGGCAAGAGCCGGTGAATACGGCCGGGGCTTCTCAGTGGTAGCCGAAGAAGTGCGCAAGCTTGCCGTCCAATCCGCCGGTTCTGCCAAAGAGATTGAAAAACTCATTCAGGAAATCACGGCTGAAATTAATACGTCGCTTCACATGTTCACATCGGTTAATGAAGAAGTTCAATCCGGACTTGCCGTAACGGACCGCACGAAAGAAAGCTTCCAGAATATCTTCGGCATGACAAACGACATCGCCGAGAAGCTTCAATCGATGAACGGCACGGTTGAACAGCTGTCAGACAGCTCTCAGCACGTTTCAGCCGCAGTGACCGATATTGCGGACGTCTCACGGGAAAGCGCAGCAAGCATTCAGGATATTGCCGCATCCGCAGAAGAACAGCTTGCATCAATGGAAGAAATCAGTACATCCGCCGATACTTTGGCGCAAATGGCCGAAGAACTGCGGGAATTAACGAAACAATTTAAAATCAACTAGTAAAAAAGGACGCTTTCCGGATGGAAGGCGTCCTTTTTTATAGTGACAGCCGGAAAATTAAATAAAAAGTCTTGCATACAAAGGGAGTACATAGAACTATTTTTCATTTATGACTTAATTTTCAATGTAATAAAAAGGGAGTCGGCCGATATAAACAGTAAATGATTGAAAGAGGTTTACAAAATTGAAAAAAACAGCAAAAAAAATCGCCAGAAAATCAATAGCCAAAAAACTTATCATTTCATTTTTACTGATCTTAATTATTCCGGTAGCAGTATTGGCTGCCGGCGCCTACCGTTCGGCGGCTTCATCCGTTGAAAAGCAAATGATGGAAAGCGCCGAAGGAAATGTGCAAATCTTAAACAATATGATTGATGACCGGATCGGAATGTTTACAAAAAGCTCAGCATATTTCAGCGAATGGGCGACAAGCGCCAAATTTAAAGAAAAAAACCAAACGGAAATGCAAGAAAGGTTCAAGCAGTTTATTGAAAGCAATGATAAAGCGTCCGCCGTATTTTCAAGCAGCAAGGAAGGAACGTTTACCCGTTATCCGCATGCCGATATGCCGGCCGATTTCAACCCGCTTGAAAGAAGCTGGTATCAGGAAGCCATGGAGAATAAAGGCCAAACCATCATCACGGACCCTTATGAGTCCATCTCAAACAAAAAGATGGTCGTCACTATGGCCCGCGCGGCGCAAGACGGATCAGGCGTCGTCGCCATTGATATAAAAATCGACGATCTCATCACGATGACAAAAGAAGTGAACATCGGAAAAGAAGGATATGCCTTTATCCTCAGCAAAAATAAAAAAGCCGTTGCGTACAGTGATGAAAAAGCCGGCTCGGCGGTATCGGGAAAATGGGTTGATACATTATACAGCGGGCAAAAAGGCGACTATGAATATACGCTGAACGGGAAAGCGAAAAAAATGGCGTACGTGACCAATGAAGCGACGGGCTGGAAGATCAGCGGAACCATGTCCGTGGATGAAATCAAAGATGCGGCAAGACCGGTTCTGACTCTGGCCGTTATCATATTGGCGATAGCCATTGCCGCAGGGATGATTTTCATTTATTTTGTCATCCGCTCAATTACCAAACCGTTAAAGCGTCTCGTAGCTTCAGCGGAAAAAATCAGCAGCGGAGATCTGACGGAAACCATTGATGTCAGCTCTCAAGATGAGCTCGGCGTGCTCGGTAAAAGTTTTAATCATATGACAGATTCACTCCGTTCGCTTATTCAGGGAATTCAGGACTCTGTTGAACATGTCGCTTCTTCCTCAGAGGAGCTGACGGCTTCGGCTGAGCAGACGAGCAAAGCAACGGAACATATCACCCTTGCGATTGAACAGTTTTCTAATGGAACGGAAGACCAAAGTGAGAGTATTGATAAAGCGACAGCCCAAGTGAATGAGATGAAAGACGGGCTCAGCGATCTGGCGGAAGCGGCAGCCGTGGTGACGGAAACGTCAATTGAATCGGCGGAGATATCCGGCGCCGGTGAGCGGCTTGTCAAGAAAACAGCCGGCCAGATGGGCGCCATTGACCAATCCGTAAGTAAAGCGGAGCAAGTCGTACAAGGGCTTGAACTCAAATCGCAGGACATCACCAGCATTTTGCGCGTCATTAACGGCATTGCCGATCAAACGAATCTCCTTGCTTTAAATGCAGCCATTGAAGCGGCAAGAGCGGGAGAATACGGACGCGGTTTTTCAGTCGTTGCCGAAGAAGTGAGAAAGCTTGCCGTCCAATCCGCCGATTCAGCGAAAGAAATCGAATCCTTAATTCATGAAATCGTCAAAGAAATTCATACTTCGCTCGGAATGCTGGAATCCGTCAATCACGAGGTGAAAAGCGGACTTCAGTTAACGGAAGAAACGGAAAAAAGCTTCCGGGACATTTCCGTTAAAACAAATCAGATTGCCGGTGAACTGCAAAATATGAATGCAACCGTGGAACAGCTTTCTGCCGGATCTCAGGAAGTATCAAACGCTTCAGAGGATATCGCGGCCGTCTCCAGACAAAGCGCGGCCGGCATTCAGGACATCGCGGCTTCAGCTGAAGAGCAGCTTGCGTCCATGGAGGAGATCAGTTCCTCCGCCGTCACGCTGGAAAAAATGGCGGAAGAATTACGCGAACTGACAAAGCGTTTTAAGATAAATTCTTAATTGAGTCTAAAAGACTAATTTAACAATAGGTAAAAAGTATGTTTCGTTATATTTCTTCTTTTTGGATGTGTATATTTACCCATAATTGCCGATATGAAGGGTAAACACGCAAGAGGAGATATAGCAGATGAAAAAAATTGTGCAAATCATCAAGCAGAGATCGCTTACAAGAAAACTGCTCATTTCTTTTTTGGCCATTCTTATTCTTCCTATTTCAACGCTGGCTTTTATCGCCTATCAATCGGCGGTAAGCACGCTTGACAGGCAGATGATGGGAAGAGCACTAGATAATGTGCAGCAGATTAACGATATGATCAACACAAGCATCACCCAAAAAGAAGACGGAACGGCATATTTCAGTGATTGGCTCACAAAGGATCGGTACAAGCCGAAAAACCAATCGCAAATTACCGATAAATTCACAGAGTACATGAAGATCAATAAAGACGTGGAATCCATCTATACGAGTGACACGGAAGGACACTTCACACGGTATCCGGATCTGCAGATGCCTAAAGGATATAATCCGATTGAAAGAGACTGGTATAAAAAGGCCGTGGAAAATAAGGGGAAAGTTGTTGTAACAGATCCTTACCGCACGGCTTCCACCAATACGATGGTCGTAACGGTCGTTCAGCAGACGAAAGACGGCTCAGGAGTCGTCGCCATCAATATGAAAATCGATGAGCTTCTGAAAACGACAAAGAAAGTGAACATCGGAAAATCAGGCTACGCTTTTATCCTGACGAAAGACAAAAAAGTGGTCGCCCACCCGAACCGCACATCAGGCACAGTATTAAACGGGGAGTGGGCCGAACGTCTGTTCACCAGCAAAAAAGGTGATTTTCAATACAAATACGACGGCCAGGAAAAGAAAATGGCTTATGATACAAACGGGCTGACAGGCTGGAAGATTACCGGAACGATATATCTGGACGAAATTCATGAAGCGGCCCTGCCGATCCTTCATCTGTCCCTGCTCGTTCTCGTATTAGCGATTGTGATCGGAACCATCGTCATGGTGCTGATTATCCGTTCAATCACAAAACCGCTCAAGCAGCTTGTGACATCATCGAAACAGATCAGTGAAGGCGATTTAACGGAAACGATCGAGATTCAGTCAAAAGATGAATTAGGCGAGCTAGGCAAAAGCTTTAACAATATGGCCGCTTCGCTCAGGTCTCTCATCCATGCCATCCAGGATTCCGTGAATAACGTCGCATCTTCCTCAGAGGAGCTGACGACTTCAGCGGAGCAGACAAGCAAGGCAACCGAACATATCACACTGGCGATCGAACAATTTTCTAACGGAAATGAAAGCCAAAGTGAAAATATTGAAAGCGCGGCGGAACATATTTACCAAATGAACAGCGGGCTTAAAGATATGGCGAAAGCATCTGCCGTCATTACCGAATCCTCCGCCACATCAGCGGAAGTCGCCAATTCAGGCGGAAAGCTCGTCCACCAGACGGTCGGCCAAATGAACGTCATTGACCGGTCAGTGAAAGAAGCTGAACAAGTGGTGCGCGGACTTGAAACAAAATCAAAAGACATTACAAACATTCTCCGTGTCATTAACGGAATCGCTGATCAGACAAACCTTCTTGCGCTGAACGCGGCAATTGAAGCCGCGCGTGCGGGTGAATACGGCCGGGGCTTCTCAGTCGTCGCCGAAGAGGTCAGAAAACTTGCGGTCCAGTCTGCCGATTCAGCGAAAGAAATTGAAAGCTTAATTATAGAAATCGTCAACGAAATCAATACATCTCTCGGCATGTTCCAATCCGTCAACAAAGAGGTGGAGAGCGGACTGGATATTACGAATCAGACCGAAACAAGCTTCAAACGGATTTCTGAAATGACGAACCAGATCGCCGGAGAAATTCAAAATATGAATGCGACGGTAGAACAGCTGACAGCAGGATCTCAGCAGATTTCAGGAGCTTCTGAGCAAATCGCGTCCATCGCAAAAGAAAGCTCCGCCAGCATTCAGGATATCGCGGCCTCCGCCGAAGAACAGCTGGCTTCAATGGAAGAAATCAGTTCGTCTTCGGAAACGTTATCCCAAATGGCGGAAGAATTACGTGATATGACGAAACGATTTAAAATAGAATAATAGGTCATAGAACACCCAAATGTGCTGTTTGGGTGTTTTTTTTAATTTTTTTAGTAAATCTTTTGTCCTAGCTGACGATATTAGATTTAGCTTTTCAAAGAAGGAGACTGAAAAAATGAAACAACTGATACATTGGATCAAACAGCCATCCATCAGCAAGCCGCTGATCGCAGCATTTTTAGCCGTATTGGTGCTTCCGATCGGCATACTCGCCTACTTCAGCTACCAAACGGCGGGGAGTACATTAGAAAGCGAACTGACCCACAGCGCCCAGGGAAATGTCAGCGAACTGAACAGCGTGCTGGAAAACATGCTCGAAGGCAAGCTGAAAGCGATTGACTACTACAGCGAATCAATCACAAAGGAAAAACTGAACACAAAAAATAAATCGGTACTGCTTGAAAATATGAAGCAGTATGTCACCGTAAATAACGATGTCGTGTCAATTTACGCCGCGTCTCGCGACAAAGCGTTCGTGAAATATCCGTCCGTTGATATGCCGTCCGATTATAATCCGCTCACACGCGAGTGGTATACAAAAGCGGTTGAAAAAAGCGGACAGCCGGTGTTTACCGAGCCTTATAAAGACGCTGCAACCGGACAGACGGTTGTTACGATCGCCCAGCAGACAAAAGACGGATCAGGCGTTGTGGCGCTTGATATTAATCTGGGCGACCTGCTGAACGCTTCCGAACGCGTGCAGATCGGTCATAAAGGATTTGCCTTCATTACAACGGGAGATAAAAAATACATCGCCCATCCGACTATAAAAGCGGGAACGGAAGGCTCCGGAGAGTGGACGAAAGAAGTGTTTTCCAAATCAAGCGGATCGTTTGAATACATGTTTGAAGGACAGCAGAAGAAAATGGCCTTCACGACAAACAAACTGACGGGCTGGAAAATCGCCGGCACATTTTTTGTCAGTGAGATCCATGACGCAGCCTCGCCTGTCATGAAAATGGCGCTGATCATCCTGGCGGTTTCTCTTATCGTCGGCGGTATTTTAATCTTTTTTATCATTCGCTCGATTGCAAAACCGCTCAAAAAACTTGTTTCGACATCAGCTAAAATCAGTGACGGCGATTTAACGGAAGTCATTGACATCAAGTCGAAAAATGAATTCGGGCAGCTCAGCCAAAGCTTCAATGAGATGTCGGCATCACTCCGGTCTGTCATCGGCGTCATACAATCATCCGTCGAACATGTCGCTTCTTCATCCGAAGAGCTGACGGCATCCGCCGGACAGACGAGCAAGGCGACAGAGCATATTACACTGGCGATTGAACAATTCTCAAACGGAAACGAATCACAAAGCGAGAAATTGGAAGAAAGTGCTGATCACCTTTCCCAAATGAATGCCGGCATTGCCGAGACGGCGAATGTATCGGCGGAAATCACTGAATCCGCCATCCAAACCTCTGAAACGGCCGGAAGCGGAGAAGAATTAGTGGCAAAAACGGTAGGCCAGATGAAAACAATTGATCGTTCCGTACAGCAGGCGGAAGCGGTCGTAAAAGGGCTGGAAACGAAGTCGCACGACATTAAGAGCATTCTCAACGTCATTAACGGCATTGCCGATCAAACAAATCTGCTTGCCTTAAACGCTGCCATTGAAGCGGCCAGAGCCGGCGAATACGGGCGGGGCTTCTCCGTCGTTGCGGAAGAAGTGAGGAAGCTTGCCGTACAATCAGCCGGCTCCGCGAAGGAAATCGAAACGCTGATTCAGGAAATCGTCAAAGAAATCGCCACATCGCTTTCCGTATTCCAAGCGGTGAATCAAGATGTGAAGGAAGGCCTCGATATTACGGATCAAACGGCCGAAAGCTTCAAAAAAATCTCAGAAATGACGACTCAGATTTCAGGCGCCTTGCAGCATATGAACGGAACGCTTGAGAAGCTTGCAGCCGGGTCGCAAAATGTGACAAACGCGGTGGAGGACATTACCTCAGTCGCCAAAGAAGGGTCCGCCGGCATTCAAGACATCGCCGCCTCAGCTGAAGAGCAGCTGGCCTCCATGGAAGAAATCAGTTCATCCGCCGAAACGCTTGCGCATATGGCTGAAGAACTGCAGCAGGTCACACGGAAATTTACGATTCAGTCTGAAGACGAAGAACAGCTGTAGCGAGCTGTTTCTTTTCCTCATCTGAAAAAAGCGATACACTAGTATAAAAGAAGGGAGTGGCAGTGATGAGATTAGAAGGCAAAAAAGTCATAGCGCTTGTCAGTGACGATTTTGAAGACTTAGAGCTTTGGTATCCCGTCTACCGGATGAGAGAGGAAGGCGCGATCGTTCATTTAATAGGAGAAGAAGCGGGCCGTTCATACAAAGGAAAATACGGCGTGCCCGCGACGGCGGATTACGATTTTAAGAGCCTGATTATTCAGGAGTATGACGCCGTGCTCGTGCCTGGCGGCTGGGCTCCTGACAAACTGCGAAGATATCCCGAAGTTTTGGACATCATCCGTACGATGAACGAGCAGAAAAAGCCGATCGGCCAGATCTGCCATGCGGGCTGGGTGCTCATATCTGCCGGAATTCTCGCAGGAAAAAAAGTAACGAGCACGCCCGGCATCAAAGACGACATGACAAATGCAGGGGCACAGTGGCTGGATGAAGCAGTCGTAACTGACGGCCACATTGTATCAAGCCGCCGCCCGCCCGACCTTCCGCAGTATGCAAAAGCGTTTGCTGACCTGTTAGCGTCCAAATAAAAAACATCCGCCCGAATCCGGGCGGATGTTTTTAGTTTTGATCGGCGGGAAAGACAATTCCGATTTGTTTTCTCGCTTCCTCCATAATGCTTGCCGTAATGAAAGAACGTTCAAATGTATTTTCGGAAGACTCCCGCTGTCCGTTTCGAAGAAGATTGATGAATTCAGCCGTTTCGTAGTACATTGACGGTTTCAGATCAGGGACTGAAATGTCTTCCGTCCGTCCGTCACGATAGCGGATTTCCGCCCGTTCCGGTCCGTGAATGCTGTCCAGCACGATCGTGCCGTCTTCACCCTGAATTTCCGCCGGGGCAAACGAATTTGAGATTTTCGAATGCATCAGCACCGCTTCAAATCCGTCGTATGACAGAATGACCGTGCCTTCGCCGTCAACGCCGGATGAGAGTTTATGACCGGTCGCAATGACGTTTTTCGGTTTGCCGAACAGGACGACGGCCGGATAAATGCAGTACACGCCGATGTCCATTAACGAACCGTTCGATAATTCAGGCTTAAACGCGTTTAGCACCGTACCGTTCTTATATGCATCATATTGTGATGAATATTGGCAGTAGCTTGCCGTGAATCTCCTGACGGTTCCGATTTTATGTAAGTGGTTTTGAAGCATGCTGAAGTTCGGCAGGAACGTTGTTTTCATGGCTTCCATCAAGAGAACGCCGTTCGTTTTGGCTGCGTGAATCATTTCATCCGTTTCCCTTGCGTTAGACGCAAACGGTTTTTCACACAGTACATGCTTGCCGTGTTCCATAAAAAGGACCGCCTGCTCTTTGTGAAATGCATTCGGGCTGGCGAGATACACCGCGTCATAGGCTTCGCTTTCCGCCATTTCTTTCAGGCTGGTAAAATAATGAGCAGCGCCGTGTTTGCCGGCGAATTCCGCCGCACGTTCCTCAGTTCTGGAATAAACCGCCGTTAATTGAAAATCATCAATAGCAGAAGCCGCCTCCAGAAATCGTTCTGTAATCCAATTCGTTCCGACTGTTGCAAATCGAATCATTGCTATCGCTCCTTCTATGTATTGGCTTACATTATAGCTTTTTTTCTGAGAAACATAAATGGAAAAAAGGCTGGCAGCTAAAGAGATAGGAAAAATTCCCATAGAGACCGGTTATTATTTTTCATTACAGGAACGATAGTGTACAATTTAATTAAAATACATATGATGGAGGAACAATAGTGGAAACATTGCAAACATGGGGCGGCAGATTTAAACAGTTTTTCTTAGACAATAAATTTGTCTTGTTTTTGCTTGTATTGCTGCTCATCGGTCTCAATATCCTTGTCTTTATGAAGACATCATTTATTTTCACACCCATTATCGTCCTGCTCAAAACGATTGCGCTCCCCGTCATTTTGACAGGAATCGTTTATTATCTGCTTAATCCGATCGTAGATATATTGGAAAAAATAAGAGTGAAAAGAGTCTATTCCATCCTGCTCCTTTACCTCATTATTATAGGGCTGATTACGATTACGGTCGTTTCAATTATTCCGTTTTTAAAGGAACAGATCATGAGCCTGATCGACAATCTGCCGAAATATGTGGATATTGTTGAAGATCAGACGAAAAGCCTGATCGGAAGCGATTTTGTAAATCAGGCGCAAAAGACGATGAATATCAACATTTCCGATCTTGCTAATAAAGTATCGGCGCAGGCGGCGACAATTGCAAACAGCACATTTACCGGGGTCGGGAATTTTATCGGCGCGCTGACGGAAGTGATTATTTCAATTGTGACCGTGCCGTTTATTCTGTTCTATTTGCTGAAAGACGGCAAAAAACTGCCAATCTATATCTTAAAGTTTGTGCCCACCCGTCTGAAAGAACAAACGTATACGATGCTTAGTGAAATGAACCACAGATTAAGCTCCTATATTAGAGGACAGGTCATCGTCAGCTTCTGCATCGGGTTTTTATTATTTATCGGCTATCTGATTATCGGACTTGATTATGCGTCACTGCTTGCGGTCATTGCCGCTTGTACGAGCGTTGTTCCGTATTTAGGGCCGACCATTGCTATCACGCCGGCGATTATTATCGCGTTGGTCACTTCGCCCCTTATGCTGCTGAAGCTTGCGATTGTCTGGACCGTTGTCCAGCTCGTGGAAGGAAAATTAATTTCTCCGCAGATCATGGGGAAAAATCTTCACATTCACCCGATTACCATCATCTTTGTTCTTTTAACCGCCGGAAAGCTGTTCGGGGTTGTCGGCATTATTTTAGCCATCCCGGGGTATGCGGTCATCAAAGTGGTCACGACCCACCTGTTTGATTGGTTCAAAATGCGTTCGCATTTATATGAAGAAGAAAAAAATGATGCTGTATCGAAGTCATAAAATCGGAACGGACATGATATTTATTATAAGACAGGCTTTCCTTCAGAGGAGAGCTTCTCTTTTGTAAATGATGAATGAAGGGAAGAATGGGATGACACTATGGGAGATGTTCACAGCAGCCGTTTTAGGAATCGTGGAAGGGCTGACGGAATACGCGCCGGTTTCTTCCACGGGACATATGATCATAGCGGATGACATCTGGCTGAAATCCGGAAGCCTGATGAATCCGGAAGCCGCCAATTCCTTCAAAGTGGTGATTCAGCTCGGTTCGATTCTGGCGGTGGCCATTGTGTTTAAGGATCGGATATTACATTTACTCGGCCTTAAAAAAAACGTCACGCGCGATCAGCAGAAGGGATACAGGCTGACCATCGCGCAAATCGCCGTCGGTCTTGTTCCGGCAGCGGTGCTCGGCTTTTTATTTGAGGATTTCATTGACCGCTATTTATTCTCCGTCAGAACGGTCGCTTACGGATTAATTGCCGGAGCCGTGCTTATGCTTATAGCGGACTGGATCAATAAAAGGAAAGAAACGATCGATACGGTGGACAGAATCACCTACAAACAGGCTTTCTGTGTTGGATTATTCCAGTGTCTCGCCTTATGGCCGGGATTTTCCCGCTCAGGCTCAACGATTGCCGGAGGTGTCATTGTCGGCTTGAATCACCGGGCAGCCGCAGACTTCACATTTATTATGGCTATTCCGATTATGGCGGGCGCAAGCCTTCTGAAGCTGGTGAAATACTGGAGCAGTCTTTCTTATGACATGATTCCGTTTTTTCTTGTCGGCTTTATCTGCGCCTTTGTCGTCGCCCTCTTAGTCGTCAAGTTTTTTCTTCGGCTTATTAACCGGATTAAGCTTGTCCCGTTCGCCATTTACCGTGTCATCCTCGGCATCATTTTAATCATGCTCGTGCGATAAACGAAGAGGCCCCCGGAGGGTCTTCTTTTTATGTTCGAAAAACGTCTCAGGAAAATATGAGCAAACTGAATTTTCTGCTTGAAATTCATAGAAGAGTCGTCTATAATAAAACATGACGTTACAGCACGGGGCCATAGCTCAGCTGGGAGAGCGCTACGCTGGCAGCGTAGAGGTCAGGGGTTCGAGCCCCCTTGGCTCCATATCTTTAAACCCTTATTCTATAAGGGTTTTTTTGTTTGTCAGGAACAGAGCCAGCAGCCCTAAAAAGCAATTGGGGACAATTTGGGGACGAAAAATTTATTTTGAGGAAGTTTAGTTGCTTTTCGCCTTCAATTAGGATTGAAGAAGCCGCCTCTAAAGGCGGCTTTGTTGTTTATCAATTTTCTTGCGGAGCAATCTTTGCTGGTGTAGCACCGCAGAACAGGAAGAATGTAAATAATACTGGTGGAGAAATTGCTACACCTAATTTGCCCAGATATTCCAATACTGTCCACCAATCTCCTTTTTCAATTGCCTTTTGAACTTTATCTAATGCTCCTTTAGAGATACCAATAGCATCTTCAAGGCATCTTTGAACAGTGTTCTTTTGGACACTTGCATACTTATATTCCTTGTTCATATAGTTAGCGAAGGCGATCATACCCTCTTTTTGACCTTTGGTATAAGGAGACTTTTCAAGCTCACCCTCATTAACTGTGTAACCTGTTTCTTCATCAAAAATTACAATCTTAGTAAAGATGTACTCAACTTCTTTTAAAGATTTTTCAATTTGTTCTTTAGTTAATCCATCTAACCCGTTCTCTTCCTCTGCTGAAACTGTTGGCGCTATTGTAGCAATAGCAAGAAGTAGGGTCAACGCCAGTAAAACTAATCTTTTCAACATTATAACTCCCCCTTTTGGAAAATTGTACAAGCAACTACATGGTAACACATTTTTTTCCAAATGAGGGTATGTTTATCCAGTTTTAATCTGTTTAGACAGGATAAGTCAAATGTCGACAAAAAAGATTATGACCATAAACTCAAAGCAAGAGTCGAAACCCCCCATGCTATTATCCCAAACATTACAGAGAACCTAAGACAAGCTTCAAATTTTGAAAGCCCTCGCTCTCTTTTTGTTTTACCTAATTTCCAATAAATAGCGTACCCGGAGAACACCAAAATGATTATTCCAAGTCGTGTCATGTTTTCTAAAAATTCTATACCATCCATTGATTTTCACCTCGTTTTTATTTATGAGAAAAAATAAAGTAGACTTGTAGAGAGTCTACTTATACACGTTTATCCAAAGTACACATTTCTTTGGAGCTGAGAACGCTTGAGTGATAAAGTAAGGCTCATTTTAAAATGGCACATCCTTATCCCCTCCCCATTTGTATTCCCGACACATTAGTTTTATTATCGCAAATAGAATGGCCATTTCCAACAGTTATGTGAAAATAAGTAATGCGTAATATGTCTAATGGTATAAGAAATGATGTATCTTTTATCCAACAAAATCATGATTTTATAATCACTGTAGACCGCAAACAAATTGCGGTTTTTTTTCGTTCAAACATAATTTGGAAATGTTAGAATATGATATAAAAGGAGGAGTGGCCTTGTGAGTTCTGTTTTACCATCATCAGAGGTAGGCGTTAAGATTAATGAATGGTACAAAATGATACGTCAGTTCAGTGTTCCGGATGCGGAGATTTTGAAAGCGGAAGTGGAACAAGAAATCAATGAGATGGAAGAAGACGAGTATCTACTGATTTACTACACCCTCATGAAATTCCGCCATCAGCTCATGCTGGATTATTTAGAACCGGTGACTACCCGTGTGAGACCGACAATTGACGAGCTGCTAGAAAAAATCGAAGCATCAAATAAAGGAATTTCCGGCCTGCTGTGCTATTATTCTTTATTTTTCCGCGGCATGTATGAATTTGATCAAAAGCAGTATGTAAAGGCGATCGGCTTTTATAGAGAGGCTGAAAAACAACTCGTTCATGTGCATGATGAAATTGAGAGAGCGGAGTTTCATTTTAAACTGGCTGAAGCATATTACGGTATGAAACAAAGCCACGTCTCTATGCATCACGTAAAGCAAGCGCTCGATATTTACGATCAGTATGAGTTGTATAAGGTCCGGAAAATTCAATGTCTATTTGTCATATCAGGGAATTATGTTGACTTTAAACGCTTTGAAAAAAGTTTGCCGCATTTAGAAAAAGCTTTAGAGTTGTCGAAACAAGTAAACAATAATGAAAGGCTGCTCAGTTCTGCTTATTACAACATAGGAAAGAATTACGGCGACCTAGAAGAATACAGTAAAGCTGAAATCTACTTAAAAAAAGCAGCGGAGATATCTGAAAAGTATAAATTGGGTAACCTTCCGCATTCCTTGTTTACATACGCAAAGCTTCTATTTAAACAAGGGAAAACAAGCGAGGCGATTCAAATCAGCAAAAAGGGACTTTCATCAGCGATATTTCAAGGAGATAAGCTGTTTGAATCTCTGCAAAAATATTTGGAGGCTTTATATATTAATGCAATAGACCAAATGGGAATCAAACAAACAATTGATTACCTTGAGAAAAATAAAAACTATTCGTATGTAGAAGATATTGCTCTTGATACGGCTGCTGTTTATGCAGAGTCAAAGCAATATGACAAATCTTATTTTTATCATCAAAAAATGATTCAAACGCAAAAACAAATTCAGAGGGGAGAATGCCTGTATGAATTTTAGAAAGGGCGTATTTATCATTGTATCGGCTGTCGTTTTAATGTCAGGGGCCGGTCTAACGGCATCGTCTGTTTCATTTGATGGATCATATCAAGTTTCGTCTGATCGTAATCAAACCTAAGAAGGAGAGTGCCAGTATGAAAAAAAGCATCTTCATTATTTTGGGTCTGTCATTGCCTTTAGTATGTGGGTTGGGTATGAACTCAGTAGAAAAACAAGCACAAGATACAATCAAAGTAGCTTCAGATCGCCTTCAAACTTGAACAGCTTAAGCCTTTTCTACGGAAAAGGCTTTTTTAGTTTCTTCATTATATTGTTTCAAAACATCCACTTGTTTTTATTCTTATCCCATTCCAGCATACGCTGCTTCATGAGGTTCTTCACTGCTTCCCGGTTAGCGCGTTCATCCTTGCCGGTTTTTCTCTTCAATTCATCATTGGATCATGTTAAAGATAATCCGGTACACTTTTCGTTCAAAATCAGTCATTTGATCATCTCCCACTTCATAAGTCTCAACGGATAAAAGAGAATCAAATACAATAATGTATCCACCTTTAAGTTCTCGACACGAGTTTCCTTCCGTATGTGGTCCCGTAATGAACTGCGCAGATAACCGCGCGTATGTATCCGTCGTCATACAGCTCGAACGATAAATCTATGCTAATATTAAAAAAATATGGCACTCTATATTTTTAGATCTTAAAAATATATAAGAATTGATAAGCTCAATTTTCAAATTTAATGGAGGGAAAATAGAAAGGAGAGAAATGATAAAGTATTTTGGAATAGTGTCGCTTATCATCCTTTTATTCACATTGTACTTTCTGCCTCATATTCATTGGGCACTTGGAATTCTAGGAATTGTGGTGGGGAGTATTCTAGCAATCAAATCACCTAAAGGAATTGCTAAGTATATTTCTTTTGTTATCCTAGCACTTTGTTTACCTTTACTATTATTATTGATTGTGATGGGCGTTTTGATGGCAGGTCTAGTGGAAAATTAACTTTAATTTATAATCCTATTTGGGGACAGATGGGGACGAATTAGGGACCAACTTGTTCATTTTTAGCCAAAACAGAAGATTTTTTATCAGAAAGGCTGGTCAGCAAACCTTATAAAATAAGGTTTCAAAATAAAACGTCTGTTTGTATCAGAAAATTCATCTCCAGACTGGCAGCGTAGAGGTCAGGGGTTCGAGCCCCCTTGGCTCCATACCTTTAAACCCTTATTCTATAAATAAGGGTTTTTTTGTTTTTTCATCTTCTGCGGCAGCCTCTATGTTCTGCTTCATTTCTAACAACTCAAAATAAAGGAAAGAGAGAAAATGAAAAAGAAAATCTATCTTATATTATCTCTGTCAGCTGCACTGGCGCTTTTTTTGACAGCGCTTCTGCCTCTTTCTCCTGTCATCTTCACGTCTGCTTCAGAAAAAGGAGCCATCAGGCATGACATTTTATAAAAAAGGATATTCGTATCAAAGCTACTTTGCGATTCTTCAAAAAGAAGAAGGGGCGGAGAGGCCGGGAACCTTTATTATGTAAATTGGTTTGATTGGAAAGATGAAACCGGACAGACGCCGCGCGTATGTTATTCAAAAAAATCGTCCGAAGGCGATTACAAAGTAAGCTGCGGAACCGGACCGTAATGATCAAGAGCCCCTCTCCAATGAGGGGCTCTTTCTGTCGAGCTGAATGCCGCTCAGGCTCTCCGTTTAATATCCCCAATATAACGGCGTATCATAATGCCGATACGGATCATTCGGATAATGCGTATTTGGCTGATAAGGCTTATTCATATCATGAATACCCGTGTTTTCAGTCTGTCCGCAGTATTTATCGGGACCTATCACAGTTGATTGCCGGATCGGTGAAACGGCTTTTTCCCACTCATGCTCATTCAGACAGTACGTATGCGCCATGATCGCAGGCGGCGTCAGACGGAGAATATCCGAGCCGTATATCACTTCAGGCGAAGGGGCGTCAAATATGGCCAAAAGGTGGGTTTTGTCTGAAGTGGCAACTTCATAATGCCACCACCCCTGCGGAACATTCGCCACTTGTCCTGAAGAGATCGGATAATTCCGTATTTTCTGGGTGAACGGATTCAGCATCGACACCACCGCGGAACCCGAAATACAGTACACCAATTCAGCGGCATTTTGATGGGTATGCGGTTCAATCACATTTGTATTGCTCAGAAAGATATCTAATAATGAAATATTTTCAAGCGTGTTTAACTGTTTAATCCCCAATACATTGATAAAGTTCCGAGCATCTTTCGTAAAAAAACGGCTCTCATTCACATTATAAGTGAACTGTGTATTCGGAGACGTGTAATCGATATCGGAAACCATGCACTCCCCCGCTTTCATCTTTAAACGTATATTCCCAAATATATGTGTCCCTGTTTCACCGGGTGATAAAAAAGGAGGTGAAATCCATAAATTCCAAATCCAACACAATATTGTGACGACTTTTTTAAAGATTCATTTTCGATATATCTTTTATTCGAAATATCTCTTACTATAAAGATATATTGAAAATACATCTTTAGAAGGGTTGAGGATTAACATGCTGGATGAGAGAACAGTAGACATCATCAAAAGCACAGTACCCGTATTGAAAACACATGGAGAAAACATCACCGGACGCTTTTATAACCTGATGTTTCAAGATCATCCCGAACTGTTAAATATGTTTAACCAAACGAACCAAAAGAAACAGACTCAGCGCGCAGCATTGGCAAATGCAGTCATTGCGGCTGCGGCGAATATTGATCAATTAGAACAAATCATTCCGGCGGTCAGACAGATCGGCCATAAACACACAAGCATCGGTGTAAAACCGGAACATTATCCGATTGTCGGAAAGTATCTGCTTCTGGCAATTAAGGATGTGCTGCAGGATGCCGCAACTCCTGAGATTATGCAGGCATGGGAAAAAGCTTACGGTGTTATCGCGGAGGCTTTCATCGGCATTGAAAAAGACATGTACAATGAAGCCGGATGGCAGGGGTATAAAGAATTTACGGTTATACAGAAAACGAAAGAAAGCAAAGATATTACATCATTTTATATCAAACCGAGTGACGGTTCTTCGCTTCCTGGATTTGAAGCGGGACAATATATCAGCATTAAAGTGCGGATTGCGGATTCTCCTTATACGCACATTCGCCAATACAGCCTGTCTGATGCTTCTCAAAAAGGGGCATATCGGATTTCTGTGAAAAAGGACGGAGCGGTTTCTTCTCATCTCAACAATGAAGTTCAAGAGGGAGATAAACTTGAAGTCAGTGCACCCGCCGGAGATTTCAAGCTGTCTTCTTCCGAAAAACCGGTTGTTCTTATCAGTGCCGGTTCCGGAATCACGCCGATGATGAGCATGCTGAAAACAGCCGCCGAAAAACAGCCGGAGCGTTCCGTTACTTTTATTCATGCCGCGAAAAACGGAGAGTACGCCGCGTTCCGCAAAGAGGCTGAACAAGCTGCGGAGAATCATCCGAATATTAACGTCATTTATGTATACAGTGAACCGGCAGAACAAGACCGCTCAGGAGACAAGCCTTTTTACAGCGGCAGGATTGATCAAACCTTCTTAAAGCAGCTTCATCTGAATCAAGATGCTGAATTTTACTTGTGCGGATCAGCGCAGTTTATGACGCAAATGAAAGACATGATTCTTGCACTCGGGTTTGACTCTGATTCCGTTCAATATGAATTGTTCGGCCCTCAGCTGAGCATGGCATAACAAAAAAGACTCCTCAAAGAGGAGTCTTTTTTATTTGCGCAATGTGTTCTTTCTCCGTCTTTTTCCCTATTTTATTGAAATTTTCATCAATGACCAGTAAAATTATAAATCTAGTGATTCCGGAATTAAAGGAAGGTTGATATGAAAAAGAAAGCAAAGACCAAAAGGGTGCTTGGGTGCCTTTTTGCTGTATCTCTTATATTCGGATTATTTCTGGTATCAATGGTGTTTTCGAAATTCATAGTGACGGAAGAAAAACCGCCTGAAGAGGTGGACGAGCAGCAGGTCTTTATTGACAGTCTTTCCGGGTATGCTCAAATTTTATATGAGAAATATCATGTCCTTCCGAGCATCACCCTCGCACAGGCCATTCTCGAATCGGACTGGGGGAACAGTGAGCTTGCGGGGAAAGCGCGCAACCTGTTCGGTGTAAAAGGTGATTATAAAGGAAAACACGTCACGATGAAAACGGATGAATTTGAAAAAGGAAAACGAAAAACGATTCGGGCAAAATTCCGTAAATACAGCACGTTTTTTGAATCAATGGATGACCATGCCAAATTATTTGTCAACGGAACGTCTTGGAATAAAAAGAAGTACAAGCCCGTCATTGAAGCGGACAATTATAAAACTGCGGCGGCTGCCCTTCAAAAATCCGGCTACGCCACAGACCCCGGCTATGCTGAAAAAATTAAAGATGTCATAGAAACCTATAACCTGAATGAATATGACAAAATCAATGCCTCTCTTAAAGCAGTTGATATGAAAGGCGCCATCAAAGACCACGCCATTGAAGACGTGTGGTCGAAGCCGTCAAAAGAGCGGCATTCTATTAAACTGGCATCGGCGCAAAAGTTTACCGGCGAGCATATTAAAGTCGTATCTGAAAAACAAAACGGAGAATCCGTCTGGTACCAAATTCAAGTGAAAGATGAGCTGATCGGCTGGGTTGACCAAACCGCCGTCCAGTTAAGTGAAGAAACATAAGCATCAAAAAAAGCCGGCAGCCCGCCGGCTTTTTTACATTCCTTCAGTTTCAAACCTTTTAATATCACGTTTATGCCCCATCAGCACAAGACAGTCACATTCATGAATGACAGTCTCCGGAGAAGGGGACAGCTGAATGTCTCCATTATGTTTCAAGGCGAGAATGGTGCAGCCGAATCTGGCCCGGACGCCGAGATCAAGAATGGATTTTAAATGCAGCTTTTTTGTGGCTGAAAGCTCCACAATGCTGTATTCATCTGACAAATCAATGTAATTTAAGACATTTTCATCTGAAAGGCTTTGCGCAATCCGCACGCCCATATCCTTTTCGGGATGGATAATACGATCAGCGCCGATCTTTTCAAGCACTTTGTGATGATAATAGTTTTGCGCTTTCACCCAAATATTAGGGATGTTCAGCTCCTTCAATAACAGCGTCGTCAGCGTGCTTGCCTGAATGTTGGCGCCGATTGCTACGATGACATATTCAAAATTTCTGATGCCGAGCGACTGAAGCTCGCTTTCTTCCGTTGAATTTGCCCGCACAGCATGCGTGGCATAAGAGGAGTATGCGTTGACCCGCTCTTCGCTGATATCGACCGCAAGCACCTCATGCCCCATTTTAAAAAGCTCTTTACAGATGCTTCCGCCGAAACGGCCGAGTCCGATGACGGCAAATTGTTTATTTTTGATTTTTCCCAATCCTCATAACTCCTTAAGAAACTGTTTTCGTCACTCCAAATACAACAAACAAGAATGTACTCCTGTTTCAAGGGTTTGTCAATGCGAGGGCCGGAAGAAAGAAAACAGCACAAAAAAAAGACCGGCTGACAAGCGATGGGCCTGTGCCGGTCTTTTTTTCGCAATTATTTGCAGTTGCAAGGCTGTGTCGGCGGTGTGCTGCGTTTTTGAACAACAATTGTGTCCTCAGCATAGAATTTAGAGCCGATGCTTAATGATTTATTTTCTGCACGGAACTTATATGTACCTGCAGCAGGCAACGTTTTATTATTAAGAGAAAGCTTAAATTCCGCTGCGCCGAGCAAATCAATGTTTAACGGAAGTCTGACTGTTTTGCCGTTATTCAGAATCTGTCTTTCGCGTAAAGCGTGTCCGTTGACTGTATCTTTTGTTGTAGCCGCAAATCCGCTAGGAAGGGTAAATTCCATAACGCCTAAGCTCAGGATCGTGTTCGGACGGTACGTCAATTCGATATCAGAAAATGACCATTCCTGCTGGCTGGCACCTGTATATTTTGCAAATAAGGTAGCAGTCGCTTTCGTGGACATTTCCGGCTCGTGAACGGTTGAGCCTGACTCAGCGGCGAATGACGCTGTCGGCAGAGAAAGAAGCAAAACCAGGCCGAATAAACTTGCCATGACAGTTGAGAAAAATTTCTGTTTCATTTTCATAAATCCCCCTAAAAAAATTTTGCTGATTGTTCTTAAAAAAGAACGACCATACCTATAAAAATTTACCATCAATTTTAATGGAAGTAAATGGGGTTATGTTCCTATATTTTCTCAAAAATAATCAAATCACGACAAAAAAACGCCTGATTTTGATTCAGGCGTTTTTTTCGTCTGTTTCTATCGGAATAAATTTAAAAATCTCCCCGCTCTGAACCGAGTCGGCGAGCCGCTTCAGCCAATGATAATAAGCTTTCGAGCTTTCAAGCTGATCATATAACTGCCGCGCTTCTTCCTGTAATTCCGCGTTGCCTTTCTCGGCCAGCAAAACGGACTGCAAATCCGCCTGGGCCTGTTCAATGGCGGACAAATTCACCTGAACTTCACGATCCCATTTCGGCGGGAAGAAATTCGTGAAAAACGTAAAGAAATCTTTTTCCGCTACAAACGTATGCTTCCGTGTGCCGCGGTGAAAGGTTTTTTTCACCACATTTAAATCCTGCAGCTTTTTGACGCCTGTGCTCATACTCGGTTTGCTCATCTGCAGTTCCTCACGCATTTCGTCAAGCGTCATTTCATCCCTCATATACATTGTTCCGTATAAAATCCCGACACTCCGTGTGATTCCGTAAAGATCCATCGTCTCTGCAATGGAATCAATGACAAGATCCCTGGCTTGTTCTATAGCTGCGAATTCTGGATTCTCATCCATACTGTCCCTCTTTTCCACTTGAAGTTTAAATTTGTTAAGTCATTTCTTTATGTTCTTAATCTTAACGAATCATGACAAAATGTCAAAATCTAAACGGACTGACCGGGTTTTGACAGGCAAAAAAACATGTGTTAAATTAATATTGTTAAAAACATTAAATTTTTATTTAACAAACTTACTTTTCGGTAAGGAGGACTTTTATGAGCAAAACGCTTTATATCGGCGGCGAATGGATCAGTGCAGAAAAAAAACAGACCCGCCGTATCATTAATCCATTTAATCAAGAAGAAATTGCAACGGTATGCGAAGGAGACCGGAACGATGCGGTGAAAGCCATCGCCGCAGCCAGAAAAGCATTTGATGAAGGGGAGTGGCCGGTGCTTTCCGGGCTCGAGCGCGGACAATTTGTTCTGAAAATTGCGGAATTAATCAGACGCGATCTGAACGAATTAGCTGAGCTGGAATCGCTCGATACAGGAAAAACGATTGAAGAAAGTAAAGCCGATATGGATGATATCGCAAATGTATTTCAATATTATGCCGGTTTGGCGGATAAAGACGGAGGCGAGGTCATTTCATCTCCGATTCCTGATTCCGTAAGTAAAATCGTCAGAGAGCCCATTGGCGTATGCGGACAAATTACGCCGTGGAACTATCCGCTCCTTCAGGCGAGCTGGAAAATCGCTCCCGCTCTTGCGGCCGGAAACACGATCGTTTTAAAGCCGAGCGAGATTACTCCGCTGACAACCATTAAAGTCTTTCAATTAATAGAAGAAGCCGGTATTCCGAAAGGGGTCGCCAATCTCGTGCTGGGGCCGGGCGCTTCTGTCGGCGACGAACTGGCGAGAAACCTCGACGTCGATTTGGTCTCTTTTACGGGCGGAATTGAAACAGGAAAAAAAATCATGCAGGCGGCAAGCGGCAATGTGAAAAAGATTGCCCTGGAGCTTGGCGGCAAAAATCCGAATATCGTATTTCAAGATGCAGATCTCGAAACAGCTGCAGATCAAGCGCTGAACGCCGTGTTTTTCCATGCCGGCCAAGTTTGTTCGGCAGGGTCCCGTCTTTTGGTGGACGAAGCCATTCATGATGAATTTTTAGCCGAGCTGATCAAGCGCACGAAACGCATCAAATTAGGAAACGGTTTTCATGAAGATACGGAAAGCGGTCCGCTGATTTCCGCCGAGCATCGGGCCAAAGTCGAAAAATACGTAGAAATCGGCATCGAAGAAGGGGCAAAACTGGAAACAGGCGGCAAACGTCCTGATGATCCCGCCCTTCAAAACGGTTTCTTCTATGAACCTACTATTTTCTCAAACTGCAAGTCTGATATGCGGATAGTCCAAGAGGAGATCTTCGGCCCCGTTTTAACAGTTGAGTCATTTTCTTCTGAAGAAGAAGTGATCAGACTTGCCAACGATACCATTTACGGGCTGGCCGGAGCGGTATGGTCAAAGGATATTGAAAAATGCGAACGCGTAGCCGCCAAACTGCGGATGGGAACTGTATGGATCAATGATTTCCACCCGTATTTCGCGCAAGCGCCATGGGGCGGGTACAAACAATCGGGCTTCGGCCGCGAACTCGGCAAAATCGGTCTGGAAGAATACACGGAAATCAAACATATTTACCGCAACACGAAACCTGCGGCTGTGAACTGGTTTCAAGCATAACGAGGAGGAGATACAATATGACATTAAATATGAAAGTAGAAAGCATGCATAAATTCCATACATTCGAAATCCCGACAGTCATTAAACACGGAATCGGTGCGATTCAGCACGCGGGAAATGAAGTCAGAGCGCTTGGCGTCACAAAAGCGCTGCTCGTAACAGACCCGGGAATTTATAACGCGGGAGTGGCAAACCCGGTCATTGAATCTTTACAGGAAGCGGGCATCGAAGTCGTCCTGTTTAACAAAGTGGAGCCGAACCCGCCTGTACGTCTTGTAAACGAAGGATCAGAACTGTATAAAAAAGAAAACTGCAACGGCCTTGTGGCTGTCGGCGGCGGAAGCTCCATGGATACAGCGAAAGCGATCGGGGTAGAAGCGACACACGAAGGAAGCGTGCTTGATTATGAAGCCGCGGAAGGCAAAAAGCCGCTGGAAAACCGTATTCCTCCGCTGACAACGATCCCGACGACTGCGGGAACAGGTTCAGAGGTCACACAATGGGCGGTCATTACAGATGAAGAAAGAGAATTTAAATTCAATACGGGCGGACCGCTTATCGCCGCGCATTTAACGGTCATTGACCCTGAGCTGCACACGTCCATGCCTCCGCATGTGACGGCTATGACAGGTATTGACGCACTTGCGCACGCCATCGAGTGCTATACGATGAAATTCGCGCAGCCGATCACTGATGCCGTCGCTTTAATGGCCATTGAATATGCGGCGCATTATATTAAGCGCGCGTTTGCGGACGGAGAGGATTTGGAAGCAAGATACGGCATGGCGCAGGCGGCGATGCTTGCCGGCCTTTCATACGGCAGTGAATCAGCAGGCGCGGCGCATGCGATGAGCCAGACGCTCGGCGGCATCATCCCTGTCGCTCACGGACAATGCGTCGCAGCTATGATGGGGCCGGTAATGGAATACAACTGGAAAGGCTATCCGGAAAAATTCGCCCGCATCGCCAAAGCATTCGGGATCGATACAAGCAACATGACAACCGAAGAAGCGGCAAAAGCGTCCGTCAACTGGATGTATGATCTTGTAAAAGATTTAGAGGTACCGAGTTTAGAAGAACAAGGTGTGTCTCCGGACATGATTGAACGTTTATCAAAAGAAGCTATGAAAGATCCGCAAACTTTCGGAAATCCAAGAGATTTGAATGAGAAAGCATACAACTGGATTTACAAACGCTGCTTCGACTTAACGCCGAAAACGGTATAATAAATGAACCCCGCTCCTTTACAGAGCGGGGTTTTTTAAGGATAATGTCAAGAAAAAGGCGGTGGTGGCTGATGTGGAAACGCATAACAGCAAAGACGGAAGGCGTATATATAGCGGATACCGAACAATTTGTTACCAAAAAGATGGACATGCTTCGTGCGGAATACGGCGGGTTTCCCGGTGACCTGCATTTCGGACTGACAAAAAAGGCCGGCGCGCGTGAGCCGATGTATGAAAGAGGAACAGAAATTTTTAACCGGAGACAAATTTCAATCGTGTCCATGGAGGAATGTGATGACATTGCCGAGAAGATGGGAATTTCTCATATCTTTCCCGAATGGCTCGGCGCTAATATCGCAATCAGCGGTTTTTCTGCACTGACGCCGCTTAAAGAAGGAAGCAGAATGATATTTCCAAGCGGTGCGTCTCTGTTGTGCGAGGGAGAAAATGATCCGTGCATTCAGCCGGGAGAAGTCATTCAATCCTTTTATCAGGATCAGCCAAAACTCGCCGCGGCGTTTGTGAGGCACGCGATGGGCAGAAGAGGAATTGTCTGTATTGTTGAACGCCCGGGTGATATATGCACGGGAGATGCGGTCACCATCCATTCTTATGAACCGAAACGCGCCAAGAAAAAAATCGAAAAGGTCTGACTCAGACCTTTTCGATTTTTTGTTTGATTTCTTTTATTTGATTAATGTGACGCTTTTCATGATGGCCGATAAAATCAATCCACTGGCGGATCGTCAGTTCTTGAAAAACAGGATGCGGAAGCACACGTTCTAAGTCTTCCTCGTTTAATGATGAAATGACGGCGGTCAGCTGCTGTCTTGCCGTATCTAATTCCTGTTTTGCTTCAATGACTGATATTCGGTTTTGCTCAGGTTCGAGGTGTGACGGAGCCGGCCGTTTATTTGTTCTGTCCTCTATAAACCCCATCGGTTGTTCTTCTATTTCTTTTAACGGTGCGTCTTTTGCCTGCTTTGATAAAAGGGTTTGCGCTGTTTCGTCAATTTTCTTTAAATGGTCAAGGACTTCCCGCACGCTCCACTCATCAGCCGCGGGCTTTCGGTTGAATTCTTCATCAGAGAGTCCTTTCAGTTCTTCCCAGGTCTGCTGTCTGGCTTCATTAAAAATGCTCATCCTATCTCCTCCTTTAGAGTAAACATATCATATCCGGATTGGATAATCATGTAATCAGCCTTTCTTATCAGAAAATTGAAACCATTTACCTTTACATCCGTATATAAAGTAACACTCCGACACCTCGGCCGAAAGGAGGATAGAAGATGGACATATTTCATCTGCCGCTTGAAACGGTCTATCTTTACACATTGATTATTTCGGGAAGTCTCACGCTTTTGATTCTGTTTTTTCAAGATGTGTTTCACGGCCTCTCGGAAGCCATTCCTGTTTCATTTTTAAACCCTGCATTGATTCTGTCTTTTTTAACAATCTTTTCAGCCTCAGGTTATATCGGCGAAATCGCCGCTCCGCTATCAAGTCCTGTCATTGCGTTGCTTTCATTTGTTCTTTCGGTTCTTTTGGTCAGCCTGCTTCACTTCTTCGTCCTTGTCCCGCTTTCATCAGCGGAAGAATCGCTCGCATATCGGGAGACAGATTTAAAGGGCAGAGTCGGCAGGGTCATTACTTCCGTCCCGAAAGACGGCTATGGGGAAGTGATCATAGAGGGAATAGGGGGCGCCATTTCTAAATCAGCCGTCAGCTTTGATCAAGAACAGATCAAGTACGGAACGTCCGTATTAGTGATTGACGTAAAAGACGGAGTGCTTTTTGTGACGCCGCATGAACCAATCTGATATCTAAGGGGGAACTGTTATGAGTATGCCGATTATCATCGTTATCGGAATCGTATTCTTTTTACTCATCGCACTTATTGCTGTATTTATTACGAAGTACCGGACGGCGGGGCCGGACGAAGCCCTTATCGTGACCGGAAGTTATTTGGGGAATAAGAATGTTCACATTGATGAAGGCGGAAATCGTCTGAAAATCGTCCGGGGCGGGGGAACGTTCGTGCTCCCAGTATTCCAGCAGGCAGAACCTCTCAGTTTACTGTCAAGCAAACTTGATGTCTCTACACCTGAAGTCTATACAGAACAAGGCGTGCCGGTAATGGCCGACGGAACCGCCATTATTAAAATCGGAGGCTCCATCGGTGAAATCGCAACAGCAGCTGAACAATTTTTGGGGAAATCTAAGGAAGACCGTGAGCAGGAGGCGCGGGAGGTGCTGGAAGGCCATCTGCGCTCCATCCTCGGCTCCATGACCGTTGAAGAGATTTATAAAAACAGGGAAAAGTTTTCTCAGGAAGTCCAGCGGGTCGCGTCTCAGGATCTTGCTAAAATGGGGCTGATGATCGTTTCTTTTACGATTAAAGACGTCCGCGATAAAAACGGCTATCTTGAATCATTAGGTAAGCCGAGAATCGCCCAAGTCAAGCGGGATGCGGACATTGCCACGGCAGAAGCCGATAAAGAGACGAGGATTAAACGCGCGGCCGCTGATAAAGACGCAAAAAAATCAGAGCTGGAGCGGGCGACGGAAATAGCTGAAGCGGAAAAAATCAATCAGCTGAAAATGGCGGAATACAGAAGAGAGCAGGATACAGCAAAAGCCAATGCCGACCAGGCATATGATCTTGAAACAGCAAAAGCCCGCCAGCAGGTGACAGAGCAGGAAATGCAAATTAAAATTATTGAGCGGCAAAAGCAGATTGAATTGGAGGAAAAAGAAATTCTGCGCCGTGAGCGCCAATATGACTCTGAAGTGAAGAAAAAAGCCGATGCTGACCGTTACTCGGTGGAACAAGCGGCCGCGGCCGCAAAAGCGAAGCAGCTCGCCGAAGCGGATGCCGAGCAGTACAGTATCGAAGCGATGGCCAAGGCGGAAGCAGAACGCGTGAGAATTGACGGTCTTGCTAAAGCGGAGGCTGAAAAGGCGAGAGGGGAAACCGAAGCGGAAGTCATCCGCCTGAAAGGACTCGCAGAAGCGGAAGCTAAAGAAAAAATCGCCGAAGCATTCGAAAAATACGGTCAGGCTGCAATCCTTGATATGATTGTGAAAATGCTGCCTGAATATGCGAAGCAAGTCTCAGCGCCTCTTTCCAACATTGATAAAATTACCGTCGTAGATACGGGAGGAAGCGGTGAAAACGGCGGGGCCAATAAAGTCACAGGCTACGCAACCAATTTAATGGCCGGTCTTCAGGAAAGCTTAAAAGCATCTTCCGGAATCAATGTGAAAGAGCTTATTGAGAATTTTTCAGGCAAAGGAAACATAAAACAAAGTATAAATGAACTTACAAAAGAACTGAGTGATTCAAACGAACGGCACAGCCCGGAATAAAAAAACAGCAGGCGTAAACCGCCTGCTGTTTCAGTTCGTCCGCTTAGCTTCAAGAAGCCGCGGCGCAGTCATGAATAATAAGATAAGGACAATGGCCGAAAGGATAAAAGAAGGAATCATATAAGTCGCGTTATAGACGGACGAATAAACCCATACCGGCGTGCCTTTCGGAGCATAGCTTCCGAAAAAGACAGCTCCGGAGACCACATGTGCCGCATAGCGCAGCACACTGCCGATGAAAACACCGCCTAGAACATACATCGTTAAAGCGCCTCTTTTTTTATTCAATGCCGATTCCCGTACACCGGAAGCAAACAAGCCGCTGAAACCGAGGACTGCAAATGCCGCGATGTAATCAAGAAATAGCTGCACCGGGTGCTGCAAAAACAAATTGCCGATGGCGATCTGGACAATCCCTGTTAAAAAGCCTGTCGTAAGCCCGGCCTTCACTCCCCAGCGGAATGAAATCAAAAAAATCGGAATCATCATAATAGAGACCGAACCGCCTTGGGGCATCCGGAGAAACATGCCTGAGACAATGTCCAGAATGACAGCCGCCCCGGTCATAATCGCTATTTCAATTAAGCGCACAAGCTGTGTTGAATGATTCATAGTTTTCCCCCTGGTCAGACAACCGTATCAAGGATAAACAAAAAAGCAGCGCGGGGAAGGATGGGAAAAGGTCCGCGCGCTGCTTACATAAACTGCAAATCATTTGGCTTTGCCACATCCCTACGCCAGCGTTAACTAACAGGTTCAAAGGGTCAGAACAAAACGTTCACTCTCAGCTTTAATGCTCCCCTTGTGGTCATCAAGTATTTAGTTCAATCTTACTATACAAGAAAATATGCCAAACCACAAGACAGCTTGCCTTTCTATAGAAGAGAAACTGAAATAAGTATGAAAGAAAATAATCAATGATTTTTTTAAAAAAACTATTGTCATATTTTCAAAAGGGTGTTATATTATTAAACGTCGCTGGTGAACAGCAGACAACAACGAAAAGCTTCGGAAACAACTTGAAAAAAGTTGTTGACATAAAAGAAGCTGAGTGGTAAGATAATAAAGCTGCTTCAACAAGCGGTAATGATCTTT